>JAKZES010000037.1 GCA_022548915.1 Verrucomicrobiaceae bacterium E54
GTCGTCGCCAGGTCTTAGCCCGGCATCCTCCGCAACGAGGGTGCCGGGCTCTTTTGTGCCCTCATCACACCCTTTTCGGAAATTCAGGACTGGAACCCTGTGGTGACCGGTCGAAGCTCTTGCCGCAATGCGTCTGCTCGGCTGGTTCCTGCTGCTGATGGCCCTGATCCTCGGGATCTGGATGGTCTGGGGCGGGTCGTATGAAGAGCGCTTCACGCTGGCCGGTGCGGTTGAAGTGCTGGAGGGTTCCGGCGACTTGGCTTGGTTGTTCGGGTGGGGGCTCCTGGTCTCTGATGTCTTGCTGCCGATTCCTGGAACCGTGGTCATGTCGGCGCTCGGGTGGGTGTATGGCATTTTGCTGGGCGGCCTGTTCGCCGCCATTGGATCATTCATCGCGGGGATGACCGCCTATGGTCTGGGGCGCACGCTCGGACACCGGGGCGCGGTGTTTCTGCTGGGTGAGCGGGATTTCGAGCGGGGACGGAAACTTTTCGAGCACGGGGGTGGATGGCTGGTCTGTCTTTCGCGTGCCCTACCGCTTTTGCCGGAGGCCGTTGCCTGCACCGCCGGGCTCGTCCGCATGCCGTTGAAGCGCTTCATGCTGGCTCTTGCCTGCGGCAGCCTGCCGATGGGTTTCGTGTTTGCCTGGATCGGGGCGACCGGGAAGGACGCACCCCTGCTCGCGATCGTGCTCAGCCTTGCTTTGCCGGTGGTCCTGTGGGCGCTTTCGCGATTGCTCAGCCGCCGTTTGGAGATGAGGGTGGAACAGTCTCATGAGTAGGGGCCTCCCAGTCATCAGGCGATGGACGTGCTTCCTGGCATTGTTGGTCGTCGGCGTTGTCACGGCGGAGGAAGAGAAGTCCAAGTGCCGACTTCGCTTCCTTGCGGTTGGCAATGCACCCCCGTTCCGGCAGGAGGTTCGCGACGGGATTCGTTACGAGCTTCCACCACCTCCCGGCAGCATTCCGCCGAGGGTTCTGCTTCTCGAGCGCGGTGCCGGAGACGATGAATTGGAGGAGTTGGGCAAGGTCGGGCTGAAACTCGGCAGGCTTTCGGGGGAGATCGAGTTTCCGGCGGCGGGCGGCAAGCCCGTCCGTCTCCGGGAGGAGGGCGAGATGGAACCATGGATCGAACTTCCGAAGCCCGGCGCCGGAAGTTATCTGGTGGTGATTCGCCGGGATCCGCAAAGCAGGACCTGGGATCGGGTGCAGACGCAGACGGTTGGTGACGACCTGCCGGCCGGCACGCTTCGGTTCATCAACGCGTCGTCGCAGACCCTGGCGCTGGTGTTGGGTGAAAAGAAGGTCGGACTGACCTCCGGAAAGACCTGGACGACGCGTCTGGCTCCCGGGAAGCCGGCCGGGTTCCAGCTGGGGCTTCCTGCCGAGGGCGGGGGGCTGAAGCGGATTCTGAGCCGGAGCCTCGAGCAGGGACCGAACGAGAAGACCGTGGTGGTCCTGAGCGAGGCGGACCGGCCCGATGCCCGGACCCCCCTCAAGGTCACCGTGATCCGTGAGACGGTTCGGAAGCGGTTGCCCCCCGGGCCGCCGGAGGATTAGACTGAGGTCATGAGCGAGCAGCAATCCGTGGTGGTTAAAGTGTTTCTCTACCAGATCACGCCCCAGATCTGGCGCCGTTTTGAGATCCCCTCCGGCTTTACGTTTGAGAAGTTGAGCCAGACGATCCAGATGGCCATGGGCTGGGAGGACAAGCACCCTCACGAGTTCCGGCATGGCAAGGGCAAGCGGCTGGTTGACGTGATCGGCCCGGTGGGTCTCGAGGACCAGACTCCCGGCGAGTTTCAGGACGAAAAGAAGGTTGCCGTGCAGGATTTCATCGGGCGTCGCCGGTTGCCGATCCGTCTGCTTTACCGCTACGACTTCGCCGAGGACTGGATCCACGAGATCGTCTTCGAGAAGAAGGGGGAAGGGGTCGATGAACCCCGGATGCTGGGTGGCGAGAGGGCTTGCCCGCCGGAGGACTTCGGCGGCGCGTTTCAGTACATGCAGGCCTTGAGCGGTGAGATCGCGTGGGATTATCCCGGCTACGATCCGGAAGCCTTTGATGCCGGCAAGGTGAGCCTCAAGCCGAAGCGGAAACGGAAGTCCCGCTGAGGGAGCGGGCGCTGCGCTGGAAACCGAGCCATGCCCAGAAGAGGGCGTTGCCGGCGATGAGGATCACCAGGCCGGCGATCCAGGTGAAGGTCAGGACCCGGCCGGAGTCCGGGAGCTTCGGCAGGATCGAGATGATCGCCGCGACGAGGCCGACACCGAGTCCCCAGATGATGTGGCGCACCGATTCGCGGAGGATCACCGAGCGCAGGATCCCGGGCGGAATGCCGAGCGTGCGGAGTGTGGCGAACTCGTCGCGCCGCTCGGCCAGATTGCGGGCGGTGAGCAGTCCGAGTCCTGCCGCTCCGAGGACCACCCCGAGCCCGCCGAGCACGTGGAAGATGGCGATGTAGGTGTTCTCGACCGAGTGGAAGGCGGCGAGGCGCTCGGAGGTGGTGGTGATGTTCGCGCCGAGGTCGGTGAAGGCCTGCTGGTAGGCGCGACGGTCGATTTCGAGATCCCCCCGCGTCTGGCCGAGAAACAGCCGATAGCCACCCGAGCCGGGGAAGCGTTTGAGGTAGCTCTCCTCGTCGACAATCAGGCTTCCCTGGAACACGGATCCGGCGAGCGTGCCGACGATCTCGACGGGAAACCCGGCACCGGTGTCGTCGGTGTAGATGATCTCGTCGCCGAGTTTCATCTTGAGGACCCACAGCAGCGTCGTTTCGTCGACGAATGCCCGTAGGGTCTCGCCTCCCTTGAGTGCGGTCCATTCGGCCGGCAGGTCGTCGAGGGTGTTCTTGATCGGGAACCGGCCCGTGAGCTTCGAGACATCGGTGGCCAACAGGCGGGGCCGGGCGACGGCATTGAGGTTGAAGCAGGAGGCGTCGTCACCCATGCCGATGCGGAAGGGAAGCAGCCCGGCCGGCGCGTCGGCCTGCAACTCGAGCCCCTCGGTGTCGGAGCCGCGGTGGACGGGTGAGGTGGTTTCGATCCAGAAGGCGAATCCTCCGGCACCGCTGGACTTGTCCTTCCATTCGTCGCCCCCGTGCTTCTGGAATGCCGCCACCGAAACCAC
This sequence comes from Verrucomicrobiaceae bacterium E54, assembly GCA_022548915.1. Classification (GTDB taxonomy): domain Bacteria; phylum Verrucomicrobiota; class Verrucomicrobiia; order Verrucomicrobiales; family Akkermansiaceae; genus Haloferula. Next base: position 3,130 of record JAKZES010000037.1, read on the forward strand.
GAGGAAAATGCCGGTGGCCAGAGCGGCGGTGACGACCAGGCTGCGGGTGGGTCGGCGGGCGGTGTTGAGGGTGGCGAGGCCGGCCGGATTGACGGCTTCTTCGGGAAGGAGTTGCCGGGAGCGGAGCCTCCACAGGAAGACGGCCAGCCCGGCGATCAGGAAAGCGAAGCCCGCGAGAAAGAAGGCGCCCTGCGGCCCCATGGTTCCGGATGCGGCCAGTGCCCCGCCGCCGACCATTGCCGAAGCCAGGGCGACCCAGGGCGCCTTGGTTTTGTGATTCCGGATGACTTCTTCCGTGCCGGATTCGAGGCGGATGCCGGCCCCGCGACGGGCCTGGCGGCGTGTGACCAGCCAGATCGTCAACATCACGAGCACGACGAATCCGGCGAGGCCCCCGACCACCGAAAGCGGGTCCATGTGGAAGCGGAACAGACTGCCGCCGCCCGTGCTCCAGATGGTCTCCAGAAACAGCAGCAGCCCGCGGGTGTAGGCGATCGCGAGCAGCAGTCCGAGCCCGCTGCCGAGGGCGACCACGAAGAGGCCTTCGGCGAGCCGCCAGCGAAGAATGAGTCTCGCCGGGATACCGAGGGCGGCGAGCAGGCCGGACTCGTGGTTACGCTGCTCGACGTTGAAGCGGAAGAGCATCGCGGTGAGACCGACGGCCGCGATGATCAGGAAGAACGACATGCTCAGGAACAGACCGGCGATGTCGACCGGCGAGTTGGCCGAGGCGGTCGCCTCGGCGCGGACGTCGCGGATGGTGAGTCCGGCGTCGGAGGGGGCGAGGGCGGCGAGCAGCTCATCCTTCCGTTTGCCGGCGGGGGCGTCCGCCGTGCCGATTCTCAATCCGGTCGAGCTGCCCCAGCGGTTCTGCCAGAGGCGGGCCGCGGCCCGATGGGTGATGAATGCCTTCGGCGTGCCCTTGTGGTCGTCCCAGTAGGTTTCGTCCTCCTCGCGGATGCGGGTGAGGTCGAGGGGCATGCCCGGCGTCCAGTCGGCGTTGTCCTCGGCCTCGGCGATGCCGGGGAAGTCGGGCATCCATTTCCGGTCCGCCGCCAGGCCCTCCAGCGGGACGATGGAGCGGACGGTGAAGGTGGCGGATTCCTCGTCGAGCCGGTTGTTGCTACCAAGCACGTAGTAGCTCAGCGTCACCTCATCGCCGGGCCGGGCGGTCAGATCATCGGCGATCCACGAGTTCAGGACGACCTCGTTGTCCTTGAGGTCGGCCGGCAGGACCGGGCTGGTGTCGATGCCGGCGACCATCGAGTAGGGGGTTTCCTTCCCGTTGGCGGCGATGGTGTTCGCCAGGTAGGTGAGGACGGGCCGCGCCTCGGGGAGGAGCTTGCGAGCCTTGTCGTTGATCGCCGGAGGAAGAAAGACCGCTTCACTCCGGAGTTCGACCGCATCGGCCAGTGGGATGGGCTCCCATTTCAAACCGTAGTCGGCGAGCGACATGGATGCCTTGAGCTTCGCCGGATCGAGCGGCACGGGGGAGAGCAGGAGGTTGGCCTTGCCGGGTCGACCGATCGCATCGGCCAGACGACCGATGGGGAGGAAGAGGGTGGGACTGGGTATCTGCGAGGCCTTCATGCTGAAGCGCCCCATTTCATCGTCGCTGACGATGCGTGAGATCGTTCCGCGCAGGCTCACGAGTTCATCGGAGGTCCCCGAGAGGGGGGCGTCGTGGGAAAGCAGGCCGGGCTCGCGGAAGCGGAGCACGAGGGAATCTCCGGCATCGACATTCAACTGCCGGGCAAGGGCGGCATTGATGGCGAAGTCGCGCTCCGCCAGGCGGAGGGGGTCCATTTCGACCGGGGCAAGGGACCAGAAACGGTCATCGACGCCGAGCAGGTCAACCTGACCCGCCGAGGCCTGACCGGCATCGACCTGGGCCTGGAGTTGGAGGACCGGTGCCGCCTCGAGACGGTCCGCCAGTTCCCGGGTGACGAAGCTCTCGCCTCCCACCAGCACCGATCCGACCTTGCCGATCCGCTGGTCGGCGATCACCCGGAGGGTTTTCTTGACCGAGTCGCCCGCGAACAGGGCCCCGAGCAGCACCATGGCTCCCAGTGCGGCGCCGATGAGGACGCCGAGGTAGGATCCGCGGTAGTGGGCGAGACCGCGGCGGATGAAGGCGAGGGCGGTCATGAAGGAGTGCCGGGTGATCCGTGATCGGTGATCAGCGGGTGGAGTCGGCCGGTCTTGAGTTCGAAGGTCTGCTCCATGCGTTTGGCCAGCCCGTGGTTGTGCGTGACAACGAGCAGGGTGACGTTCTGGTCGCGGTTGACCTCGAGCAGAAGGTCGGCGACCTGGTCGGTGGAGGCCGGGTCGAGGGAGCCGGTGGGCTCGTCGGCGAGAATCAACTTGGGCTGGTTGATCAGCGCACGGGCGACCGCGGTGCGGAGTTTTTCCCCGCCGGAGAGCTGCCAGGGGAGATGGTGAAGGCGCTCCTGCAGACCGACCTTGATGAGCAACTCGGTGGCCCGTTCCTGAGTGGTGGCGGCCGTTTCCTCCCAGTCGCCCGACAGGCGGGGGACGAGCACGTTCTCGAGCACGTTGAGCTGGGGCAGCAGGTGGTGCTGCTGGAAGACGAAGCCGAGCCGGTGGTTGCGGAAGGCGGCCGCGTCGGGCTCGGAGAGCCGGGCGATGTCGAGACCATCGATTTCGATCGCACCGGAGGTCGGTTTGTCGAGGGCGCCGAGGAGGTTGAGCAGGGTGGTCTTGCCGCAGCCGGACGGACCGACGATCGAAGCTGTGGATCCGTCGGCAAGGTCAAGTTCCAGGTCCTTGAGGACCTCGACGGTTTCGCCGGGGGTCTCGTAGGACTTTGAGAGGTTTCGAACGGTGATCATGTCAGTCGAGGATTTGCCAACGTCGGGCTTTGACTTCGAAGGTGGGAAGGGTGCCGGGCTCAACGGCCGCCACCGGGATCCTCAGGCCCAGGGTGGTGCGGAGTTCGTGGGCGAGTTGGTCGGCCGTTGCGGCGATGGCCTCGACCTGAAGGCGCAGCTCGGTCATGGCGGCCCGTCGATCGACTTCGACCCGATACTCGCCGATGCCGTCGATCGAACGGACGATGGCATCGATCGCACCCGGATGGATATTGATGCCGCGGATGACGACCATGTCGTCGGCACGCCCGAGGATGCCGCCCTCGAGGGCGAAGTGCTCGCCGTGGGGAACCGGACGGACGAGGTCGCCGGTGCGGTAGCGGAGCAGGGGGGATCCGTGGCGGCCGAGGGTCGTCAGGACGAGTTCGCCGGTGTCGCCGGACCCGGTGGGGCGGGCGGTTTCGGGATCGATGACCTCGCAGAAGTACGCCTCGTGCCGTAAAAGGAGGAGTTCGGGGTCGCGCTTGTCGCTGACCGAGACCGGGCCGATCTCGGTCATGCCATGATGATCGAAGACCCGGGCCTTCCACGCGGACTCGATCCGTTCGCGCACTTCGGGGATGGAGCCACCGGGTTCTCCGCAGACGACGATCGTTTCGATGCCGAGCGACCCGACGGGTAGTCCGGTGCGTTCCCCGACCCCGACGAGGTGCAGGGCGTAGGTGGGGGTGCAGCAGAGAACGCGGCACTCCGACCGTTGCAGGACATGGAGACGGTTTTCGGAGGAGAGTCCGCCCCCCGGCACCGCGCGGATGCCCATGCGGGTGGCCGCCTCGAAGCCCGCCCAGAAGCCGAGAAAGGGACCGAAGGAAAAGGGGAAGAAGGCGACGTGACCCGGTTCCACCCCGGCCCCGCGCCAGACCCACTCCCAGTTGTCGAGCACCCACGACCAGCCGTCGGGATCGTCGAGCCAGATCAGCGGTTTGCCGCGGGTGCCGCTGGTCTGGTGGAAGCGCGGGTAGCTTTCCAGAGGGAAACTGTGGGTGGTGCCGTAGGGCGGGTGGGCTTCGTGGTCGGCGGCAAGCTCGTCCTTGGTGGTGAAGGGGACCGAGGCGGTGAAGTCGTCGAGCGAGTGGAAGGGACCGCGGCGTTCGCCGAGTTTGGCGTCATAGAATCGGTTCGCCGGGAGAATCGCGGCGAGAAGCTCATTGATGGCTGGGAGCTGCGGGGACACCGGGACTATTTCTCGGAGGCGGCCGTCTCGACCGGTTTGGCGGGCGGGGCGCCGGGGATCGGCTTGAACTTGGTGACCATGTAGGTGCCGGTGGCGGCGATGAGGATGCCGGCGACGAACTGCCAGGGGATGGCGGCGAGGCCGCCTTTCGGCGGGTGCATGGCGATGGAAACGATGGCATTCACGATGGGCGCACCAGCGAAGATGATGGACATCACCGACACGGCGATGATCGCGGGCGGCATTCCGATCTTGGCGCCGGATCCCATGGCGAGCAGCACGCCGAAGGCCCCGAAGGCTCCGAGGGTGCCCGCCAGAAGCGACAGCCACATGCCCTTCGCGGGCATGTTCCAGTCCATGTTCTTCGAGAGCAGCAGCACCACCAGCGGGGCGAGGACGGCAACCAGGAAGTAGGCGATGCCGACGAAGAGGAAGGCCTTGTAGCGGCCGAGTTCTTTGTCGGCCATCCCGGCCTGGCCGGCGTGGAGGAAAATGCCGTACAGCCCCCAGCAGGAGACAGAGATGAGTGCGAAGTAGAGCCAGTTCATGTTTTTCATGGAGTGGGAAGTGATCCGTCGTCGCTCTACGAGCTATGACGGACAAGTCATGGATTCGAGTTTGAGCTTGAGAACTTCGGGGAGGGGGACGGCCTTGATCCCGTCGGCGGTGATGGCGACGTGGGCGGCGGCGATGGAGCCTTCGGCGACGAGGGTCTCATCCTTTGCGACCTCGAAGCGGTAGCGGACGGAGCGCTTGCGGACTTCGTCGATGAAGAGCCGGACGTCGAGCAGGTCGCCGAACCGGGCGGGAGCGCGGTAGTCGCAGGTGGCATGGACCCGCGGCCAGCCGGTTTCAAGGCCGTCGAGCATGCCGTGAAGTTCGTGGTCGAGGCTGCGCAGGAAGGCGTGCTCGCAGGCTTCCATGAAGCGGAAGAAATTCGAGAAGTGCACGATGCCCGCCATGTCGGTTTCGTAGAACTCGACGCGGCGCTGGATTTGGAAGACGGGCTTCATGGCTGGATGGATTGAACCGGAAAGACGCGATCGAGGCAAAGGATGGATGAGGCCGGGTCCGCTGGTGAGGTCAGAGGAGTGGCTGGGCGAGTGCCAGAAAGCGATCCCGCATCGCCTCGACACTATAGGTTTCCCGGGCGGCGCGAAGGGCGTTTTCGCGGTAGGTTGAGAGGCGGGGCTCGTCGTTGAGCAGTTCGTGCCAGGCGGTGGCGAGGGCGACTGGATCATTGGGTTCGCAGAGGACCCCGGCCTGGCTGCTCTCGAGGATTTCGGGAAAGGACGAGGCACGCGGTTTCACCAGTGGCAGGCCGGCGGCGAGTGCCTCGATGGCGTAGAGGCCGAAGGCCTCGTGGTAGGTGGCCGGCACGCTGAATAGCGTCAGGCGGGAGAGGAAGTCGGCCTTGCGGTCGTGGTCGAGGTTGGGCGACCAGGTGACCTGTCCGGCAAGGCCGGCCTGTTTGAGGCGCTGCTTGAGTTCTCGGACGAGTGCCTTGTCACCCTCGGTCTCCGAGCCGGCGATGTGGAGGCGGGCGTCGGGGTGGCGGAGTTCGAGGTGGAGATGGATGAAGGCATCGACCAGAAGCTCGACGCCCTTCGAGCGGATTATGCGGGCGAGGTAGCCGATGGTGGGCGGGGAGATGGAAGATGGTGGATGGTGGATGGTGGATGGAAGCTTCACGCCATTGGGCATGACGGTGATGTTGAGATCGGGTGCTTCCAGGCGTTCCCGGATGAAGCCGGCGTAGTATTGGCTGGGGGCAACGAGCAGGTCGGAGTCGGTGAGGCGCACCTTCATTTCCGCCCAGCAATCGGTCCGGTAGGGCTCGGGCAGACCGTCGAGGAAGCTGTCCTCGCCCTGGAAGGTGGTGATGACCTTGCAGCGGAGCCGTTCCTTGAGGGTGCGGGTGAAGCCGACGAGCAGCGCATTGGAAAGAACGACGATGTCGGGCGGGTTGCGCTCGAGCCAATCGAGGAGCTTGGCGGTTTCCTTGGCGAAGGCGCTGTGCTCCAGGTCGAGCATGGCGAGAGTCATTTCTCCATGTTCGCGGGGCGAGGTCATGTGGCTCCGCTTTGCGGCGGCGCGGAGAAGCCCGGTGCCGTTGAGCAGCCGGTCCAGCCACGCGGGCGAGTGGCGGAACCACTTGATCTTCTGCTGGAGGAAGACGTTGATGCCGCCGAAGAAGATCGGGGTCTCAGGCTGGTCGAGACGGCTTTCGTCGAGCTCAAGCGGGAGATACATCGGCAGCAACGAGACCTCGTGCCCGGCGGCGAGCAGCGACTTCGCGAGGGCGTTGTCGCGCATGCAGGCCCCACAGTAGTAGGAGCCGGTGCCGGGAGTGAGGAAGGCGATGTTCATTTTGGAGAGAATGGGACCGCAAAGACGCGAAGACGCCAAGGCTGGGGTGGATCAGGGAGAGGTGAGCTTCTTCCAGATTTCGCCTTCTTCGGCCTTGAAGTTGGGAAAGGGTGCTTGGCCGTTGCGGCAGATCACGAATCCGACAGACGTTAGATAGGCTTCGGCATTGGCTTGCTGACAAGACTCAATGAGTGCCTCGGTCCAAGGGATATCTGTGCGTTTAAGTTGGCGGATCATCGCGAACTCAGGGTGGGGTTGGTCGTTCTCGCGCACCTTGGTCACAATCGAGACTCCCCTGTATTCCGGATCCGTATCCCTATCCAATTCAATCGCCCTTATGCTCAGGTAATCCATCGCTTCCCAGAGCGTTGTGTCTTCGAAATCGATGACGGGAATGATGATGCGGTCGAGCTTGGCAAGGATGGCATCTCCGGGGTTTGCCGGGCCTTCGCTAATTTCGTGTTCCGACTCGGGAACGGGGGTTGGCTTTGTCCTGTCGCAGGAGCAAAGGGACACTGCGGCGAGAATTGAGAGGATGCCGACAGTGTGGGGGATCATGGCTCCTGGAGGAGAGAGTGGGATTCGGCTGTCTGTGGCATGACCGTCCCGGTCATGATAGGAGCGCGAGGCCGACCGGGAGGCGATCTCCCACTTCGATGATGTTGCTATCGAGGCACTTCATGACCGGGACGGTCATGCCACAGGTAGGTGGTTCAGGCTTGTACGGCAACTCGTCCATAGTCCAAGGGCTCGGGGAGGTCGGCGAGTTCGGCGATGGCTTGGGAAAGGTCGGTGTAGTCCTGGCCGTCGACGTTGCCGATGAGCAGGTCGGTGAGCTTCGGGCGGAGGTCCGGATGCTTGCGGATCAGTTTAGCGAAGCTGAACTGCCGGTCGTAGAAGGCATAGACGATCTTGCGCATCGTCTCGATGTGGCCGCAGAGGTTCTCGCCGTAGTCGGCGAAGGCGGTGGCGCGGGTATCGCCGTTTGTCAGGGCCTCGGCGGTGGCGTCGGCAGCCATCTCGGCGGACTTGAGGGCGAGGAAGACGCCGCTGGAGAAGACCGGATCCAGAAAGGCGAAGGCGTCGCCGACCAGCACCAGCCCATCGCTGGCGCAATGCTCTGCGCGGTACGAATACTCGCCGGCGATCCAGTATTCACCAAACTGCTCGCCCTCGGAGAGGTGCTCCTTGATCCACGCGTTGTTCTCGATTTCCCGGGCGTAGATCTCGGCGGGGTCGCGGGTTTCGCCGGGGCGGTAGAGGTAGTCGCGCTCGGCGACGATGCCCGAGCTGACGACCCCGTTGCGCAGCGGGATGTTCCAGAACCATCCGCCTTCGGGAAGGTAGGCGATGGTGGTGGCCCCTTCGTCGAGACCGGGGTCGCGCTTGGCGTCCTTGAACAGGGTCCAGATCGAGATCTTGTTCAGCATGGGGTCGCGCTTGCGCCAGCCGTGCTTGCGCTGGAAGAGCGCGTCGCGGCCCGTGCAGTCGAGGGTGACCTTGGCGGTGACCTCGAAGGCATCCTCGTCGCCGGTGCGGGCCTTTACGCCAAGCACGCGACCGCTGTCGTCCTTGAGGAAATCCAGGGCCGTGGTGTTCTCGCGGACCTCGGCGCCCTTGTCGCGGGCGTTGTCGAGGAGCATGAGGTCGAAATGCTCGCGCTCGACCTGCCAGGTGGTGGCGGCGGGGTGGTCGAAGTGTTGGAAGAAATAAAAGGGTGCCGAGATGCGGCCGTCGGTGGTGGCGAACTGGACCGACTTCTTCTGCTGATAGCCGATTTCATCCATGCGGTCGGCGACGCCGAGGCGGTCGAGCGTGAACCAGCAGAATGGCATGAGCGACTCGCCGACGTGGTAGCGCGGGAACTGGGTTTTCTCGAGAAGCAGCACGCGGTGGCCCTGCTCCGCGAGGAGCGCGGCGCAGGTGCTGCCGGCAGGGCCACCACCGAGGACGAGGGCGTCGTAATTCATGACTCTCGAATTCTGGAATGGGTTGAGGTGAGGGGAGGATTGGTGAGTTCCGTTCGTAGTTCCGCCTTCAGGCGGTTGCGGTGTTTGGACCGCCTGAAGGCGGAACGACGTACATCACTGGCGGGCTTCATGGGTTCGGCAGGATTTCGAGGATACGGGCGAGGACGCGTCCATCGCCCCAGGACAGGGTATTATAGCGCCCGTAGAGATCCGCGCCACCGGAGGATGCCGGAAAAAGCCGGGCCAGCGGCGCGCGGGGCACGGTGTAAAAGCCCTGAGGGGCGCTGAGGTAGGGAATCCCGGACTCGTTGAGGATGGTGCCGAGCGGGGTTTGTTCATCGACCACCCGTTGCCGCTGCTCGGTGGGAAAGGTGTCGAGGTGCATCACGATGAGTCCGTATTCGACCGGCCTGCCGTCGGCGGCGGTGTCGAGGGTGACTTCGCGGCGGTAGAGGTCGCCGTCCAGGGCGGAGCGCAGGACCGTGAGCGCGATCACGTCGCCGTGGAAGTCGCCCAGCGAGGTGGTCATGTCGCGGTCGTGGACGAGCAGGTCGCGCTGGGGTGACGGCACTTCATCGCCACGCACCCAGCCGAGGTCGACTCCATCGAGGAGCGAGCCCTTGAGGAAGGGGGTGAGTTCGGCGGCGAGGGTGGGGTGGGTCATGGTTTGTGGCTGCGGCTGGAAGCCGCAGAAACAGCCTGCGGCTGGAAGCCGCAGCCACCGTCAGACGAGCTTGTCGGTGACGTGCTGCGGCAGGAAGAAGTCGTGGAGCAGGTTGTCGACGCAGAGCAGGCCGTCGCGGTTGAGGATGATCTCGCCGTCCTCGATGGTGAGCCATCCTTCCTGGCGGAGATTGGCGAGCTGCGGGGCGAACTTTTCGAGGATGTCGACGCCGAACTTTTCCTGGAACGGTGCGGCGGCGACGCGGCCGAGCTTCATCTGCAGGATGAACTGCCGGATCAGCATCTCTTCGGGCGTCGTCTGCAGGGCGCGCTGCACCGGCAGGCGACCGGCATCGAGGGCCGCGTCGTAGTCGTCGATCTCGGTGAGGTTCTGGTAGTGGACGCCCTTGGCGTGCGAGATCGAGGCGACCCCGAGGCCGAGCAGGTCGGCTCCGCCCCAGAGCGCGTCGCGGTAGATGAACTTGGTGCGTTCCGGATCGAGCACGGCGGTGTAGCCGGAGCCGATCGTGTAGCCGGCGGACTCGAGTGCGGCGAAGGCATCCTTGACCCAGCGGCGCTTGGTTTCCCAATCGGCGATCGGGGCGATCAGGCTGCCGCTGGCCTTCATGTCCTTGTAGATGCCGGTGTTGTAGGGCACCTCCATCTGATAGATTGTGACCGAGTCGGGGCGCAGCTCGAGGGTCTTCTCGATGTTGCGTTGCCAGTTTTCCTCGGTTTCCTCAACCATGCCGGCGATGAGATCGATGTTGATCTGGTCGAAGTTCTCGGCCTGGGCACGCTCATAGGCGCGCCAGACTTCCTTGGTCCGGTGGGCGCGGCCGTTGATCTCGAGGATGCGGTCGTCGAAGTTCTCGATGCCGAGCGACAGGCGGGTGACCCCGAGGTCCTTGATCGCGCTGAGCTTGCCGGGATTCAGGGTGCCGGGCTCGCATTCGAAGGCGACCTCCTCGGCCTCGTCCCACGGCAGCAGGGCCTTCATCCGGTCGGTGAGTTCCTTGAGCTGTTTCGCGGAGAGGTAGGAGGGAGTGCCCCCGCCGAAGTAAACGAAGTGCGGCTTGCGGCCCTCGATGAGCGGTTTCTTCGCCATCATCTCCAGCTCGCGCACGGTGCAGTCGAGGTAGTGCTTGATGTCGTCCGCGTTCTTGTCGGTGTAGACCCGGAAGTAGCAGAAGTGGCAGCGCTTCCGGCAGAAGGGGATGTGGTGGTAGAGCCCGAGCGGCGGCGGGTCCCCGTCGTGGGGTGCCGAGTACGCTTGCTCCACCAGGGCCTCCTGGTCTTTCTTCCAGAAGGAGAAGGGCGGGTAGTTCGAGATGAAGTAGTTCCCGGCGCGGGTCGCTTTCTTGGTGGCGGTGTCGGGCATGAGCTTGAGGCTACGGGTGATGGGGTGTCTGGCTTTCGCTGAGGCGGACTGGAATGTCCGCCCGCTCAACGAACCACGAAAACGGTGCCCTCGCCACCGGCAATGATGAGGTGTCCGCCCGCGAAGATCGGGGCGGCGGTGAGTTTTTCGCCGAGATCGAGGCGCCAGAGCTCCTTACCGGATGTCGGATCAAGGGCATAGAGGCGCCCGTCGCTGGAGCCGAAGACGACCGCATCGTCGAAGACAATGGGCGAGGACTCGATGCGGCCGCCGGTGGGAAAGGTCCACGCGCCGGTGCCATCGGCGCGCTTGATCGCGTGCAGCGCCTTGTCGCGACAGCCGATGTAGACGTGATCGTCATCCACCGCCGGGGCGGAGAAGAACGGGAAGTCGTCGCTTTGATAGATCCAGGTCGGCTCGGTGGCGTCGGACTCGGCGGCGACGACCTGATTGGCGTAGTTGGCGGCGTAGAGCGTGTTGCCGGCGGTAGCGATGGAGTCGGTGATCTGCGACTCGGTGGGGATGGCATTCAGCTTTTCGCCGGTCCCGGCGTCGAGCACGTGCAGCACCGTGTCACATCCTCCGAAGGCGAGCTTGCCATCGACGAGTGCCGGGGTGCCGTTGATGTAGTCCTGCGTTTCGTAGGTCCAGAGGACAGTGCCGTCGGCGGGATCGAGGCAGCGGGTGGTGCCGTCGTAGCCGTTGACGACGAGCCGCAGCGAGCCGTCGGGGCCCGGGATCAGGTTGGGCGCGGAGGAGAATTTCTCATTGCCGCCGATGCTCCAGATCTTGTCTCCGGTCTTCAAGTCGAGGGCATGGAAGGATCCATCGCCGGAGCCGACGAAGACGCGGTCCTCATGAATGGCCGGAGCCGCTTCGATGGTGTCCTCGGTCTCGAATTTCCAGAGCAGTTCGTGGGTCTCGAAATCGATGGCGTAGAGGAAGCCCATGACGTCGCCGACGACGATGACGTCCGTGGTGGCCGCGGCTTCGGCGGTGCCGGGGGAATCGAGGGTGAAGGTCCAGGCGACTTCGGGCGAGTGCGGGGCGGGACCGGAAACCCTGCCGGAGAGGGACGGGCCACCCCGGGTGATGGGCCAGGGGGTGGAAGACAGGGTGGTTTCGGTGGCAACAGCTTCCTGAGTGGGAAGCTCGTGGTTGGAGTCGCAAGCGAGGAGCAGTAGAAAGAGACCGGAGCAGGATGCTCCGGAGACGGCCTGCGGCAGGATGCCGCAGCGACCTTCGCGACGCTGGCGCTTCATGACACGGGGGCGGTAAGGGCGGACTCGTAGAGGGAGGTGAGGACCTCCGGGGTGAGTGGCCGCGGGTTGAAACGGCCGGTCCATTGCCCGAAGGCATCGGCCACGAGTTGGGGGATCACATCCGGGGGGACTTCCGCGGGGGGGAGATTCGCGAGCGCGAGGACATGGTCGATCCAGTCGGGAAGGGACTGCCCGAGGTGATGGCTGAGGTCCCCGTACTTGGCCGCGGCGTCGCGACAGCCCATGTTGAAGCGGACGACGTGGGGCAGCATCGTCCATACGGCGAGGCCGTGGGGCAGATTGTAGCGGGCGGTGAGCGGGTTGGCGGTGGCGTGGGCCGCGCCCAGCATGCTGTTCTCAATCGCGGATCCGGCCATTGCCGCGCCAAGCAGGAGCTGGGCGCGGTCGCAGTCGGAGGGAGTGCCGGTCAGCAGGCTCTCGATCGAGTCGGACAGCAACTTGAATGCCTGGCGGGAATAGGCGGAGGAAACCGGGTTGTGCTTGGTGCTGACCGCCGACTCGATCGCGTGGGACAGCGCGTCGAGCGCTGCGAGCGTGGCGACGAATTCAGGCTGCGACGCGGTCAGTTCGGGATCGAGCAGGGCGATGCGGGCGAGTGCCTTGGGGTCGCCGCAGGCCATTTTTTCATGGGTCCCGTCGCGGGCGAGGACGGTGTAGGACTGGCATTCGCTGCCGGTTCCGGCGGTGGTCGGCACGGCGATGAAGGGCAGCATCGGCGCGGTGGCGTGACCGTAGCCATGGAAGTCGCTCATCCGCTTGTCCGGATGGCTCAGCAGGAAGTTGCAGCCCTTGGCGGTGTCGAGGCTGCTGCCGCCGCCGAGACCGATGATGAGGTCGGGCCGGACCCTCGCGGCGAAGTCGCGGCATTCGGCGACGTCGCTTTCGGTGGGATTGACCTGGCTTTCCTCGAAGACATCCGGGCGGAGCCCCGCGTTTCCCAGCAGGGTCGCGGCACGCTCGACATGGCCGGCGGCGACGATGCCGGGATCGGTGATGATCAGGGGTTTCGACGCGCCCAGCGCACGCACGCACTCGGGCAGCTCGGCGAGGCGGCCGGGCCCGAAGAGCAGGCGGGGGCAGGGTCGGGTGTCGAAGTTCATGCGAATGGCCGCTGAGCGGCAGTGACGAGTGCCAAGTGAGAAGTGGAAAGTGCCTGGAGTCTAGACGGTGGCCACGTTCCCCTGGATGGCGCGGCGGTGGTAGAGGAACTCGAAGAGGTTGCCTTCGTGGGGTTGCTCCCACTGGACGCGGTTGGTCGGGAAGGGACCGAGGTTGAGGCGCTCGATGTCGGGGCTGAGCAGGAGCTGGTGGATGAAATCCTGGTCCTCGGTGAAGGCGCTGACGACGAGGGTTTGACCGATGTTTCCGAGCATTGCCGCCTGCGGCATCTCGACGATGCTGGCGTAGGGGAACATGAACTCGGTGTTGGCCAGAGGATGGTCGGGGTCGCTGCAGGCGACGAGGGTGGGCTGGAGGTAGACCTGATCGAAGGCCTCGATCTTGCGTGGTCCCTCGCGGTGGCGGGCGGTGAAGTCCTCGGCACCGGGCTCCTTGAGGTGGGCGGTGATGAGGTCGTCGATGCCGTCGGCCAGGGCGGAGTTGGCAAAGCCGCAGAGCAGCGCGCATTCGTGGTCGCGGGGCAGCGGCGTGATCTTCGCCAGCTCGGCGGCGAGGGCGTCGGCGATCGCATCGCGATGGCGCGGCACGAGGATCGCGGAGGTGTTGATGCACGAGCGGCCGCCGTTGGCGGAAATCGACTCGACGAGCACCGGGAGAAATTCCTCCCAGCGATCGATCATGTCCTCGCCGATGAGAATTTTCGAGCGGCCGGTACCGTGGACCGAGACGCTCGGGTAGGCGGCGTATTTCTGCACCGTGGCATCGGAGCCAAAGGAGATCCCGCGGCCGCAGCAGGTGACGATGGTGTCGCCCCCTTCGTGGGTGGTCGGATAGTAGCCGAAGGCCTCCTTCGGGAAGCCGGCGGCGATCATCGCCTGGACGATGCGCAGAGGGGTGAAGGGATCTTCGCGGCCGGGCTTGAGCATCACCGGGATCTTCATCACCGGAGCCGGGATCCAGAGCGAGTTGACCGCCGGGGCGTTGCTCGGCAGCGAGACGCCGAGGGAGTTGGTGGTCGGGTAGTAGTTGACCGAAAGGTCATCGAGCCGCGTCAGGCCGGCGTCGAAGATCTCGAGCGGCATGCCGCGGGTGAGACCACCGATGACGGTGCGCACCTGCGACATGGCGGCGTGAACCTTGGTCATGTTCATCCGCACCAGGCTGTGGGGCAGGCGGGTGAGCGCGGAAAGGGCTTCGACGTAGCCATCGGGCGACTGGGTCGTGTCGCCGCAGGGGAGCTCGGCATGCAGGAACAATTCCGCGGCCTCCTCGCAGAAACCCGCGAGCGTGTCGGCGGGGATGGCGTCGAGGGTGGCCTTGGCTTCACCGATGCGCAGCAGGTCGCGACGGATCAGTCCCGGGTTGGCGGTGTGGGTGACGGCCACTTGCCCGCCGCCGAGGTCGAGGTCGACGCGGTCGCAGGACTCGTAGGTCCGGCCGAGGCGGAGGATGGGAAGGTGCATGGGAATTGATCAGTGAGCGGTGATCAGTGTTAGATTCAATAGACCCCCTCGATGACGGTCTTGGTGCCGGACTGGAAGGGGCGGACGTCGCCGACGCCGTCCCAGGGGAATTCGTCGCAGGGTTGGCGGCGGATGGCTTCGTCGCGTTCGAGGAAGCGGGGCATGAAGAACTCCTTGGTCAGGGTGGTGAGCTCGACGCGGCCGTAATCGCCGTAGTCCATGAGGCGGTCGGTGTTTTCCGGATCGACGATGCGCAGGACGGCTCGCGGCTGCGGGGCGTGATAGGTCAGGCTGTATTCGCCGGGGGCGCGCTTCTTCGAGATGGCCAGGCCCATGAGGGTGTTGCCGTAGGTCGGGGCGAAGTTGATCCTGCCCTCGAGCACCTCCTCCTCGATGAAGCGGACATACTGGGGAGTCATGGTGGTACCGCCGGCGAAGACCCCGCGGATGCCGGCGTCGACCAGCGACATGCGCTCGGCGAGGCTCTCGAGCAGCTTGGGCGTGGTGAAGAGGCAGCCGATGTCGCGGTGGCGAATGATGGTGGCGGCCTGGTCGATGACGTGTTCCTGGTAGGCCTTGGCCATGCGCATCTCGCCCATGCCGATGAGGCGCTTCACCCAGCGCGGGTCGAGATCGATGAAGTAGCAGGCGCCGCCGCGGAGGTTGGCGAGGTGCTCGATGGCGAGGCGCAGGCGCCGCGGTCCGGTCGGGCCGACCATCAGCCAGTTGGCACCCTGCGGGAAGAAGTCGGGCCCGTAGTGCTCGGAGAATTCGGTGTAGTCGGTCTTGTAGTCGTCCCAGCCGATCCGCTGCTTGGGCATGCCGGTGGTGCCGCCGGTTTCGAAGACGTTGTAGGGCCGGCCCTCGAAGGCTTTCGGGATGAAACGGGCCGGATCCTCCTTGCGCAGGATCTCGTCGTCGAAGTGGGGAAACTGGAGGAGCTGGTCGAAGCTCTCGATGGCGAGCGGGTCGAAATCAAGCGTCCGGGCCTGCTCGAGCCAGTACGGGCAGCCGGTGTCGGGCGAGAAATGCCAGCGGACGATTTCCCGGACGTGGGCGTCGAGGGCATCGGCGGCGGCTTCGGGGGTGGCGGGGCGGTCGGGCATGGCAATGGTCGGACAGGTAAGACGGATGGGGTATCCCGCAAGTGGTGTCAGCCGGGAGGGACCGACCTCCTTCAGGGGAAAAATCTCGCGACGCTCTCGGCGGACGGGGGTTTGGTGGCGAGGGAGACGCCGATCATGGCGACGGCCCCCGCCAGCCAGCAGATGGCGACGGGCATGATGCCGCCGAAGACGGTGAACTCGCCGCCAAATCCGGACATGGCGAAGAAGATGAACCAGCTGCCGGCGGTGGCGATGACGCTGGCGTAGGCGCCGGCCTTGGTGGCGCGCCGCCAGTAAAGGGCGGCGAGCACCAGCGGGGTGAGCGCGGCAAAACCGGAGAAACACCAGACCGCGAGGTCGAAGACGTTCTTGTCGAAGAGGAGCAGGGAGAGCAGGTAGGTCAGGGCGACGATGCCGACGATGAAGCCCCGCGCGATGAACATGATCTGCTTGTCGCTGAACTGGCGCTTCGAACCGTGGAGAACGATGTCGTTGGTGAACATCGTGCCGAGACAGAGGAACTGGGAGTCCAGCGAAGACATGATCGCCGCGAGGATGCCGGCGGTGACGAGCCCGACGATGACCGGGTCCTTGACGAGGATGCCGATCATTTTTGCCAGCACCGCGCCGGGGGTGGCGTCGGGCGGAAGGACCCCGGTGGCCCAGATGCCGATGAGCACGCAGGGCACCCAGACGATGGCGATGCAGATCGGGTGGGCGACGACCGTGAGCTTGAAGGACTTCGCGCTGCGCGCGGTCAGCCAGTGCTGGAACAGGTGGGGAAACATCCCGACGCTCAGTGGGATGAACATGTAGGTCAGGAAGGTGACGGGCGAGACGCCGGCGTGGCCGCTTTCCGTGCGGACGAGGTGGCTCGCCTTGGCCTGCTCGATGGCCGGGCCGAGGCCGCCGAGCTTGTTGGAGATCATGGTGAAGGCGAGGATGCCCATCGCCATGAAGACGAGGGTCTGGAAGGTGTTGGCCCATGCCGCCGCACGGGATCCGCCGGCAAAAACGTAGCCGAGGACCACCAGGCAGATCACCGCACCGGTGATCCACGGCGGAATGGCACCGTTGGTCGCTTCGAAGAGTTCGGGAAAGAGACCGGGCTTGGGACCCTTGGGGCCGGTGAGGCCCATCATGGTCTTGCCCGCGCCGATCACCCCGATCAGCAGGTAGGGGATGACCAGCAGGACGAGGATGGGGAAAAGCAGGTAGCCGAAGCCGTTCGACTCGAAGCGCCCGCGGAAGAACTGGATCTGGGTGACGAAGCCGTGGCGCTTGCCGATGGCCCAGAGGCGGATGCCGATGACGAAGAAGCACGCGGCGTGGATGAGGCCGGAAGACGAGGCCATCAGCCCGTAGGTCCCGACGCCGAGCTCGAAGGCCTTGCCGGTGGAGCCGACCAGCGCGAAGGCGGTCATGGTCGTGCCGAAGACCGACATCAGCAGCATGAACGGCCCGATCGAACGGCTGGCCACGAAGTAGTCGGCACTGGTTCCCCGGAAGAATTTCTTCGACCCGAGCGCGAAGATCAGCAGCAGCCCGAGGTAGGCGAGGATGATGTAGATGGGAGTCATGAAGTGCCGAGTGAGCGGTGATCAGTGATCAGTGGACTCATCCGAGCCTTCCGCCCACTTCTCCAGGTTCGAGGGCCAGGCGAAGCGGGTGACCAGCGCCCAGAAAACGGCGGCGGTCAGCGAGTAGCCGGCGTGGTAGGCGAGGCCGACCGGGAGGAAGCCGAAGACAAGATCCGCGTTGTCCCAGTTCCACACGTCCTGATGCAGGATGGCAAGGACGATGAAGACGATCGTGGCGACGAGGACGGCGGGTTTCATGCTTGCGGGATTGATGCGCGATTGATGTGGCCCGGGTTTTGTGGCTCGGGTTCCGCGACCCCCTGAAGGGGGAACTACCAACAATGGTGGCGGGCTTTTGTTGGGAACTTGGACCTTATTCCTTGGAACTTCCGATCGCGAAGAGGTGGGTCATGGTGGCGATGTAGAGAACATCATTGGCGACGACCGGCGAACTGTAGATGGATGCCTCGAAGGAACCGGTGCCGAGCTTCTTCAGTTCCTTGTCGGCGGCGAAGATGTGCAGTTCGCCGTCTTCGGTCGGGAGGTACACCTTGCCGTCGGCAACCAGGGTGGAACCCCAGATGCGGCTCAGGGTTTCATACTTCCAGTGGTGTTCGCCGGTTGCGGCGTCGAGGCAGTGGAGGTCGCCGTCGTATTCCGCCTGGAAGATGAGTCCACCGGCAATGCTCGGGGTGGAAATCGAGCGGCCGACGTCGCCGAAGCGCCAGATCTCGCCATCCTTGGTGATGTCGCCCGACTTGGTCGGGTCGATGCAGGTCAGCATGCCGAGCCCGTCGCCGTGCTCGGGGTCCTGACCGATCACGGCGTAGACCCTTCCGTCGTGGATCACGGTGGTGGCGATCACCTCACTGGGCCCGCGGAAGGTGGCATACTTGATCGGCTCGCCATCCTTCATCCGGTAGTTGGGCGGATTGCAGTCGAAGCGCCAGAGTTCCTTGAGGATGTCGAGATCCTCCTCCTCATCGAAGACCGGCTCGGGGTCGTAGGCGTAGGCCCAGCCGTCTCCACCGCCCCAGACGATGATGTCCTTGTCGCCGGCCTTGCCGTAGGCGGGCGAACTCCAGCTGGCGTGCAGGACGCGCTCGGAAACACCGGAGATCTCCTCGCCGAGGAGCTTGCCGGTGTTCTTGTCGAGGACGCAGAGCGAGGGGGCGAGGGGAGCGGGGATGTTGGTGTGGGACCAGTCGACGCCATTGGACGTCGCCGTGTAGAGCTTGTCGCCGACGATGAGCGGCGAGCAGGAGGAGACGTTGTGCGGGAAAGTGCCGAGTTCCTCGCGCATGTCGTAGATCCAGAGGATGTCGGCGTGCCCCTTGTCGGGATCGACCGGCTTCGCGGGGTCGGCGGTCATGTACTTCACCTCGTCCTTGAACGGGCCGTCGTTGCCGTTGGTCATGCCGTTCAGGTCGAGGCAGACGACCTCGCCGCGGTTGCTGATGACCCACGCGCGGTCGCCTTCGATCACGGGCGAGGAGCAAAGCCCGACGTATTCCCAGTCGCTGACCTTGCCCGCGCCGAGCTTGGGAATGATGAGCTGCCAGAGGAACTCGCCGGTCTTCTCGTCGAAGCACATCAGGACGCCACGGTCGCCGGTCTGGTCGGGATCGCGTGGCGATTCGTTGTTGGTGCCGACGAGGATCTTGCCGCTCCCGACGACCGGATTGCCGTAGGTCTGGGAGCCGAGTTTCGCCGCCCACAGGACGTTCTTGGCCGACGAAAGGTCGACCTTCTCGGTATCGGGATCGATGTTGCCGATCTCAATTTCCGTCGGGAGGTTCTTCGCGTCGCCGACCATGTTGCGGGACGGTTGGCCGCCCCACATCGGCCAGTCCTGGGCGAGCAGCGGGGTGGCGAGGGAGAGGAGAATGAGGGTGGTTTTCATGACTTCCAATTACTTCTTCGTGATCTTGATGTTGTCGATGTAAACGCGCTTCTGGGACTGTGGTGAGAAGGCGAAGACGGCCGGGGCACCGTGCGGGTGGCAGTGCTTGACCGGGACCGAAAGGGTCCAATCGGCCGGTTCGTCCTCGTCGCGGGGCCACGCCTTGGCATGGACCGTGCCGGTGCCGTCGTCGTTGCGCTCGACCCAGCTCTTCAGGCGATACCAGGTGTTGGGCTTGATGCGGAACTTGGTGGAGGCGCGGACACGGTCGTAGTTCGAGGAAACCTCGAGCACCTGCGAGTTGCCGACGAGATTGACGAGGTAGCGCTGATTGACGAAGCCGACCGTCGACATGATGCGGCGGTTGCCGTCGGTCATGACGTCGCCTTCGAGGACGTAGTCGTTCATGTCGACCGCGCCGAAGAAGTTCATCGTCCGCTGGAAGAGGACATTGTCGAGGCGGTTGGCGAGGACCTTGGAGCCGTCGCGTTCGAGCACGTGCCACTTGATGCGGGCCCCGAGCCACGGAAGCGGCGGAAAGTTCACGGCCTCGTCCGGGTCGGTCTCGCTCTTCATCGTCAGCTCGACGTCCTCGAAGTCGGCCTCGTAGCCGTAGCCGGCGACGACGCGTCCGCGGGTGGTGGCGGAGAGATCGCCGACGGTGGCCTTGAAGGCACCGGCGGAGAGTTTGGCGTCTTCGGCCGCTTTGAGGGTCGATCCTTCGAATGTGGCGTCCACCTTGGCCTTCACCATGGCGGTGGGGGGGATGAAGGCTTCCCATGTTTCCGGGGTGACCTCCTTCACGCGGTGCCCGGCGGCATTCAGTCCGAACACGGTGAAGGACTGCGAGTCTCCCGGCTTGAGGGCGAATTCGGCCGGGACGATCTGGAGCTGGGTGATGGTGTCGTCCGGCTTGGACCCGGGCTCCGGATCGCCTGAAGCCGCCGCTACAACGTACGAACCCTCGGCCGGTCCCCAGCAGTGGAGGCGTTCCTTGGTGATCAGGTAAACCTTGCCGGCCCAGATGGCGGGGGCGCCGAGGCAGGCTTCCTCGAACTTGTGCTCGTAGAGGTGCTCGGCCTTGTCGTCGCCCGGCTTGAGGACGTAGAAGGCACCGTCGAACATCGGCACGTAGAGTTTCCCGTCGCCGTAGGTCGGCGAGGCGTGGATCTGGTCGGGCGCGAGCTTCTCAGACCACAGCGTCTTGCCGCTGTCGGCGTCGATGCAGAGCAGCTCGCCGGTCGCGATGGTGGAAAAGACCCTGCCATCGGCGAGGATGGGCGAGGAGGTGAAGGCGACCGGGTCGTTGTTGCGCCAGACCTCCGCTTCGGGGCCGAGGACGAGTTGTTCGTCGGGATACTCGGTCGGGAGCTGGAGGCAGACCATGCGGCCCTTGGTCGAGGCGTCGGTGTTTTCCTTGCCGTGGACGGCGATCAGCTTGTCTTCGCCGTGAAGCAGGACCTGCGCGTTCACGCCGCCCTGCGAGAGCAGGAAGCGCCAGACGGGTTCTCCGGTGTGGGCGTTGACGCAGACGACGTGGCCGCAGCCGGTGCCTGCGTAGAAGACATCGCGCCCGTCGAGTTTTCCGAAGACGGGCATGGAGAAGGCGCTGTCGACCGGGCGCAGGCCGGGACTCGAGTACCAGACGAGTTCGCCGGTCTTCTTGTCGAAGGCGTAGAAGCGGTCCTGGGCCGGACCGTTGGTGCCCCAATTGGCGGTGACGCAGTGGAAGATGACGAGGTGCTGGAAGATCGCGGCGGAACCGGTGCGCCCGTTGGGAAAGGTGAGGCGCCCGAGTTCCTCCATCAGCGAGCGCTCCCACAAGGGCTCGCCATCGCGGGTGAAGGCGACGCAACGACCGTTGGAGAGTTGGAGATAGACGTTGCCGGTCTCGGGATCGACGATCGGCGAGCCGATGCCGTAGCGGCTGTAAACGATGTCGCTGATGTAGTCGGAGAACTGCTTTTCCCATTTCTTCTCGCCGTTGACCGCATCGAGACAGACGAGCTTTTCCCGCACCTCCTCGCCGGTGCCGCCGGTGAAGCCGAAGGCGTAGAGCAGGCCGTCGGCGATGACCGGGGTGCCGGCGCCCTTGAGCTCGTAGGTCCAGAGTTCGCCACCGGGCTCGGTTTTCGCGGGCAGCCCGGATTCGAGTGAAGCCCCGGTCTGGAGCGGGCCGCGCCAGCTGGTCCAGCCGGTGACACCGGCGGCGAGCGGCAGGGCGAGGGTGAGGGAGAGGAGGAGTGGGCGCATGAGGCGGGACTGTAAGGGGTTTGTGGAAGTTTGCAACGGGTGGACTGAGATCGGGATGGCCCGGACTGTGCGGCTCTGGTTGTGGGCTCCGGCAGTGCGGCCCCCTAAAGGGGGAACTACGAGCTGAGGTGGCGGATGCTTTAGAATGTCGTGCGGATCCGGGCACCGAAGAGCTGGGGATCGCCGGGGGCCCCGGCGAAGACCTGCGGGTTGATGAAGGTGTAGTATTCCTCGTCGAGCAGGTTGCGGCCGAAGAGGGCCACCGAAAAGTGCTCGGTTTCGTAGCCGATCTCGGCATCCCACACGATCCACGCGTCTTGCGCAAAGGTGGTGGTATTGGCGGCATCGTAGCGGGTCGGACCGGCGACGCGGGCCGAGGTCTGGGCGTAGAAGCCGCAGTCGAAGCGGTAGCGGATGCCGGCGCTGCCGGTGTATTCCGGGACGAAGGGGACCTTGTTGCCGTTGTTGAGGGTAGCGGTGAAGGGGTCGAAGTAAGAGTCAAACTCCGCATCCGTGTAGCCGAAGCTGGCGCGCACGGTGAGGCGGTCGATGGGTGCCCAGGCGGCATCGAGTTCGATGCCCTTCGAGGTGACCTCGTCGGCATTGAAGACGATGAAGTCGGTCGAAAACGGGCTGATGCCCTGGTTGAACTGGTAGTCGTCGATCTGGTCCCAGAAGGCGCGGAGGCCGACCCGCAGCTTTTGTTCCGGGTTGTCGTACTGCAGTCCGATCTCGTTCGACCAGTTGGTCTCGCGCTTGAACTCCGCATTGGCGGGGGCGTCGGCGTAGGCCGACCAGCCGCCCGGCTTGTTGCCGATGCTGGTGCGGACGAAGGCGTCGAGGGTGGGATGCACTTCGTAGGTGAGGCCGAGGACCGGCGAGACGAACCACTCGTCGCGGTCGCCGCGGACGATGTCGTCGCCCGGGATGGGATCGCGCTGCAGGCGGTCGATTTCCGAGCTGTGGTAGTCGAGCCGCAGGCCGGCATCGAGGGTGAAGCGTTCGGCGAAGTCCCAGCTCAGGTTGCCGAAGGTGGCGAGGTTGAGCTGCTCGATGTCGAACCAGGTTGTTTCGACAAAGCCGGGGAAAAGCTGTCGGGCGGCGGTGCCGGAGTTGTCGGTCCACATCTGGAAAAGCCCGACGCGCCAGCGGAAGGCCTCCTCCTCCGGGGAGGAAAACCGGACTTCATTCGAAAACAGGTCCTGGGTCTGGACGATGTTCGAGCGGAGGTCGGCGAAGCCGTTGCCGGGGTTTGGGAAGCTCAGGTCGAGGTCGACGGTCGAGGGGTCGAGGTCCCAGGTCTGGAAGCTGTGGATGGTTTCGAGAGTGCCGGCATCGAAGTCCTTCCGCGAGTGCAGCGAGAGCTGGTAACGGTCGAGCCGGGTGATCCCGGGGTTGTCCGAGGTCACGGTGAAGGGATCCGGGCTGAAGAGGGACGAAAGCCGCTGGGTGCCGTCGTCGACCTGCTCGGCGAAGAACCGCAGCCTCAGCTCGAAGTCGTCGGACGGATTCCAGAACAGGTTGATCAGCCCGCCGGTGGATTCGCGGTCGTCGAACTCACCTCCCAGCAGGGCGTTGCGGATGAAGCCGTCGCGCTGGCTGTGGAAAAGCTGGGCCGAGTACGAGAGGTCGCCACCGAGCGGGCCGGACGAGCTGAGGCCGAGGCCGATGTGGTCGTAGGAGCCATACTCGGCGGTGAAGGAGGTGCGGTGGATGTCGCCTGGGCGCGGGGTGAACATCTCGACCATGCCGGCGGCACCATTGCGGCCGAAGTAAGGCCCCTGGGGGCCGCGATGGACCCGCACTTCGGCGAGTTCCAGAAGTTCGGACGGATAGGTGTAGGCGTCGCCGAGCGGCAGATCATCAATCGTCAGGCCGAGGGCCGGCGGACCGAAGAAAAGCGTATTCGTCGAGCCCCGCATGGCGACGACGGAGCCGTAGCCGCGGGAGTCGGGCGAGACGACGTGGAAGCCGGGAACCAGCCCTGACAGATCCGAGAAGCTCTGGGACTGGAAAAGGTCGAGCGAATCGCGGGACAGCACGCTGACGGCGGCGATTTCGTCCTCGATGCGCTCGGCATCGACGATGGTGGGATCGAGGGTTTCCACCGCTTGGGCGGGCAGGATGGCGGACAGGGCGAGGAGTGTGATGCCTTTCATGTTCGGAAGCCGGGAGTCTGAACAGGGATGGGGGCGGGTCAATCGCGAGTCTACCGAAGCCGAACCGCCCATCGTTCATCCAACTCGTCTTGCGCCGGGCGCGGATGCGGCTAGTCTTGCGGGTCATGAATTTCCCGCTGCTGCCGCTATCGATTGCCTCTCTGTTTCTCCTGCCCGCCGGGGCGACCGACTGGCCGCGCTATCTCGGACCCGACGGGGAAGCGAAGGTGCCGGGCAGTCTGGCTGCCTCCTTGACGCCGAAAGTCGCGTGGAAAGCCGATGTCGGAAAGGGTTGTGGCGGATTTGCCATCGCCGGAGACCGCGCCGTCGTCGCCGGCAACCGGAACGACACCGACATCATCTGGTGCTTCGACAAAACCAGCGGCAAGGTGCTCTGGCAGTACGAGTATCCGGAGGACTTGAACCCGAAGCTCTACGCCGGGGGGCCGAACGTGACCCCGACCGTGGATGGGGACCGGGTCTACACCCTGAGCCGGACCGGCAACCTGTTCTGCCTGTCCCTCGCGGATGGGTCGGTGAAATGGCACCAGCACTACCAGACCGACTTCGGCGGCAAGGCGCCTTCATGGGGTTACTCGGCCGCTCCGGTGGTCCGGGGTGGCATGCTCTATTGCCTGCCTTGCGGGAAGGACGCCGCCGTCTATGTCCTCGACAAGATCACCGGCGAGGTGAAGAGCAAGTTCGGGGGAAGGACCAAGCCCGGCTACGCGGCTCCGATTTTCTTCGAATACCGGGGCAAGAGTGCCATGGGTGCCTTTCACGGGCGTGAGTTCGTCGCCTACGACTTGAGCAACGGCAAGGAGCTGTTCGACTTCCTGTGGCGCACCTCCTACGATGTGAATGCCAGCAATCCGCAGTTCCATGACAACAAGTTGTTCCTCGCCTCGGGCTACGGCATGGGCTACGTGGTGCTGGACCTTTCCACGGGTCAGCCGCAGGTGATGCACAAGGAGGAGGACACGCGGATGATCTTCCAGAACAGCATCCTGGCGGACGGCGACATCATCGGCGTCTTCGGCGACAAGAACATCGATGCCGAGCTGATCCGCATGGACATGGCGAGCGGGAAGATCCGCTGGCGCGCCCGGATGCCGGGCACCCGCGGCAGCTCGCTGATGGTCGGGGACTCGGTGGTCGTGTTGGCCGAAACCGGTGACCTGATCGTCGGACGTGCCGCCAAGGACGGCTGGAAGGAAAGCGGCCGGGCGAAGATCCTGAGTGGCAAGTGCTGGGCACCGGTGGCCTATGCCGACGGGCTGGTCTTCGCCAAGAGCAACGATGGCCAGGCCGCCGTGGTGGAGGTGAAGTAGGTCAGGATCAGACCATGCCGAGCATGCCCATCACGACCCAAACGGCGCAGGCAAAAGCGAAGATCAGCGCAAGGATGAAGAGCTTGATGCTCAGTTCGATCTGCGGTCGCGTCATGTCGGGAAGGTGGTATGCCTGGAGCCGGGAGGAGATCAATATCCAATATCCAACAAGGAATGGCCAATTTCCAAGGGCCTCGTGGTCGGTGCGGTTGGCGGACTCATCCACTGAACATTGGGCGTTCCTTGTTCGATATTGGTCACTGCTCAGGATTCTCCCGAACCGAAAAGCTCTCTCGGATCCAACGAGGCCTTTTCGACCTGCCACTGTCGGTCGACGTTGAGCCGCAGGCTGGCGAGGTGCTTCATCGGCCACTCGTCGGGGGCGATCATCGACAGCATCCGGCGGCCGCGCGACTCGTAGAGGTGGTAGGTTTCGCCCACGACCGGCTCGAAGGAGATCTCCGACTCATAGACGAGTTTGTTCCAGTTGAAGTGGTCGATGGCCTCGAGGTAGGTCTCGCGGAGTTGGACGAGCTTCTGCTGCAGGTCGCGCTCCACCTCGGAAATCCCGCGGGATTTGAAGGACGAGAGATCCGTCGGCACGATCCGGGGACTCAGGGTGGAGACCGGATAGGGCAGGTAGGCACTGGAAGGCTTTTCGTCCGTCATGATCACCTCCCTGACTCGTCCGGCAGCGCCGGAGGGGCAAACAAAAAAACCGGAAGGCCCTTGCCGAGCCTTCCGGTTGGATTGATGGGAGCGGGGCGATCAGGCGCCGCCAGCCTTCTGGGGAGCGACCAGCGTCGGGTTGGTGCTGGTGCCCCAGACGGTGTCGTCACCGGTCTGTTCCAGGGTCCGGCCACCACCGACGGTCACCTTGTTGTCCGTGCCGCGAATGGTCGGAGCCTCGGCGCTGTTGTCGAGGTTCAGGATCACGGCCTTGGCACCGTAGGGGTCGGGGTCGAATTCCCAAGTGGTTTGCGCATCCAGCAGCGGGGTCGCAAGCACCGGGCGGCCGGGGTTGCCGGAGGTGTTCTGTCCCACACCCTGGTCGAGCATGATGTAGCCGAAGCCGACTTCACCCGCTTCGAGGGCATCGTCGTTGTTGACGACGTTGTCCGGCTTCCGGGTGTAGGCGGTCCTCGTGTAGAAGATGTCCTCCGACTGGATGCCGTAAGCGATGAGCTGACGGAAGTAGTCATTGGACGTCGAGCCGGTCAGGGTGCCCTGATAGCCGGTGGCGTCGGACACAAGCTCTGCCGTGGCGTCGTCCGGGAACGAGCCGAACTCCTGGTCAAACTCAAGCAGGGCGAGGCCCATTTGCTTGGCGTTGTTGATCGCTTCCGTGCGAG
This sequence comes from Verrucomicrobiaceae bacterium E54, assembly GCA_022548915.1. Classification (GTDB taxonomy): domain Bacteria; phylum Verrucomicrobiota; class Verrucomicrobiia; order Verrucomicrobiales; family Akkermansiaceae; genus Haloferula. The sequence continues at coordinate 29,128 of JAKZES010000037.1, forward strand.
CCGCCGCCTTTTGCTGGCGGAGGATCATGGGAGCCGAAAGGCCCGCGAGGGCCGCGATGATGACGATGACCACGAGAAGCTCCACCAAGGTGAAGCCGCGCAGTCGCGTTTTGTTGGTTTTCATGTGTTTTGTCTATGTTGCGCAGCCCCGGGATGCCGGCGCTGCTGTTTTTATGGATCCAGCGACAAAAGGCCGATGGATTCCACTAACGGTAGCCCGACTGTCGGGCCGCTCAAGAAGAAAGGTGTTCAGCCTCAGGGAAATAGGCTGTCGGGTAGCATCCGGAATTTCACTTCACTGAAACAAACTTCCGCTCAGGCCCGGAACCACTTCCAGATCGAGAGAACGATGATGGAGCCGACGGTGGCCGAGCCGATCGAGCGCAAGCCGGGGATCCAATTGCCGGGATCGGCGGGGGGCAGGTAACCGAACTTCCGGGCGATCCAGCCCCCGACAAGGGCACCGACGATCCCAAGCACGAGGGCCGAGACCCATCCTCCCTTTTCCTGACCCGGCAGGATCCAGCGGGCGAGTGCCCCTGCCACCAGTCCCAGCACGATCCATCCGGCGAAGTGTTCCATTCCTAGTACAATCGGCGAGTCCGGGCCGGGTTTCAGCTCTTTTCCTTCGGGCGAGCGATGATTTCGACTGGGAGATCGGTCGAGGGACGGCAAACTGCCGCCCATGCGCTGGGAGGATCTGCCCTGGATCGCCACCGCCTCGCGCCGGCGTCGCTGCTTGATCGGCGTCTCGGGCGGGGCGGATTCGGTGGCGCTCCTGCATGGGCTGGCGCGGAGGGGTTTCGGGAATTTGGTGGTGTGCCACTTGAATCATGGCCTGCGCGGTCGGTCGGCGGCGGCCGATGCCCGGTTTGTCGGGAACTTGGCGGCGCAGCTGGGTTTGGAATTCGAGCAGTCGCGGGTGGACGTGGCGGCGATGGCGGCCCGCGAGGGAATTTCGCCGGAAACGGCCGGGCGCCGGGCGAGGCATGCGTTTTTCGCCGACTGCGCCCGCCGCTGGCGCTGCCGGATCCTGCTGCTGGCCCACCATGCCGACGATCAGGCCGAGACGGTGCTGTGGAACCTCCTGCGTGGCAGCCGGGGGGCGAGTGGCATGAGGCTTGAGCAGAAGCTGGCCATGGGGGGGCTGGAGATGACCGTGTTTCGGCCCTTGCTGGGTGTCCGGCGGGAGGCGCTCCGGGACTGGCTGCGGTCCGAGAAACTGCGCTGGCGGGAGGACGCGACCAATGCGGAGAGCCACGTCGCCCGCAACCGCCTGCGCCACGAGGCCCTGCCGTTGCTTTCTGAAATTGCCCGCCGCGACGTCGTCGGGCCCCTGGTCAAGGCGGCGGATGCGGATGCGGAACTGCGGGCGGTGCAGGCGTGGGCGGTCGTGCAGGCGGGCGTGACGGATCCCCAGGGTCGCCTGCATGTGCCGAAGTTGCGGGAACTGCCGGAGGCGCTGCGCCGGGCCTGCGTGTTCGACCACCTGAAGCAGGCCGGGGTGGCGGACCTCGACCGTGCGGCGGTCGAACGGGTGCTCGGGATGCTGGCCGACGGAGGTCCGGCGAAAGTCATGCTGTCAGGCGGGAGGCTTGTGCGGCGGCGGCAGGGCAGGGTCTTTATTGAATCATGAGCATGAAAATCGATTGGATGGTGGCACTGGTGATGGGATTGACGCTCCCGGTGGCGGTGGCGGAATGGAAGCCGCTGTGGGAGGGTGATGCCCCCGGCGCGCCGCGGCCGCCGGCCGGGAGTGAGACCGAGGGCAAGGGCGGGCGCCTGAGCCACATCGAGCAGCCGCAGTATTTCCTCTATCCGGCACCGGCAAGTGGGCGGACGGGGCAGGGAGTGGTGATCCTGCCCGGCGGGGGCTACACGATCCTGGCGATGAACCACGAGGGCCACGACTACGCGAAGTGGCTCAACGAGCGTGGCATCAGCGCGATGGTGGTGAAGTACCGGGTCAGCGGCAACGACGGCTTCGGGTATGGCTATCCGGTTCCGTATCTCGATGCCCGGCGGGCGATCCGGACGATGCGCTCGATGGCCGGTGAGCTCGGTTTGGAAAAGGTCGGCGTGATGGGTTCGTCGGCGGGCGGTCATCTGGCGAGCGTGTGCGTCACGCGCTTCGCGGATACCTTCGAGGAGGAGGGCAAGGACGCCATCGACAAGCTCGCCTGCCGGCCGGACTTCGGAATTCTCGTGTATCCGGTGATCTCCATGGGGGACGTGGCGCATGGCGGATCGCGCCGCCGGCTGCTCGGGCCGGAGCCGTCGGCGGAGATGTTGGACAAGCTCTCGACCGAGAAGCAGGTCACCGGGAAGACCCCGCCGTGTTTCCTGGTGACCACCTCCGACGACGGGGTCGACTGCCGCAACAGCCTGCGCTTTGCCGAGGCCTGCAAGACGGCGGGCGTTCCGGTCGCCCTGCACGTATTCGAGACGGGCGGCCACGGCTACGGCCTCAAGGGCAAGGGGCCGGTATCGGCCTGGCCGTCGCTGCTCGAGGCGTGGCTGGAGCGCCGCAGGTAGGAGGAGCGCCGGTGATGAAACCGGCACGGCCTGCCCGTCAGGTTCCGCCCCGTCCCGACTGCTGCGGGTCACCCAGCGGCATCTCATGTGCCATGCCGATCGTATAATCGGCGCTCCTACCTTGCCAGTGCCGCGAGCACGGCCTTCTGGGCGTGGAGACGGTTCTCGGCCTGCTGGAAGATGCTCCCGGCGTGGGCCTCGAGGACCTCTTCGGTGATCTCCTTGCCGCGATAGGCCGGCAGGCAGTGAAGTACGATGTGACCCGTAGCCGCGGCCTTGAGCAGTTCACCGTTCACCTGGTAGGGTCCGAACGCCGCTTCCTTCTCGGCCTGGCCTTCCTGGCCCATGGAGAGCCAGACGTCGGTGTTGATCACGTGCGCGCCCTCGACCGCCTCGGCGGGATCCGGCGTGATCGTGATGTTCGGCGCGTTGAGCCTGGCGATGAACTGCGCGTCGGGCGAGTAGTCACCGGGGCAGGCGACGGCGAGGTCGAAGCCGAGGTGCTTGGCCGCCCACATCCACGAGATGGTCATGTTGGAGAAGCCGTCGCCGACGAAGGCGATGCGCTTGCCTTCCCAGCCGCCGAGCTTTTCACGAACGGTGAGCAGGTCGGCCAGGATCTGGCACGGATGCTCGTCGTCGGTGAGCGCATTGATCGTCGGGATGCCCGACATCTTGGCAAAGTCTTCCACGTCCTGCTGGGCGAAGGTCCGGATGATCGCGCCGTGGACCATTCGGCCGAGCACGCGGGCGGTGTCGATGATCGGTTCGCCGCGGCCGAGCTGGATGTCGTTGCCGGAGAGGAACATCGGCGAGCCGCCGAGTTCGCGGATGCCGACTTCGAAGGAGACGCGGGTCCGGGTCGATGACTTGGTGAAGATCATCGCCCAGGTCTGGCCGGCAAGCGGCTGCGTGGCGTGGGCGCCCCGCTCGGCCTTGAGCGCCGCGGCGGAGTCGATCAGACCGCCGATTTCTGCAGCGGTGAGGTGTTCGATGGTGAGAAGGTGTTTCATCTGCGGGGTTGGTGAGTGGTTTTGGCTCTTGGGGACGAGGGGGATGAGGGGCCGGGGGCCAAGCGATGTGGGGTCACGAGTTGGCTTGGCGACGTTCGAGGGCTTCGACCAGGCCATTGAGGAGACGGCCGACGGATGCGGTTTGCCCCAGGAGATGGTCATGGACGGCTTCCGGGATGTAGTCGTGACGGAATGCGAGCGTGATCTGCGTTTCGAGTTCGTTCAGAGAACCGCGGGCGATTCCGAGAAAGTGGAGATACTCGCCCGTGGTTCTCCGGCCATTGCCTTCGGCGATGTTGGAAGGGATGGATGTGGCGGAACGATTGATCTGAGAAGTGAGCACGAACATTTCGACCTTCGGAAACGAAAGAGCGACCGGATGGACTTCGACGGCCAAGTCCATTGCCTTCTGCCAGACAATGAGTTCGCGGTAGTGTTTGATCTTCATGGTTCAGTTCGATGGTGCGGTTCCAAGGGGCCGCATCTCGCTTGGCCCCCGACCCCTCAGTCCCCCGTCCCAGTGCTGGAATCGCCCAAGCGGTCCAGGACCGTGCGGAGGATCTCGAGCGCTTCGGAGACTTCGGCTTCGGACACGTTGAGGGGCGGGAGCAACCGCAGGGTTTCGGGGCCGGCGGGAGGGGCGAGGAGGCCGGCCTTGAGAAGCTCCGCCGAGAGATGGATGGCGGGGAGCTTGCCTTCGGGCGTGTCCATCTTCGCGACATCGAGACCGATGCCGACGAGCAGGCCGAGGCCGCGCGTTTCCGTGACTGCGGGGTGATTCCACGACGCGACGGTGTCGTGGATCTGGGCGGCCCGGGCGCGGACGTTGTCGATGAGGCCGGGGACTTCCCGCAGCACCGCCAGCGAGGCGGCACAGGCGAGCGGGCTGCCGCCGTAGGTGGTGCCGTGGCTGCCGGGACCCATGAGCGAAGAGAGGGAAGTCGAGGTCTCTTCCGAAGATGCCGGCTGAAGCCGGCGCTCCAAGGGTCGATCGCTGAGCCAGAAGGCACCGATGGGGAAGCCGCCGCCCATGCCCTTGGCCCAGCTGATGCCGTCGGGCTCGATCTCGGGCGCGATTTCCCGCCACGCCATCGGATCGCCGCAGCGGCCGAAGCCGACCTGCACCTCGTCGAGAAAGAGCAGGAGGTCGTGCTTGTCGCAGAGCGCCTTGGCACCCCGCAGGAATTCGGCCGTCGCCACGTGCACGCCACCCTCGCCCTGCACGGGCTCGAGCAGGATGGCGGCGGTCTCGGGCCGGATGGCGGCCGCGAGCGCGTCGAGATCGTTGAAGGGGAGGTGCCGGAATCCGGGCAGCATGGGGTCGAAGCCCTCCTTCACCTTGTCCTGGCCCGTGGCGTTGATGCCGCCGAGGGTCCGGCCGTGGAAGGAGCGGTTGAAGGTGAGCAGCTCGTAGCGCGGGGAGCCGTCGGGCTGCGGCCGGGCATGGCCGAACTTCCGCGCGGCCTTGATCAGGCCGTCGTTGGACTCGGCACCGGAGTTTGAAAAGAACACCTTTCCCGGAATCCGGACCAGGTCCTCGACGATCATCCGGGCGAGTTCCTCCTGCTGCGGGATGTGGTAGAGGTTGCAGCAGTGGATGAGGGTCGCGGCCTGTTCCTGGATGGCATCGACCAGCGGCTTCGGCGAATGTCCGAGCGCACACACGGCGATGCCCGAGCAGAAGTCGAGGTAGGCCTTGCCCCCGTCGTCCCACACGCGGGTGCCCTCACCACGGACAAGGGTCAGCGGGAAGCGGCCATAGGTTGGAAGAACGTAGGACATTTCAGATTTCAGATTTCAGATTGGAACTTGGAACTTGGAACTTCGGCACGCGGGGAAGGGCGGGGTTTAGGCTGATTTCTCGGGGATTTCAAGTCGTGGCCGTTTTTTCGAAGGGCATGCGGGAGGGTGCTGAAAGGACCTGCATGGTGGCGAAAAGCGTGAGCGCCGCCCCGCCGAGTTCGACCGCGCTGAAGCGTTCCCCGAAGAGCGCCCATCCGCCGATGGCGGTCACCAGCGGCAGCAGCATCTGGATGGAGGAACCCCGGGCGACCGAAAGGCTGCGGTAGGCGTGCGTCATGGCAAGTTGGGCGAGGGCGACCAGCACCGCCGCGAGCGTCATCAGCACCAGGGCCGGGGTCGGCAGCTGGAGCGTCGCTCCGGTGGCGGGGCCGACGGCGATCAACGCGCTGGCGAGGCACTGGGCCGAGTAGATGGTGGCGGTACTTTCGCTGTGGCGGAGCTGACGGATCATCACGACGACCGCCCCGGCGGCCACCGCGCCGACCAGTGCGAGCAGGTCGTAGGGGCCGATGGCGAAATCGACGCCACCCCCGAGAAAGACCAGCAGCCCGCCGAAGCCGGCGACCATCCACGCCCAGGCCCGGGCGGGCAGCGACTCGCCGAGAAACAGCGTCGCGAAGAGCGAGCCGAAGATCGGGTAGCTGAGGTTGATGATGACCGCCCGACCGGCGCCCAGTTCCACGACGGTGATGTAGAGGGCGAGGATGCCGAAGCCGCCGAGCAGCCCGCGCAGCATCAGCAGCCGGTGCTTGAACAGGTGGGACGGCCGGAAGCCTTTGCGGAAGAACAGGGCGACAACCGCCAGGCCGATCACGCCCCGGAACAGCGAAGCCACCCAGCCGTCGGCCGCGGGCACCGCGAGGCTCAGTCCGCGCACCAGCAGGGCGTTGACGGAAAAGAGCACGACGGAGCCGAGCATCAGGCCGATGCCGCTGCGTTCGGATGGGTGGAAGGTCATCGTTCGGGACGGGCTGCCTCGGGATGCCGGGAAAAGAAAAACCCGGCGGACCAGAGGCGCGCCGGGTGTGTCGGAATGAAGGTCAAATCACGTCACGCGGCGGCGGTCCCAAGCCAAATGGCGAGGGCGCGGAGCAGGCGACGCTTGCGGAACATGCGGGGGTAGGTAGCGGCCATGCGCCGGGATTGCAAGCTCTGGGGAGTGGCGCTTTGCAAGCGCCATGGCGGGGTGTGGCGATCTTCAGATCGCTGGGTGGGCGCCGATTGCTCTGGATAGGTTGTCCGAAACCTCGGCAGCGAGTCTCGTTCCGTACCCTTCGGAGGAGCCGCCCCCGTCCTTGCGGCTGGAAAGCCGCCCGGCCCCGGTATGGCGCTTCCCCCTTCGCCAAGGCTTCGGAGGACAGGTGCATAGCGCCACTCCCTAATCCACCGGCACCGCCCTCGGTGGGCGGGGTGGTGGCTCCTCGACCGGCACGGCGCGGGGCGGGTCGGGATTGACCGGGACGGCTTTCGGCGGCGGTGGCTCGACCTCCGGTGCCTCGGGGATGGGAACCGCCCTCGGAGGCGCGGGTTCCGGCTTCGGCGCAGGTTCCGGCTTCGGCTCGGGAGCGGGCGGCTGGGGAACGGGCTGCGGTGGATTGACCAGCACCGGCTCATCCTTCGGCGGCAGCGTCCGGCGCATCTTGATCTCGACCCGGCGGTTCGGCGATTGGACGTCGACGTCGCCACTGCTGACGATCGGCTTGGTCTTGCCGTAGCCGCGGGTGATGATCTTGTCGGCGGGGAGGGCGAGCGAGGCGGTCAGGTAGTCCTTCACCGATTTCGCCCGGCGTTTTGAAAGGTCGAGGTTGAAGGCATCGCCGCCGAAGAGGTCGGTGTGGCCCTCGATCCAGCAGTAGAGGCCCGGGTTGCGCTCGATCAGCAGCGCCAGCTTCATCAGGCCGACCCGGGCGCTCTCCCGCAGCTCGGCGCTGTTGTATTCGAAGAGCAGGTCGCTCGGCAGCATGGTCTTCTTGCCGACGAGCACGTTCTCGGGCAGGCCGACGAGGTCATCGAGGGTCACGACACCGTCGAGCGTTCCCTTGGGCGCGCCGTCCTCGACACCCTTGCGGAGAATTTCCTCGGTGAAGGCATCGAGCGCCGGGTCGTCGGCCGAGACGTCGCCGGGATCGACGATCACCTGTCCCTCGGCGGCGAGTGGCAGCGGGTCCTCGGTGCGGCCGAGTTCGGGCAGTTCGGTATCGAGATTGAAGTCCGCGGCGATGTCCGTGTCGAGGGCCTCGGGTCGGCCGTCGGCGACCGGCTGCTGCGGTTGGATCGCAAACTCCGGATCGATCACCTCCGGCGAGATGTCGAGTTCGTGGTCTTCCGGGAGGGAGGCCAGGACGTCGATTTCCTCGAGCAGGCTGGCGGTATTTTCGACCTCGACCGGTTGCGGTTCCGGGGCCAGTTCGTCCATCTGGGGCGGCAGGACCTCGACCTGGTCGAGCTGGATGGGCTGGGTGCGCAGGATTTCCGCCTCCTGGAAGCCGAGCGCGACCTTGATGTGGCCGAGGGCGAAAAAAGCGAGGACGTGGAGGACGATGGCCGCCAGCAGCGAGACCACGATCCACCAGCCCAGTCGGTCCGGACCCGGAAGGTGGGTCGGGCCCTCGTCGCGCATGTCGCTCCATGTATAGCCGTTGGCCACGGCACTATTATGGCGCAGGGACCGAACTGTGACAATCCATGGGTTTTTCCGTTGGCTCGGGCTTGATATTGGCATTCGCGCTGCTAATCCGCGCTCCGCAACCGAAACACACTCATGCCCGCCAAGAAGAAGAGCACGAAGAAAGCCGCGAAGACTGCGAAAAAGGCCACGAAAAAGGTGGCCCGCAAGGCGGCGAAGAAAGTGACGAAAAAGACCGCCCGCAAGGTGGCGAAGAAAACGACGGCCAAGGCCGCGCGCCCGGCCCCCAGCATCGAGGAGCTCGAGGTGGCCGCCTTCTACATCTACCTGCGCCGCTGCGAGCAGGGAATCCCCGGCACGTCCGAGGACGACTGGGCGGCGGCGGTGGCCCAGTTTGCGGCCTGAGCGGATTTGCCCTTTCGCGCGGGCGGCGGTCTGGTCACAGTCGCCCGCGTGAGTGCAACCACCCTCGGCCTCGGCCTTGCCGGACTCGGAACCGTCGGTTCCGGGGTCGTTCTGACGCTGCAGCGCAACGCCCAGTTGATCACCGACCGGACCTCCGGGCTTGTCCGCTTCGAGGTCGCCCGCGTGCTGGTGCGTGACGCCGCGAAACAACGGGCGGTGGCGGTGGATGAGGGCAAGCTGACGACCGATTGGCGCGAACTGGTCGACGACCCCGCGGTGCACATCGTCGTCGAGCTGATCGGTGGCACGGACTCGGCCTTCGACATCGTCGCGGCGGCATTGAAGGCCGGGAAGCCGGTCGTCACCGGCAACAAGGCGCTGCTGGCCGAGCGTGGCACCGAGTTGTTCGCGCTGTCCCGCGAGCACCGGACTCCCATCCATTTCGAAGCCGCGGTCGCCGGGGGAATTCCGATCATCAAGACCGTCCAGGAGTCCTTCGTCGGCAACCGCATCCACTCGATGAGCGGGATCATCAACGGCACGTCGAACTACATCCTCGAGCGGATGACGACCGGCGGGCTGGATTTCACCACCGCCCTGGCCGAGGCCCAGCAACTGGGCTATGCCGAGGCCGATCCGGCGCTGGATGTGAACGGCTGGGATGCCGCGCACAAGGCGATCCTGCTGGCCACGCTGGCCTACGGATTCGCCATCGACCCGGCGAAGGTCCATGTCGCCGGCATCGAGCAGGTGCGCCCGATCGACATCGAGTTCGCGACGCGGCTCGGCTACGTGGTCAAGCTGCTGGCGGTGGTGCGCGAGCATCCGGACGGAGCGGTCGAGTGCCGGGTGCAGCCTTCCTTCATCGCCAAGACCCACATCCTCGCGAGCGTGAACGGGGTCTTCAACGCCGTGGCGGTGCACGGGGATTCGGCGGGCGAGTCGCTCTTCTACGGGCGCGGTGCCGGCCAGGACCCGACCGCGTCGTCGGTGGTCGCCGATTTGGTGGAGGCCGCGCGCTCGCTGCAGGGCCAGGCCGGGCATCGAGGGTTCCTGCCGTATCGCGAGGAGGGCCGCCTGCTTCCGGTGGAGGAAACCCGCACGGCCTACTACGTGCGCTTCGACGTGACCGACCGGCCGGGGGTCATCGCCGAGATTGCCACGGTCCTGGCCGACGCCGGGATCGGGATTTCCGGCACCCATTCGCCGGTGAATCCCGAGAGTCCCGACGAGGATTTCGTCGACATGGTCTTCCAGCTTCACAGCTGCTCCTTCGGGCTGCTGCAGGAAACCCTTGCGGCGATCGAAAGGCTCGACTGTGTCAACAGCTCGCCGGTCGTGTTCCGGATCGAGCAACTGTGACGTGACGGTCGGCTTGCTGCGGCACCTTGCCTGGTGTGGAATGGAAGCGTGGCTTCCACCATTCGTTTTGGAGCGATCCTTCTCGGGGTCTTCCTGGTTGTGTTCATTGCTCTCGGAATCGACCCGCTGAGGCGGGACGACTGGCTCTTGGAGAACGTGCTCGTCTTCATCGCGGTTCCGGTGCTGGTGTTCACGGCCCGCCGCTTTCCGTTTTCGAGGATCTCTTATGCGGGCTTCTTCGTGTTCCTCTGCATTCACGAGATCGGGGCCCACTACTCGTATTCCAACGTGCCCTATGGCGAGTGGCTGGGCATCGAGATCGGCGACCGCAACCACTACGACCGCCTGGTGCATTTCCTCTACGGCTTGCTGATTGCCTATCCGATGCGCGAGGTTTTCCTGCGCATTGCCGACGCCAGGGGGTTCTGGGGTTATTTCCTGCCGCTGGATCTGGTGCTTTCGACCTCGATGATCTACGAGTTGATCGAATGGGCGGCGGCCAGCGTGTTCGGGGGCGATCTGGGTCAGGCCTATCTCGGATCCCAGGGCGATGTCTGGGACGCCCACAAGGACATGGCGCTGGCGGGAGTGGGGGCCGTGATCGCGATGAGCCTGGCGGCCTTGGTCAACATGTGCTGCCAACGCGATTTCGCCCGGGAGTTCCGCGACAGCCTGAGGGTCAAGCATCCGGAGCCTGTCGAGTAGGGCTGCAACTCCGTGCAATTTCTTCGCTTCGCTTTCACGCGTACGTAGTCCCCCCTTCAAGGGTGCGGAGCCTCGGTTGTGCGTTGGACCCCCGGAGGAACTGCGTACCACACGGGCGGCCGCTTCCTCGTTGGAAGCGGGGGTTCACGGAATGAGGTTGCGCCGGATCATTTCCGGAGTTCGTTCGATGCGTGAAACGACTTCTGATTCCCTTCGCCGGCCTGCTGGCTTCTTGCAGCCTGCCAGCCGACGAGGCACCTGCGGATACTCCGAGCTACGTCGACGAGGCACCGCTGCCCGAAGGGTGGCCGCAGCCGGGTCCCTACAACGAGGTGGCGGAGAAGCATTACCCTGCCTACCGCGCCGCCTTCACCGGGGGGAAGGGCGAGCGTGGTTCGTTCTGGACGCTGTTCCGCCACATCAAGAAGAACGACATCCCGATGACCGCTCCCGTCGAGATGCCGATGGCCGACCGCGACGGCCAGCTCGACGAGGTCGGGATGGGCTTTCTCTACCAGAACACGTCGGTCGATCCGAAGGAAGTCGATGCCGGCAAGGTCGAGATCCGCGACGTGGCCGCGGCCAGGGTCCTCAGCTACGCGTGGCAGGGAAGCGACTCGAAGAAGAATGTCGCCGCTGCCCGCAGCGCGCTTGAAGCGGAGTTGGAGAAGCGGGGTGTCGAGGGTGCGGAATTCCGAATCCTCGGCTACAACGGACCGGGAACGCCCCGGGCGAAGCAGACCTGGGAACTCCAGGCCCTTCTCGACTGATCCACCCTACTGCCGCTGCATGCCGGGCGGCAGCCAGTCCTTTTCCATCGGCTGGATCGCTGGGCCGTCATTGGCGGCGGGCGACCCGGCGGGGCCGGCTTCGACTTGTCCCGACACCGAGGTGGTGTGGGGCACGATCTTGGCCCGGACATGAGCTTCCGGCATGTCGCCGGTGAAGCGGTCGACCTGGGTGCCGTTGACGAAGATCCGAACATCCGGGATCCCCGAAACCCCGAAGCGGGCGGCGGCGGCGTTGGCCTGATCGACATCGACCTTGCCCAGCGCCACCTTGTCGCCGAATTCGGCGGCGATCTTCTCGAGCTTCGGGGCGAGTGTCTTGCACGGGCCGCACCAGGTGGCGTGGAAGTCGAGGACGACCACCTGGTTGCGGCGGTTGACGAAGGCATCGATCTCGCCTTCGGCGAGGTCCGTGGCGTGGAGGGACAGGGTTTCGATGGATTCCGAGCCGCTGCCGGAGCCGGAAAGCTTGTCTTTCAATGGGTCGCAGCCCGCGAAGGCCAGCGGCAGGAGGATCAGGAGGCTTCGTTTCATGGCTGCTCGGGTGGGTTTGCCGGCGGCTTGGCCCCGGGAGCGCGCTGGAGCCCGGGAACGATTTCACCGCCACCCGCCGGCTGCACGCCTGGCACCGGGTCCGCGGGTTGGACGTTGAGAATCCGGTCGCCCGCCCCCGCACGCTTCAGGCCGTCGACATCGGGCAGCCAACCGGGCCCGAAGCGCTTCACGAGCCCGGCCAGGTAGCGCTCGATGGTCGCCTCGACCTTGGGACGGTCGGCCGGCCCCTTGAGGGTGCCGAGCTTGTAGCCGGCGGCGTAGAAATCCATCTGGCCGGTGAATTCCTCGAAATCGACCCCTTGGGCGGCGGCCATGTCCTCGTGTTTCTCCACGTCGAGTTCCGCGTACGCGACCTTTTTGCCGTAAGTCTGCTCTTCCTGAAGCTGTTCGAGGATCTCCTGCAGCTTTTCGGAGTCCGGATTGCCGTCCATCATCATGTGGATGACGGTCAACCGGTGTTCCGCGGAGATGGCTTCGCGGAAGCTGTCGGGGTCGACTTGTTCGAGCTGGGATTCTTCCTTCTTGTCGCCAAAGCCGAAGGCTTGGATCGCCGGAATGTCCACGAAGATGCCGGCAAGCACCCCGAGGGTGATCATCCCCAGCAGAACCAGCCGCCGGATCCAGTTGGCTCGAGCCTGATCATCCACAGCGGCCAGACCATACCAATCCGGACGGGAACGAAAAGATTTGTTTCGGCTATCCGAAACAACTGTGCGAGCTGCCGTGGAGCGGCCCTATTCGCCGTCGGCGGTCGCCTTGATGTCGCTCAGGGCCGCGATGAAGTCGCCAAGGATTTCCGCCGGAACCATGATGGTGTCCCGGTTGCCGCTGACGTCTTCGGTAATCTTGACCACCTTGCCACGGGCGTTTTCCTTCAGATCGAGGAAGAACGTCTTGCGATCCGCGAGGATCTTCTCGGTGTGAAGCAAATCGTTGTTATCCACCTTCTCTCCTTTCCATTGAAACCGATTTGAGAATCCCCGGCATCTCCTGAAAGTCAAGCAAGCTCTGGTGCCGCTTCTTGCCTCACGCCTCTGGCGGTCCCACGCTCCGGGCATGGAACTCGATCTCCTTGGCCATCACGCCGACCGTGCCTACCCGATTCTTTCGAGCCTGATCACGCCTCGCCCGATTGCCTGGGTGAGCACGCTGAATGACGATGGATCGGTGAATCTCGCCCCCTTTTCCTACTTCAATGTCTTCGGCTCCCGGCCTCCCTTGGTGATTTTCGCGCCGGGAAACCGACCCGACGGCTCGCCGAAGGACTCGGCCCGGAATGCCGAGCAGACCGGTGAGTTCACCGTCAATCTGGTCGCCCCCGACCAAACGGAGACCATGGTCGCCACGGCGGAAAGCCTGCCGCCGGGCGAGAGCGAGGTCGAAAAGCTGGGCCTCTCGACGGTGCCCTCCTCGGTGGTCGCGCCACCGCGCCTGGCGGACGCACCCGCCGCGCTGGAGTGCCGAGTCCACTCGGTCCAGCGGATCGGCCAGAACCGCATCGTGCTGGGAATCGTCCATCGGGTGCACGTGGATGACGGGATCATCGACCCGGAGAGCCTGCGGATCCGGCAGGACCGCCACACGCCGCCCGGCCGGATGGGCTCGCCCGACTGGTACTGCCGCACCGACGGACTCTTCGAGCTGCCGCGACCCGAGTGACGGAGATTTTTCCAGCCAACCGACCGGTGCTCTACCTGGCACCGATGCAGGACGTCACCGACCTCACCTTCATGCGGGTGCTGGCCGGTTACGGGGGGGCGGATGTGTACGTGACCGAGTATTTCCGGGTCCATGTGGCGTCGCGGCCCGACCCCTGGATTCTCCGGTCGATCGACGAGAACCCGACGGGGCGCCCGGTGTTCGCCCAGATGATCGGTCAGGATCTCGACGCGCTCGTGCGGACGGCACGTGAGCTGGAACGGCACCCGGTGGCCGGCATCGACCTGAACCTCGGCTGCCCGGCGCCGGTGGTCTGCAGAAAGGAGGCCGGCGGGGGCTTGCTGCGGAATCTGCCCAAGGTCGATCGCATCCTCGGCACGCTGCGCGAGGCGATCGCGGGGCGCTTCACGGTGAAGACCCGGGTCGGTTACCACTCGCCCGATGAATTTCCGGCGCTGCTCGAGATCTTCCGCAAGCATTCGATCGACATGCTGGCCATCCACGGGCGGACGGTGGTCGAGCGCTACCAGACGCCGGTCCATCCCGAGCGCATCCGTGAGGCGGTCGCGGCGATGCCTTGCCCGGTGGTCGCGAATGGAAACGTCGTCGACGTCCCGACCGGTCTCGCCCTGCACGAGCAGACCGGGGCGGCGGGGCTGATGATCGGGCGGGGAGCGATCCGCAATCCGTGGCTTTTCGATCAGCTGCGGGCTGCCTTTGCCGGAAGGGACGGCCTGGTCCCGAGCTGCCGCGACTTGCTCGGCTACGTCCGGCGCCTCTACGAGGAGATCGCGCGCGACACCGGAAACTTCGACCCGCTGGGTCACGTCCAGCGGATGAAGAAGACCATGGTCTTCGTCACCCAGGGGCACGATCCTGACTTCGAGCACCGGCTCCGCCGGGCGAAGAAGCCGGAGGAATTCGATGCCATCTGCGCGGCCTTTCTCGATCGCGACGATTCCATGCCGCTCCGCCCGAACGAAAACTCGCGACTGTTCTGCGGATTTTCGGAGTTGGCATGAGTCCGAAGCGGGATCAATCGCCGAGGAACAGACATTCCCGCTCTCTGCGTTTCATCCTGCGAATCCATCGTGAACATGCGCGCCTCACACGCCAGTGGCCCAGGGTGCCCTTGATCGCACACCAGCGATGAACACGTCGCCGGATCTTGCTTGCAGATCGGATCTCCACCTCTGCCAACCACAGGCGCTGCCCGTCGGCATGGAAGCCGGCCCCGACCCACTCTTGGCCCTTGGAACTTCTCACTTGGCACTTACGGCCTTGTGGCTGCCGTCGCACAGCGGCGGGTTCTTGGTGTGCTTGCACTGGCACCACCAGACCATGGTCTTTTCCTTCACCTCGAAGCGGACCGGCTGCAGGCCGGTGCCCTTGTGGCTGCCATCGCAGTAGGGTTGGCTCGACGAGCGCCCGCAGGAGCACCAGAAATGAACGCCCGGCTCGACTTCGAGCCCCAGGGGTTTGGTATCGCAGACAATCGGATCTTCGGCCATGTCCGGCAGACTATCGTGTCCCGGCGCGGAGGCCAGCCTGCAATTGGGCGAAGATCAATCCGCGAGGGCGATCTCGGTCGGCATCTCTCCGTCGGTCCCGAGCAGGGCGGGGGTCTCCGGAGCTTCCGGCTCGGCCTCGGCGGAGAGCGGCATCGAACCCTTGCCAAGGCGCGGATACCCTTCGTGAGGCACTTCGCGGACGTAGGTCACGGCCAACCAGGCCGCAAAAAATGCGGCCGAACCCGTTACAAAAAGGCGAATCTTCATCTCATCTGGCGGAGGCCCGTTGGGGTTTCCGTTAGGTTGGGACGCGCGGACCATCGCCCGACTTCATCGAAAAATGCAAGAAATTTACCGCTTTTCCGGCGCAGCCCGGATCAGTCCCTCCCCGCTCTATCAGCGTCCCAGCACCACGGGACCGCTTAGATTTCCGAAGCGATCCGCGGCACTGGCCGAAATGGCGTCGGGCAGGCCCCGCGCCGGATTCAGCGAGACGTCGCGGTGTCCCTTCGGAAGCACCGCCAGCATGTGCCATTTGTCGCCGTAGCGGCCCATCACCGCAAGCTTGTGGGTGCCGGAGTCGCCCGGGCGCCAGCCGATCCGCAGACTACGGCCCTCGCCGCGGGCCTCGATGGACGGCCGGGCGACCTCGCGTTTCCCCATCCACGGCATCGGCGGCACCAGCGCCGGGGTCGAGTAGGCGCCGCGCGAAAGTGCCGTCGAGATGCCGTCGCGGTTCTCCATCAGCGACTTCACGCTCCAGTGGATGTGGCCGACGTAGTTGCGGTCGATCGAGCGGCTCAGGCCGACCTGTTTGAGAATCTCGGAGGCCGGGCGTCCGGGGTCGTCGGAGCTCTTGATCCTCGAAGTTGCAATCCCCGGCCAGACCGGGCGACGTCCCTGCTGCCGCCACCATTCCAGCAGTGCGGAAAAGCTCTGCTTGCGTGGCTGGTCGCGCCAGTAGAGCTGAGGCGCGAGGTAGTCGACCCAGCCATTGGCCAGCCACTTGCGGGCGTCGCAGCCGAGATCCTCGTAGGCATCAAGCCCGGCCTCGATGCCGCTCGGCACGCCCGGGCGCCAGATGCCGAAGGGCGAGATCCCGACCCGCACCCACGGTTTGGTCGCCTTCACTTGGTCGTAGAGGCTTTTCACGAAGCGATCGACGATGGCGCGCCGCTGCGCCGGCGAGCGGCCGTCGGGGAAGGTCTTCCCATCCTTCGGGTAGGGGTAGAAATAGTCGTCGAGATGCACGCCATCGACGTCGTAGCGTCGGACCACATCGAGGATCGCCGCCAGAGCCCGGCTCGAAGTCTCGGGATGGCCGGGGTCGCACCACACCCCACCGCCATAGCGCTTGGTGATGTGCGGAGCCGAGCGGGTCACGTGGTCGCGCGAGGCCGGGTGGGCGGCGTTGGAAAGCGCGCGGTAGGGGTTGAACCAGGCGTGGACCTCGATGCCGCGCTTGTGGGCCTCGTCGATGCAGAACTGCAGCGGGTCGTAGCCGGGAGAGTTGCCCATCGTGCCGCTCAG
Source organism: Verrucomicrobiaceae bacterium E54 (assembly GCA_022548915.1). Lineage (GTDB taxonomy): Bacteria > Verrucomicrobiota > Verrucomicrobiia > Verrucomicrobiales > Akkermansiaceae > Haloferula. The sequence continues at coordinate 45,620 of JAKZES010000037.1, forward strand.
CCAGTGGCTCCACGGTTCGCGGCTGGAGCGATAGACCGCATCGGCATGCGGCCGGACCTGCAGCAGGATCGCGTTCATGTTGAGCGACGCCATCCGGTCGAGGATCCGGGTGAGTTCCGCCTGCTGCGCCGAGGCGCTCAGCCCCTTGCGGCTGGGCCAGTCGATGTTGTGCACCACCGCCACCCACGCCCCGCGGAACTCCTTGGCGGGGATCGGCGGCTTTTCCCGGACCGGCCGGTAGGTCTGGGCGAGAAGGGGAGCCGTGAGGAGCAGCAGGCACAGCAGGAGTCTCATGGCATTCCCATGCCCTCGGAATCGACGGACGGCAAGCATGGAGCGCCGATCTCCGAATCGGCATTGTGACGGTCCGGATCAGGGAGGAACCGCCAAGACGCCAAGACGCCAAGAACGCCAAGGCCCGGGCTCCGCAGGAAACGAGAGGACCGCGCGACGCTGTCGCGCATCGTAGAGCTTGTTAGCCCGCCAAACCGTCATCGGGACGCATCAGCATCCAGGACCTCTGCTGTCAGCGATATCTCGTTCTCGGCGTCTCCACCGACCGGGATCTTGACCTTGTCGAGAGCGGTGATCGCCGACGAGATTTCGACACCACGGTCGGGTGAGGTGATCACAAAGTTCACGTCGACGAGCCAACCTCCTGCGCCCACATTGGGGGCGACTTCGACTCGCGGCAGGTTGGAGCCCTCGGCTCCAAACCTGATGTCGGACTTCTCGCCGGAACGGCCAACAATGGTGGCGAGCCATTTCCTGCTTTCAAAGCTTAGTTCGACGAGTCTCGGGGGTTCGCAACCACCACTGCAGATCACTTCGACGAGGTCATGGTTGATGGGTGTATTGATATGCAACAGCCGACCACCATGGGGGTCCAACCCCGCAATTGCGAGCGGGTCGTCGAATTTCACCCCGTTCATTTCCAAAGCCGGACCCGCATCGAGATACCCGGGTCGGACAAGATTATTCAACTCATCCGGGATGACCAAGGGGCGGTGGTCAATGGTGGGGCTTCCGATTCGCCTCAGGAGGTCTTTGGGTACATCCCAGACTCTCGCGGAAAGGTGGTCATCGATCTTCTTCCCATCGAGGTGCCGGTCATCGATTCGTGGTCGTGGTTCGACCTTGTTCTTGATCTCCTGTGTTTGAACTCCGTCGACCGGCAAGCCCCACGCCATCATCACGTCGGTGGTTGCCCGGAGCGTGAAGTCGACGCCTTCGGAAGTCCAACTCGCGACTCTGACGGGTGCTCCCCGCTTGAGCGTGAGGGCGGTATTGATCGTGCAACGATTTTGTGGTGTGTCGAACGCCACCAACAGGTTGAGGTCGATCCATTCCATGCAGGAGGACAGGTTTGGTGCCACATGGGCGGTGGCACCTCGAATCGAAGCACTCGCCTTTTCTCCGGAGCGGCAGGGGATGTCGAGCCTCTGCCATGCCTCGCCTTGGATGATCTCGAAGGTGGTGACTACCTGCTTCGGGAGCCCGGCAAGGTCGACGGCCTGCTCGACGTAGGCCAATTGCATTGGGTTTCCCCGCGCGACGATCATCTGCGATCGGGCGTTCCAGACCACAAAGCCGTCTTCAAATAGGATTTTCTCGATCTTCTTCGTCGTCGTTTGGACAGGCGCGAAGGGATCGAAGTCCGCGTCAGTCGCATCCGGCGGGACCTCGACTTCGACCTGGATCGCATTCGAGAGATCCCAGATAGCGTCGCCCTTCTCAAAGTAGGATGATTCGTCCGGCACTCCCTCCATGCGGGTCACCTCAAAATTCCGCAGACCACCATCGATCACCAGGTCGACGGGAACCCTCCAGCCGACGGTCTCGGTGCCCCAAGCAAAGGCGGAGAGAAGCAGTCCCAGCCAGATGTGAACTGTGCGCTTCATTGCGGATTAGCGTGTGACGGCCTTGATGGTGCCGGTAAGTTGGATTGGTAGCGATTCTCCAGCCTGGGCTTGGGATGCGATTTCGTGTGTCTGGCCGCTTGAGATTGTGATGGCTGAGTCCAACTGCAGACCGTTCTCCAAATTGAGCATGTAGCTCACATCCATGATCCGATCACTGGATCCGATGCTGGGGCTGACCCGAAGTAGCTCCCGAGACTTCCCATTTCGTGATCGGAATATGCTTACCTGTCGTCCGCTAGGGCATTGAAGTTTGGAGTTCCACGAAGAGCTTTGGAAAGAAAGCTCGGCGACCGTGCTTGGGGTCCTATCCGTCTTCAAGATTTCCTCAATGAAATCGAGCGATTGCTCGGAATCAACGATTCTGAGTATGTATTGATCGGGTTGGAAACCAGCGACCTCGACCGAAGGTAGCCCCAGCAGCGCTAGCGACTCCCTCACGTCGAGCCAGCGGCTTCCGGGAAAGACGGTCGCATCCTTTTCGTAATCCAGATCTGGGAGATCGGTTTCGTCCCAGTCCATTCTGTCGATGAGGATTCCGGGCAGAGGGAAAGTCTGCGCGAAGAGGTCGCCGACGAGTGGCATCCGTGGCGGGCGTTCGGTGGAGTCATCATCGATCCACCTCAAGCCGGCTGGTGTTTCAAGTTGTCGGAGACGTGTCACGGGTGTGCCGTCGAGCGCGATGACATTGGCTCCGGCACGGACTTCCCAACGCCCCTCTTTGTCTTCCCAAATTGCCAGCGAACGAGGGCTTCCGCATGGCAAGCTTGTGCAGGCCAATACCACAGACTCGGTCCACGCTTCTCCTCGCGTCCAGGCCGCCGTCATTTCGAGATAGGCCGGACGATTTCCGCTCAATCCGTCTGGTTTCGGGAAGTGGGCAGTCCCTTGAATATCGATGCTGTGGTCTCGGAGCGACCATGACACCCCACTGCGAGTCAAGATGGACACCTTGCGAGGCTCATCGGATCCGTCGTGAATCTCGACACCAACTTTGACGAGCTTGGGGAGAGACTCGAGGTCGATGAGTCGGGTGATTCTCTCGAGTTGGCTCCAAGAGCCCCGCCCGACCAGCTTTCTGGAACGAGCGTTCCACACCAGCCAGTCAGCATCGACAACTTGCTCTTTTCTGGGTGCTGGGGGAGCAAACGGATCGAAGTGACCGTTGGTGTCGTCTTCGATTTCGATCGCCCCCGCGATGTTCCAGATCTCATCACCGGCAGCGAAGAAGTCCGACTTCGCAGGTGCTCCTTCGAGGCGTTGGCATGCCGGGTTCGCGGTGCCATTCGTGACCACATGGTCCAGCGGAACCTTCCACGCCATGGTGTGGGAGCCGAAGGCGGAAACCGCCAGCAGAAGCCAGAGGATGAAGGCCTTTCTCACTCCGGCATGTTGCACCTCCGTGGACGGACCTGCAAGGATGGGAGGCGGGGCGCCCTCGCCCCGCAGCGCGAGGAGCTGAACCGATGGATCGGATGATGCCCGGGGGACGGGCCTAAAGGATTGTGGGCCGGGGGCGGCCCACCTCCGATGCGCGACAGCGTCGCGCGGGCCCGGGAAGATGCCGATTCGGAGATCGGCGGTCCTTCCCTTACGGATTCAGCTTGGCCAGCGACTTGGCGAGGAACTTGCCGTCCTTGCGGACGAGCTTGCCGTCGAAGTACATCTCGCCGCCGCCGTAGTCCTTGCGCTGGATGTTCACCAGGTCCCAGTGGACCTGCGAGCGGTTGCCGTTGTCGGCATCCTCGTAGGCCTGGCCGGGGGTGAAGTGGAAGGAGCCGCCGATCTTCTCGTCGAAGAGGATGTCGCGCATCGGGTGCCTGATCTCCTTGTTGTAGCCGATCGCGAACTCGCCGATGTAGCGCGCGCCCTTGTCGGCATCGAGGATCCTGTTGAGTTCGCGGGTCTTGCCGGGGGACTCCGCCTTGACGATTTTTCCCTTCTCGAAGGTGAGCTTCACCGAGTCGAAGGGGATGCCCTGATAGATGCTCGGGGCGTTGTAGGTGATCACGCCCTCGACGCTGTCGATCACCGGCGAGGTGAAGACCTCGCCGTCGGGGATGTTGTAGTTGCCGGCGGAAACCAGGGTCGGGATGTCCTTGATCGAAAAACGCAGGTCGGTGCCGGGCCCCTTGATCTCGACCAGGTCGGTCTTGTCCATCATCCGCTTCAGCGCATTGGCGGCCGGGACCAGGCTCTTGTAGTCGACGAGGCAGACCTTGAAGTAGAAATCCTCGAAGGCCTCGGTGCTCATGCCGGCCTGCTGGGCCATCGACGGCGTGGGCCAGCGCAGCACGCACCACTTGGTCTTCTTCACCCGCCAGTCGAGCACGGGGCGCAGGTGCTTCATCGCCAGGCTCATGTCCTTCGCCGGGACGTCGCTGTTCTCGGCGATGTTGTCGCTGCCGCGGATCGCGATGTAGGCGTCCATACCCTTCATTTCGGATAGGAGGTTCTTGGCAATCAGCTTGTACTGCTCGTCGCTGGCACCCTTGAACATCTCGCGGGTCAGGCGGGAGTGGTTCACCCGCAGCACCGGGATGGCACCTTTCTTCCGGGTGGCCCGGATGAGCGCGAGCCCGATCGAGTCGGGCACGTCCTGGAGGTCGATGAGGATCTTCTCGCCCTTCTTCAGGGCAACCGAGTAGCCGATGAGCGATTTCGCCAATTCGTCGATGCGCGGGTCGTGCATGGCCGAGGCGTAGCCTCGGAAGTTCCAAGGTCCAAGTGCCAAGTTCCAAAGTGGGCGGGTGAGCTTTCTAGAATGGGGTTGCAGGATGGATGGGATGGGACGGATGGAGGATATGGATTCCCCGGGCGAGTCTGCATCAGGTCTTGGAACTTGGAACTTCTCACTTGGAACTTCGCAGCCGTAGGCTGCGGCCATGCGGCTCGGGATTCTTGGATCGGGATCGGGATCGAACATGCAGGCGATCCTGGATGCGATCGATGCCGGTACTCTCGATGCCGAGATCGTGCTGGTGCTTTCCGACCGTCCCGACGCCTACATCCTTGAAAGGGCCCGGGAGCGGGGAATCGCAACGGGTTTGATCGATTGCCGCGGCTTCCGGACCAAGTTTCCCGATGAGGCGCAGGCGGAGACGGCGAAGGCGCTGCAGCAGGCGGGGGTCGACCTGATCTGCCTGGCGGGGTTCCTGCGGCTGGTGAAGCAACCGCTGCTCGAGGCCTTTCCCAACCGCATTCTCAACATCCACCCCGCGCTGCTTCCGGCATTTCCGGGCCTCGACGCGTGGGTCCAGGCGCTCGAGGCCGGCGTTTCGGAAACCGGGTGCACGGTGCACTACGTCGATGCCGGGATGGACACCGGGCCGGCGATCCTGCAGGCGAAGGTGCCGGTCCTGCCGGACGACACGCCGGAGTCCCTCCACGCCCGCATCCAGGAGCAGGAGCACCGGATCTATCCGGAGGCGATCCGTCTGGTCCAAGAATCCCTTTCCACTGCGAGTTAGATCCCCTGATGAAATCCCTTGATCCGCTTCGTTCGCGCCTCACCGCCACCGTGCTCGGCGCCGAGGGGGCGGCGGACCTGTTGATGATCGCCCTGCTGGCCCGCGGCCACGTGCTCATCGAGGGGCCGCCCGGCATCGGCAAGACCTCGCTGGCGCACACGCTCGCGAGTTCGATCGGCGGCAGCTTCAAGCGGGTCCAGTTCACGCCCGACCTGCTGCCCGCGGATCTGCTCGGCTACTCGCTCTACCGGATGGACCGTGGCGATTTCGAATTCGTCCCGGGTCCGGTCTTCGCCCACTGCCTGCTGGCCGATGAGATCAACCGCACCTCGCCGCGGGTCCAGAGTGCGCTGCTCGAGTGCATGAACGAGCACCAGGTTTCGCTCGAGGGGGTGACGCGTCCGCTGCCCGAGCCCTTCCTGGTGATCGCGACGCAGAACGACGGCGACCCTCACGGCACCTTCCCGCTGCCGGAGCCGCAGCTCGACCGCTTCCTGCTCTCGATCCGGATGGAGCTGCCCGATCCCGGAATCCAGCGCCGGATTCTCCTCGGACACGCCTCGGGCGAGATCGACGGCAATGGCTCGCACGATGCGCTGGTCCATCCCGAGGATGTGCTCGCCCTGCAGCAACAGGCCCGGACGACGCCTCTGGGCGAGCCTCTGGCCGGTTACATCACGGATCTTTGCGAAAGCCTCCGAAGGCGGGCCGGGGCGGATCATGCCGTGTCGGTGCGGGCGTCGCTGGCGGTCATGCAGGCGGCCCGCGCGGCGGCCTTCATCGAGGAGGCGGGGGCGGTGCATCCGGACCACGTGCAGCAGGTCTTCCCCTCGGTCATGCGTCACCGGCTGGTGCCCGCGGATGCCTCCGATCCGGCACCGATGATCGCCGACGCGCTGGAGAACACGCCGGTGCCATAATCCTCGCGCGCCGTTTCATCCGTGCTAAGCCTCCGGTGTGAGAGCGCTCGACCTTCCGGAAACGCCGCGACTGGTGCTGTCCTTCGACTTTGATGGGACGCTGCACGATCCCGCCCAGTCGCCGCCGGTGGCCGATGCCTTCTTCGAGAAGATCGCCGCCCTGCGGGCCGGCGAGTCGGCGGTGTGGGGGATCAATACCGGCCGCTCGATGGAGCACGTGGTCGAGGGGCTCATCGAGAGCCGCTTTCCCTTCGCGCCCGACTGGGTGGTCGCCCGCGAGCGCGAGCTGTGGTTCCCGAATGCCGTCGGGCGCTGGGTCGGCGACGAGGAGTGGAACAAGCGCTGCGAGAAGGACCACAAGAAGTTCTTCCGCAAGGTCCGCCGCCTGATGAAGGCGATCCGCTCGGAGATCGAGGAACACACCGGTGCGCAGTGGGTCGAGCAGGCGGGTGACCCCGCCGGGTTGATCGCGCGCACCGAGGAGGAGATGGAGTGGATTGTCGGCAAGGTCCGGGAACTGGCGGCGGACGAGCCCCTGCTCAACTGGCAGCGCAACACGATCTACCTGCGCTTCGGGCACCGGAACTACCAGAAGGGCAGTAGCCTGGTGCGGGTGGCCGAGGGCTACGGCCTGGGGCCGGCCGACTGCTTCGCCATCGGCGACAGCCACAACGACTTCGAGATGCTCTCTCCCGGGGCGGCGGCTCGCATCGCCTGCCCGGCCAATGCCGTCCCCGAGATCCGCGCCCACGTCGAGGCGGTGGAGGGCTACGTCTGCCTCCAGAGCCACAGCCAGGCCTGCGTGGAGGCTCTGGAGCGGTTCTTCGGGAGTGGCGCTTTGCAAGCGCCATGACGGGGCGTGGCGGTCTCCCGACCGCGGGGGAAGATCTGTCTTGTCTGGATAGTGTTTATTTGCACACTAAAGGGATGTCTCCCAAATTCAACAACCCCCACGCTCCCAACTTCACGACCCACAACCGCCTGCCCCATTGGTGGCAGCAAGGTGCCACTTATTTCGTGACTTTCCGGCTCGCCGACTCGGTTCCACGGGACACGCTGCGGAGCCACGTCGCAGCGCGCCGCGCATTTGAAGCCAATCAGGGGCCACGCCCGTGGGCGTCGCCGGTCGAGCGCGACTATTACCGGCGGTTCTTCGGGAAGGTGGAGCATTGGCTCGATCAAGGAAGCGGGGAGTGTCTGTTGGGAGAGCCGGGGAATGCGGCCATCCTCCATGAGGCGCTGCATTTCCATGACGAGCAGCGCTACCGCCTCCATGCATGGGTGGTGATGCCCAACCATGTGCATGTGCTTTTCGAGACGCTCGGAGAGTGGACCCTGGCTCAGATCCTGAAGTCTTGGAAAGGTTTCACCGCCCGGCAGATCAATGAGCGCCTGGGTCGCACGGGGCCGCTGTGGCAACGGAGTTATTTCGACCGCATGATCCGCGACTGGCCTCACTTCGGGCGCTGTGTCCGTTACATTTTGCGCAACCCGGAGAAGGCCGGACTGGGCAAGGCCGGTTGTCCGTTGGGGACGAGCCGAGTGGCGGATCGGTTCCGGGAGAGTGGCAAGATCGCGAAGGGTCGATGATGCCGGATCGAATTTTCTGAGCGGCCGAAAAGGGAGGCATGCCTGATCGCGCGGCCTGGAGGCCGCCACGCCCCGGCATGGCTCCTGCAAGGAGCCACTCGTGCGCGTGCACATACATGAAACCAACCAGTGAGAGTCTGAGTCCTCCCGAGACGAGCAACGGGAGAGCAGCCGAAGGCAACTGCGTC
>JAKZES010000038.1 GCA_022548915.1 Verrucomicrobiaceae bacterium E54
GATGGTAGATGGTAGATGGTAGATGGTAGATCACTCATTAGTGTTAGACCCCGATCTCCAAACTCCAAACTCTAAACTCTAAACTCTAAACTCTGAACTCTGAACTCTGAACTCTGAACTCCGACCCCCCCCCCATGAAGCTCTTCAACCCCATCACCGTGGTCCTGTTCCTCGTGGCCGGCGGGATGCTGGTGTTTGTGATGCTGCGGGGTCCGGTGCATTCCCTGCCCGCGGTCGAGTCACTGGCGAATTATCAGACCGCTGACGCCCCCTTGTTCCTGCCGGAGGACGGCAAGCCTCGCCACCGCCTCCACCAGCTCAGCGCCTGGGAGCGGGTGTCGCTGCCGCGGGCCGTGCGCTTCGATTCGCCCATGGGATCCGAGCACGGCGGACTGACCTACAACGCCCAGCCCTTCTGGGAGATGAATGACAAGCGCGGCGGTCACCATGTCGGCGACGACCTCAACGGCATCGGCGGGATGAACACCGACCTCGGCGATCCGGTCTTCGCCAGTGCCGACGGGATCGTGCTTTACGCGGCCGAGCCGTCCGAGGGCTGGGGAAAGATCGTGGTGCTCGGTCATCACGCGCCGGACGGTCGCGAGCTGCACACGATGTATGCGCACCTCCACCGCATCGACGTCGCGGTGGGCGCGACGGTGGCCCGCGGCGACCGCATCGGCACGGTCGGCACCGCCAACGGCTACTACCCCGCGCACCTGCACTTCGAGATCCGCGAAAGCGACGGCGTCGACATCGGTGCCGGCTACAGCATGCTGCCGCTCAACCGCCTCGACCCGACCGCCACCATCGAGGCCCTCCGCGGCGCGGCCGATGATCAGCTCGCGCCGCCGATGCTTTCCGTCGCCCTCGCCCGCGAGGAACCGTGGAACCGTCTCGAGCTTTCCCCGGAGGACGCGGCGAAACTGGGGGAGATCCTGGGCGGGGAGTGAGTGGCGACCCAAGCCGTGTTTCCCGGTCCCGCCCTACAAGGGCATCACCTCGATGTTGCGAAGGTAGATGGGAGCGCCGCCGTGCTTCCCTTGGAAGCCGATCCTGCCCTTTCGTGGCAGACTTGCCGGAGGCTTGCTCAGCCACTTCGGCACATTGCTGCCGTCGGGGTTGGTTTGCGCGCTGGTGAAGTCGCGCAGGTCGAAGGTGTTCACGCGCTTGCCGTTCAGGTGGACGGTGACCATGGGACCCGAGCAGACGATCACCATCTGGTTCCATTCGCCGGGCTTCTTGACCGCCCGCACATGCGCGCCCTGGCGCCCGAAGAAGGCGCCGCACTGCCAGCTGCGATCCTTGTTGGCCCACTGGTCGGCGAAGTCGTCCGCGATCTGGATCTCGACCGAGTCGGTGACCCAGGCCTCGGTGTTGCTGGCATGGACGAAGACCCCGCTGTTGGTCCCCTCGCCGTTCTTGAACTCAAGCCGCAGGATGAAGTTCTGGTAGTCCGCCTTCGACCAGATGATGCGGTCCTCGCTGGCGGTGATCACCCCTTCCTCGTCACGACTCCAGATTCCCTCGGGAAAATCGGCGTTCGAAAGATCGTCATTGAACAGCGGCTGGAAGTCCCCGGCCCGAGCCACGGGGAACAGCAGAACGGCAAGGAGGGCGATGCAGGGAAACCGTTTCGGAATCATGGGTCAGAGAGCTACGGCCTGAACCGGCCTGCGTCGAGTTCCGATCGGATGGAGTTCCCGCTTGGAATGCTCTCTCAGCGCCGGGAAACGCGCCGACAGTTTGACGCCGCGCACCAAGGGCGGCAGCCTTGTTGAAGAATGGATCTTATCTTCCAGATTGTTTACGCGCTCTTGAAGTTGATCTCGGAGTTGACCGGCTTCAGTTACAACGAGGTCAACATCATCGTTTACTACATCGTTCTGCCGTTTGTTTACGTTTTCCTCGCGGACAAGATCATCAAGTCCGTGGTTCTGAGAATCGTTTACCTGACGGTGGTTGCGGTGGTCCTTCTTCTCATCCCCGACTTTTCCGCATTCTCCGATAGGCTCTTTCAGGCATCGGTCGATTTCCTTCTATCCCTCAGGATTCTTGGATGGAATTACGTCGTTTCATCGGTGCTGGTCTGCGTGGCGTTTCCCGGCATCATATTTCTCGTCATGCTTCATTTCGCCTACCCCGGATTGTTTTCAAGGCTTTTTGGAAGTTCGGGCAAGGGGAACCCCATCGAGGAAGACCAGAACACCACTACCTAACAGGAAAATGAAGGGGAATGACAACCATGGGAAGGAAGCTGCAGTGACGATCAGAGGCCACAAACCGGATGAGGGACCCGCGCTCGAGTCGCTCTTCACCCGCGTCTTCACCGAATTCGACAGTGAGGAGGAAGGGCGGATGGTCGGAAGGCTGGCGAGGAAGCTGATGGATGAGACGAGCGCTGGCGATCTTTCCGGGTTTGTCATCGAGAACGGCGGATCGCTTGTGGCGGCCATCTTCTTCAGCAGGCTGACGTTTGCGTCCGGCGTTCAGGCCTTTCTACTGGGGCCTGTGGCGGTGCATTCCGGCCATCAAGGCCAGGGCATCGGACAGCGGTTGATCCATCATGGGCTCAAGGCGCTCAAGGCGGAAGGAGTGGAGTTTGCCGTGACCTACGGCGATCCGCGCTTCTACGGAAAGGTCGGCTTCGACCCCATCGATCCTGAGGTCGTCGTGCCGCCCTTCGCGCTCTCTCAACCCGAGGGCTGGCTGGGGCAGTCGCTTTCCGCGACGCCGCTCGCGGCCTTGTCGGGAAGGTGCACCTGCGTGCCCCCGTTGAACGATCCTGCCTATTGGTGACTGCCATGATCTCCAGGTTTCCGCTGATCTTCCTCGTTGCTGTGGCCATGGCCGAGGAATGGCAGGCGCACTCGATCGATCGCGAGGGCCGGGGCGCGGACGGCGTTCGATTTGCCGATGTGAACGGCGACGGCTTGTGGGATGTGGCCTCGGGATGGGAGGAAGCCGGAGAGTCGCGGGTTTACCTTCATCCCGGAGCGGAGCAGGCCGCGAAACCGTGGCCGAAGGTGGTCGTTGGCAGGACGGGCCCCGTCGAGGATGCGGTCTTCGGAGATCTCGACGGCGACGGGGCGGTGGACGTCGTCAGCGCCTCCGAAAACAAGAGGCTCTACATCCATTGGGCGCCGCGATCCGGGGACGCCTACCTGGACGCGGCCGCATGGACGACCGAGGCCCTGCCGGCGGCCACGGGCCGGCAGCGGTGGATGTTCAGCATCCCCGTGCAACTGGACGGCAGACATGGGCTCGACCTGGTTGCGGCGGGAAAGGGGAGTGCGGTCGTCTGGTTCGAGGCTCCGGCGGACGCCCGCCGGCTCGCCGGCTGGACCCGGCACGAGATCAGCGATCAGGGCGGCTGGACGATGGGGCTGGAGGCGGTGGACATGGATGGCGATGGAGACAAGGACCTCCTGCTCGGCATTCGCGACCAGCACCCCGGCGTGAAATGGCTGGAAAATCCGGGGGATTCCCAAGCCCGGCGGCAGGCCTGGTCGGTGCATCCCATCGGCGAGCCGGAGTCGACGGGCTTCGTGACCGCGGTGGACCTGGACAAGGACGGATTTCTCGACGTGATCGCGCCCCGGATGGGAAAAGCCAGGAAGCTCTGCATTTTCCGGGGCCGGGATCGTCGTGGCCGCGAGTGGGAGGCGATCGAGATCGAGCTTCCAAACCCGCGCAACAAGGGCATCGCCGCCGGCGACCTGGACCTTGACGGAAGGATGGAAGTGGTCGTGAGCCACGAATTCGCGGCGATTTCCATCCTCCGGCACGACGGGGAAATCGCGGAGGGCCATTGGACGATTGAAACCATCGCCCGGGGTGGGAAGTTCGATGATGTCTCCCTCTACGATGTCGATCAGGACGGCGACCTCGACATCTTCACCACCGACGAACGCGGCCTGCAGGTCGTGTGGTTTGAGAATCCGTCGGGGTGACCGATTTTCATGAAGGCCCGGGTCAAGCGGGTGATCGCGTCGCTGGCCTCGTCGGTCTCGGCCATGATCTGCTCGGGCTCCGGCGGGATTCCGCAGGAGGCGGCGCTTTACTCCGTGGCGCGTTTTTTCCAAGTTCCCGCCCCTTCGCCGTCAACGACTTCCCATGACCGCCTCCGAAATCCGGCAATCCTTCTTCGACTTCTTCCGCGAGAAGCAGCACACCATCGTGCCCTCGGCGCCGCTGCTGCCGCAGTCGCCGGGTCTGCTTTTCACCAATGCGGGGATGAATCCCTTCGTGCCCTACTTCCTCGGCACCGAGAAATGCCCGCACCAACCGGCCCGGATCGCCGACACGCAGAAATGCATCCGCGCCGGCGGGAAGCACAACGACCTCGAGGACGTCGGCTACGACACCTACCACCACACCTTCTTCGAGATGCTGGGGAACTGGTCCTTCGGCGACTACTTCAAGAAGGAGGCGATCGAGTGGGCGTGGGAGCTGATCGTCCAGCGCTGGGGCGTGCCGGCCGGCCGGCTCTACGCGACGGTCTATCGACCCGACAAGGCCAAGGGCGATCCCGGCGAGTTCGACCAGGAGGCCTGGAATTTCTGGGCGGCACTCTTCGAAGCCGAGGGCCTCGACCCGCGCGTCCACATCGTCGACGGCAACGTGAAGGACAACTTCTGGATGATGGGCGAGACCGGTCCCTGCGGTCCCTGCTCGGAGCTCCACGTCGACCTCACGCCCGGGGGCGACAGCAAGGGGCAGTTGGTCAACCAGGACTCGGACCTGTGCATCGAGATCTGGAACCTCGTCTTCATCCAGTACAACGCCGAGGCCGACGGCAGCTTCCGCGACCTGCCGGCCAGGCACATCGACACCGGCATGGGCTTCGAGCGCGCCTGCTCGATCATTCAGAACACGAAGGGCTTCACCGATTTCTCGATCAAGCCGAGCAACTACGCGACCGACGTCTTCACGCCGCTCTTCCGCAAGCTCGAGGAGCTGAGCGGCAAGACCTACGTCAACATCTACCCCGAGCCCGGCGCCGATCGCTCGACCTTCTCCGAGGAGATGAAGGAAGCGATCGCCTTCCGCGTGATCGCCGACCACCTGCGCACGCTGTGCTGCTCGATCGCCGACGGCATCATGCCCGGCAACAACGGCCGCAACTACGTCCTGCGCCGTATCTTGCGCCGGGCGGTCCGCTACGGCCGCCAGCTCGGTTTTTCCGGGGAGAAACCCTTCTTCGGTGCGCTGGTGTCGACGCTGGCCGAGCAGCTCGGCGACGTCTTCCCCGAGTTGAAGGAGCGCGAGGCCGCGGTGCGCGTGACGCTCGAGCGCGAGGAGGCGAGTTTCAACGAGACGCTCGACCGGGGGCTCAAGCGCTTCGAGGACGCCTTGCCCGACGTCAAGGACGGCACGCTTTCCGGCGAGGTCGCCTTTGAACTCTACGACACCTTCGGCTTTCCGATCGACCTGACCGAGCTGCTGTGCGCCGACCGCGGCATGAAGGTCAACATGCAGCGCTTCGAGGAACTCATGGAGGAACAGCGCGAGCGCGCGCGTGCCGCCCAGAAAAGCTCCGTGGTCCGCGCCCTCGACATCTCGACCGAGGCGATCACCGAGTTCACCGGCTTCGAGTCGGACGAGGCCGATGTCCTGGTGCTGGAGGTTCACCCGCAGGAAGACGCGCTTTTCGTCATCACCGACAAGACCCCGTTCTACGCCGAGATGGGTGGCCAGGTCAGCGATTCGGGGATTCTGGTGAAGGACGCGCTCGCTCATGATGTCAGCGCCGTCCAGCAGATCGGTCGCGCCCGCGCGCACGCCATCCCGGCCGAGGCCGACGTGAAGGCCGGCGACACCGTGAAACTGCGGGTCGATGCCAAACGCCGCCGACCGATCGAGGCCCATCACACCGCGACCCACCTGCTTCACTGGGGCCTGCACGAGGTGGTGTCGCCCGATGCCGCCCAGCAGGGATCGGCGGTCGACGAGGAACGCCTGCGCTTCGACTTCAACAGCGCGGCGGTCACCGCCGAACAGATCGAGGCGATCGAGGCGCAGGTCAACGGGCACATCGCGGCCGACGAGCCGGTGTCGTGGATCGAAGTCCCGCACGCCGACATCCGCGATCGTGCCGACATCACCCAGTTCTTCGGCGACAAGTATGGAGATACGGTGCGCGTCGTACAAATCGGCGGCACGCCCGGGAAGCTCGACGGCTACTCGATGGAGCTTTGCGGCGGCACCCACGTGAAGCGCACCGGCGAGATCGGCCTGTTCAAGATCAAGAGCGAGGGTGCGATCGCCTCCGGCGTGCGCCGGATCGAGGCGGTCTGCGGCGAGCGGGCGTGGGAGCACCTGCGGGAACTGGCCGACGAGTTCAACCGCGAGGGCGAGATGCTCGAAGAGAAGCTCGCCGCGGCGAATGCCAGGCTCGACGAGCTCGGCGAGGAACCCGTGCAGGTCGGCGACATGCCGCGCATCATGGCCGCCATGCTCACCGGGGGTGGCGACATCCAACAGATCAACGACACCTTCGGCATGGTCCGGCGCAAGCTCGAGGAAGTGCGCGAGGCGGGCATCGAGGCCGGGAAACGCGTGAAGAAGCTCCAGGCCTCGGCGGCGGCCAAGCAGGCCGACGCCGCGCTGGCGCTGCTGATCGAGGAAGGCGGCCCGATCGTGAATTCGATCGAGTCCGACGCCTCGCTGTTGCAGGAGCTTCTCAACGGGCTCAAGAAGAAGCAGTTCGCCGAGGGGGCCTTCCTGATTGTCGACGACGGATCGAAGCTGCACCTCGGTGCCTACTGTGGCGAGGCGGCACTGGGTCGTGGCCTCAAGGCCGGCGACCTGCTGCGCGAACTGGCGGCGATGGCCGGCGGCAAGGGCGGCGGCAAGCCCGACATGGCCCGTGGCGCCGCACCGCAGCGCGACCAGCTCGCCGAGCTGGAGCAGGCCGCCCACGCCCGCCTCGCCTGACAAGTACGCCGAGTGTCGTACGTCGTTCCCCCTGAAGGGGAAATTACATGCCGTCCGATTCGGTGCTCTCCGATTCCCGGGGAGCGATGAGCTGGCGGAAGCGGGCCTCCCAGTCCCGGGCCTGGCTGTGCTGGATGTGGTTCTCGAGATGTTTGAGCAGGGCGACGGCCGCCCGCTTCTCGTCTCCGGCCTTGAACAGCTCTTCTTCCATGTCCCACTCCAGTCCGGGCCGGGTTTCGGCGAGGAACTTGTCACGCTCGAGGCTCTCGCCCTCTTCGGTGGAATCCTTCGACCAGAATCCCCTGGCGACTTCCTCGAAGTGGATGCGGCGCTTCCATGCCGCGCGCAGGGCGTCCGCATCGCCGGCCGCACGGCAGGCGGGGAAGATGAGTTGCTGGAACGCGCCATCGACGCGGATGTTTCCGTTCCCTCCCTGCAGCGGCGACATCGGCCAGCCCTCGACCTTGTAGCCGGTGAGGCCGTAGGCACGGGCGAAGACCGTCGAGTCGACCGACTGGGAGAGGATGCCCACGTGGCCGCGAAGTTCCTCTGGTGTGCGGAAGATCGCCTCCAGGGCATCGAGGACCTTCGGGGCGAGCTTCGGGGCCCCGGCCGGGTCGCTGGCGGCCTTCATCGTCAGCACGGTCCACTGCAACTGATGGCGCAGGGCGAGCCCGTGGCCGTCGTCGTCGAGCCGGCTCTTGTTGCGTTTTTTCCACTCGCGGAACTCCGAGGATTTCCGGTCGCGCTCCTCGAAGTCGACCTTCTCGACGCAGCGGAGGTAGAGCTCGGTGGCGGCATCGGCGCTGGCGACCCCGGCCTGGAAGGCGCTCGCCGCGCTGCCGAGGCGGGTGGTGGCGTGGTCGGAAGCCGCGTTCTTGAGCGCGTCGAGGGCCTCGATCAAGGCCTGCCGATCGGCCTGCGAAAGGGGCTCGGCCAGGACCGGGGAGGCGGAGATCAGGGCGAGAAGGCAGGCGGCGATGGGTTTCATCGCGGGCGTTCTGCCACAAAGCCGGTGCGCCGACCAGCCTGCTCAGGCGAAGCGGCGGGCGAAGGCATCCACTTCGTCCATCGGCGTGTGCAGGCCGGCGGTCAGCCCGATCCGCCGGGCGTCGCCGAACCCGGGCGTCGCGGCGGGATCGTGGATGCGCAGCGCCGGCACCCCGAGGCAGCGGGCGGCTTCGTAGAGTGCCTGACCGGATCGGTCCGCGGCTGCCGCGAGGACGACGATCAGCTCGCAGTGGCGTGCCAGCGGAACCAGCGCCTTCTCGCGGCGGAGCAGGGCGGGACAGCGGGTGTCCATGGCCACCACCTGACTGTCCGGATGCCGACGCCGCAGCGCCGCCTCGATCGCGGTGAAGCGGCGGTGGCCGAGGGTGGTCTGGCTGAGCAGGGCGGTTCGTGGCGCGAAGGGCAGCCGCGCGACGCCGTCCACGTCCTCGACGATGGTCACCCCCTCGCCTGCGAGCGCCTGGCACTCCGGGTCGTCGCGAAAGCCGGCGACGACAATCCTCCGGCCTTCGGAGCGCAGCAGCGCCTTCATCGCGTGCAGGCGCTTCACCGCCGGCAGGGTCAGGTCGATCAGCTCGTAACCGCCGGCCTTCCACGCCCGGCGTTGCCCGGGCGAGATCCCGTCCATCGGGATCACCACCCGCGTGGTGGGAGAGGTGGCGTCCGCCGGGTTTCCCTCCAAGGCACCGTGGCGGCGGGCCCGGTCCAGAAGTGCGCGGTGCGGTCCGGGCGCGCCCAACAGCATCAGCGGCCCGGCACCCAGACGCCTCTCGAGCACGCTCGTGGCATCCCGCGCCTCCTGACTCATCCCGAGCACCGCCGCCCGGCAAATCTTCCTCGTCGTCGTCGAAATCATCGCTTTGTTTTGCAAAGTAAATAGTCCGAAAAGAACCGGCGTTGCTGCCGGCGTGACTAAACTTTGCAGAACAAAGTAAAGAGGGACAAGCCCGAAATGAAGCTATTTGCCGAGGTCGAGGATCTGCTCGAGCAGGGCGAGGTAGTCTTCGAAGGCCTTTCGCCCGCTGGCGCTCAATTCGTAAAGGGTTTGCGGCCGGCCTTCGCCGGTGATTTTCGTCGAGCCGACGTAGCCGGCCTTCTCGAGCGTGCGCAGGTGGGTGATCAGGTTGCCGTCGCTCATCTCGAGCTCGCCCTTGAGCTCCTGGAACGGCCACGCATCCACGCGCGAGGCGAGCAGGGTCATGATGCCGAGCCTGCCTTTCTCGTGGATGGTTTTGTCCAGCTTGGAGAAGTCGATCATCCGTCCCCGTGGCGGGTGGTGGTGACGATGGCGGCGCCGTAGAGCAAATGGAAGCCCCCGAAGGTGGCCGCCATCAGGCCGGACGGCCCGAGCCGGGCGAGCAGGGGGGTGGCGGTCTGGATGAAGGTCAGCGCCGAGAAGCTGGCGATGCCGGTGAGGAGGAAGGCGATGCCCAGCCAGGTCATCGACTTGGGCGCGAACTCGCGGATCGCCAGCAGCGCGAGGCCGTAGTGGAGAATCCAGATCGAGGCGGCGAGGATCTCGCTACCACCCTTGCCGTACTTCAGGTAGAGGAGCCCGAGAAAGCCGCCGGCGATCAGCGAGGGCAGCGCCCCGCGCAGGGCCACCTGCAGGCCGTGCGACCAAACCTGCTTGCCCTTGGATGAAGCGGTGCGGAAGAGCTGCCAGATGCCGAAACCGACCACGACCGCCAGCCCGACCAGCCACACGCTGCCCCAGGCCCAGCCCGAGCGCGACTCCGACACCCACCCGGCGGCCAGCGAAGCGGCCCCGCCGAACAGCGCCGCCTCCCCGGAAAGCGCCCGGAAAATCGTTGCCCGCTCCATCATCGTACGGATCGCCCGCAGCTGTTCGGCCGCGTCTTCATGCGTCGTCATGCCGGGACTTTGCGAAGCAAAGCGGGGGTGTGGCAAGTGCGGAGGACCGCCGATCTCCGAATCGGCTTCGCTCCTCAATCAGGCCGGCATCCCCGACGCGCCATCATTGGTTGGGCGACATCTCTCGGTCCATTCCGGAGCGTTTCCATGCCGATTCGGAGATCGGCGGTCCGCCTACGCCAGCCCGTCCTTGCGGGCCTGTTTCCAGTAGGCGTACTCGGAGCGGTTGAAATCGATGTACTCCGGCGAGAGGTCGCTGCTGTACATGTGGTAGTCGGCCTTGCCCTGGTTGAGGTGGATCTCGATCTGGAACTCCGGCTTGGCGACGATCTCGCGCAGCCCGTCCATCGGCGTGTCCGCCTGCAAGCCGCCGCAGCAGGCCGGTTTGCCGTCGTAGAGGATGTCGATCAGCTCCTCGCGGATCCGCGCGCGCGAGTAGCCGATGGCATGGATCACCCGGCCCCAGTTCGGGTCGCCGCCATTCCATGAGGATTTGACCAGCGCCGACTTGCAAACGGCTTCGGCGACCTTCTTGGCATCGAGGTAGGTGCGGGCGCCCTTCACCGTGACCGTGACGAACTTCGTCACCCGTTCTCCGTCGCGGACGAGTTCCATCGCGAGTTCGTTCATCAGCCACTTGAGCGCCTTGCGGAACTGACGGCAGCGCGGCCCGTTGCGCCGCAGCGGGCGGATTCCCGACGCGGCATTCGAGAGCACCAGCACGGTGTCGTTGGTGCTCATGTCGCCGTCGATGGTGATGCGGTTGAAGCTTTCCTCGACCGCCTCGAGCACCGCCCGCTGGAGGGTGTCCTTGGACATCGGGACGTCGGTGGTGAAAAAGGCGAGCATGGTCGCCATGCTCGGGCAGATCATGCCGGCACCCTTCACGCAGCCGCCGATGCGCACGCGCTTGCCACCGAGGTCGAAGGAAATCGCCAGCTCCTTGGGCCGGGTGTCGCTGGTCATGATGGCGCGGGCGACGTCTTCCCCCTGTTTTCTCGCCAGGCCCTCCACCAGGCTGTCGAACTTCGGTTCGATCCGGGCCATCGGCATCGGCAGGCCGATCACGCCGGTGGAGCAGACACCGACCTCGCTCTGCTTGAGATCGAGGCGCCCGGCGATGGCCTTGGACATGGCGCGCGCGTCGTGGATTCCCTGCATGCCGGTGCAGGCGTTGGCATTGCCGGAGTTGGCGACGATCGCGCGGAGGTCCCCGCGCCGCAGGTGGGCCTGGGTCACCTTCACCGGGGCCGCCTTGACGCGGTTGGTGGTGAAGGTGCCGGCCGAGGTGCCGGGCTCGTCGGAATGGATGAGCGCCAGGTCGAGTCGCGTCGCCTCGGGGTTCTTGATCCCGCACGACACCGCCGACGTCCGGAACCCGCGGGGTGCGCCGACGCCGCCTTTGATCCGGATGATGGGAAAGTCCATGGGTGGCGCGTCGGCGGGTGAGGAACCTATACCAAGCGGAGACCGGCGGTCGGCTCAAGCCCGAACGCAAGATTGAAGGACTGGACCGCCTGCGAGCCCGCCCCCTTGCCCAGGTTGTCCTCGGCACTCATCAGCAGGATGCGGCCGGTCCGCGGGTCGTGCTCCCAGCCGATGTCGATGAAGTTGGTGCGGGTCACGTGCTTGGTGTCGGCGCAGCCACCCCTTCCTAACAGACGCACGAAGTCCGCCCCGGCATAGGCCTCCTCGAGTGCTTCGCCAACGGCCTCCGGCGCGACTCCGTCGGCGAGGGTGGCGGTGGTCGTGGTGGCGATGCCGGCATTCACCGGGATCAGGTGGGGGATGAAGGTGATCCGCACCGCGTCGCCCGCCGCCCGCGAGAGTTCCTGCTCGATCTCCGACAGGTGCCGGTGCTTGGGGATGCCGTAGGCGCGGGCGCTTTCGTTGCACTCACAGAAGAGCAGGGGAATGGCCTCCTTGCGTCCCGCGCCACTGACGCCGCTCATCGAGTTGGCAACGATGGTCGCGGGATCGACGAGGCCCTTCTTCAGCAGGGGAATCAGCGGCAGCAGGATGCTGGTCGGATAGCATCCGGGCGAGGCGATCAGCCGGGTCGCCGCGATCTCGTCAGCCCGGATTTCCGGCAAGCCATAGACGGCCTCGGCCAGGAGGTCGGGCGCCGGATGATCGTGACCGTAGAACTCGGCATAGACCTGCGGGTCGCTGAGGCGGAAGTCGGCGCTCAGGTCGATCACCTTGAGTCCCCGTTCGAGCAGCGCCCGGGCGATCTCGGCGGCGACGCCGTGGGGCAGGGCGAGGAAGGCGGCCTTCGCCCCGGTCGCGGCAATCGCCTCGGGATCCGGGGCGATGAAGGCAAGCTCGCTGCCGGGAAGGCCCCGATAGCGCGGGAAGACGTCGGCCAGCGAGCGGCCGGATTCCTGCCGCGAGGTGGCGGCGACGAGTTCGACCTGCGGGTGGAGCAACAGCAGCCGCAGCAGCTCCTGCCCGGTGTAGCCGCTGGCGCCGACGATGGCGGTCTTGACGCGTTCCATGCCCGTGGAAATTGCAGGATTTGTCCGCCTTGCCAATCCGCGAAGGAGGGGAGCGGTGGTTTTCCGCTTCCTCGCGCTGCGAACTTGCCATTTTTCACTTCGAGTGGGATCATGACAGTTGGAATCAACCCTCAACTCGTCATGAACGAATTGCTACAAGCCTGGCGGTCGGTCGATCGCGACAAGTTCGCGCTCTTCCTGAGCGTCATCCCCGGTGCAGGCCACCTCTACAAGCACCACTACGCGTCCGGATTCGGACTGCTCTTCGGCGGCAACGTCCTCATTGTCTTCATCGCACTGCTGCTCGGCCCGGCGACCTTCGGCGTTTCCCTGCTGCTCGCGCCCCTGCTCTATGTGGGCTCGGTGGCTGCGGGCGCCTACTACCTGCCGGACTGGCACGGGCATCACCATTTCCTGCACCCCTGGCAACCCGAGGTGCCGGACCCGCCGGACCGGATCGGTTGAGGTCATCGACCCGCGCGCCCTTGACGGAAATCGACTGGGGAAAAGGCGTGGTCGGGCTCGCGGTGATCGACGCCGCGGGCGAGAAGCTTCTCGAGCATTCGCTGAAGCTGTCCGAGCTGGAGTTTCCGGAGGACGAGTGACGGGGAGGAGCCCGGGGTTGACGGGGCCGGGCCCAGGGCGTGAGCTTGGGACATGCGAATGCTTGCTCTCGCCCTCCTGATTCTGGCTTCCGGCATCGCCGCGGCGGCTCCGCCGAATTTCATCTTCATCCTCAGTGATGACGTCGCCCAGGGCGACCTCGGCTGTTATGGCCAGGAACTCATCCAGACGCCCCGCCTCGACGAACTCGCCGCGCAGGGCACCCGCTACCTGCAGGGCTACTGCGGCACCACCGTGTGCGCGCCGAGCAGGGCGTCGTTCATGACCGGCCTTCACGCCGGACATTGCCCGATCCGGGGCAACTTCGAGGTCCCGCCCGAGGGGCAGCTGCCCCTGCCTGCGGAAACCGTCACCCTCGGCGAGGTGGCGAAGTCGGCCGGCTACGCCACCGGGGTTTTCGGCAAGTGGGGGATGGGCTTCTTCGACACGACCGGCAGCCCGCTCAAGCAGGGCTTCGACCGCTTCTTCGGCTACAACTGTCAGCGCCACGCGCATTCCTACTTTCCCACCTACCTCTATGCCGACGACCAGCCGGTCGCGCTGCCGGGGAACAACGGCCGCAACGTCGGCGAGACCTACGCCCAGGACCTCATCCAGGAGGACATGATCCACTGGCTCAAGGCCAACGGGAAGAAGCCCTTCTTCCTTTTCTATGCCATCACCCTGCCGCATGGACGCCACGAGATCGACGACTTCGGGATCTACAAGGACAAGCCGTGGACCGACACGCAGAAGGCCTACGCCGCCCAGGTCACGCGGGTCGATTCCGACGTCGGCGAGCTGGTCGACACGCTGCGCGAACTCGGCGTCGACCGGAACACGCTGATCGTCTTCTCCGGCGACAATGGCTCGTCCTTCGCGCCGGATTCGGAGATCGGGAAGCTCTTCAAGCAGACCCGCAACGGACTGCGCGGCTTCAAGCGCGGCATGTACGAGGGCGCGCTGCGCCAGGCGGCGCTCGCCTGGTGGCCCGGCACGGTGCCGGCCGGCCGCGTGGCGGAAGGTCCGTGGGCCTTCTGGGACCTGATGCCCACCTTCGTCGAGTTCAGTGGCGTGACGCCGCCCGAAGGGTACCGCACCGATGGTCATTCGCTGGTTTCCTTCCTCGAGGGCGGCGAGGCACCGGACCGGGAATATTTCTACTGGGAGCTGCACGAGTCGCGCAACTTCGGAAGGGCCGCCCGCTGGGGCGATTGGAAGGCGGTCATGCCCGGACTCGGCAAGCCGATCGAGATCTACGACCTCGCCAAGGATTCCGGCGAATCGAAGAACCTCGCCAGTGAGCGGACGGATCTGGTCGAGCGCGCCGGGGCGATCTTCAAGGAGTCCCACGAGCGCGATCCGAACTGGCTGCTCGACGGGCGTTCCGAGGAGCAGGTTCGTGTCAACAACGAGGCTTGGAAGATCAAGCGCCAGCGCGACAAGGAAGGCTGGGTCCCACCGGGCGCGATCAGCATCGAGGAGATGAGGAAGCGGCGTTGAGCCGGTCTGAAGGTCGAAAGTCTGATCGAGCTACGCGGTTTGCTGGCTTCGGGGCTTCCCAACCGGAGGACATGCGACCTTGGACCTTGAGACCTTCGACGATGCTCCCTTCGCTTCGTCCACGGGGAGAACCCGCATCGACATCCACCGGGTTCATGACTGATTCAGCAGCCACGAAATCACCAGCACCTGGGGAGTGGTGATGAGCGGCAGGGCGAAGGTGGCCTTCCACGACTTCGTCGTCTCCTTCAGCGCCATGATCTCGGTGTAGTCGGTGGCCGCGCCGGCCATCAGGAAAGTGAAGGCGTTGCCCGGGGCCCCGGCGCGGTTGAGCAGATCGGCGGCGATCGGGCTCGATCCCTCCGAGCAGACCTCGATCACGCTGGTCGCGACCAGCGTGAGCAGCAGGCCGAGCAGGCTGGGGCCGAAGTACTGGTTGAAGACCTCGGTCGGAACGAAGGCGCGGACCGCCGCCGCCATGGCGAAGCCGAAGAAGATCCAGCGCAGGATCATGCGCGACTCGCTGAGGCCACCGCGCACCATCCGGCCCAGGTTGCCGCCGCCGGGGCGGATGTTTTTCCCCACCTCGCGCAGACCGTCGCGCAGGCGGTAGTCCGCATCGACCTCGACGGTGTGGCGGTTGGCCGGAAGCGCGCCCCGTTTCACCAGGAAGTCGGCGATCCGCCCGCTGATGATGCCGATGACCATCGACAGCGCGATGAAGGCGAGCGTCCATTTCAGGCCGATCAGGCCGATCAGGATGAGTGTGAGCGACAGCGAGTTCCACGGGCTCGAGACGAGGAAGGCGATGACCTGCCCGAGCGACGCGCCCTTGCGATAGAGCTGCATGCCGACCATCAGGATGCCGTGGTTGCACAGGTCGAGCAGCGTGCCGGCGAAGGTGGCGCGGACGATGCCGCCGATGGTCCCGCCGCGCCCGAGCAGCCTCGAGACCACCTCCTTCGGCACCTGGCCGAGCACGCCGACCGCCACGATCCCGATGAGGATGCCCCACCACGCCTTGGTCATCAGCTCCCACGAGCCGTGGGCGAAGGTCTGCCACCACCCGGGGCCCGCTCCGATGAAATGCCCGGCGATGCCGGCGGCGACCAGCGACAGGGATCCCCACAGCAGCCAGTCGACCTTGCCGCGACCCCCGCAGCAGGAGTCGCCCTCCTTCGGCGGGTCACCCCCGCCGCCACAGCAAGAGGGCGACGACGCCTCTTCCTTCCCCCCGCCACAGCAGGGCTTCTTGGGCTCGGGGTTTTTTCCGCTGCAGCAGTCGCTCATGAGACGCGGGTAAGGTCGGGGCATCCGGGGGCCCCTTCAAGTCATCGCTAATGACTGTTAGAAAGGCACGACCTTCAGATCCGGGACGCGCCCGAACTCCCGTTCGTTGTGGGTCACCACGCCATACCCGTGGACGCGGGCGGTCGCGGCAATCCACAGATCGTTTGTGCCGATTAGATTGCCGTCGGCGGCCAAGTCCCGGTAGAGGCATCCGTACTCCCAGCTGATCTCGGGACTCCAGGGAAGCACGGGAAAGGGCGAACAGAGGCGTCGCCATCCGCTCAGCCCGTCCGCGAAATTCCCGCAGGCGAGTTCGCCGACGACGGCAAAATTCACGAACAGGGATTCGTCCGGGAACCGGGCCGCGAAGTCGTCGAGGAACTGCGGATCGTTGCGCTTGATCCGCCTCTCCAGTTCAATGACGAAGCAGGTGTCGAGGATCAGCCCCATGGATTGTCGGGGATCGTGTCGTTTGCGGCGGCGGCCTCGATCTCATCGAGCACCTTCGCATCCACGCCGCTGCCGCCCTGCTGCATGTGCTTGCGCAAATCAGCAAAGGTTGGCGGCGGCTCCGACAGCCGGGCACGACGGACCACCGAGGAGAAGGATTCCCCCTTCCGCTTGGCCGCCTTCAGTTTCTCGTAGGCGTCCAGCTCCAGACTGATCGTCTTCGTAGCCATGCATGAACCATGCATGAAATGGAAGGGGGTGTCAATCCAAGTGGCAGGACAAAGGGCGTGGGGGGCGCTTCGTTCTTGTGTCCGGGGCGGTGCTGCCGTTCCCTCCGCCCCGCGATGGCTGAAATCCGTACCACCGACCTCACGACGCTCGACACCGAGGCGCTTCGCAAGCGCATCGCCGAGCTCGGGAGGTATCTTTGACGTCGAAAAGCTGAACCGCGAGGTTGCGACCCTCGAAGAGTCCATGGGGGCGCCCGATTTCTGGGACGATCCCGGAAAGGCCCGCCAGACCAGTGAGCGGGCGGCTTCCCTCAAGAAGAAGGCCGAGACCTTCGCCCGGCTGGAGTCGGGGCTCGCCGACGTGCTGGCGGCGATCGAGTTGGCCAAGGAGTTCGACGACGACGACGCGGCCGCCGAGGCGGTCGAGCAGGCACGACAGTTGACCAAGGACATCGCCGCCTTCGAGCTGGTCACCCTGCTCGACAAGCCGAACGACGCGGCCAACTGCTTCGTCCAGATCCAGGCCGGCGCCGGCGGCACCGAGGCCTGCGACTGGGCCCAGATGCTGCAGCGGATGTATGTCCGCTGGGCCGAGCAGAAGGGCTACAATGTCGAGACGATTGATTACGAGGACGGCGAGGAGGCCGGCCTCCGATCCGTGACGATCAAGGTCACCGGTGAGAACGCCTACGGTTTCATGAAGAACGAGCGCGGCGTCCACCGGCTGGTTCGCATCTCGCCCTTCGACTCGGCCGGCAAGCGCCACACCTCCTTCGCCTCGGTCGATGCCACCCCGGAACTCGACGACGAGATCAAGATCGAGATCGCCGACAAGGACATCGAGATCACCACCGCCCGCTCCGGCGGCAAGGGCGGCCAGAACGTCAACAAGGTGGAGACCGCGGTGCTGCTGCGCCACCTGCCGACCGGCATCCTGATCAAGTCGACCGCCGCCCGGACCCAGGGCGCCAACAAGGAACTCGCGTTCCAGATCCTCAAGGCGAAGCTGCTCCAGCTCGAGGAGGACAAGCGCGCCGCCGCCGCCGAGCAGGCCTACGGCGAAAAGGGCGAGATCGCCTGGGGCAACCAGATCCGCTCCTACGTCTTCCAGCCCTACCAGAAGGTCCTCGACCTCCGCACCGGCGAGGAAAGCGGCAACATCCAGAACATCATGGATGGCGACATCGACGCCTTCATCGAGGCCAAGCTCCGCGGCAAGGTCCGCGTGAAAGGCGCGAAGGACGAGGACTGACGGAGCGCCGGCTTCAGCCGACCGTGGCCGGGCCTTCCAGGCCCGTGGCCCGATCGACATTGCCGAAGCCGGGCCCTCGAACGCCAGGGCATCGACCGCTGCCCACCCCTTTCATTCGGACCCGTCGCCACCGCCGCTCCTCGACACTTCCCGTTTCGCCGGTTAGGTTGCGGCTGTGGAGAAAGTCGCGATCAAACGCCCGCTTGAGTCCGAGGACATCCCTCCGCGGATCGAGGACCGCGATGAGGCCATGGCGATCTTCGAGGAACTCCTGTCTCGTGGCCGAGCCTTTTACCCGGATGCCGATGAAGCTGCACCCCGACGTTCGCGAGTTTGTCGCGTTGTGCCTCTCGCGGAAAGTTGAGTTCCTGATCGTGGGCGGCTACGCCCTTGCCTTTCACGGAGCTCCGCGGTTTACCGAGGACATCGATCTGATGGTCCTCGTCTCCCCGGAGAATGCCGAGCGCCTCGAGGCAGTGATCGAGGAGTTCGGTTTCGGTGGCATTGGGATCAGTCGCAGCGACTTCCTCGACGAGGGGCAGGTGATCCAACTGGGCCGTGCTCCCAACCGGATCAATCTGCTGACGGGTATCACCGGCGTGACGTGGGAAGATGCGCGCGCTTCGCGGATCCCGGTCGATCTCGACGGCTTGTCTGTGTTCGTCATCGGCAAGTCGGAACTCGAACGGAACAAGGAGGCGACGGGCCGGCCTCAGGATTTGGCGGATCTGGCGAGGTTGCGAAGAGAGGCATGATACCCGGATCAGAGGTTCGCTTTCGTCACGACGACCTTGAGGCAGCGCTCCAAAAGCGCGCCAAACGTCAGCGCAGGTGGCTGATCCTCGGGGCCCTGTGGGTTCTGGCGTGGGCCAGTTTGTTCGGGAACTCTCTATTGCTTTACAACGTCTGGCCTTACTACCCGGTTTGGCATCGGGCGGTGTTTGACTTGGTGGTTTCGCCCTTCGCGATGGGGATGTTCTTTCTGCCGGCGGCGTTGGTGGGGCGCGCCCTTGGCCGCATCCCGAGACTACGGGGTGTTCGTGATCTGCTCATCCTGGGCCTGCCGGTCCTCGTCGCGTTTGGGATGCAGATTCCCGCGTTGCTCGACCGTATCCAGCCCGAGCGACGGTTCGAACGTCTTGCCGGCGTGGCGTTTCCCGCGGAAGCGGTGATGCTCGACTACCGCTCGATCAGCGCGGGCATCGACTACAGCGTCGAATTCGAGTTCCGAGCTTCGGAAGAGGCTTTGCGGCAGTTGGTGGATGATCTCGGTTGGGGGGAGGGGAACCTCAGGGGCTCCACCGAGGAATTCCACTTGGACCATGATCACGGCGGCTTCAGCAAGCTGACCATCAACTGGATGTCCGGAGTGGCAGTCTTCGAGTACGTGGACGTCTGATTACGTCAATTCTAGTAGCTCATGACGGACAGCCCCGGCACCCTTTCGAAGTGCGAGAGGTTGTTCGTGACCAGCGGCAGGTCGTGGGCGAGCGCGGCAGCGGCGATCCACAGGTCGTTGGCCCCGATCAGCTGCCGGCGGTCGCGCAGGTGCCGGGTGATGAAGGCATAGCGGTCGGCGACCGAACGATCCACCGGCACGATTTCGAAGCGCGCCAGCATCGCCCCGCAGGCCGGATGATCGACGCCCCCGAAGCCTTCCGCAAACTCGCCAACCGTCGTCCAGCTCAAGCGGGCATGGGAAGCCGGATGGAGCCGCAGGAATTCGTGGGCCCGTCCCTCGCCCCGCCGCAACTCGCGCTCGAGGTCGATCAGGAAGCAGGTGTCGAAGAGCAGAGCCTTCACGACCACGCGTCGTCAGGGGCCGCGTCTTCTGCCTGGGCCCGCTCCAGCCGCTCCAGCACCTCATCATCCACTACCGGGATTTTCGACAGCGAGGCGAGCAAGGCCCCACAAGTCTTGCCCTGCTCACCCCACTCGGCGCGCTTGATCACTTGGGAAAACGACTCCTTCGGCTCCCGCCGCGCGCCCGAAAGTCGCTCGTACGCCTCCAGATCGATCGAGATCGTCTTCGTTGCCATGCATGCACCATGCATGCAGGCATGCCGCTTGTCAATTTCCTCGAGTGGGTCGCTTCGTTTCCGCGACCTGTGGTATTGAGGTCCGGCCATGGAGGACGCCGCACTCGATCACCCCGCCCGGACCGGTGCCCGTTTGCGGAAGGCGTTTCTGGTGGCGGCGGGGGCCTACACCATGCCCTTTCTCACGCTCCTTGTCCGGGCGCTGGTCGTGAACACCGATTGGAGGGATGCCGTGGCGGACCTGCACGGGCACTACCTCCTCCTCCTCCTCTCCGGCTTCCTGTTTCCCTTCGCCCTCGTGCTGCACGGGTCCGGCTACGGGATCATCCGAATCGCGGCCCCGGTCTGCAGGAACCGGGCCTGGTGGATGGGAGGCTTCCTGCCCCTGCTGGTGGGTCTGTCGGTGCTGGTCGTTCCGGCGATCATGGATCGGATTTCCCCACAGCGGTACTTCCACCGCGTGACCGGGCACGAGCTGCCCCCCTCCGCCGAAGTCCTCGCTCACGAGCGCTACTCCATCATCGTCGAGGACGAGTTCCGCCTGGAATTCGTGGCGCCTGTCGAGGAGGTGCGGGCGTTCATGCGTGCCTTCGGATTCAAGTCGGCACAGGATTCGGGAATCGAGTGTTTCGACTCCGTTCCGGTGCAGGGAAACCACGGCTCGCTGGAGGTCGATTGGGATCGCGGCGAAGTGGTCTTCGAGTATTTCGACGCCTGACTGTCGACTATTCCTCCATCGCCTCCACGTCGCGCGTCAGCAGCACGAGCCCGGCGAGCGGGAGGATGAGGCACACCGAGAGGCCGGCGAGATGGGAACCGGTGAGGTCGCGCAGGAATCCCATCGGCAGCGGGGCCACGGCGGCGGCGGTGAGGACGACGGTGCCGGCCGAGCCCTGCACCGCGCCGAGCCCGTCCCGTCCGTAGAAGCGCGCCCAGGTGACCCCGCCCATCACCCCCGAGCTGCCGGCGACCGCCCCGACCAGCAGGGTGTAGATCCACATCATCGCACCGGGTTGAAGCAGGTGCGCGAGGAGCAGGCAGAGCATCTGCAGCAACAGCGAAGCCCGCAGAATCCGGCGCACACCGAAGCGGTCGACGAGGGGCCCGGTGATGAGGGTGGTGACGGCCGAGGCGACGGCCAGCACCGACAGCATGCCGGCGGCCGCACCGCCGGAGATCCCCCGGTCGGCGAACAGCGAGGCCTGGTGGAAGACCAGCGCGGTGACGACAAAGGGCGCCGCGGCCAGCGCGATGGCCAGGATCCAGAAGCGCGCCGAGCGGAACACGCGGCGGTCGGCCCGCCGTTTCGGGATCGGCTGCGGCACGCCATCCCCATCGGGATGCTGGCCGAGCTCCTCCGGCGTGTTGCGCACCATCAGGGCGGCCACGCCGAGCAGCACCACCAGCAGGATGCCGCCGGTCCACGCGTAGCTTTCCCGCCACCCGAGGGCGGCGATGGCGGCAAAGCAGGCGGGGGGAAGCACGGCACCGGAGAGAGAGACGCCGAGGCCGGCCAGCGACATCGCCCGGCCGCGGCGACGGGCATACCACTGCATCACCAGCAGGCTGCCGAGCAGGACCAGCGTGCCCTGGCCGAGGGCGCGCAGCACGGCGAGCGAAACGGCGAGTGGAACCAGTCCCCCGCTGACCGCCATGCCACCGCAGGCGGCGGCCATCACCACCGCGGAAAGCGCCAGAGTACGACGGATGCCGTAGCGGTCCGCGGCCCGGCCTGCCAGCGAGGCGACCAACGCGCTGAGCAGGCTGCCGGCCGCGTAGATGCCGGCGAAGGTGCCACGGGAAATGCCGAAGCTTTCCAGCAGGAAGGGCTGGAAGACCGAGAAGGTGAAGGACTGGCCCGGGCCGGAGCAGAAGCCGATCACGAAAGCCGCCGCAATCATGCGGCTGCCGGAAAATCGTTGCAGGCTCGGGTTCACGGGTCCGGGCCTACGCCAATCGCGCCCGATGCACCAGAGCGGCTTGTCTTACCCGCCAGTGGCATGATGGACGGCAGCAGGGGAATTCATCTTGTCTTCGGCAGGTTGGCTGGCTTGCATGGCAGGTGGCTCCGCGCCGATTCGGAGACATTCCCATGTTGCTCTTCGTCCCCAAGGAAACCCGCCCGTTGGAGTCACGCGTCGGGTTGGATCCCGCCGCCGTCGCGAGGCTGGTGAAGCTGGGTGCCGCGGTTGCGATCGAGGCCGGTGGCGGCGAGGCGGCCGGCCATCTTGACGCCGACTATGAAGAGGCGGGAGCAACGATCCGCACCGATCTTGCCGCGGCCCTTGGCGAGGCGGACTTCGTCATCCGCGTCCGCCCGGCGGAAGTGGAAGAGGTTGCCCTCCAGAAACCGGGATCCCTTGCGACCGGGCTGATGGATCCCTTCGGCTCACCTGAG
This sequence comes from Verrucomicrobiaceae bacterium E54, assembly GCA_022548915.1. Classification (GTDB taxonomy): domain Bacteria; phylum Verrucomicrobiota; class Verrucomicrobiia; order Verrucomicrobiales; family Akkermansiaceae; genus Haloferula. Next base: position 22,089 of record JAKZES010000038.1, read on the forward strand.
CGGATCAAGGCCTACGCCGATGCCGGGGTCAGCGCCCTGTGCAGCGAACTCATCCCCCGCACGACGCTGGCGCAGAAGATGGACGTGCTCAGCAGCCAGGCCAACCTCGCCGGCTACATGGGGGTGGTCACCGCCGCGGAACGGCTCGATGCCATCCTGCCGATGATGATGACGCCGGCGGGCACGATTTCGCCGGCCAAGGTCTTCGTGATCGGGGTCGGCGTGGCGGGCCTGCAGGCGATCGCCACCGCGCGGCGGCTGGGAGCGCGGGTCGAGGCCTTCGACACGCGTCCCGTCGTCGAGGAACAGGTGAAATCGCTGGGTGCCAAGTTCGTGAAGATCGACATCGGCGAGACCGGCGAGACCGAGCAGGGCTACGCCCGGGAACTCACTCCCGAGCAGGTCGAACTCCAGCGCCAGGGGATGGCGAAGATCTGCAGCGGGGCGGACATCGTGGTCACCACGGCCAAGGTTTTCGGGCGCAAGGCGCCGGTCCTTCTCACTGCCGGCATGATTGCCGGCATGCGGCCCGGCAGCGTGGTGGTCGACCTCGCCGCCGAGGGTGGCGGCAATGTCGAGGGCACCGTGTGCGACGAGGAAGTGGTCACCGATGCCGGCGTCCGCATCATCGGCTGGGGTGCCCTCGAGGCCCGCGTGCCCCGCCATGCCAGCCAGATGTTTGCCGCCAACATCGTCAACCTGATCGAGCACTTCTGGGACGGGGAGACCTTCCCGCTCAGGACCGACGACGAGATCATCAAGGGCTGCCTGCTGACCCATGGCGGGCAGATCGTCCACGAACGCTTCAAGCCTGCAGGGTAGGGCGATGCGCGACAACTTCGCGCGCTCCTTCATCCACCATCTTCCATCCGCCATCCTCCATCATGGAACTCGCCCCGCTCCTCCTTCTTCTGTTCGCCTTCACCCTGGCGATTTTCCTCGGCTTCGAACTGATCTCGAAAGTCCCGTCGCAACTCCACACGCCGCTGATGAGCGGGTCGAACGCCATTTCCGGCATCACCATCGTCGGCGCCCTGCTGGCGCTCAACACCATGGAGGGACCCGCGGCCAAGTGGCTCGGCTTCGCCGCGGTCGTCTTCGCCTCGATCAACGTCGTCGGCGGCTACATGGTCACCGACCGCATGCTGGCGATGTTCAAGAAGAAGGACAAGGGAGGGCCGCGGCCATGAACGCGGTCCTGATCAACCTCCTCTACATCGCCGCCTCGATCTTGTTCATCTTCGGGATCAAGTGGCTCGGCTCGGCCGACACCGCGCGCCGGGGCAACCGGCTGTCGTCGGTGGGCATGCTGCTGGCGGTGGTGGCCACGCTGCTCTACCTCGGGCTCGACTGGCCGATGGTGGCCGCCGGGATCCTCCTCGGCGGCGCGATCGGTGCGGTCGCGGCCACGCGGGTGCAGATGACCGGCATGCCGGAAATGGTGGCCCTTTTCAACGGCTTCGGTGGCCTCGCCTCGCTGCTGGTCGGTGCCGCCGAGTATGCCAAGCTGCGCGTTGGCGGGGTCGACCACTACCTCGAACTGCTGCAGGCCCAGAGTGGCGTGACGGTGCCCGGCTGGTTCGTGCTGGTGGCGATCGGACTCACCGCGCTCATCGGCGGCATCACCTTCACCGGCAGCCTGGTCGCCTGGGGCAAGCTGTCCGGCAAGTTTCCCGGGAAACCGAGCCTCTTCTCCGGCCAGCAGTTCGTGAACCTGGTGGCGATGGTGGCGGCGGTGACCGGAATCGTGCTGATGGTCGCCGGGGGCGAAACCGCCTGGGCCGTTTACGCCGGGGTGGCGTTGGTGGTCCTGGCCCTGTTGCTCGGCGTGCTCATCACGGTCCCCATCGGCGGCGGCGACATGCCGGTGGTGATCGCGCTGCTGAACTCGCTGTCCGGCATCGCCGCGGCGATGGCCGGTTTCATCATCCTCAACAACGTGCTGGTCGTCGCCGGCTGCCTGGTCGGCGCCTCCGGGCTCATCCTCACCGGCATCATGTGCAAGGCGATGAACCGCTCGATCGGCAACGTGCTCTTCAGCGGCTTCGGCGCGACCGCGCAGGCCGGCACGGGGGTGACCGGCGAGATGAAACCCTCGACGGTCGAGGACGCCTACTACGTCCTCGAGGCGGCGCAGAGCGTGGTGATCGTCCCCGGCTACGGCATGGCGGTGGCGCAGGCCCAGCACGCGGTCAAGGAACTCGCCGGCATCCTCGAGGAGAACGGCGCCGAGGTGCGCTTCGCCATCCACCCGGTCGCCGGCCGCATGCCCGGCCACATGAACGTGCTGCTCGCCGAGGCCGACGTGCCCTACGAAATGCTCCAGGAAATGGACCAGGTGAACCCGATCATGCCGACCGTCGACGTCGCGATCGTGATCGGCGCCAACGACGTGGTGAATCCCGCCGCTCTCGACGACCCCTCGAGCCCGATCTACGGCATGCCCATCATCCACGCCCACGAGGCGCGGACGGTCTACTGCCTCAAGCGCGGCCAGGGCGCCGGTTTCTCCGGCCTGGAGAACGCCCTCTTCTTCGGCGAGAACACGCGCATGCTCTACGGCGACGCCAAGGCGACCGTCAGCGCGCTGGTCGCGGAGTTCGGGAAGTGATTCCGCGAAACGAACGGCTCGTCATCTTCCCATCATCTTCGGTCGGTGAGAGTGGCGGGAGCGGCTGCGGAAACCGCTTGTCGCCGGTAGTGGGGGCTGGAGAATCGGAGAAAAGGATGCGCGTGTTGTTAGTCGAAGATTCGAACCGCCTGCGGGCGGCGGTGGCGCGGGCGCTGAAGCGCAGCGGCTACGTGGTCGACGAGGCCGACAACGGCGAGGACGGCCTGTGGCGCGCACGGGAGTTCGCCTACGACGTGGTGGTGCTCGACCTGATGCTGCCGAAGCTCGACGGGCTGGACGTGCTGGCGGCGCTGCGGCGCGAGGAGAACCGGGTGCCGATCCTGCTGCTCACCGCGCGCAACACGGTCGAGGATCGCGTGGCGGGCCTCCGCGGCGGGGCCGACGACTACCTCGGCAAACCCTTCGCGCTGGAGGAGCTGCTGGCCCGGGTCGACGCCCTGTGCCGGCGGCGTTTCGACCACCCGTCGACCCTGATCCGGGTCGGCGACCTCGAGGTCGACACCGACCGGCGGACGGCCTCCCGCAGTGGCGAGCGGCTGGATCTCACCGCCCGCGAGTACCGCCTCCTGCACGTGCTGGCGCTGCAGCCCGGCAAGGTGATGGGCCGCCCGGAACTCGAGCAGCACCTTTACGACGAACTCGCCCCACCGATGAGCAACGTGGTCGATGCCACCGTCTATCAGCTCCGACGCAAGCTGGGCGCGGCCGGCGCCGGGACGCCGCTCATCCACACCCGCCGCGGCCAGGGATACGTGCTGGAAGAGACATGAAATCGATCCGCCGCCGACTCACGCTCACGTTCCTCGCCGCCATCGGGCTGCTGGGGATCGGCGCGGGGGCGGCGATCTACCTGTCCTACCGCGCGGGCCTCATGGCGGGGTTTGAGAACGAGTTGCAGACCTTGTGCCGGCAGGTCCGCACCGTCGGCTCGATGGGTGGCGGTGGCGGCGGCGGGCCGCGCCGTGGCGGACCGTGGCGGCGGTTCGACCCGGTGGCGATGGAGGAGCTGGGCGACGGTGTCTACTGGCAGGTCCGCCTGGACGACGAGGATGCCGCCGTCCGCTCGGACAACCTGCCGGACGAGCTTCCCTGGCCCGCCGACGGCGAGGCGCAAGTGGTGGTGCTCGCCGACGGCACCCGGGTGATGGCGGCGGGTCACCGCTTCGGCATGGGCAGGGGAAGCTTCATGCAGGTCACCGTCGCCCGCCCGCTCGACGAGGTGGAGCGGAAGCTGCAGCGACTGCTCGGAATCCTGCTGGTCTCGGGTGCCGGACTGATGGTGCTCACGGGTTTCGGCGTGCGGCTGGTCGTCGGTGCCGGTCTCGCCCCGTTGCGGCGGATCGCCGGCGAGGTGGAGCGCATCGACGTTTCCTCGCTGGACGAACGCTTCGACCAGCAGGGCCTTCCCGAGGAGCTGCGGCCGATCACCGCCCGGCTCAACGACCTGATGGAGCGCATGGACCACAGCTTCGCCCGCGAACGCCGCTTCAGCGCCGATCTCGCCCACGAAATGCGCACGCCGCTGGCGGAAACGAAGACCATCGCCGAGACCGCGCTCAAGTGGCCGGAGGAGGGCGGGCCCGAAGCATGGGGCGAGGTGGTGGCCTCGTCGGAGCGGATGGAGCGCGTCGTCCACGCGATGCTGCAGCTCGCCCGGATCGAGCGCGAGCGGCCCGACGGCGAAGCCGGATCCTTTCCGCTGCGACCACTCGTCGACGAGTTGTGGTCCGACCATGCGGCGACCGCCGCCGCCCGGCGGGTGACGTTCGAGTGCCAAATTACGAAAGATGCCGTACTTCAGGGGGATCGTTCGTGGTGGTCCCACCTGCTCGGCAACCTCCTGGGCAACGCGGCCGAGTATGCGGACGAGGGCGGGTGCGTGACCGTGTCCGCCGGGGGAGGTGAGACGCTGGTCGCCGTGCGGAATCCGGCATCGGACCTGGACGAGGTGCAGGTCGGGAAGCTCTTCGACCGCTTCTGGCGTGCGGACGGGGCCCGTGGAGAAAGCGACCACTGCGGGCTGGGCCTTTCCCTGGCCCGCGCCTGCGCCGAGGCCATGGGCTGCCGGCTCGAGGCGGAACTCATTGGCGATGCCGAACTCGAGATCCGGGTCGTGCGGGAATGAGGTGAATTTTTTCTCCACCGTCATCTTCGGATCATCTGCGGCGGGTATTCTGGGAGGTGCCATCAAGGCAGTATCACCAGAAACCAAAACACCGAAACCAGACATGAAAACACTACTCATCACCCTCGGCCTCGTCGCCTTCACTCTCCAGGGAGCCCAGGCCGCCAACGGCAACCCACTCCGTCATGGCCAGCAGGGATTTGCCCAGAGCGGGGACTATTTTGCCAAGGGCAAGGGAGGCGGCGGCAATGGGAACGGCCAGCGCGAACGCGCGCGCAAGCGGGATGGCGACGGCGAGTGTGATGGCAACGGCAACGGCCGGCGCGAGCGCCAACGCAAGGGCAACGGCGGTGGCAACGGCAATGGCCAGCGCCGGGGCGGTTCGTGAAGCTCCAAGCCTCACCACGGGCCCCACTCCGGGGCCCGTTCGGGATCGGGTCGCTTCGGCGGCCCGATCGTGGTTCCAGGGCAAGGGTTTGCCGGCCTTCCGGAAACAACCCGGGTTTCGTCGTCGATTCTGCTGGATCGGCCGGGTCAAAGGCGCTGGGATGGGTCGAAGGATCTAACCATCCGCACCCATGCTCAATATAGCGCTTTTCGGACCGCCCGGTGCCGGCAAAGGCACCCAGTCGGAACGGCTGATCGAGGAACACAAGTTGTTCTACATCTCCACCGGTGACCTGCTCCGCAAGGAGCTCAAGGAGAAGACCCGCCTCGGATTGGAGGCCCAGGAAATCATCGCCTCGGGTGGACTGGTCTCCGACGAGATCATCGTCCAGATCATCGAGCAGACGATCACCGACAACCCCGACTCGGGAGGCTTCCTCTTCGACGGTTTTCCGCGGACCTACATCCAGGCCTACATCCTCGACGGCCTGATGATGAAGCTGAACACCTCGCTGCATTGCCTGATCAGCCTCGAGGTCCCCGAGGAGGAGTCGGTGCGCCGCCTGCTCGACCGTGGCAAGACCTCCGGCCGCTCGGACGACAACGAGACCGTGATCCGCAACCGCCTCCGCGAGTACCGCGAGAAAACCCTGCCGGTCCTGAATTTCTACCGCGACAAGGGAATCTGCCACGATGTCGACGGCACCGGCACGGTCGAGGAGGTCGCCGCCCGGGTCCAGGAGGTCGTGGCCGCCGAGCTGCGCAAACGCCTGCTGAACGTCGTCGTCTTCGGCTACCCGGGGTCGGGCCGCGGATCCCAGAGCATGATGCTGGCCGAGAAGTACGGCCTCGAGTTCGTCGCCACCGGGCGCATGCTCGAGGAGGAGATCCGCAGCGGAAGCGAACTTGGAAAGCGGGTGCGCGAACTCTACGAGAGCGGTGAGCTGGTGCCCGACGAGATCGTTGTTCGCCTGATCGAGAAGAAGCTCGAGCAGACCCGCGACACCGCCAAGGGCTACATCTTCAAGGGCTACCCGCGGACGCTGGTGCAGTCGTACATCCTCGATGGCCTGCTCAAGAAGCACGGCTCGTCGCTGAACATGATCCTCGAGATCGACGTGCCGACGCTGGACCTGATCCAGCGCCTCGACGCCCGCTCGAAGACCGACCGGGCGATGCCCTACGACAGCGAGCTGCCGAAGATCGTGAAGCGCCTGCAGGAGCACGAAACGAAGACGATTCCCGTCATCGAAAAGTATAAGAAGCTCCACGGCGTCGAGCAGATCGACGGACGGGGTGATTTCGACGAAGTCGCCGAGCGGGTCTCGGCGGTCGTTGAGCGCGCCTTCAAGCACATGCGCTGAGCGAACGGCCCGCCTGGTCCCGGGAGAGCGGCTTCACGATCCGGGTCGGCAGCCTGAACGTGGCGGCGGATTGCATCCGCCATGCCAACCCACGGCTTCCGCGTCTTCCGTTGGACGTGGCGGGTTGATGGGGCCGGCCGCCCTATCGGGCCTTGCCGATGGTCCCGCCGGGAACGAACTCCGCCAGGGTCTCGACCTGCCCGACGTCGCGCTTGCCGCGGCTCAGGTGGTCCGCCCAGCGGACGATGCGCCGGACCACGGGTGCGGGATCCCAGCGGATGTGCGCCACGCTCGGTTGCAGCCAGTCGAACCAGTCGGCGTGGTCGGTGCAGACCAGCGACACGTCCTCGGGCACCCGCAGACCCTTGCGCCCGAGGAACTGCATGACCGCGCCGAAGAGCGGGGCCTCGTCGATGATCATCGCCGTCGGCGGGCTGTAGCGGAACAGCAGCTCCAGCCTCTGGTGGAGGCTCTCGATCCGGCCGTCCCAATCGGGCAGTTGGTAGCGTCCCAGAGGAATGCCATGGGCGGCGATCTCGGCGAGGAAGGCCCGCTCGGAGGCGCCCGGCTCGGGAATCCGCCGCTCGGGCGGGCACAGCAGGACGATGCGGCGGTGGCCGAGGCGGATCAGCTCGCGGGTGGCCGCCGCATAAGCCGGCGGCTTGTCCGGTCCGACGCCGGGGATGAGCAGCTCGCGCCGTCGGCCGAAGAGGGCGAAGGCCGGCACCTTTTGGGCGACGAACCACTCAAGCACCTCGAACGAGCCGCCGAGCACGATCCAGGCATCCGCCTCCGTTCGCCCGACCAGGCGGGCGACCCGCGCCACGTCCATGCCGAGGTCGACCAGGCACTTCTTCACCGGGGTGAGGTCGTGGCCTTTCTCCACGAGCTGGTGCTGCAGTTCGACCAGGTAAGCCAGCTCGCGGTCGGTCGGGCTGTGGAAAAGGATGCCGATCCTGAGCACCCGGCCGGTCTTCCAGCCGGGGGGCAGGGTGATGCGCCGCTGCCGCCGCCGTCCCTGGGAGGCGAGAAGTCCTTCCGCCTCGAGCAGCCGCAGCGCCGCTTCGACCGTGTTGCGGTTCACGCCCAGCATCTTCTCCAGCCGCAGCACCCCGGGCATCAGCCCCTCGAATCGCCCGGCCTGCACCTCGCCCCGCAGGAACGCCGCCAGCTGCTCGCTCGCACTCAACAACCGGGGGCGTCGCATGGGCGATTCTTACTGGAATTTAGGATAGAGCCCAAGATCAAAAACTCTGGAGGAGGCTCTCGCTGTGGAGAGGGTGGTGGGGCATGTCTCTGACAAAATCCAGAGAAACCCACACCGCAAACCTCCCTATCGCCATGAAACGAAAAACCAACATCATAATAACGAGCCCGCTCATCGCCGCTGTTGCAGGGCTTGCCCTCACCGCTGGCACTGCCAGCGGCCAAATCACCCAGGATTTCGAGAGCACGACCGCACCTGATGTGCCGACTGGGTGGGCGACCATTGGCGTGGGTGCCGAGGGCACCTATGCAACCACCGCTGGCGAGGGCAATCCCGGCCAAAGCGGCAACCTCGATTGGACCGCAAGCAATCAAACCGCGCCCGGCGTCTATCTCGTGAACTCCGGCGCTGCCTTCGACGCGACGAAGCCCATCAGTGGCAGCTTCGATTTTTATGTAGTTGAAGAGGGAAACTACTCGAATGCGAATTTCATCATCGGTGATGTGCAGGATGGACTTACAGGCGACGCTGGAGAATTCATCAACGTCTGGATGTGCGAACAGCAGTTCGGAACACGCGCCCGTGTCTATGATGGCTCGAATACGCTGCTCTTCAGCGGAGACGGCAACAATAACTACGCGTTCAAGACCAATGAATGGGTGAGCGCGACCTTCACTTGGACTCCGACCGCCGGCAAGACGGGCACCTTCTCGGTCCTGCTGGACAGTCCGAGCTTCACGAACAGCCCCATGGTCGTCACTAACTACACCTTCGACAGTGCCGCTGCCTATTTCGGCTTCGGCACGGGCAAAAGCGCCTCCCGCTTCGACAACATCAGCATCACCGGAACCCCGTTCACCGGAAACTACTGGGACAGTGACGGTGCCACTGCGGGAGCTGGCGGAACAACACCGACTGGCACATGGGGCACTGACGACTACTGGAGCGTGTCCGCGACTGGCGAAGCAGCCACGGGTGCATGGGCAGCCGGAGCGTCCGCCGTGTTCGCTGCAGGGACGGATGCCACCGGGACCTACACGGTCACGGTGGATGGCAGTCAGGACATCGGCGGCCTGTTTGTCGAGGAAGGCTCGCTCACACTGGCCGACGGCACCTCCGGGGCACTCAATGTGACAGCTTCTGACACCACTTTGCTGATTCAACCGGGAGCCGATGCGACGATCGAAGTTCCTTTCACCGACTCCGGCACGGAAGTGCTCTCCAAGGGCGGTGACGGCACGCTCATACTCAACGCCGACAACAGCGGTGCCACGGGCGGCCTGGTGCTCGGCGGCGGCGTGACGCAATTTGAGTCTCCGGCATCGATCAACGGCTCCGGCGAGACCGTAACACTTGGATCGCTGGGCACGATGGTCTTCGGCGCATCCTTTGTGGACACCAACATCCCCGCAGCGCTCGACCGGATCATTACCACTTCAAGCGGAACAGTTGCCGCCGACAACTATGCGGCAACCGCTTTTGATCTCGACACTCCGGGTCTCACCGACGTCTCGCTAGGGGCGGTTGGTAGTGTCGCCTATACCGGAACGCTCACTCCTGCTGGAACCACTTACCGCCTCGGCGGCGGTGGCGGCACCTTGACCATGTCCAATGGCTTTGGAGGGGCCGGGGATGATCTCGCGGTCCGTGGCCCGGGCACAGTCATACTCGGGGCTGCGAATGCCTACGACGGTAGCACCTCAGTCACTGATGCGACTCTTCAACTCAACGCCGCAAGTTCACTACCGTCGGGCACGACGCTCTCACTCAGTAACGGCACATTGCGCTTGAACGGCAATGATACCACTGTTGCTGTAGGAACCTTGGATGGCGGTGCATTCGAGAATGGCAGCGCCAGCACAGCAGCAACTCTGACAGTCGATAATTCGTCCGCCATCACCTTCCAGGGGACGATTCAAGATGGAGGTGCCGCTGCACTGGCACTCACCAAGGACGGTTCCGGCAACTTGAGGTTGGTCGGCGACCAAGGCTACACAGGCAACACGACTATTTCCAACGGCATACTTGAGGTTGGTAGTCGAAATGACGGAGGTGGCACGCTTGGTGGCGGCAGCTACAGCGGTAACATCTCAATCGCAGCCGGATCTGAACTCTGGCACTGGAATGACACGCAGGAATTCTCGGGTATCATTAGCGGGGATGGCGCGGTGTGGACTTGGTCCGGCTCCAATCTGACCCTTTCCGGTGAGAACACCTACACCGGCGAAACCCGGATTTGGTCGGATACGACATCCGGCAGCAGCCTGACCGTCTCTTCCCTCAACAGCGTCACGGCAGGCAGCATCGAAACCGGCTCAGGCACGGTGGCAACCCCAGTAGCAAGCAGCTCCCTCGGGGCTCCCAGCAGTGAGGCCAATGGTACGATCTATCTCTCAAGGACTGGCAAGCGTGCAAGCTGCACCCTCCGGTATGTGGGCCTCGGCGAAACGACAGACCGCATTATTAACGTGGGCTTTGACAGTTCGTCCAAGCAGACGATTGATGCCGACGGCACGGGCCTTCTGAAATTCACCTCACCCTTCGCCATATCAGCGGGGAGCGGGACCTCATCGGGCGGCATTATTCTACGTGGTACCGGCGATGGTGAAGTCGCCGAGATTGGGACCATTCCCGGATCTTTGGAGAAGAACGACGGAGGCACTTGGACGGTAAACGGAACGAACAGCGTCGACGCCACCACCGTTTCCGCTGGCAAACTCCTCGTCAACGGGACCTTCACATCGAGAACAGGGACCTTCAATGTTAACGGCACCAGTACTCTTGGCGGCACCGCAACGATTAGTGACAGCACCCCCGGCACTGTGAGCGTGGTCCTGGCGGCAGGTGCCAGCCTCGAACCCGGCACCTCAGTGGGCACCCTGACAGTCGACGGTGCCCTCGACATTTCGGCTCCAGCCGGCGGCGCGGGTCTGCTTAATTTTGAGCTCGATACCACTGCTGCCAGCGACCAGATCGCTGTCACCGGTGCGCTGAACATCGGAAGCGGCGCACTCGGCCTGAGCGACTTCAGCTTCAGCGATCTCGGCGGCTTGGAAAATGGCACCTACACGCTCATCAGCAGCGGTGGGCTGACCGGTAGCATTGATGGCGGTGATTCGACCGCGACCGACGCGATTGGCGATGCGGACTTCGAACTGCAAATCAGCGGTAATGATGTCGTGCTGGCCGTCACCGGCCTTCCCGGCGGCGGCCCTTCCTACGCCACTTGGTCGAGTGGTGCGGGTGCCAACGACGACACCAACGGCGACGGAGTGGAGAATGCGGTGGCCTACGTGCTGGGTGCCGCCGATGTGAACGAAGTGATGACCGGCAAGGTGCCGACCCTGGACAACAGCGATCCGGACTTCTTCATCTTCAACTTCCGCCGGAGTGACGACGCGGAGGCGGACGCCACGACGGCGATCGCCGCCCAGTATGGCACCGACCTGAGCGGTTGGACCACCGCAGTGGACGATGCCACCGACGTGATCATCACGCCCACCGACGACTTCTACGACACGGGAGTCGACAAGGTTGAGGTGAAGCTGCGCCGCAGCGTCCTGGCACCCGACGGCCGTCTCTTCGCCCGCCTGCTGGTGACGGTGACGCCCTGACGCGGAACGCAAATTACTCCAATTCCCAACGCCGGTCCCGCCAGTCGGGGCCGGCGTTTTTCTTGGCCCTCGACCGCGTCGGGATGCCTGCCCCCGCCGACAGCCCGGGCTTTTCCCGCAAGCCGCCCTTTACAAGAAGGGGCGGCCCTGCGAAACACCCAGCAATTTACCCCCCGCAGCATCGATTTTCATGCTGCCGGGCCATGTCCCGACATCGCCATGCCCAAAGACACCTCCCTCAAGAAGATCCTCGTCATCGGTTCCGGTCCCATCGTCATCGGCCAGGGCTGTGAGTTCGACTACTCCGGCGTGCAGGCCTGCAAGGCACTGCGGGAAGAGGGCTACGAGGTGGTGCTGGTGAATTCCAACCCGGCGACGATCATGACCGATCCGGAGTTCGCCCACCGGACCTACATCGAGCCGATCACGCCGGAGGTGGTCGAGAAGATCATCATCAAGGAACAGCCCGACGCCCTGCTGCCGACGCTCGGCGGCCAGACGGCGCTGAACTGCTCGATGGACCTCTACAAGTCCGGCACGCTCGACAAGCACGGCGTGAAGATGATCGGGGCGAATTCCGAGGCCATCGACAAGGGCGAGGACCGCCAGCTCTTCAAGGATGCGATGGTCAAGATCGGCATTGACATCCCTCACTCCGGCACCGCCCACACGATGGAGGAGGCCCGCAAGGTGGCCGGCGAGCTCGCCGAGACCACCGGCAAGAAGTTCCCGCTGATCATCCGCCCGGCCTTCACGCTCGGTGGCCAGGGCGGTGGCATCGCCTACAACAAGGACGAGTTCGAGGAGATCATCGCCCGCGGGCTCGACCTCTCGCCGGTGTCCGAGGTGCTGATCGAGGAAAGCCTGCTCGGCTGGAAGGAGTACGAGATGGAGGTGATGCGCGACTGCGCCGACAACTGCGTGGTCATCTGCGCCATCGAGAACATCGACCCGATGGGCGTGCACACCGGCGACTCGATCACCGTGGCCCCGGCACAGACGCTGACCGACCGCGAGTACCAGATCATGCGCGATGCCTCCTTCGCCTGCATTCGCGAGATCGGCGTCGAAACCGGTGGCTCGAACATCCAGTTCTCCATCGACCCGGTGAGCGGCCGGATGATCGTCATCGAGATGAACCCGCGGGTCTCGCGCAGCTCGGCGCTGGCCTCGAAGGCGACCGGCTTCCCGATCGCCAAGATCGCCGCCAAGCTGGCCGTCGGCTACACGCTCGACGAGCTGCCCAACGACATCACCCGCGAGACGCCGGCCAGCTTCGAGCCGACGATCGACTATGTGGTCACCAAGCTGCCGCGCTTCACCTTCGAGAAATTCCCGACCGCCAACGCCGTGCTGACCACCCAGATGAAGGCGGTGGGCGAGGCGATGTCGATTGGCCGCACCTTCAAGGAGTCGATGCAGAAGGCCCTGCGCTCGCTCGAGACCGGCCGCTGGGGCTTCGGCTTCGATCCCAAGGCACCGGTCGCGCCGGAGCGGGAGGAGATCGAGAAGCAGCTCGCCGTCCCGGGCGCCGAGCGGATCTTCTGGCTCCAGACCGCCTTCATCAACGGCTGGACCATCGACGAGGTCTTCGAGGCGACCAAGATCGACCCGTGGTTCCTGCACCACCTCAAGGAGATCGCCGACGAGGGGCGGCGTCTGCACGAGCTGGAGCTCAAGGACGCCAAGCGGCTCGGCTTCGCCGACCGCCAGATCGCCCGCGCCCGCAACCTCGCCGAGGCCCACGACAGCGGTCACGCGCAGTCGAACGTCGAGGCCGTCACCGAGGACTCGGTGCGCGCCGAGCGCAAGGCCGCCGGGATCGTGCCCGGCTACCGGCTGGTCGATACCTGCGCCGCCGAGTTCGAGGCCTACACGCCGTATTTCTACTCCAGCTACGGCGACGAGAACGAGGCCCGCGAGACCGACAAGAAGAAGATCATCATCCTCGGCGGCGGCCCCAACCGCATCGGCCAGGGGATCGAGTTCGACTATTGCTGCGTCCACGCCGCCTTCGCCGCGAAGGAGGCCGGCTACGAGGCGATCATGGTGAACTCGAACCCTGAGACCGTTTCCACCGACTACGACACCTCCGACAAGCTGTTCTTCGAGCCGCTCACGCTCGAGGACGTGCTCAACATCTGCGACCAGGAGCAGCCGCATGGCGTGATCGTCCAGTTCGGCGGCCAGACGCCGCTGAACCTCGCCGCCGACCTCAAGCGCCACGGCGTGCCGATCATCGGCACCTCGCCGGAAAGCATCGACCTCGCCGAGGACCGCAAGCATTTCTCCGAGCTGCTCGACCGGCTGGGCCTCAAGCAGGCCGAGGCCGGCACCGCGGTCGACGAGGACGGCGCGCTCGCGGTGGCCAACCGCATCGGCTACCCGGTGCTGGTCCGGCCGTCCTTCGTGCTCGGTGGCCGGGCGATGATGATTGTTTACAACGATGAGGAGCTGCGCCGCTACATGCGCGACGCGGTCGATGCCTCGCCGGAGAAGCCGGTGCTGGTCGACCGCTTCCTCGACGGCGCGACCGAGGTCGACGTCGACTGCATCGCCGACGGCACCACGGCGGTGGTCGGCGCGATCATGGAGCACATCGAGCAGGCCGGGGTGCACTCCGGCGACTCGGCCTGCTGCATCCCCTCGTATTCGCTTTCTGACAAGATCCGGGAGGAGATCGAGGTCGCGGCGAAGAACCTCGCCCGCGAACTCGAGGTCGTCGGGCTGATGAACATCCAGTTCGCGGTGAAGGACGAGGAGCTCTACGTGATCGAGGTCAACCCGCGCGCCTCCCGGACCGTGCCCTTCGTCTCAAAGGCGACCGGCGTGCCGCTGGCCAAGTATGCGACCCAGATCATGCTCGGCAAGACGCTCGAGGAGATTGGATTCACGGAGACCGTCGTACCTCCGCACTTCTCGGTGAAGGAGGCGGTGTTCCCGTGGAACCGGTTCCCCGGCATCGACATCGTGCTCGGACCCGAGATGAAGTCGACCGGAGAGGTGATGGGCATCGATGCCGACTGGGGAATGGCCTATGCCAAGAGCCAGATCAGCGCCTTCAACACGCTGCCCACCGAGGGCAAGGTCTTCATCTCCGTCGTCGATCGCGACAAGCCGCGGGCCCTGGAGGTGGCGAAGGATCTCGTCGATCTCGGTTTCACCATCTGGTCGACCGGCGGCACCTATCAGCATCTCAAGGAAGCCGGAGTGCCAACCGAGCGCGTCTTCAAGCTTCACGAGGGACGCCGGCCCAACGTGGTGGACATGATGAAGAACGGTGAGATCTCGTTCATCATCAACACGCCGAGCGACGAGGCGGCCCGTGAGGACGAGGTAAAGATCCGCTCGACGGCCATCGCGATGAAGGTTTCGCACGCCACCAACCTCGCGGCCGCCGAGGCCTGCGTGAAGGGGATCCGGTCCCTGCGCGAGCGTGAGCTGACGGTGCAGCCGCTGCAGGATTTCCACAAGTAAGGGGGACCTCCCGTCGCCTTTTCAGGGCCCGTGGGTTCTCATGGGTATCCAGTCCCACTGCTTGCGCTATCGACCGCCTTGCCCTGAGCTGCATCGAATCGCAAGAACGCTGAAGGAAGCGCGATTCCCGCGAATCCTACAACACCAGCATGCAATCGCCGTAGCTGTAGAATCGGTAGCGCTCCCGCACCGCATCGCGGTAGGCCGCCAGCACCGCCTCGCGGCCGGCCAGGGCGCTGACCAGCATGATCAGGGTGCTTTCCGGCAGGTGGAAGTTCGTCAGCAGCACGTCGACCGCGCGGAACTCATGCGGCGGGTAGATGAAGATGTCGGTCTCGCCCTGGTGGTGGGTCTCATCGACGCGCTTTCCGTCTTCCGCCTTCCGCGTGCCGCCCAGGTGCTCCAGCACCCGCGTGACCGTGGTGCCCACCGCCACCACCCGTCCGGCGGCATTCACCCGGCGGGCGGTATTTTCTGTTAGAACATAGCGCTCGTAATGCATCTTGTGTTCCTCGGGCCGTTCGGCGCTCACGGGACGGAAGGTGCCGACCCCGACGTGCAGCGTGAGGAAGTCGTGATCCAAGCCGTCGAGCATTTCCGGCGTGAAGTGGAGTCCCGCGGTCGGGGCGGCGATGGCGCCTTCTTCGCGGGCATAGACCGTCTGGTAGCGGTCGCGATCCGCGGACTCGTCGTCGCGGCCCATGTAATGCGGCAGCGCCAGATGGCCGTGCTCGTTGAGATCCACCGGCGACTCCCATCGCACCAACCGGTCGCCGTTGTCGAAGACCTCGACGACCGTGCCCGTGGTGCCGCCGACCACGACCTCGCGGCCCGCCTTCATCCGCTTGCCCGGCTTGACCAGGCAGCGCCACTCGGTGGGTGAAAGCTGGTCGAGGCACAGCAGCTCGATCCGGCCGTCGTCGGAGAACAAGCGCGCGGGAATCACCTTGGTGTCGTTCAGCACCAGCAGGTCATCCGGTTTCAGAAACTCCGGCAGTTCCCGGAACATGCGGTGCTCGACCGCGCCGGTCTCCCGGTGCAGGACCAGCATTCGCGAGGCCGAACGTTCGGCCAGCGGGCGCGAAGCGATCAGCTCTTCGGGCAGCTCGTAGTGGAAATCCGAGGTTCTGAGGGTCACGTCGCTACTCGGGTTTCACGAAGCGAAGGCAGTAGTTTTCCTTCAGTCCGGGGACCGTGAGCTTCGCATCGAATTTCAGCCCGGCGTCCTCGATCTCCCTGCGAAAGACCTCCTCGCCGGCTCGCACGTGCCCCATCACCCAGTCGCTGGACTTGCCCTCGATGCGGATGAAGTCGATCAAGATCAGGACGCCGCCCGGCCGGAGCGCCTGCTCGAGTGAAGCGAGCGATGACATCGGATACTCGAAGTGGTGGTAAACGTCGCACAGGAAGGCCAGGTCGATGGACTCGGGCGGCAGACCGGTCGAGTCCTCCGGGCACAGCACGGTGGTGATGTTCCGGTGCCCCTCCTGCTTGGCCCGCGCCTGGATGTGCTTGAGGAAGTTGCCATTGATCTCGACCGCATAGACCCAACCTTTCGGGCCGACGGCTTCGGCGAACATCCGGGTGTAGAGCCCGGTGCCGGCACCGATGTCGGCGACACGCATGCCCGGTTTCACCTCGCAGGCGGCGAGTACCGCCCGGCGGGCATCGAAGACCTCGCGGCTTTCCACCTCGAAGCGCTTCAGCCAGTCGTCAACCTTCAGGTCCGGGTCGAGGAACTTCTCGTTGATTCCCGGGCGCACGCTTTCCTCGGCGGCGAGCGGGAGCAGGATCAGTAGGAGCAGCAGGGCCGTCTTCATGCGCCTGAAAATGGGACCTTCACGACCCGCTGCCAAGCGGCATCCGCTCACGAATCCAACTCGGGAACTTCCCGGCCCCAGATGCGGACGAGCAAGCGGCCTTCGCCCTTCTCAAAGACCTCGCGGGCGAGCAGCAGCCGGCTTCCGTTCTTTTCGAGATCCCACCCGTCCGTCGGTCCGGCGGGCTGCCATCCGGCCTCGAGCAGCCGCCGCAGCACCGCCTCCCGCGGCTGGCGGCTGTCGCGCGAGAACTCGTGGTCGGGAGCCTCGAGCGAGGTCGAAGGGCGCGGCACCGGGCCGCGGAAGCGGCCGGTGCGGGCCCGCGAGCGGAGCCGGGGTGCAAGCCAGGTGACGATCCGTAGCAGCCACCGGCCGCGGAAGGAATCGAAGCGCGAATCGAGCGGGCGCAGGGGCTGCATGCGGGTGACGAGGCCCTGGTAACCCGCAAGCCCCATCGGCCCGTGGTAGATGATCGGCTCGCCTTCCGCGCGCACCGGCGCGCCGCTGTAGATGACCCCGCGCCACATGGCATCCCCCGAGGGCGAAAAGCGGTCGGGGTGCTTGTTCCGCAGCAGGCGCTCGGCCCGCCCGTAGCCGATCTGCTGCCGCAGGTAGCCGGTCGGCGAGGTCCTCCGGTGGTGCCAGACGAAGGCATTCGGGGCGAAGCCGATGCGCATGCCCGCGTCGCGAAGGCGCCAGCAGAAGTCGACGTCGTCGCCCGCCGTTCGGAAGGCGGGATCGAAGCCGCCGACCTGGAAGTACGCCGAACGCCGTACCGCGATGTTGCAGCCGGGCACGTGCTCGGCCTCGCGGTCGTCGAGCATCACGTGGCTCGCCGCGCCCGGTGCCGCGGTCACCACCGCACCGGCGAGGTCCCGGGGCGCGGGCGGCAGATTCGGGCCGCCCACCGCATCCCAGCCCTCGCCGAAGACGCGGGCGAGTTCCACCAGCCAGTCGGGATCCGCCTCGCAGTCGTCGTCGGTGAAGGCGACCACCTCGCCCGTGGCCGCCCCGGCCCCGGCGTTGCGGGCCGCACTGAGGCCGGCGGCCTCGAGGCGGATCAGCCGGACATCGGGGAACTCCCGCTCGACGAAGTCCGCCGTGCCGTCGCCGGAGCCGTCATCGACCACGATGATCTCGGCCGCGGGCCCGCGCAGCGATTCGAGCGACCGCAGGCAGGCGCCGATGCGATCGCGGCCGTCGCGGCAGCAGACAATGACGGAGAACGACGGCGATGCCGGAATTCCGGGGCTTTCGGCGAAGGCGGTCCGAACCGCACCGAGGGCCGGCTTGTCGCGCGCCTGGCGATCGGTGAGGCCGAAGTCCCAGTCGGTCACCTCCGCACCCGCGTTCCACCAGCGGTCGCTCCAAGCATAGATGGCCAAACCGGCGGCACCCCCTTCCCGCGCCCGTCGCACCCCCCACGCCAGGGTTTCGGCCTGCTCCGCGAGCCCTCCCCGGCGCGAATCGAAGCCAAATTCCGAGATCATCACCGGGCGGTCGCCGGCGACGTGCTGGAGGCGTGTCAGGTAGCGGGAAAAGTCCTCCCCGTTTTCGAGATAAACATTCATCGCCGTGAAGTCGGCGTTGGCCGGTTCGAGATATTCGGTCGACGGATAGTTCGCGTAGGCCCACAGCAGCCCGGGGGCGATGCCCCGCCCGTCGGCGATCAGCGTTTCGAGCGCTTCGAGCACCCGGGTGGCCCCCATCCAGCGCACGAGATCGGAGGGGACCTCGTTGGCGACGAAGACGCCCGCCATCGCCGGATGTCCGGCGTGCCCGGGGGCCCGCTCCATCAGCGCGAGGCGTGCGCCTTCGATCGTGTGGTCCTTTCCTCCCAGGAAGTCCCGGGCGGAGGGCCAGAGATGCCCGGCGAAAACCTGGAGGCCGTGCGCCGCCGCGGCGTCGAGCAACTCACGGCTCGGCCAGTCGTAGAGTCGGAGCGCCTGGAAGCCGGCATCGGCCATGCGCCGAAAGTCCGCGTCGAAGTCATCCGGCCAGCCGCCCGGGAACGGCCCGTAGGTGACCAGCCGCAGGAACACCCGCTCGTCGCCGAGCCGGAAGAACCTGCCGTCCACCGTGAGCCGTTGCATCGGCGGCAGGCTAGCGCCCCGGGCGGGCCCGCTGCCAGACCCGATCTTGGGGGCGCTTTGGCTGGCGGCGCGGGCGGTCGGCGGCTATCCCTTGTCCATGCGAGCCGAACTCCTCAAGAACCCGGTATTCGCCATGGCGGCGGAGCAGTTTGATCAGGTCGCCGACTTTCTCGAGCTCGACGACGACATCCGGGAGCGCTGCAAGTGGCCGAAGCGCCTGATCACGGTCACGGTGCCCGTCCGCCACGACGACGGATCGACCCGGGTTTACTTCGGCCACCGGGTCCAGCACCACCTCAGCCGCGGGCCGGTGAAGGGCGGGCTGCGCTACCACCCCGATGTCGACCTGGGCGAGGTCGCGGCGCTGGCGATGTGGATGAACTGGAAGTGCGCGCTGATGGACCTGCCCTTCGGTGGCGGCAAGGGCGGCATCAACTGCGACCCTCGTACTTTGTCGGTCGGCGAGAAGGAGCGCATCACCCGCCGCTTCACCATGGAGATGATCCCCTTCATCGGTGAGGAAATCGACGTCATGGCACCGGACATGGGCACCGACGAGCAGACCATGGCGTGGTTCCTCGACACCTACTCGACCCATGCCGGCAAGATGGTGCCCGGCATCATCACCGGCAAGCCGATCAACCTCCAGGGCTCCGAGGGCCGCATCCGCGCGACCGGGCATGGGGTCGCCTTCCTCGCCTCGCGGGCGCTCAACAAGCTGGCCGTTCCGGTCCGGGACGCTTCCGCCGTCGTCCAGGGTTTCGGCAATGTCGGCCTTCACACCGCCCTCACGCTTTCCTCCTACGGCGTGGAAGTCCGGGGCATCTCGGACGTCACCGGCGCGGTCTGGAACGACAAGGGAATCGACGTGCAGGCGCTCTCGCGACACGCCGACACGACGGGTGGTGTCGTCGGCTTCGACGGAGCCGACGCGATCGATCCGGAGGAAATGCTCTGCCAGCCCTGCGACATTCTCGCGCCTGCCGCCTGCGGCATGGTGATCACCTGCGACAACGCCTCGAAACTGCGGTGCAAGGTGCTCGCCGAGGGCGCCAACGGCCCGACCACGCCCGAGGCCGACGCCATTCTCGCCGAGCGGGGCGACATTTTCATCATCCCCGACATCCTGGCCAATGCCGGGGGCGTGACGGTGTCCTATTTCGAGTGGGTTCAGAACCTCCAGCGCTATCGCTGGACCGAGCGGGAGGTCCTCACCCGTCTCGAAACCATGCTCGAGGCCGCCTTCACCCGTGTCCTCCAGTTCGCCGAGCGCCACGGCCTCGGCCAACGGGTCGCCGCCCAGGCCCTCGCCATCCAGACCGTCGCCGAGGTCAAGAGCCAGCGCGGGATGTTCCCGTGAACCCGGGTGGGTTGGATTGACAATATTACAGGAATACAGGAACCGGTAATGCTCGACACTTTGAGGAGGTTCTGTCGACCCGAGGATTGGCGGGTGCCAAGCCTGGCTTTGTGGATCGGCTCATCCATGCCGGGGCCCATGCGAAGGGAGCCCATCTGGCCACCTTCGAATCCGCGGGTCGACGACTGAAGGATACCGTGGTCATCTAGGTCATGAAGACACTGCAATTCTCCCGCTTCGGTTCACCTCGGCAGGAACTCTCCCTCGCGGAGGGTCCGGCTCCCGATTGCCCCGGGGGCTCGGTGCGTCTGCGGATGCTCGCCTCGCCGATCAATCCCGCCGACCTCAACCTCATCGAAGGCACTTACGGGGTGAAGCCCGAGCTGCCCGCCACCGGTGGGATCGAGGGCTGTGGCGAGGTGGTCGAAAGCAGGGCCGATGGCTTCGCTCCGGGCGACCGCTGCATCTTCCTCGCCGGCACCGGCTTGTGGGCGGAAGAGGTCGTGGTCGGGGCCGGCCAGCTCTTCAAGTTGCCGGAGGGCATCGATCCGGTGCAGGCCGCCATGCTCAAGGTGAATCCCGCGACCGCGTGGCAGATGCTCACCGGATTCGTCGCTCCGGAGGAAGGCGCGTGGGTCGTCCAGAATTCGGCGAACTCCGGGGTCGGTCGCGCGGTCATCCAGCTCGCCTCACCGCTGGGCCTGCGTACGATCAACCTGGTCCGTCGCGAGTCGCTCTTCGGGGAACTCACGGACCTCGGAGCCGACCATGTCCTGCTCGACGATGCCGATGCGGTCGATGCCGCCAAGGAACTCTGCGGTGACGCCCGCCCGGCCCTCGCCCTGAATGCCGTCGGAGGCGACAGCGCCCTGCGCCTCATGAACATCCTCGGCCCCGGGGGGGTGCACGTCACCTACGGTGCCATGGCGAGGAAGCCGCTGAAGGTTCCGAACGGCCTGCTCATCTTCCAGAACCTGCAGCTCCGTGGGTTCTGGCTGACGCGCTGGATGAAGGACGCGCCCGCGGACGAGGTCGTCGAGACCTATCAGCGTCTCGCCGCCGAGGTGGCGGCGGGCCGGTTGTCATTGCCGGTCGATTCGACCCACCCCTTGTCCGACTTTGCCCGGGCGCTGGCGCGCAACGAGGAGGCCGACCGCGAGGGCAAGGTGATCTTCACCCCTTGAGGCGATGGAATGCCGCACCACCCCGTGGCGGATCGGGCTGCTGCTGGCAGTGGTCCTGGCTTACGCCGGGGTCGGTGGTTTCGTCCCGCCGCCACGACCGGAACTCTTCGGCTGGTCGCTCCGGGTCGTCCTGCTCGGGGCGGGGGCCTTTGCCCTGACCATGATCCGGTTGCCGCAGGCGAGCTGGTTCGTCAAGCTGTGCGGCCTGGCCGCGGTGGTGATGGCCTTTGTCCTGCACGGACGCTGAGAGAGGCTTGCCTCGCGGCGGTCACGGCGGCATACCGGGTATCATGAACGACCCGAACCTGGTCCTGGGCCCCCTTTCCCGCGCCCGCTTCCTGCTCGTCTCGCTGTTGATCCTGATCGTTCTGAATGTCGGCAACGCCCTTTCGCTGGTGGCGCTCTACCGTCACCAGGCCGAGTTCGGGCTGGGGGTGGTGCCGCTGTTCGGCTTCGACCGGGAGGCGAACTTTCCGACCTTCTTCAATGGTGCCCTGCT
This sequence comes from Verrucomicrobiaceae bacterium E54, assembly GCA_022548915.1. GTDB lineage: Bacteria > Verrucomicrobiota > Verrucomicrobiia > Verrucomicrobiales > Akkermansiaceae > Haloferula. The sequence continues at coordinate 43,851 of JAKZES010000038.1, forward strand.
GTTCGGCGCGGCGATTCTTGCCGTGGGCATTGGGCGGGCGCGGGGCGCGGCGAAGCTTTCCCACCCGCGCTCGTGGCTCGGCGTCGGGGCCATCCTCGGCTTCCTGGCGCTCGACGAACTCTGCAGCATTCACGATACCCTCGATATCCTGATCGACGGGCAGGTGGACCTGTCCGGGCCGGTCAACTGGCCCTGGGTCATCCCCTACGCGCTGCTGGCCGTCGGCGTGGGGGTCGTCTACCTCCGCTTTTTCTTCAGCCTGCCCCGCCCGACCCAGATCGGTTTCGGGCTGGCGGCCGTGCTCTACGTGTTCGGAGCGATCGGGATGGAAATGATCGCCGCCGCCCACGTCGAAAAGGTCGGCGGGGAAGACATGACCTACGGCCTGTTCTTCACCATCGAGGAGAACCTCGAGATCCTCGCCTGCATTCTCGCGGTCGACACCCTGATGGCCTTCGCCCGCGGGCATCATCGTGGGCTGACGATCGGCGTGCGGCTCCGCTGAGCCCCTTCCTCAACCCAGCAGGTCGTCGCCCTCGAGGTCGCCGCCTTCCTCGAAGTCGACCTCGCGCACCCGTTTGCGGTCGCGCCAGTACTCGACCTGCTTGCGCAGTTTCTCCCGCACCTCCATCGCATTGGCGATCGCCTCGATGGCGACCTTCGGGTGCGATCGATCGGAGGTGTCGAGCGTGAGGATCGCCAGCCCGAAGATCCGGAGCCAGAACGGGCGTTCCATGGTGGTGTCCTTGACCCGGTAGAGTTCGATCTCGTCGATCTTCTGGTTGAGCACGCCCTCGTAGAGGCGGAGCCGCTCGTTGGTCAGTTCGTAGACCCGGCAGCGGACGACGAGGAAGTTCCAGAGCATCCACAGCAGGGGCAGGGGCAGGGCGAACCAGAGCGGGGTGATGAACATGCCGCCAATGGCGACACCGATGGCCACGACCAGCGCGATGGCATGCTTCCCGACATTCAGCAGCTGCGACGGGCTGCCCTTCCAAAGCACTTCCTCACTCATACAGGTGCCATTCATCCACGAATCCCGACCAACTACCAGTGGAGAAACCAAGGGATCTTGGAACGGTGGCTTTCCGCCCGTCCCACGCCGGGGTAGTCTCTTCCCATGAGCAAGGACCTTCCCAAGAACATCGTCCTGGTCGGCTTCATGGGCTGCGGGAAGTCGACCATCGCCCGGAAGCTCGGCACCCTGCTGGGCTATCCGGTCGTGGACGTGGACGCCGAGATCGAAACCAAGGCCGGGATGCCCATCGCCCGGATCTTCGAAACCCGCGGCGAGGATTTCTTCCGCCATCTCGAGGCCGCCGTCCTCCAGGAAATCGGCGCCCGGCCGGGGCGCTTCATCATCGCCACCGGCGGCGGCGTGATCGGGCGCAGGCGCAACCGCCAGCTGGTCCGGCAGCTCGGCTACGTCGTCTGGCTGCAGGTCTCGCGCGACACCATCATCGAGCGCACCCGCCGCAGCCGCGACCGGCCCCTGCTCGAAACCGACGACCCCGTCGCCAGGATCGACGCCCTGCTCGCCGAGCGCGAGCCGCTCTACCGCGAGGTCGCCGACCTCGAGCTCGATACCACCGGGCTCGACGCCGGGGAAATCGCCTGCGGCATCCTCGAAAGCGCCCGCTACCACTTCACCAGTGGGATGTGAATGGGGAGAGCGGCTTTGCAAGCCGCTGGATCTGGCCAAGACAACCGCTGCATTCCCTCCAACAAGTCTCCCGTGCCCACGCCCGCCGAACGCATCAAGACCGCTGCCCGGGAAGCCGGCTTCGACGACTGCCGCATCGCCGCCGCAGGCCGGGCGACCCACGCCGATGCCTTCATGGAGTGGCTCGACGACGGCCGCCACGGCGAGATGAAGTGGATGGAAAAGACCCCGGAGCGCCGCTGCGATCCCCGCGAGGTGCTGCCCGGCTGCCGTTCGGTCGTCACCCTCGCGCTCAACTACTATCCCGGCCGTAGCCCGGACACCAGCTGGCGCATCGCCCGCTATGCCTGGAACGACGACTACCACGACCTGATTGAGAGGAAGCTCAGGCAGCTCGACCGCGTGATGACCGATCTCGGAGGCACCCAGCGCTACTACGTCGATCACGGCCCGGTGCTCGAGCGCGACTTCGCCACCGATGCCGGGCTCGGCTGGAGCGGCAAGTCGACCGTCCAGATCCACCGCCACCTCGGCACCTGGTTCTTCCTCGCCGAGCTGCTCACCACCCTCGACCTGCCGGCGGATCCACCCTTCGGCGACCACTGCGGCAAGTGCACCCGCTGCATCGATGCCTGCCCGACCGATGCCATCACCGCGCCGCACCGGCTCGACGCCCGCCGCTGCATTTCCTACCTCACCATCGAGAACCCCGGCCCCATCCCCGAGGAGTTCCGCGAGGCCATCGGCGACCGCCTCTACGGCTGCGACGAGTGCCTCGACGTCTGCCCGTGGAACCGCTTTGCGAAGGAATCGCGTGAGGCCCGCTTCCACGCCCGCGAGGAGGTCTTTTCAATGAAGGCCCGCGACTTCCTCGCCCTCACCGACGAGGAGTTCCGCGCTCTCTTCCGCAAGAGCCCGATCAAGCGCATCAAGCGCGCGCGCTTCCTGCGCAACGTCTGCGTGGTCCTCGGCAACACCGGCACCGCGGAGGATCTTCCCGCATTGGAGCGAGCGGCGCGGGATGTCGACCCGCTCGTGTCCGAGCACGCCGGGTGGGCGATTCGACAGATCGAGGCGCGGACTTCAGTCCGCCCGAGTGGTCCGGAAGAAGCGGATTGAAGTCCGCGCTCCAGCGCCGCACCACGCCGGCTATCGCTCCGCCTCGCGTTTCAGCTCGCGCAGCACCTGCCCTGCCAGCGGGCCGATCTTTCCGCGCCACAGCGCGGCGATCGCCAGACTCGGGAAACCTTTCGGCTGGTATGTTCGCACGCCCTCCGGGAATGCCACACCCGGCGCCTGCACCCCGACCCCCACACCGAAGCCGCTCGCGACGTAAGCCAGGATCAGGTCCAGCGCCCCGATCTCGATCCGCGCCGGCCAGTGCCAGCCGTGCCGCTCCATTTCTTTTGCGAAGAGCCGCGCGATGGCCTGGTCCGAAGGCGGACGAATCAAGGGGTGCTTTTCTAACAGAGTAGAAATGCCTCCGCGCGGCACCGGGCATCGGGGAGGCAGGAACAGGACCAAAGGCAGCTTCAACAGCACCTCGCAATGCGTGCCGGAGGGCGGTTTGCCGTCGAGCTCGGTGACCGCCAGATCGATTTCCTCCCTCTCGAGCAGTCGCATCGCGTTGGCTTGGTCGGTATGCTGGAGGGTCAGCTCCAGTTCGGGGCACGACGCACGTACCGACTCCAGCACACTCGGCAGGTGCTCGCGGATCACCGTGGCCGGTGCGGCGAGGCGCAGGTGCTTCGCGGCCGTGCCGGAGACCCGCTCCGCCACCGCCGCCAAACCGCCGAAGAAGGGGGCACAGAACTCGTAGAGCTCGCGCCCGGCGGGGGTCAGCTGAAACGGCCGCCGTTGGAACAGCCGCACTCCCAGGTCCTTTTCCAGTTGCGAAATTTGGCCGCTCACGGCCGGTTGCTGGATGCCGTAAGGCATCGCCCGCACCGCCGCGGAAATGCCACCAGACCGGGCGACGTGGTAGAACAACTCGAGATGATGCAGATTCGGCAGCGGCTGCGGCATGGATGTTGAGTATCGATTTTATTGATGTTGTTGCAAATTCATTCGACTCACGGGTCCGCCGGGATCGGTGGCAGCGTGCCCGCATGCTCTGGATCCTGATCGCCGTGGCGGCCCTGATGTTCGTGATCGAACGTCTGTGGCCCGGGCAGCAGCTGCCGACGGTGCGTTGGTGGTGGCTGCGGATCCTTTTGGTCAACGTGGCGCAGCTCGGCATCGTGATCGCCGCCGGCCTGACCTGGGACCGCTGGTTGTCGTCGGTCTCGCTGTTCCGCCTTAGCAACCATCTCGACCCGTGGCTGGCCGGAGCCGTCGCCTACTTCATTTCAACTTTAATCTACTACTTCTGGCACCGGCTGCGGCATGAATCGACCTTCTTCTGGCGGCTCTGTCACCAGATCCACCACTCGCCGCGCCGCATCGAGGTGCTGGCCAGTTTCTACAAGCACCCGGTCGAGATCCTGATCAACTCGGTGCTGTCGGCGGCGATCGTCTACACCCTGCTCGGGCTCACCGTGGAAGCGGCGGCGATCTACACCGCGTTCACCGCCGTGGCGGAGTATTTCTACCACTGGAACCTGCGCACCCCGCGCTGGGTGGGCTGGCTGATCCAGCGCCCGGAAAGCCACCGCGTGCACCACCAGTTCAAGCACCACAGCCAGAACTACGCCGACCTGCCGCTGTGGGACTGGCTCTTCGGCACGCTCAGGAACCCGAAGAAGTCGCCGCGCCGCTGCGGCTTCACGCCGAAGCGCGAGCAGCGCTTCGGCGAAATGCTCGCCTTCCGCGACGTCCACCGGCAGCCGCCGCTGCCGCTGACCTGCTTCGGCTGCCGCAAGCGCTGGGCGTGCTTCGCGAGTGGATCGGAGCGCGGACTTCAGTCCGCTGAACGGATACAGAAGAAGCGGACGGAAGTCCGCGCTCCATCATCCTGACCATGAAACTCCGCAACCTCCTCGCCCTCGTCGTCCTCTGCCTCGGAATGCTGCAGATGGCCGGCTACCTGTGCGGCTCGAAGGTCCTGCGCGGGATCGGCGTCGCCACCGGCATCGCGCCCTACCCCAAGGTCTTCTGCGAGGTCGACGGCTACGAGGCCTTTGCCGCAAGCTTCCGGCTCGAAGGCCGGCGGGCCGATGGCTCACCGTGGCACTGCGACATCGATCCGGAGCGCTACGCCCGCCTCGCCGGTCCCTACAACCGTCGCAACGTCCATGGCGCCGCTCTCGCTTTCGCGCCGCGGCTGCCCGCCGGGCTGCGCGATCACCTGCTGGCCGACGCCCTCCATCCTGACTCCGTTCTCCGACGCGAACTGGACATCCCCGCCGATGTGGCCGATGTCCGGGTGAGGATCACCGATCGCGACGGCGAAACCCAGTGGATCTACCCATGAAAGCGATGTCCCCCTGGCAGTTCACGCTCTTCCGGATCATCTTCGGAAGCTACCTTGCCGTGCACTTCCTGCACCTCGCCCCGTGGGCCGGCGAGTTGTTCGGCAAGGACGGCGTGCTGCCGGATCCATCGCTCAATCCGGCGCACGGCCTTTTCCCCAACCCGCTCGACCTGCCGCTGTCGGGCGGCGCGCTTACGGGAGTTCTCGTACTTCTGGCCGCCCTGTCGCTGTGCTTCGCCGCCGGGCGGTGGCGCAGGACCGCGGCCGTCGTCCTCTGGTTCGGGTGGACCGCCCTCTTCCACCGCAACAACCTGATCGCCAACCCGTCCGTGCCCTACGTCGGCCTGCTCCTCATCCTCACCCTGCTCGTCCCCGCGGGCGAACCGTGGAGCCGGGGGCCGCGGAATGCGGACTGGGCGATGCCGAAGTGGGTCTTCCGCGCCGCGTGGATCCTGATGGCCGCCGGCTACACCTTCTCGGGCATCACCAAGCTGCCGTCCGAGAGCTGGACCGACGGCTCGGCCATGCGATTTCTGTTAGACAACCCGCTGGCCCGTCCGGGCTGGATCCGCGAGGCGCTGCTGGCGCTCCCGGACGTCGTGCTGAAGCTCCTCACCTGGGCCACGCTGGCGGTCGAGCTGCTGTTCCTGCCGCTGGCCCTGTGGTCGCGCAGCCGGCCATGGATCTGGCTGACGCTGGTGCTGATGCATCTCGGGATCATCGCGGTCGTCGACTTCGCCGACCTCAGCCTCGGGATGCTGATGCTCCACCTCTTCACCTTCGATCCCGCCTGGCTCAAGCCGCTGCCTTCGGAGCCCATCCTCGTGCGCTTCGATGGCGACTGCCTGATGTGCTCGAGCACCATCCGTTTCGTCGCCGACGAGGACCGGGCGAAGCTGGTCCGCTTCAAGCCGCTCGAGGTCGAGGATGGCGAGGAACCCGACACCATGCTGGTGGATGCAGCGGGGCGCACGCTCGACCGTTCCGATGGCGTGCTGGCGATCCTTTCCGTCCTCGGCGGCCACTGGCGGGCGATGGCCATGGCGGGCCGGCTGATCCCCCGCCCTCTCCGCGACGCGCTCTACCGTTTCATCGCCCGCAACCGCTACCGCTGGTTCGGCAAGGGCAACGCCTGCGCCCTGCCGAGCGAGGCGCTCAGGGAGCGACTCCTCGACTGAAATGAAGCGCCGCGTTCTCAAGCTGATGGACGGGGTGATCCTGGCGGGCTGGGTGCTCTTTCTCACCGCCAACGCCTGCCCGGCCGTGGCGCTCGATCTCGGTGCGTGGAGCACCGGTGAGGTGAAGTTCCTTCCCGGGTACGTCTGCACGGGAGCTTTCTGGCCCTTCTGGCTGTCGAATGCCGTCCTTCTGCTTTCTCCCGGCCTCTTGTGGATACACTCCGGGCGAAGGTGGCACCGTGGGGTGCGGTGGACCGTCACGACGATCTGCTTCATCTCGTTCGTCGGCAGTTTCTTCTTGCTGCCCATGTTCCGCGCCGTCCATGTCGGCCACTGGCTGTGGACCGCGTCTTTTCTGATCGCTGGCGTCGGGGCGATGCCGTTGCGAGCAAGGCCCGCCTCCGGCGATGATTGATCGACAGGAATGTCGATGTTCCCCAAGACGCCTGCGCTTGCATCCCCCGCCCTGCCGTCCATTGTTCCGGCCGTGTCCGATTTCGCCCGACAGGATTTCGCCTTCGCGTTCCTGAGCATCCTTTTCGAGGGGGCGCCCTTCATCCTGCTCGGGACGCTGATCAGCGGGTTCATCGACATCTACCTGCCGGCCAACACCATGGACCGGATGCTGCCGAAGCGGACGCTGCCGGCCATTTTCATCGCCGGCCTGCTCGGCGGCATCCTGCCGGTCTGCGAATGTGCGGTGGTGCCGGTGATCCGGCGACTTGTGAAGAAGGGCCTGCCGGTGTCCTGCGCGCTCACCTACATGCTCGCCGCCCCGATCGTGAACCCGATCACCGCGCTCTCGACCTGGAAGGCCTTCAAGGGGCCGGATGTCGCGCTCGGGGAGGATCTTTTCGTCAGCGCCAGCACGGTCATGACCGCCTCGCGCCTGGGCCTCGGTTTCCTGGTTGCGGTCGGCGTCGGCATCATCGTGGCGCGACTGCCGCTGCGGAAGATCCTGCGCCAGAAGCTGCTGGATTCGCTGGATAAGGACGAGAGCCACGAGCACGAGCACGGTGAATGTTGCGGTCACGACCACCACGATCATGCGCACGAAGGCTGCTGCGGGCATGATCACGATCACTCCCATCACGAGGTCCCCGATTCGGGCGGACGCCTTGTCGCCGCGTTCCGTTCGGCGCTGCGCGACTTCGTCGATGTCGGCGTCTACTTCACCATCGGCGTGGCCATCACCGCGTTGTTCAACACCGGCATCGCGCCCGGGGCCGAGTGGCTCGACACCCTGGCGGAGAATCCGTGGCAGGCACCCGGGGCATTGATGGTGCTGGCCTTCGTGCTGAGCCTCTGCAGCACCTCGGATGCCTTCATCGCCGCCACGCTTCACAAGTTCTCGTGGGGGGCGAAGCTCGCCTTCCTCACCTACGGTCCGATGATGGACGTGAAGCTGATTTTCCTGTACCAGACCGTGCTCAAGCGCCGCTTCATTGTCATGCTCGCCATCGGCCTGTTCGTCGCCATCGGCCTCGCCGCCATCGGCTGGCAGGCCGGGATCAACGCCCTCAATCCATGAAGTTGAGAGTCCTCAGCCGCATCCTCCAGTCGCTCGCCGTGATCTGCTGGGGCGTGGTCCTGACGTATTTCTACGTCAGCGACCGCCTGGTGAAATACCTGGCACCCGATTTCCGGCTGATTGCCTTTGCCGGCGGGCTGGCGCTGGTCGTGATCGGTTTGTTCACCCTGCTCACCGCCGGGCAGCATGCCAGCTGCGGCCATGACCACGGGCCGGGCGACGAGCATGATCACGAGGCGCTCGACATTCACCCGATTGCGGCCTTTCTCATCCTCATCGCCCCACTCTTCTGCGGGGTGGCCTGGACCAAGGACCAATATTCGATCGAGGCGCTCACCCGCAAGGGTCTCGACGATACCGCCGCGGATGCCGGGTCGCTGTTCCTTTCCTCGGTCCTGCCGCCGCTGACCAAGGAGCTGATCGAGAAGCAACACCCGCCCGACGAGAACGGTTACCGGCCGTTTCCCGTGATGGAGTTGTTCTTCACCAGCGCCGATCCCGAAATGCGCGCGCTGGTCGAGGGGATGCCGGTGGTGACCGAGGGCCGCATGGTTGCCTCGCCCGACGGTGAACCGGGAAGCTACAAGGTTTACCGGCTTTTCATCACCTGCTGCGCCGCCGACAGCCGTCCGATCCCGATCACCGCCCAGTTCGAGCCCGACGCCCTGCCGCAGGTCGAAAAGAACGCGTGGATGAAGCTTTCCGGCACCATCACCTTTCCCGACAAGGGCCGGGGCCCGCAGCCGGTCCTCGAGGTGGACTTCGCCGTCGAGGGCCAGGCGCCGCTTGAAGAGAGCTACATGCGGGGCGGATTCTGAGACCGGGAGGGGTCACGGATTCCGGCGTGATACGCTCGGAAACCCAAGGTTTCTCAAGAGATCCAAAGGAAATGTGACGAAAAAGTGTCACAATTGAGGAGTTGAGGTGACGGTTCCGTCACATTAGTTTCTTCCCGAAATGAAACTCACCAACTCCTACGACGCCCTGCTGGTCTTCTTCGTGGCGGTGATCTGTGTCGCGGCGCTGGCCGGGATGCTCATGGTGGTTCTCAGCTGATCGTCCGCTTGATTCTGGTCCGCCCTGCCGCCACGTTCCGCGGGGTGAGGTTGACCGATTTCCACGGCATGGACCCGCACCTGCTGGTCGGGCTGGTGAACACCGAGCTTCGCAACCATGCCGAAAGCCTCGAGGATCTGGTCAAGACCCATGGGCTCGATGAGGGGGAACTGACCGGGTGCCTGGCGGCGGCGGGCTACGAATACCAGCCGGAGCAGAAGCAGTTCCGGTAGGGACCTTCCGCCGACCCTGACAAATCTCGAACCCCGAGCTTGCAAAGGGCCGGTTTGCTTGGTTCTCTGCCGCCCCGTTCAACGGAATGGAGCGGGCTGTGGCGCAGTCTGGTAGCGCACCTGCATGGGGTGCAGGGGGTCGTGGGTTCGAATCCCGCCAGCCCGACCATCAAATCCCGCCTCCGGCTTGCCGGGGGCGGGATTTGATGTTTCGCGCTGGCAAGTGAGCCCTTCCGAGGAGGGTTTGAATTCGGGAAGCCGTCGCTGACGGCGGCGATTTTTTTCCCGGCGCGGAGCGCCGCAAGCTGGAATGGCGTGAGGAGCGTCAGCGACGAGGGCAATCCCGCCAGCCCGACCATCTCCTCGAGAGGGGGAGCGCCGACATCTTGCCGGCATCGTTCGGCATCCTGCCAAACGAGTCTGAAGAGAGGTTCGGCAGGATGCCGAACCAAGCCGGCGGGACGCCGGCGCTCGTGCGCGTGCACATACATGAAACCAACCAGTGAGAGTCTGAGTCCTCCCGAGACGAGCAACGGGAGAGCAGCCGAAGGCAACTGCGTCG
>JAKZES010000039.1 GCA_022548915.1 Verrucomicrobiaceae bacterium E54
TCATTCCCGTCACGAGATTCGGCTCCGGTGTCTCAAGGAGCAGGTGGAAATGGTTGCCCATCAGCACCCATGCATGAACCCGCCAGCCATGGCTGCCGCACACTTGCTCAAGTCGCGACAGAAAAGCGCGCCGGTCGTCATCTGTCTTGAAAACGACCTTCCCACCATCACCACGTGCCATCACATGATACACCGCCCCAGGATACTGGTGACGCAACGCCCTCGGCATGACCAACCCCCATCACTCTGACGAGGTCAACTCAAGCAGAAATGTTGAAATGCAGCACCTGACCCCATCCACACATACCATAACACGTAACACCTATCGACCGCGCTGAGACAAACGGTCAATCTCCCGAAGCATGCTTGTCTCGCGTATCAACCTGTGATCATCTTCCTTTCGCCCATAATATGATTTTCTTATAATATCAACAACTCTCCATCCTTGAGACGTCTTTACGAGCACGAATTCAATTTGAAGCAGGCCCCATTCATCTTCCCAATTTTGCGCTGTCCGACTAACGATCACAGATGCTTTACCTGAAAAAACTTCCACATCTGTTACCTTCTGTTCAACGTAATTAGTCATTGAAGACTCAAGGGGAAGCAAGATTCCATAGCGAATCTCGGATTCACCCAGATCACCATTGCGGACTACACCAATGAGCTTCTGCGTAGTCTCTTCCGTGAAAACCCCCTCCGGGTTATGACGTTTAAGCGCGTTATCAAGGTTTTCTTGATAGGGAACTTCCAGCTCACGGCCATCCGGCCACGTTAGCGCTTCCTCAACCTTTCCTAGCACCTTAAGGATGTCCTCCTCGTCACTGATCGCCTCTGTGTCACGAAGGTTGCGACCACGGTGCAAGTCGTTAAACCCACATCCTACAAGGAGGACGGTGATCACATACTTTAACACGGTCTTCACCATCTATTGATCCGCTGAGAGATTCCGGGAGGGAGACTACTCGGGTATGCTCGTTGCGGCGTAACACAACACAGGTGTGTCCTTTAACACAACACTCTTTTACACTTTTGACGCTATCCCCACGTGTTGCCGACCCTGCAGCAATCCGATTTGTTCAGATAACCCCACCCCTTAATGACACCCTTAGAATTAACCACGTAATACCACCGACATGACGTGCAATCATTCAACCTAAGAGAGTATCTTTTGCCGCCACTAGCATCCTGCACATCGTAAATTGCGCCAGATTTCTCCCAAGCTGATATTGGTTTTCCGATGTAGCTTTCTACCATGTACTCGAAGTTGCCCTTCGTTTTCGGAAAGCCTGAGCAGGCCACCAAGAGGCTAGACAAAGTAAGAATCAGAGCTTGAACCAAAATCTTCATAAAGAGGCAATCAGTAGGTCCTTGTGGGGAAAAGAGAGAACACTACAAAAGGCGCAGCCAAGGGAACGTTTATTCCGCCGACGATGTCGCCAGCCAAACCTGGAATCAGTCATTGCCGGTGTATTCGATGCGATCCACCCGCTGGTTGAGCACCTCGCCGGGGAAACCGGAGGTCGGATTATCGCGGGTGTAGCGGACCCGGAAGTAGTTGCCGACCGTGTCCTCGACGCGCGTCACCGACCACGAAAGCGCGCCGCCGGGATCCCCCGCTGCGTCGGCCTTCTCCACACGGGCTTCCGCAGTATCCCCGAGGGTGAGAGTCAACCCGGACTTCGTTTCGATTTGCCACCATTCAGGGCCATGGTGAAGCTGGCCTCGGGCGGTGATCCGGGCGAAGGAATCCATCTCGGTGCGGTAGACCGAATCCGCCTCGCCATAGACTCCCTCAACCAGGACAAGGCGTTCGCCGTTGAAGAAGAAGCGGTCGTTCGGATCGAAATCCACGCCATCGATCATGCCGTCCTTGGCAAGCGTGGTACGGCCGCGGGCAATTTGTTGCAATCCGTTCAGCGACCAGCCGAGACCCGCGATGCCGTTCGCTCCATTCGACGAATAGTCGAGGGAGATCTTGGGCTCCATTCCGGCGGTCCCTTTCGGGATGTCGATCGGAATGCTGTAGGCGGCTGAGCCGTCACCACCCACGGTGAGCGAGCCTTTCAGGGCACCAACCGCGGTGTGCTGCCCGAGAATGGTAAGTGGCGGCACGGCACCGACCGGAGGAGGCGTCACCGAGGGAACCACGCCTTCGCCGCCCGAAGGACTCCAGATCGAATCGAGGTAATCCTCCAACCAGCTCTTCCCGGTGGCGGGATTGATTTCGTCGCGGTCATAGACGAGAGGGTTCGACCCGTTGGCGGTCTCCCACGCGTCGGGAAGCGCGTCCTTGTCCGCATCCGGGAAAAGCATGTTGTCGGGGTTCGCGGAAAGATCGTCGACCAATACATCCACCACGTCGCTGCCGTAAAAATCGAGGCTGCTGAGCAGGGCGGCCCGACCTTCGAAGCCGACATTTGCTGCGGCAAGCTGGCCATCAACGAACAGGTCCCAGACAAGCCGGGCACTGTCGTGCCGCAGGGTCAGTCGGACGTAGTCCGCAGCACGCGGTTCGACCGGATCGATGGAGAACCCGGGCGCGAGGCGATACCATTCCCCGACCTCCGCCGGATCGGCGGCGTCATCATTTCCGTCATAGACCCAGAACTCACCGGCAGCCCCGGCGTCATCGAGCTGGAACGCGGCCTGGCTGCCGTTGACGAAGAGCGAGGCGAGGCTACCTGCGGGATTCGCCGGAGGCTTGATCCAAAGATCAACAAAAGCAACGGTCTCCACTGGATCCCAGTCGAGCATGCGGCGCAGGCGAGTCTCGCCGAGGCTGGCGGTCTGCCCGACCCGCAGCGCCTGGCCACCGCCAAGGCCCTCGCCACCGGGACTCACCTCCGCCGTGCCCGAAATCAATTCCCATTCAGAATAGGCGCTGCTGGTTCCCGAATCGACCGCATCAAACGGCTGGAAGGTCGGTGATTCAAAATCGACCGGCGGCAGGTACGCCAGGACCGAGGTTCCGAGCATCGAGAGGTTGGCAAGAACTGCACCGGTCCAAGACAACCACGGGTTTTTCATGGAACGGTCGTAGATACCCCCCCCCGCTCAGTTCAAGCCATGTAGTGCGAAATCCTTCGCGCGGTTTTGCATTGACCAGAACGTTGGCTTGCGACCGAGCAATTTCCGCTGGCTGGTCGTGCTGATTGAGGCCGAGCGAGCGGGTGCCGGGTCCATCACCGGCGCTCATCCCTCCCCCGCCCCTTCTTTGATGGCGCTATTCGGCTTGCGCCCCGGCGAATCCCGCGCAGCTTCGGCGCATGCCGATTTCCCCGAAGCCAGGCACCGCCCTTCTCATCGTCGGTCATGGCTCCACCGAAAATCCCGACTCTTCCACTCCCTACTTCGATCACGCCGACGAGATCCGTGATCGACAGCTTTTTTCGGAGGTCCACTGCTGCTTCTGGAAGGAAGAGCCATCGATGCGGGAGGCGCGCTACCTCATCGAGGCCGACGAGGTCTACGTCGTCCCGGACTTCATCAGCGAAGGGTATTTCACCCAGGAGGTCATCCCCCGCGAACTGGAGCTCGAGGGTCCGACCACCCGGCGCCATGGAAAGACCTGGCACTACACCCTGCCGGTCGGCGTCCACGCGTCGATGACCGACCTCATCCTGCGACGGGCACGGGAAGTCGCACCCGATGTGGAGGAGGAGGAAACCACCCTGTTCATCGTCGGCCACGGCACGGGCCTGAACCAGAACTCGACGAAAGCCGTAAGGGATCAGGCCGAGGCGATCGCGGCCAGTGACGCGAAGTTCGCGGCGGTCATGGACACCTACATGGAAGAGCAGCCCTTCATCGCGGACTGGGCCAAGCTTGCCGAGACGCCCAATGTCGTGGTGGTTCCCTTCTTCATTGCGGACGGTCTTCACAGCTATCAGGACATCCCCGTGCTTCTCGGGATCGAGGAGGACGAGGGGGAAGCGGCGAGCCAGCGGGAGGTCTTCCGCCACAACCCCCACCACCTCCGCGGAAAGACCCTCTATTACTCCTCGGCGATCGGCACCGAGCGCCTGATGGCCGACGTCATTCTCGACCAGATCTCGGACTTCGATTCGAAACACCGCTCATGATCATCGACCGACTCGTTCAGGCTCTCGATGCCGGCATCGACCACATCGGCGAGGTCCGGATCCTCCGGGACGTGCAGGGTGCCGCCTACGCGCTGTGTCACCACGACGACGCGGGAGCCTTGGAAGACCTTGAAGTCCATCGTGGCCCTGGTCCGGCGCGGGACATCTCCACCTGGGCTGCCGACGGACACTACCGTTTCACCAAGGGCGAACTCTCGCTCAAGCGCGGCTGGTTGTTGCTCCTCGAAGATGCCACCCAACTCCGGCAGGCGCTCGACCTCCTATATCCGGCGGCGCTCGGGTTGTGGATCGCTCACGAGAACGGAGACCTCGATGTGCAGCATCTCCGGGAGAAGCTCGACCGGCAGACGGGCATGTACAAGTTCGCCCGCAACATCAGCGACGAGGGCGCCCAGAAGCTGGTCCAGAAGGTCTGCGGCCCGGGCAATTGCTGTGTGAAGAAGATCCTCTGGCAGCTCGACGAGCAGACTCCACTGGAAGACAGCGAGGCGAGCCGCTTCGACGGCACGCTGGCTCCGAACTCGATTCCGCTGCTCTGCCGCGAGGCCTGCAATCATTTCGTCGCCGAGTGCCGGAAGGCCTCCAAGGCCGAGTTCGAGGCGGCCCAGAAAACGGATTCGTAGGCATTCCGGCTCTTCTTCAAGAGACCGGCCTCACTTCCTCCGCCTGGATCACGGGGAGCACGCCGTCCGCGGTTCGGAGCAGCAGTTCGCCCTTGGATCCGATCCCCACGACCTCGCCGGTCTGCTCACCCCGGGAGGTCCGGAGCACGACCCGCCTCCCACTGAGCACGCAGCGGCGGCGGATTTCCTCAAGCATCGCCTCGAACCCGTCGCCGATGGAAGCACTCCGGCCGGCGAGCCGCGGCAGCAGCAGGTCAAGCACCTCGGCCGCCTCCCAATGGCGGCCATCCTCGATCAGGAGCGAGGTCGCCTCGATTCCGGGGTCGAAGTCGCGCATGCCCAGATTGAGGCCGATCCCGACCACCGCTCCATCGTCGGACGATTCCACGAGAATGCCGCCCACTTTCCTCTCCCGGATCCACAGGTCGTTCGGCCACTTCAGCCCCGCCTCGTAGCCCATTTTTTCGAGCGTTTCCGCGACGGCCAGACCCGCTGCCAGGGAGAGCCGGGGCCAGAGGGCGAGCGGCACCGTCGGACGCAGGAGCACGGAAAAGGTCAGGCTCTCGCCTTCGACGGACTGCCAGCGGTTCTGTCGCCTCCCCCGCCCCTGCGTCTGCCGCTTCGCCACCACCACCGTCCCCGGCGGGTATTCACTCCGGTGGAGATGATCATTCGTGGAATCCACCTCATCCAACCAGTGGATGCTCCATCCATCAGGCAAGTGGTCCGGGCTCATGGGTCCGACTCCACGAAGTCCAGCGCAAGGTCGAGCGAGACCGCCGAATGCGTGATCGCCCCCACCGAAACGAAGTCGACCCCAGAGGCGGCAATCGCCGCGACGGTCTCGAGCGTGACCCCGCCGCTCGCCTCCAACCGCGGCACTCCCTTCTTACCGCGCATTTCCACCGCCTCCCGAAGTTCCGAAGGCTCCATGTTGTCGAGAAGGATGTAATCGACCCCGTCGAGCCCCAAGAAATCCCGCACCTGCTTGAGCGTATCCGCTTCCAGCTCCACTTCGATTCCCGGCCGCTCGCGCTTCAACCTCCGGATCGACTCCTGCAATTGCACCAGATCGGTTTTCGTGACCAGGTGATTGTCCTTCACCATCGCGCGGTCGTAGAGGCCCATTCGATGGTTGGTGCCACCGCCCGCCACCACGGCCGACTTTTCCAGCAGGCGCCAGCCCGGGGTCGTCTTGCGGGTGTCGAGGATCCGTGCGCGCGCCCCCTGGATGCGGTCGACATACTGCCGTGTGAGGGTGGCCACGCCACACATCCGCTGGAGGAAATTGAGCGCGGTCCGTTCGGCGGTGAGAACGGAACGGGCCGCGCCACGAACCTCCATGACGCGGGCTCCCTTTCCGAGGCGGACACCATCCTTGAGCAGCAGTTCCACCTCAAGCCCCGGCGCCACCCGATGGAATACCTCCCTAGCCACTTCGCCTCCGGCCAGCACCCCTTCATCGCGGGCCACCACGAAGGCGCGGACCCGTGCCTCCTCGGGCACGAAATACAGCGAAGTCACATCGCCGGACCCGACATCCTCGGCCAGGGCCGCATCGATCAGCTTCAAAACAGACTCGTCCACGGACGGAGCTTATGCCGCCGGGCGCCGTCCGCCAATCCCGATGGCTTAATAACGCATGGTCACGCCGAAGTGCGTCCGGCTCCCCCGCCCGTCCAACCACCATCCGTGGTCGGCCCACAGGTCCACGTATTCGCTGACCCTCATCCGGATTCCCACGCCCGCACCGGACACCGAGGTGGTGGCCCCGCCATCGTTGCGGAGCCAGGCGTGATCGAAGAAGCCAACCCCGCGAACCCGAACCTGATCGCCCCCCCGCCACTCGGGACTGACGACCTCGAAGCTTCCCTGCACGCCTCCGTCCGCGATGAATTCGCGCTCGCCAATCCCGCGGACGGAGCGGTAGCCACCGGCGGCAAACTGCTCCGACGGCAGCAACCGGGAGTCCGCCCACTGCGCCGCCCCACGCAGGCCGAGCCGCCAATCCCCCCCGGGCGACCACCAGCCCTGGCCGGACAACCGCCCGAGCACGTAGCTGGAGTCCGCTCGTGGATCATAGGCCCTGAAGTCCGCGTCATCATTTCCGTCGACCAAGCCACCGGGCGATGCCAGCAAGCTGGCTGCCAGGACCACGCCGGCATCATCCCAGCGCCGCTCGGCCCGGTACGAAAGCTTCCCGTGAAGCAAGCGAACCTCACCCGGCGAAAAGGCCCCTCCCCCGAAGAGCACGAACTGGTCGGTCGCCTTGAGCTCGAAGCCACTGGTGAACTCCTGCTTCCACCGCCCCAACCTCGGCAGGATCATCCGATGTCCCATCGCGACGGACCACGAGGTGCCTTCGTTGTCCAGAATCCCGACCGCCGACGGCGTCCGGTTCTCCACCCTCGCATAAGCGGCATCGATTTGGAGGGTTTGCTGCAAGCGATGAAGCGGGATCTCCCAACTGAGCGCGTGGGCGTGAAGCGACGAAACGGGAATCCCGAGGACCGTCTGCCACGCGATGATCTGCTCGCCCCGGGTCATCCCGACCGCGCCCAGAAGAAGACGTTCCCTGCCGGCGAGATCGGGCCCGCTGTTCTCATAGCCGAGACTCACCCGCCATGGCCGGCTTTCCTCCAAACCGATCAGGATGTCCGCGCTTGCAGGTTCAAGCCCCGGCGACACGAAGAGCCTCGGTTGCCGGAACGCACTCCGCCCGAACCAATCCAACTGCCGGTCAAGGTCCCCACGTCGAAGCACCTCCCCTTCGACCAGCGAGATGCCATCTTGAATCAACTCGGCGTTTCCATACCGCGGCCTCGCGACGCCCACCCGTCCGATCCGGCCGACCTCGACGAACAACACCAACAGGCCGCCCTCGAAGTCCTGCCCGAGCGCATCCACCGCCACCACGGGATAGCCCTGACGATCGTAATGAATGAGGATCAGATCAATGACCTCAAGCAGTCGCGCTTCATCGAGAGCGGCCCCGAGAACCGTCTCCAGCCGCCCCGCCAGCCGGTCCGGCGCGGGCAGAATCAGCGTCGATTCCACCTCCAAACCCGGCGAAACTCCCTCGATCCGCCCGTCCTCCTGCCACGACCGGAGCCGGATTTTTGACAATTTCTCCGCCAGACGGATGCCGCGCCGGTCACCCGCCGGTTCGCCCGGACGAACCTCGGGCAGACTCTCGACCACCTCGCCCTGGGGAACCTCGGGCGCAATTCCGGGAATCAGATCTTCGCCCCGGATCCGCTCCGCAGGAGTCAACACCAACACACCTGCCGCGAGGACGATACAGGAAAGCCCTCTACTCCAAGCATTCGCTCGCCCCTGATTTGCCACGGCAAGAAATTAACGATGAAGGGCGATCGACCCAAGCTCAAAACCAGCACATCCAAATAGTTTGGAAAGCCAGCATTCAAGTGTTCTTAATTTTAAAATAGACCAGTTATTCGAGCTTCATACATCTGTAAGTTTAAACAACTTATCATAAGGTACGAAGGAACTAGTAATTTCTCGACGGCACCCTATCTGAAAGTTATTCACAACCAAAACCAACTTCCTGCAGGGGCATGCATACAGGGAAATTTCTACCATTCGCCGCACTCGCGGCCGCCAGCCTTACCACTACGGTCGCCGTAGCAAAAGACCCGGCAACCACCGTGATTCCACACGGTGTCATCGAAGATTCCGGCTGGGCCCTCGCCCGCCTGAACGATGGAGCGAACCCATCGAGCGGAACGCTGGACTTCCGCTACCCGGAGTCCAGCCGTCCGGTGCGCCTCTACCTCATCGACTCGGCGGTCGACAACACGAGCGGCTGGTTCGACGACAACGCCAACCTCACCTTCGTCCAGGGAATTCGCGTCGCGAGCGGCACCTCCTATGATCCTGGTAGCGAGACCGCCTCACTCGACCACGGCACCCGCATGCTGTCGGTGATCGCGGGGCCGGAGTTCGGAGTGGCCTGCGGCGTTCCGGTCGAACTCTACTCCTACGATATCTATCCGAGCGAAGGCTCGAACATCGCGCTTCTGGTGAGCGCGGTGGGACAGGCGACAGCCCGACATGAGATCGACAAGCTCTCGAACCCGGACTTGCTGGGCGTCATCTGCATCGCCAACGGAACCGGCGACCCGACACGCAGCCCGACCCTTCTCGCAGCCATCGACCAGGCGCTCGGCCAGGGCCTCGTGGTAGTGGTGTCGGCCGGCAACGACAACGCCGATGCACTCAATGGTCACAACCCGGCTCAGGTGATCAATCACGTCAAGGACGCCTACCTTCCTGCAGCCTACGGATCTTCACGCGACGGCCTCATCACGGTCGGCGCCTCGACCCAGGACAATGCAAAATCCCCGACATCGAACTTCGGAGCCGCGATCGACGTCTGGGCTCCCGGCGTCGAAGTCCCCACCTTCGACACGGCGAATCCGAGCGGCGGTCAGTCCTCCCCGATGAACGGAACGAGTCCGGCGGCGGCGATGGTTGCCGCCGCAGCGATCGCCGAACTCTCGCGCCAGCCCGGGCTCGATCCCGCCGGCGTGGAAGACGAGCTGAAGTCGCGGCTTTACGCCGCCGGAAGCGTCTCCATCGTTCAGATCGATGACGATCTCGATGCCGACGGCTCGGTGGATGAGTTGGAACGCTTCTTCGGCTATCCGATTGATGATGCGACCAGCGCGCCCCCGCCGGTGGGTTTCGTCGCCTCCGGCTCGACCTCCGAGCTTTCCTTCACCATCGATGCCGACCTGTGGCAGCCCGACAACCCGCTGGAACTCTCGGACTCTTCGGCATGGCGACTCCTTGGCTCTTCGGACCTGATCAACTGGGTCGTCGTCGACCCGGTGCTCGTCATTGGATCCGAGGCCGACGGTCGCCTTCCGGTGACAGCGGTCGCATCGAACGAATCGGTTCCGCCTCCCGCAGCCCCGACCGACCCCGAAACGGCACAGACCACCAATCCGGAGGCCACCGCACCGAAGGCCTATGTGGCCACCCCCGAGGAGATCATGGCGACCCAGGAACTCATTCGCCAACTCTTCGAGTCCACTCCCGAATTGTATCCCGAATGGTATTGGGAAACCTTGGGCGTCGCCTACGAGACCCAGACCGTGCCTGGCGAGGTGTCGCTGACGGTAACCCCCACCTCTTCGCAGCGGGTCTTCTACCGCATCGAGGTGATTCCCAACCCCTGAGGCTTGGGTCACCGGTTTGTCCGGGTGCCGCCGCGGACCCCACCGAAGAATGAGCTCCGGCTCGCCAGAACCGGCTTCCGCTCGTTCCGGGCCGTCTGAATTTTCTCCTTTTTCCGGTCGCGCATTGAGTCGGCCGAGGCACTCATCGGAGCTGAATAAGTAATCCTTCTCCGGTCGCTGACCGCCGAACCATCGGGGCGCTTGAGCGCCGGGATCCCCAGGCTGGCATCCCCCACCACCCCCGGGGCATCGCCGTCGATATGAGGGCGGATGACGGCGCTTACCTCGTTGAATAAGCCATCGAAGATTGAGTCGTTCGCGATAAAGCCTTGGGATTCATTGGAGATCCGGCCGGACTCGCCCACCCCGAAAAAGACCTGGGCGTTGCCCTCGCCGATCACTCCATTGTTGAGCACCTCCGCTCCGGCTGAAACCTCAATCTTGGGTGCACGAAGGCTCCCTTCATTGAAAACCGTTCCTGCGAGGGAGTTCTGACTGAGCCGACGTTCTCCCGCGCCAAGGATCTCGATATCACTTCCACCCCCGACCATCACACGACCGTTCGGGGCATCAAGAGAGGCTCCTGAGAAGATTCTCACATTCTGCCCTGCCACCGTCACATCGCGGGCCGTGGCTTCAAGGCTACCAAAGACAAGCACGTCTCCACCACTAGCACCGCTCAGAGTGAATCCAGCGCCGCCGGCGAAGAGCCCGGCATCGACGCCGAGCGTTGCCAGCGTCACGGATTCGGCCGTGATGGACCCGGTGATGATCAAATTACCATTCGGCGCGAAGAACCCGAGATTTCCGTTCGCGGTGATGTCACCGGCGATCAAATGGGTGCCGGCCCCATTGAGGTAGTTGGTGACCGTGTCCCCGCCGACAAAGTTGAAAACCAACTCGTCGTTTCCGGCGAGATTCATCTGACCCCAGTCGAAGACACTGTCGTCGCTGATCGTGAAAATCGTCTGCGAGCCATCGGCCGTGGCGACCGTTTCCCAAGTGGCGGTTCCAGGTGTCGTCAGGACAAAATCCTGCGCCAAGACGCCGCTGCAGAGCAGCAGAGACAAGCTCGGCAATGATCGAAGGGTGTGGGACATCGGAAAGTAAGGGTGGGACAGCCGATGCAGAAGCTAGGCTTAAATTTAAGGAAACTTACAGAATTGGGAAGCGAATTCTAAAATTTATTCAGATTCGGCCGACACCCGCGGATTCCCCCCAGAACCATTGCGGATGTCGGCCGATCGCTGAACACGTGCTGCAATCCCTTGGATTCCAGCCCATGAAAGGAAGTTCCGTCGCCGGGTGCCGACTGAGGCCTCCCCCCGGAAACCCCAGTGACCCGAGCTGTCGAGAACAACCTGTCATCACCACTCCCAATCGCACCTGAAATTCCTGATTTCCAAAATTCATTGAAAAGTTCATGATCAAGGTGATCCCCGCAGCCATGGGGCTGCCATTCCGCTGATGCGCTTCGTGTTCATATTCCTCGCAATCTGGCTGCCTGCTGCGGTGGGAGCGGTGGATTTTGAACGTCCGGCCGAAGCGGAGGCCCAGCTCAAGGAGCTGGTCGGGGAATGGGAAGCCGCTTGGGAAGCCGACGCCAACCCCGAGAACGCGATCGGACTCGCCACCAGCCTTCACGCACTCGGGGTGGTTGAGCGCCAGCTCGCACGGACCAATGCCGCCATCAGCCACCTCCGGAGGGCCTGCGAACTTCTCGAGCCCCACTCCGCGGAACTCTTGGCCGAGGCCCGCGAAGCGCTGGCGGTCGCGCTTCAAGATCGAGGCGATTTCCAGGAGAGCGAGGCCCTGCTTCGGGCCGTGCTGGACTCCCGCCGGAGGTCCGGGACGGAGGCCCCCCTGGCGCTTGCCCTGACCCTCGACCACCTGGCCCTGTCCCTGCTGCTGCAGGGCAGTTACACCGAGGTGCTTCCGCTTCTCGAGGAGGCTTCCGCCCTTCTTTCGGAAAGCCATCCCGCGGAGCAGGCAAGGGTCCTCGGCCACCTCGGCCGCTACCACCACACCCTCGGCAGCCACGCCCGGGCGATCGATTACTTCGACGAGGCGCTCGCGACCGACTTCCAGCAACCGGAGTTGCGCCTTTCGCTCCGGTCCCAGCGGGCCCTCGCCCAACTGCGGCTCGGCCTCACCGATGAGGCCGTGTTGGCGACCGAGAGCGTCGCCGACGACGCGCGCACGCTCCTGGCCGATACCCCGATCCGGGCCATCCCCTACATCAACAACATGGGCGCACTGGCGCTCTCGCTCGGCCAGCCCGGGGAGGCGGCTCAAGCCTTCCGCGAAGCGCGAGCCTTGATCACCGAAAGCCTCGGCGATCAACACCCCGCGCTGGCCGGCATCCACCACAATCTCGGCGTCGCCCTCCAGCAGGAAGGGTTGCTCGGGCAGGCGAGGGAAGAACTGCTCGCCGCGCGACGGGTCCAGAAGCTGCATCTTCCCGAAATCCATCTCCGGGTGGCCGAGACCCGGCGCGAACTGGCGGTCAACGCCATCCTCGACGACCTGCCGGATGCCGGAACGATCGCGCGCGAGGCCACCGCCGCCGGCCTCGCCTTGCTTGAGCGCCTCGTCGAAAGCGGCAGCGAGACCGAACGCCTGAACTTCCTCGAACGCTTCGACCTGATATCGCTGCCCTGCGAGATCGGCGATGCCCGGCTGATCGCCGACACCCTGATCGCGAGCAAGGCCCGGCTGCTCGACTCCCTGATCGGTGCAAGCCCGTCGACCGCCCCCCGCTGGCAGGACCTCTCGGCATCGCTACCCCCCGGCTCCGCCTTCATCGACTTTTGCCGCTACCAATCGGTGCGGGTCGGCGAGGCGGAACGCTACGGAGCGATTCTGCTGGTGGCGGGCGGCGAGCCCCAATGGATCGAGCTTGCCGATGCCGATGATCTCCAACGCTGGCTGGGAGCCTTCAAGGAAAGGCTCGACTGGAATGCGGCGCAGCTCGGCGGTGATGATTCGCCGGCCCCCGCCCTGACCCTGGCCGGCATCCTGGGTTTCCTTTACCAGCAGTTCTGGGCACCCATCGATGACCGGATCCCGGGTGAAATCCAGCATCTCGCCGTCTCCCTCGACAGCACCTCCCACTTCCTCCCGCTTCCCGCCCTGCTCGACCACGAGGGCCGCACCCTCTGCCACCGCTACAAGCAGATCACCCGGGTCGCGAGTGGCCGCGATCTCCTCGATGCCCGGGAGCTGCCCCCAATCGCGGATGTGCCATGGACGGTGCTCACGATTTCCGACTACCCCCGGACACCGGAGGCGCCCACCGGGCAAAGCCGTCTCGGCGAAATCCTCGGTCGCCTGGGCCCGCTCCCCGGGACCTCAAAGGAGGCAAAAGCCATCCGCAAGGTCGCGCCCCGAGGATCCCTCTTTCTGGAGGATGACGAGGTCACGGAACCCGCGGTGACCGCCCTCCCCGGGAATCCGGGTGTTTTGCACTTCGGCGGACACGCCTTCTTCGTCGGCGACACCCGCTCGGGGGCGCCGGTCGACTTCGACCTGGAATCCGACCAGCTCCTCGCCAGCGGCCTGGTGCTCCATCGCGGACTGACCACGGTGAGCGGAGTCCCCGGCGAAACCCCCGATGACGATCTGCTGTTCCCCGGGGAAATTGCGCGGCTCCCGCTGGGCCAGACCCGGCTGGTCACCCTTTCCTCGTGCGACTCCGGCCTCGGCACCTCGGTGGATGGCGAAGGCGTGCTCGGCCTGCAGCGAGCCTTCGCCACCGCCGGTGCCCGCGAGGTGGTGGTCGCCCTGTGGCCGGTCTCCGACCTCTCCACCCCCGATTTCATGCGCCGCTTCTACGAGCTCGCCGTCCACTCCGACCGCTCGGCCCAGAGCCTGTGGCAGGCCCAGGCCGAGCGGATCCCGTCACCCGACGATCCGGACTTCGAACAGGCAGTGCTCCGCTACGCTCCGTTTTTCATGACCCAGCACCACCCTCTGCAGACAGGCGGCCCGATCGAACCCGCCAAACGACGATCCCCGCTCTGGCTCGGGCTGCTTGGCGTGATTCTCCTGGCAATCATCGCCGCGATTCGACTCATCCGCAGGCTCCGGGCTCGCCCCGAAAAGCTTTAGTTTTAAGCATTTGAAGCTAATTTTGAGAACTTTTGAACGGTTTGGCTGAAAATAAATCTAAATTGAATGCTTGAACTCTCTTTATTTTAATATTTCATGGTGGCGTTCCAGCCATGACCCCCGCTGTTTGTCCCGAACAGTTGGAACGTTGCTGGCAGGCCTGCTGGACTCGTGCCCGCCGGCCTGTCGAAGGCGTTCTGATTACCGAAGAAGAGGCCGAGCGCATCGCCGAGCAGGCGATCCGCAATGCGTCCTTTGAGTTCGAGTCGTTTGACGATGAAGTTGCCTTCACCGCCCGTGCGATCGAGATTGCGGGGGAAGCGACGCGCGAATTGGTCGCCGCCAAGCGTCGCAGCGACGCGGATCCACAGCTGCACCACGATCCTGAGGATCGACGCTACGAGCGGAATCTGGATCTCGACCGGCTGCAGCGCTACGACCCGGATCGTGGCTTCAACGACCGCGAGTGGAACGGCCTTCCCGACCTCCTGAAGCCGCTCGCCCTCCGCACACTCCAGCGCAAGGGCATTTCCGGCCACGATGCCGAAGAGGTGTTCATGGATGCCCTCGTCGAGCTCGCCAAGGTGCGAAACTCTGACAACAAGGCGCCAATCCTCGATCCGACCGTCTTCGAGGAGCTCATTCCGCTCCACCTCCGGATCGTCGGCTTCCGGGCGATCGATTGGCAGCGGCGCCGCACCACGCTGAAAAACCGGCCCAACGACGGCGAGAGCTTTGATGCGCTCACCGACGACTCCGAGCGCCCGCTGCAGTTCGAGGATCCATCGGCGGATCCCGAAGCGCCGACTTTCGAGCACATCTACAAGGAATGCCGGGAGGTCCTGGACTCCGACGAGTGGGATCTCGTCTACACCCTCTTCGTCGCCCAGGCGGCGACCATCCAGGAGTTGATCGAAGAACAGGATTTCTGCCACCGGTACGGCCTCAAGCGCTCCGCCTCTGCCTCGACCCGCCGCCGGGTCCTGAACGAGCGGATCCAGACCGCGTTGGAAAAAATTCGAAAAACTTTGGTTGATTGAAAACAGTTACGAATTTCTACGATTGGAGGACTAGCCATGAAACTTGAACTTTCACCCCCACTTGAGTCAATCCGCCGGATCCTCGAGGGAAGTCTGCGCCTGAAGCCCGACGAGCCCGTTCCCAGCGTACCCGCCGGACTCCTTCACGATCTCAACCAGCGCTTCGCAACGCAACGCATCGTGATCGAACCGAGCCGCCAGCGGCGTTGGCTCGCCAGCCTCCGCGGCCTCGTCCGGACTCCCGCCTTCGGCTTGGCGGCCGCAGCGCTCATCGTGTTCGGAGTTCTGACTCCCATCGTCGGTCATGACCGTGGGCGCACCAACGCCGAATCGTTCAGGGGCGTTTCCACCCCGGTCAGCGCCCCCACCATGATCGTTCTCGTCGACAGTCCCGCGGGACTCGCCGACACCCTCGCCCACTCCCGCTCCTTCGAGGCCGACAGCGTGGTGGCCGTGACGGACCTCGCGTCCGCCGACCAGATCGCCGCTCCCAAGGTGGTGCTCAACTTCACCGATGCCACCCTCGCCGCGATCAATGACCAGGGCTATGTGGTGCACACCGCGCCCCTGCCGAAAAGCATCGCCGAGCTCAGCCTTCTGGTGGCCGACGCCCTGAGCCACCTCTGATCCTGGCGGACTTTCCCACTTGGAAGGCGACGCGGCATCCATGCAGACTGTGTGCATGCCGCGCTTGGCCCTGCTCCAGTCCCGGGGATTTCCCACCAAAGACGGTGCCTTCGAGCACCATGAGTCACTGATCCGAAAGGCCGCGTCCGGGGGATCCGCGATCATCGCGACCCAGGAGCTCTTCCTCACGCCCTACTTCTGCACCACCGAGGATCCGGCGCGCTTCGACCTCGCGGATCCGATCCCCAACGATTACACCGACCGGCTCGGCGCGCTTGCCGCGGAACTCGGGGTGGTCATCGTTTCATCCCTGTTCGAGAAACGCGGTGCCGGGGTGTTTCACAACACGGCGGTGGTCCACGATGCCGATGGCACGATGCTGGGCTGCTACCGCAAGAGCCACATCCCCCAGGA
Organism: Verrucomicrobiaceae bacterium E54; assembly: GCA_022548915.1. Classification (GTDB taxonomy): domain Bacteria; phylum Verrucomicrobiota; class Verrucomicrobiia; order Verrucomicrobiales; family Akkermansiaceae; genus Haloferula. The sequence continues at coordinate 16,125 of JAKZES010000039.1, forward strand.
CCCCGGGTTCGAGGAAAAGTTCTACTTCACGCCGGGCGATTCCGGCTGGCCGGTGTGGTCCACGCGCCACGGGCGCATCGGGGTCCTCGTTTGTTGGGACCAGTGGTTTCCGGAGGCGGCCCGCCTGATGGCCCTCGGAGGTGCCGAGATCCTGCTTTACCCCACGGCCATCGGCTGGCTCCCGAGCGAGAAGGACAGCCTTGGAAAGGCCCAGCACTGCGCCTGGGAGACCGTCCAGCGCGGTCACGCGGTGGCCAACGGCTGCTTCGTCGCCGCGATCAACCGGGTGGGCACGGAAGACGGCACCGAGTTCTGGGGACAATCCTTCATCGCCAATCCCTACGGCGAGGTCGTCGCCCGCGCCGAAACCGGCGACGAACAAGTCCTCATCCACGAGATCGACCTGGGTCAGGTCGAAGAGTTCCGGCGCATCTGGCCGTTCTTCCGGGATCGCCGGATTGATGCCTACGCCGGGTTGGGCCAACGCTGGACAGCCGGAACGCCATGACCCCGGCCGAACTGGGGTTTGCCATGCCCCCGGAATGGGCACCGCAGGAGGCGGTCTGGCTCTCGTGGCCGGTCCCCGATCCGCGTCACTGGGGCGGCTCCAAGCGGGACCGCATCGAGGCGGGGTTTGCCGAAATCGCGGCGGCCATTTCGGCGTTTGAACTCGTGCGGATCAACGCCACCTCCTCGAACCACCAGCGCATCCGCTCCCTGTGTGAGACCGCCAGGGCCGTGCCGGAGCGGATCGAGCTCTTCGATCATGCCCACGACGATGTGTGGTGCCGGGACCACGGCCCGATCTTCGTGCGGAATGGTGCCACCGGCGAGGTCGCAATCACCGATTGGGAGTTCAACGCATGGGGTGGAAAATTTCCCCCGTGGGACTCCGACAACCGGATTCCGCGTCGGGTGGCCGACTCGCTCGGCCTGCGCCGCTTCGAGGCCGGAATGGTTCTCGAGGGCGGCGCAATCGAGGTCAATGGCCGGGGCCAGCTCCTGACCACCGAGGCGGTTCTTCTCAACCCCAACCGCAACCCCGGCCTGAGCCGGGACGACATCGAGTCGCGCTTGCGGGATCACCTCGGCGTCCGGGAGATTCTGTGGCTGGAAAAGGGCATCGAAGGTGACGACACCGACGGCCATGTCGATGACCTGGTTCGCTTCACCGACGACCACACGCTGGTAGCCGCAACCTCGGCCAGTTCGCCGGACCGGGAAACCCTCGCCGCCAACCTGGAGCGACTCCGTGGTTTCCGCGGTCCGGACGGTCGGTCGTTCCAGATCCACGAGATCCCGCTTCCCGAGTCCTGTGAGGTCCCGGGCTGGCGGCTCCCGGTACTACCTGCATCGTATGTGAACTTCCTCATCGTGAACGGCGGGGTGCTGGTCCCGACCTTCCGGCAGAAGCGCAACGACGATCGCGCGCTCGGGATCCTGAAGGAACTGTTCCCAGACCGAACCGTCGCCGGAATCGACTGCCTCGAACTGGTCGAGGAAGGTGGCTCGCTGCACTGCATCTCGCAGCAACAGCCGGCGTAGGCTCCTCAGTCGACCGGAACGAGGTCCACCTTGCCGCCCTTCCGGACGATGCTGAACTGACCCCCGGTCCGTTTCGCGAGTTCCTTCATGGCGCCCTCAGCCTTCGGCTGCATCATCGCCACGGTATTGATGATGGTGTGGGTTCGTTTGGCCTTCCGCCCGAGATCCTCGGCCAACTTGACCATGTTCCCCCCCGTGGATCCGTCGGTCATGAAGAAAATGATCTGGGGAGCCGGTTCCATGTCGAGCGCCATCAGGAGCGCATCCTCCCAATCCGTCCCCCACACCAGCTTCGTCTCCTTGACGTGCTTGAGGGACTTGGAACGGCTCCCGTCGCCCGAAAGCCAATCCGGCTTGAGTTCCTTGCCGACGGGTTCCCAGGCGTGCGCGCCACCGGTCGTCTTCCACTTGTAGTCCCTGCCCTTGTAAGTGACGGTCGCGGTCTTGTTGCCCTGCATCTTCACCTCGCTCCCCGCCACCCAGGCAGGGCCTGCGAAGAAGATCATCTGATAGGCCATGCCCGGACCGATCTGGCTGATCGATTTTTCCAGCTCGGCCCTCATCAAGCCATCGCGCTCCCCGCGCATCGAGGCCGAGTAGTCGATCACGTAGCAAACCCGCTGCGCCGCGACGCTCTGCCGGAAAAAGGTCGTTCCGCCCCCACCCATGCCATCGATCGTGCCATCGGCCCAGCCCTGCCCGAGGTCGTCGCCGTATCCGAAGTCGGGAGAAAGCTCGCTGACATCCACCTCCGGCACGGGGATTGCGGTCGGCGAGGCGGCGTCGGCGACGATCGCCTTGGCCGCCGACATCGACGGAGCCGACGGTTTCGCCTTCATCTGCGACCTCGTCTTTTGCTTCACCTCCTCGTTCTCGCTCTGCGGCCCGGCGTAGGAGACGATCGGTGGATTCTCGCGGTTCAGCGCCGGAAGAAGCACAAAGGCGAGGACCAGCATCACCAACCCCACCACCAACAGGCCGATCACGATGCTGCTGATGCTGCTCACGCGCCGCTGTTGGCGAAGCCTCGCCTCCTGAGCATCGAGGATATGACGACCGACTCGCGACATTGAAGCAAACCTCGGGCATCTTCCCTCTGGATCAAGCAACTTGTCCGAAAAGCCTGGGATTCCGCAAACCAACGGGGTCCCGTGACGCTGACGGTGCCACGTGTTGCCACCCGGGTGCCGATGCCGCGCCCAATACTGATGAACGGCAAGTCCTATTTCTCCCGCGGCGGGGCCACCGATCCTCCCTTGACGACCTCGGGCACCAGCCAGGGATTGCCTCCCGGGTTGGCGTTCCCGGCAACGAGTTGCTCAAGCCGCCGGACGACCTGCTTTGCCACCACGGCGGGATCGGAAAGGTAGCCGGTGACCTCCGGGACCAGGTACTCGAGAAACGGCTCGCGGGCCAGTGACACCAGGCTCAGGTCCTCCGGTACCCGGAGGCCCGCCCTCGCCGCGCAGCCGAAAAGCGTCGCCACCTGCCGGGCACGCGTCGCGATCAGGGCGGTCGGCGGCTCCTTGAGCCGCATCGCCCGGACGAACAGGCGCTCGATTCCCGCCGTCGTCCCGTTCTCCGCCAGTTCCATCACCTCGAAAGCCTCTTCACCCGTCTCCCTCGCACCCTTGAGCGCGGCCTCCACGCCGCGGAGGCGGTCGGGCGGGGTCATCACCCCGATCTTGCGATGGCCCATCCGCCACAGCATGCCCGCCGCGTGGCGGGCGGTCGCCTGCCAGTCGATATCGAGAAACGGCAGAGAAACTCCTTCGTACGGCGTTCCCCTCACCAGGCAAGGCATCCGGTGGTCGGCGAACCAGCGCTGCACCGGGCCGCTCGAACGATGCAGGATCCACGCCCCGCGGCGTTCCCCCTCGATAAACCCATCGAGACGGCGCCCTGGTTGATTGGATTCATACCAGCCGGGGGCGAAGACCTCGAAGCTTCCCCCTTTCTCAGCGAGCGCCCGCCGGATGTGGTCGACCTCCAACAGCATCGGCTGACTGAGGCGCTCGAGTCGCTGGGGCGATAGCATGCCGATCCGCAGGCTCTTCGCCACACCCACCGGCGACTTCCTCCGCCCGCCCGCGACACGCCGGCGCTTGCCCGCCTCGGCGGGAGCAAGCAGGCCCTCGTGCTCCAGTTCCGCCAGGGTCAGGCGCACCGTATCCCGTCCGACCTGCAGCAATTCCGCAAGACGCCTCTCTCCAGGCAGGAAATTCGACCACTCACCCGCCTCGATTCGCAGCCGCATCACGCGCACGCACTCGGCGACCAAGCTGCCCCGCTGCGGCATCCATACCCCCTCCATGGATGCGGTATGGGCTATTCCCCGCCAGAACGCAACCGGTTTGACAAGAAAACCAGAAGAAGGCTCGGTGCTCCTGGTGCAGTCCGCCTCACCGACGATCCACTGTTCTGTCGGGATGGGTCGCGCCGTTGACCGCAGATTGAGGGGATTTAAAGGATTACGCAGATTTATGGATCTCTGAAGATCCGCGTAATCCCCTTAATCTGCGGTTCCCAAAAACTCCCAAGCTGTTGGACGCACTACACTAAGGCCGTGCCCAGTCCGGGACCTCCCCGTCGCCGGTTTTCTCGCCGTCGAGAACCCAGCCGAGATTGAAGCGAGCGATGGTGCCGGCCCCTTCGGGTCCGCCCTCGAAAAGCAGGTAGATCCAGCCCTCCGACGGCGTCCCGGGACGGCCGGCATCGAGTGAGGAATAGGCGAACCTCCCCTCAAACACCCGGCGACGCACCGGCCACGTCCGGCCCCCGTCGAAGCTTGTCCAGACGTGCCCGTTCTTCCGGCCGCTGGCGCTGGCGATGTTGCTGAAGATCAACACGTCACGCCCCAGCACCGGCAGGCGGACCAGACCACCCATCAGCCCGTAAGCGCTGTCGGCATTGCCGTCGGGCAGGACCGACGAGCGCTCGGGATCGACCCAGGTCGCGCCGCCGTCGCGACTCACCGCGCTCCAGCGCCACAGCGAGTCCTCTTTCGTCGGCGCCCAGTGCCGCCGGGTGTTGTAGTGCAGCGAGCCGTCGGAAAGCTCGACGATGCAGGCCTCGCCCGTCCCCATCACCGGCACCGGCTCCGATGCCTTCCATGAACGTCCGCCGTCATCACTGAACATCGCGTTGGTGTAGTGGGTGTGGAAAATCCCGCGGGGGTAGTTGTGCCGCCCGTACCAGCGCGTCGGCCGGATCAGGCGGCCCTTGTAGCGGCCGTGGCGGAGGCAGATACCATGCTCGTTCATGTGCATCGAGGGGACGTGCCCCATCGAGTTGGGATGAATCGTCGCCCCCCTCTTTTCCCAGCTGACCCCGTGATCCTTCGAGGCAAACACCGCCAGCGGTGCCGGGGGATGGTCGGCCTCGACGAAGGCGAAGATCTCACCGGAAACCTCGTCCACGGTCACCCCGCCCCCCATGAATCCCTTGGCGACCGGGATCGGATCGCTCCACGTCTCGCCCCCATCGGTGCTGCGCCGCAGACCGACCCCGCCGAAAACCGCCAGCACCGAGCCATCGGTGGCGACCACCACATTCGGAAACCGGTCCTTCGCAAACAGCGCCTTCATGCCAAAGGACGGTTCGCCGAGAAAGGCGTCGATCTTCCCTTCAAAATCGGAGGCCGGCTTGAAGACCGCATTGTCCTCGTTCCAGCCGACGCCGTCGAGAGCGCGCAGCGGAAAGGGAAAAGGGGCCAGAAGCAGGAGGGGAAGCAGACGTTTCACGAGGGAAGTGTAGTGCATCTACCCGATGCCCGGGAGCATGATCCGTAAGGCACCTCTCGGCCGCTCATCGGAAAGCAAAATGCTATCTTGGACGCATCCGCGCTGACAACCAACCGCCATCCGGTCGGCTCAGCCAACCAGAGCGCCCGAATTCTCCAACCTTGTCAGTTTCCGTCACCCTCCACCAGTTTCCCAACCATGCTGCGCACTGCCGCCACCGTCCTGATGCTGCTTTCCCTGCTTCCGGCAAGGGCCGCGCTGTCGTGGTCGGAACTCCCGCCGCTGCCGGACGAGCACGGCTTCGCCGGGGCGTTTGCCGGGGTTTCGGAAGGTTCTTTGGTCGTGGCCGGCGGGGCGAATTTTCCCGACGGCGCCCCCTGGGCCGGTGGCGAAAAGGTCTGGCACGACCGGATTTTCGTGCTGCCCGAGAGCGGCACCGAATGGCGCGAGGCCGGCCGCCTTCCCCGCCCGCTCGGCTACGGCGTGTCGATCACCACGCCGCGGGGCGTGCTCTGCATCGGCGGCTCCGATTCGCAGCGCCATCATCGCGAGGTCTTCCTGCTGCGGGCAAAAGGCTCGGAAATCGAAACCGTGCCGCTGCCGCCACTCCCCGTGCCGCTCGCCAACATGGCCGGCTCCCTGGTCGGGGAAACCGTCCACATCATCGGCGGCTCGGTCTCGCCCGACGCCACCAGTGCCTCGAGCCAGCACTTCGCCTTCGACGGATCCGAATGGACCGTCCTCGAGCCACTCCCCGGCCCCGGCCGGATCCTTCCGGTGGCCGGCAGCCGGGCCGATTCGCTCTTCGTCTTCTCCGGTGCGTCGCTCGCCGCCGATCCCCGGGGAAACCCGGTCCGCACCTACCTGCACGACGCCTGGAAGTACGACATCTCTAATACTTGGACCCGCCTCGCCGACCTCCCCCGCCCCGCCGTCGCCGCGCCGTCTCCCGCGCCCGCGGTGGGAGCCTCGCACCTGCTCGTGATCGGCGGCGACGACGGCACACTGGTCGACTTCCAGCCGAAATCGGATCACCCCGGATTCACCCGCGGGATCCTCGCCTACGACACGGTCACGGACACCTGGGCACCCTCCTCGGAGTTGCCGGGCCCGATGCTGTCACCGGTGACCACGCCGGTCATCGGGTGGTCCGGCGGCTTCGTCGTGCCGACCGGCGAGGTGCGCCCCGCGGTTCGCTCTCCGCAGGTGCTGCTGGCCGCCCCGCAGGTCTCAAAGACCGCGTTCGGCGCGTTCAACTGGTCGGTGGTCGCCATCTATCTCGCCGGCATGATCGGCGTCGGAGTGTTCTTCATGAAACGCGAGGCCTCGGCATCGACCGAAGCCTACTTCCGCGGCGGCCAGCGGGTGCCCGCATGGGTGGCGGGCCTCTCGATCTTCGCCACCATGCTCAGCGCGCTGACCTTCATGGGCATCCCGGCCCGCGCCTACCAGACCGACATCTCGTGGTACATCGGCCAGCTGCCGATCCTGCTGATCGTCCCCATCGTGGCCGTCTTTTACCTGCCGTTCTTCCGCAAGCTCGACCTGACCTCGGCCTACGAGTACCTTGAGAAGCGCTTTTCCCTCCCCTGCCGCCTGTTCGCCTCACTCTCCTTCACCGCCTTCCACCTCGGGCGGATCGCCATCGTGCTCTACCTGCCGGCGCTGGCGCTCGCCGCGGTGTCGGACATCGGGGTTGTCACGGCGATCATCGTCATCGGCGTGCTGTGCATCATCTACACCGTGATCGGCGGGATCGAAGCGGTGGTCTGGACCGACGCCATCCAGGCCATCGTCCTGATGGCCGGTGCGCTGCTGTGCTTCGGCCTCGCGGTCGGCCATGTCGAGGGCGGCTTCGCCGGCGTGGCCGAGATTGCCCGGACCGACCACAAGCTCTTCGAGAACCTGCGCTGGGATTCCTTCAGCATCGCCGACGGGACCACCTCGGTCGTCGTGCTGTTCGTCGCCTTCTTTTTCAACTCGCTGGTGCCCTACACCTCCAGCCAGGACGTCGTGCAGCGCTACGTGACCACCCGCGACCTGAACGCCGCCCGGAAATCGCTGAAGGTCACGATGTGGATGTCGGTCTTCGGGTCCCTGGTCTTCTTCCTCCTCGGAACGGCGATCTACGCCTTCTACAAGACCCACCCCGGGCGTCTCGACGCCACCCTTCCGGCCTCCGATTCCATCCTGCCCTTCTACATCGTCCGCGAGCTTCCGGTCGGGATCTCGGGCCTGGTGATCGCCGCCATTTTCGCCGCGGCGCAGTCCACCGTGTCCTCTTCGCTGAACAGCGTGGCCACCACCTTCGTCAAGGATCTCGACAGCCGCCTGCTGCGACCCGGACGAAACGACCGCACTTATCTGCGCAGCGCCCAGACCGTCGTCGTCGTGGCGGGAGTCGTCGGTGTCGGCATCGCCATCGCCATGGCGCAATCGAACATCGAGTCGGCGTTCAAGACCTTCAACACCATGATCGGCCTGACCGCCGGCTCGCTCGGCGGGCTGTTCGCGCTCGGCATCTTCACCCGCCGGGCTCACGGCAGCGGCGCGCTCCTCGGTGCCTTCGCCGGCCTGGCCACGGTGCTCTCGCTCCATCTCTCCAAGGCTCCGGTCAGCGGGCTGCTCTATGCCTTCATCGGCTTTGCCGCCTGCTCCCTCGTCGGCTGGCTGGCCAGCCTCGTCCTCACCGGGCGCTCGGATCCCGGACTTTCCCTTCACCACCCATGAACATCCCACTCCACGGGCTCGTCGCCGCGACCCACACACCCTTCCATCCCGACGGATCCCTTGCGCCGGAGGTGGTTCCCCTTCAGGCCGCCCACCTCTCGAAGAACGGGATCCGCACGGTCTTCATCACCGGCTCGACCGGGGAAAGCCATTCGCTGACCCGCGACGAACGCCTCGCCGTCTTCCGCGCCTGGGCGGAAGCGGCTCCGGCCCACGACCTCACCGTGGTGGCCCACGCCGGCTCGAACTGCCTCGAGGACGCCAAGGTCTTCGCCGCCGCAGCCGCGGATCTGGGCTTGGACGCCGTGGCGGCCCTGGCCCCGAGCTACTACAAGCCCGACGACCTCGACACCCTGATCGATTGCTGCGCCCTGATCGCCGGTGCGGCGCCGGGCCTGCCCTTCTACTACTACGACATCCCGGCACTCACCGGGGTCTGCCTGCCCATGCGCGAGTTCCTCGCCAAAGCCCCGGAACGCATTCCCAACCTCGCCGGCGTCAAGTTCACCAACGACGATCTCGATGACTACTCACGCTGCCTGAAGGTCGGCGACTTCGACATCCCCTGGGGCATCGACGAGCAACTCCTCGCCGCGCTCCAGGCCGGAGCCAGGGGTGCGGTCGGCTCTTCCTACAACTTCGCCGCCCCGCTCTATCGCAGGCTCATCCAGGCTTTCGAGGACGGGGACCTTGAGACCGCCACCCGGCTCCAGCGGGAAGCCATCGAACTGATCGAGGCACTCGCCGCGGTGGGCTATCTCGGCGCCGTCAAAGCCATCATGGAATGGCAAGGCGTGCCGCTCGGCCCGGCCCGGCTGCCGCTCGCAAACCCAAGCCCCGCCCAACTCGAGTCGCTTCACGAGAAATTCGACTCTCCTGTCCTCCAGCCGTGAGCGCGGACCTCGCCGACTTCTACCTGCGCCAGCTCCGGGACGACTGTCTGCCGTTCTGGTTCCCCCGCGCGGTCGATGAGCAGCACGGTGGATTCCTCCACTGCTTCGATCGCGACGGCACCCTGGTCGACAGCGACAAGTCGGTCTGGGCGCAGGGCCGCATGAGCTGGATGCTGCTCACCCTCTACCTGGAGATCGAGCGCCGTCCCGAGTGGCTTGCCTGGGCGGAAAGCGGCCTGCGCTTCCTCGAGGAGAAGTGCACCGACCCCGAAGACGGACGCCTGTTCTTCCATGTCGCCCGCGACGGCACCCCGATCCGCAAGCGGCGCTACGCCTATTCGGAGAGCTTCGCTTCGATCGCCTTCGCCGCGCATGCCGCGGCCACCGGATCGGATGAATCGGCGACCAAGGCGCGCGCACTCTTCGATCGCTTCACCGACTGGCACTTCACCCCGGGCCGCATCCCGCCGAAGTTCACCGAGGCCCGCCCCCTCACCTCCCTCGGGCCGCGCATGATCACCCTGGTCACCGCGCAGGAACTCGAACTCCGCCTCGGCAAGAACGACGAGATCAGCGCCTGGATCGACCGCTGCCTCGAGGAAATCGAAACGCTTTTCGTCAAACCCGACCTCCGCGTGGTGATGGAAAACGTCGCTCCCGACGGCTCGATCTCCGATCATTTCGACGGGCGCACCCTGAATCCCGGCCACGCGATCGAGGGCGCGTGGTTCATCATGGAGGAGGCCCGCCGCCGGGGCGATTCACGCCTGGCGAAGCTCGGCTGCGACATGTTCGACTGGATGTGGGGGCGCGGCTGGGACCGGGAACACGGCGGTCTTTTCTACTTCCGCGACGTCTTCGACCGACCGGTTCAGGAATACTGGCATGCGATGAAATTCTGGTGGCCGCACGACGAGGCGCTGATCGCGACCCTCATGGCCCACCAACTCACTGGCGAGACCGGCTATCTCGCCATGCACCGGCACTGCCAGCTCTGGGCCTTCGATCACTTCAGCGACCCCGAACACGGTGAATGGTACGGATACCTGCACCAGGATGGCCGACCCTCCTCCAACCTCAAGGGCTCGCTCTGGAAATCCTTCTTCCACCACCCCCGGGCCCTGCTGCTGTGCCACCAACTCGCTTCCAGAATGATCAAAGACTGAACGAAGCGCTCCCTGCCGAGCCAGCCTCGGCTCCCGCAGATGAAGGAAACGCCGCCCGATCCACACCGGGAACGCCGACGCCAACCGTGGATTTCACCGAATAAAACAAATAGAAAGCCGAAAAAGATAGTCGCTACGCAAGCCGATCGGCTATCAACACCGGAACTATTTCCATCCTTCGAACTGTCAGGAAGGTTCTCGACGGGCGAACCTTCAAATTCATTCCTTCAGACCATTCCGAGAACGGAACCATCCAACGTGAAAGCACTTCTTCCCACCCCTGCCGCGCACCGACCGGAGCTCGACCCGGAGTTCCTTCCCGCATCCTTGTGGACGCGCCAGTACCGGAGCCTCGGCGACGAGCACGGCACCCGTCCCATCGAGATCGAGTTGCTGCGGCCCGACGGTGCCGGGACGCGGCATGACGATGCACTTCTGCCCGACACCCCCGAATTTCACGAACTCAATCGCCATCACCTCGAACGGACCATCAAGTTCCTGTTGTGGGGCCGCGGCGGCAGCCGGGTCCGCCTGAAGGGATGTGCTGAACTCTGCGACGAACTTCAGCAAGCCTACGCTCCCGGCGGCGGGCGGGCATTCGATGCCGACTTCGTGGAGCGGGTCTTCGGTGAAGCCCTCACTATTCAGGATGCCTCGTCCGGATCGTCGGACTCCCCGCCCTCGACCGCTTCCGCAAGGGGAACCGACAGTGCCCTCAAGGGCTGCCGGATCGGCTTCGACCTCGGTGGCTCGGACCGCAAGTGTGCCGCCTTGATCGACGGCGAAGTGGTCTTCTCCGAGGAGATCCCCTGGGACCCCTATTTTCAGAAGGATCCATCGTACCACTACGAGGGCATCATGGACAGCCTCCGGCGCGCCGCCGCGCACCTGCCGCGGGTCGATGCGATCGGCGGATCGGCCGCCGGTGTCTACGTCGACAACCGGGTCCGCGTGGCGTCGCTGTTCCGCGGCGTGCCCGACGAGCTTTTCAAGGACCGTGTCGAGAACATCTTCCTCGATATCGCCCGCGAGTGGAACGACGTGCCCATCCGGGTCGTCAATGATGGCGACGTGACCGCTCTCGCCGGATCGATGTCGATGAAGGACGGCGCCGTCCTCGGCTTCGCCATGGGCACCAGTTCGGCGGCAGGCTACGTCGACGGCGACGGATCGATCACCGACTGGCTTTCCGAACTTGCGTTCGTGCCCATCGACTATCGCGAGAATGCGCCGGCCGACGAGTGGTCCGGCGACATCGGCTGCGCGGTCCAGTATTTCAGCCAGCAGGGCGTCTCCCGCCTCATCCCCGCCTCCGGCCTCGAGATCGATCCCGAACTGGGCAAACCGGAGCAGCTTGTGAAGGTCCAGGAGTTCATGGAGGCCGGAGACGACCGCGCCGCCGCCATCTACCGCACCATCGGCACCTGCCTCGGATACTCGATCCCGCAGTTCGCCCGCTTTTACGAAATCCGGCATCTGCTGCTGCTGGGCCGCGTGATGAGCGGCAAGGGCGGCGACCTGATCATCGAGCACGCCGACACCGTGCTGCGCGACGAATTCCCGGCCCTCGCCTCCACGCTCCAGATCAGCACGCCCGATGAAAAGATGAAGCGCCACGGCCAGGCGATCGCCGCGGCCAGCCTCCCGGTCCTGCCGTGACGGACCCACGTCCGACAACCCACCGTCTCCCTCCCACAACTCCATCATGAGCCTGCAATCCATCGACTGGACCATCATCGGCATCTTCTTCGCCGTCGTCCTCGGCATCGGCTTCGTCGCCTCCCGGACGGCCGGCAAGAACACCCAGGAATTCTTCCTCGGAGGCCGTGGCATGCCGTGGTGGCTGCTGGGCATCTCTATGGTGGCCTGCACCTTCTCCTGCGACACGCCGAACCTGGTCACCGGCATGGTGCGCGAGGACGGCGTCTCGAAGAACTGGGCGTGGTGGGCCTTCCTGATCACCGGCATGGTCACCGTCTTCATCTACGCCAAACTGTGGCGCCGATCGGAGGTGATGACCGACCTCGAGTTCTACGAGCTCCGCTACTCGGGCAAGGGCGCGGCCTTCCTCCGCGGATTCCGGTCCCTGTATCTCGGCTTCCTCTTCAACATCCTCATCATGGGAACGGTCACCCTCGCGGCGATCAAGATCGGCGGTGTGATGCTCAACCTGACCCCGCTTCAGACCGTCGTCTATGCCTCGATCTTCGTGGTGCTCTACGCCGCCATCGGCGGCTTGAAGGGCGTGATTTGGGCCGACTTCTTCCAGTATTCGATCGCCATGTTCGGAGCGGTCTATGCCGCCTACGTGGCGGTACAACAGCCGGCGGTGCAGGAAATCGGCGGCCTCGCCGGACTGGTCGGACCCGACTCGCCGATCGCCGACAAGCTCCGCATCTTCCCCGATTTCGGCGACGCCTCGAAATGGGTCCCGCTGCTCTTCATCCCCCTCGCCGTGCAGTGGTGGGCCGCCTGGTATCCGGGTGCCGAACCCGGCGGCGGCGGCTATGTCGCCCAGCGCATGCTTGCCGCCAAGGACGAGAAGAACGCCATCGGTGCCACCCTGCTCTTCAATTTCCTGCACTACGCGATGCGCCCGTGGCCATGGATCATTGTCGCCCTCGCCTCGCTGGTCATCTATCCGATGGACCGGCCGGAAGAGCGGGAGGCCGCCGCAGCCACGCTCCGGAGCGCGCCCTACGAGAGTTTGCTGATCCAGTATCAGGCCGGCGACCCCTCGCTGACGCCCGAGCAGACCGAGGAAATCCGCGCTCTCCTGCGCTCGAAGGACGGCCTCACCAGCCTCGCCGGATCGGAGGCAGCGAGTGGCGTTGACGAGCAGTATCTGCGCCACGACATCGCCTACCCGGTGATGATCTCCAAGCTCGGCCCGGGATGGCTGGGCCTCGTCGTCGCCTCGCTCATCGCCGCCTACATGTCGACGATCGGCACCCACCTCAACTGGGGTTCGTCCTACGTCGTCAACGACTTCTACCAGCGCTTCGTCAATCCCAAGGCCTCCCAGAAGGAACTCGTGCGCGTCGGCCGGATCTGCACCGTGCTGCTGATGCTCCTGGCGGGACTCCTCTCGCTGACCGTGCTGCAGGATGCCACCCAGGCCTTCAATCTGCTGATCCTCTCCGGCGCCGGGTCGGGGATGATCTACCTCCTCCGCTGGTTCTGGTGGCGGGTCAACGCGGTCTCGGAGATCTCGGCCATGATCGTCACCACCCTGACCGCGATCACCGTCACCTTCATCGTGCCGAAATTCGTCGATGTCGGGACCGTGAAACTCGGCGTGCTCGACTGGGGCAGCCTGCAGTTCCTGATCACCGTTGCGATCACGACCGTCACCTGGCTGACCGCGACGCTCGTCACCAAGCCGTGCGAGACGAAGACCCTGCGGAACTTCTATGCCAAGGTCCGTCCCGGCGGGCCCGGCTGGAGAAAGGTCGTCCAGGAAGCCGAATCCGAGGGTCTCGATCTCGAGGGTCCCGCCAAGGGCAAGGGCTGGGAACTCCCCTACGAGATCCTCTGCGTGTTCATCGGCCTGGTCATGATCTACTGCTCCCTCTTTGCCATCGGAAACTTTGTCTACGGCAAGATGATGATGGGAACCATCCTTGGCGCGGTTGCGGTCGTCAGCTGCTTCGCGCTGTTCTCCGTGTTCAACAAGACCCGCGCCAACTGAGCCCCATGCACGACCTCGAAGCCATCTCTTCGAACTTCCTGATCCCCGCCGACTTCCAGTCGGCGGAACCGTACGGAAGCGGCCACATCAACGACACCTATGCCGTCCGATTCAGCCAGGCCGGCACCGGCGTCCGCTACATCTTCCAAAGGATCAACCATCACGTCTTTCCGGACCCGGTCGCCCTGATGAGGAACATCGAGCGGGTCTGCGCGCACTCACGCTCGAAGCTCGGCGGCCTCGACGCCTCGCGGCAAACGCTCACCCTCATCCCCACCCGCGACCTCCGGAACTGGCACGTCGACGGCGAGGATCACTGGCGTTGCTACCTGTTCATCGAGAATGCCCGCACCTACGACGCCATCCGAAGCCTCGATCAGGCGACCGAGGCGGCCCGCGCCTTCGGCCGGTTCCAGGGGATGCTCGCCGACCTGCCCGGCGGGCGTCTTTCCGAGACCATCCCCGACTTCCACCACACCCGGAAGCGCTTCGAGAACCTGGTCCGGGCTTTCGAAGCCGACGCCCATGGCAGGGCCGGCGCGGTGGCCGAGGAGATGGCCTTCATCCGCGAGCGGGAGGCCGATACCGACATCATCATCGACGCCCTCGAGTCCGGCCGCATTCCCGAGCGCATCACCCACAACGACACCAAGCTCAACAACGTCATGATCGACGATGCGACCGGCGAGGGCATCTGCGTGATCGACCTCGACACGGTGATGCCGGGCACGGCCCTCAACGACTTCGGCGACATGATCCGCACCGCCACCAATCCCGCGCGGGAGGACAGCAGGGACTTGTCCGAGATCCGGATGAGGCCGGAGTACTTCGAGGCGATCGCCCGCGGCTACCTCGAGGGGGCGTCCGGTTTCCTCACCGAATCGGAAATCGAACTGCTGCCGGTCTCGGGCAAGCTGATGACCCTCGAGGTCGGCATTCGCTTTCTGACCGACTTCCTCGAGGGCGATATTTACTTCAAGACCCAGCGTGACGGGCACAACCTCGACCGCTGCCGATCCCAACTTCGACTTGTGGAATCCATCGAAGGGCAGATGGATGACATGAAGCAACGACTCGACTCACTCACCGCTGTTTTCTGAAACCAATCCCGAACGAACATGAACGATCAACAACCCCACACTCCCGGCGAACACGCAACCCGGTCCCGCAGGGGCTTCCTCAAGGCCCTTGGCGGCGTCGGTGCCGGACTCGCCGCCATCCCCGGCCTCTCCCAGGCCGCCCCATCCCGTCCGACCGGCGCCCGCTACATGGGCGGCTTCGTGGCGCCGAAGCTGGACAAGGTCAAAGTCGCGATCATCGGCGTCGGTGCCCGCGGACCGACCCATCTCGCCCATGCCGCTGCCGCGGAAGGGACCGAGTTCGTCGGGATCTGCGATCTTTACGAGGATGCGGTCCAGCGGGCCAAGGAGCGCGTCCTCAAGGAGGACCCCGAGCGCCACAAGAACGTCAAGACCTACTCCGGTGACAAGCACGCCTACCGAAAGATGCTCGCCGAGACCAAGCCCGACGCGGTGTGGATCGCCACGCCCTGGGAATGGCACGCGCCGATGACCATCGACGCGATGAAAGCCGGTGCCCACGCCTTCGTCGAGGTGCCGCTGGCCGTCGGCATCGAGGAAATGTGGCGGATCATCGACACGTCGGAAAAGACCGGACGCCACTGCATGATGCTGGAGAACGTCAACTACGGCCGGGAAGAACTGATGTTCCTCAACATGTGCCGTCAGGAGGTTTTCGGCGAAATCCTCCACGGCGAGGCCGCCTACATCCATGAACTCCGCGGCCAGATGCGGCAGTATGAAAACGGGCGCGGCACCGGATCATGGCGCACGCTCCACTGGGCCAACGAGAACGGCAACCTCTACCCGACCCACGGCCTCGGCCCGGTCGCCCAG
Organism: Verrucomicrobiaceae bacterium E54; assembly: GCA_022548915.1. GTDB lineage: Bacteria > Verrucomicrobiota > Verrucomicrobiia > Verrucomicrobiales > Akkermansiaceae > Haloferula. Next base: position 31,809 of record JAKZES010000039.1, read on the forward strand.
TACATGAACCTTGCCCGCAAGGACGACAACTTCCGGCGTTTGGTCTCCTTCTCGTCGCCGGCACGAAATCACGAACTCTACGCCAGGGAAGTGCTCGGCCCCGACTCGAAGTCGGCCAAGCTCGACTTTTCCAAGGGCGGCGACATCAACACCACGCTCATCAAGACCACCGCGGGCCGCACCCTCATGGTCCAATGGGACGAGAGCAGCCCACGCCCCTACAGCCGCCACAACCTGATCCAGGGGACCCGGGGCACCGGAGCCGGCTTCCCCAACCGGATCGCGCTGGACTACACTTGGACGAACGCCACCCCCGCCCTGCGCAAGGTGCTCGATCTTCCCGAGGACAAGCCAAACCAGCATTCGAACTACCATGCGTGGATCGAGGGCGGAGGCTTCGACGCCTTCTACGAGCACTTCGACCACCCCCTATTCAAACGGATGCAGGACATTGCGAAAAAGCACGGCGGTCACGGCGGCATGGATGCCATCATGAACTTCCGCGCGATCGAATGCCTCCGGAAGGGTGAGCCGCTCGACCAGAACGTGTACGAAGGCGTCTTCTGGTCCGCCGTCACCCCGCTGTCCCGCAAGTCGGTCGCCGAGGACGGGATGCCGCAGGACTTCCCCGACTTCACCCGCGGCGAGTGGAAGAACACCGCGCCGCTCGCCATCATCACCTGATCGCCATCATGACCGCATCCGTCTTCGAAAAACGCACCGAGGAAACGCTCCGGGGTCTCCGGGAGGCCGGCACCCTGAAGCAGCTTCGCCACGTCACCGGCCCGATGGGTCCGGTCGTCCGCCTCGAGGACGCCGGGGAGGTCATCGTGCTCTGCGCCAACAACTACCTCGGACTGGCCAACCACCCCGAAGTCGTCGAGGCCACCCGCAAGGGTCTCGGGCAATACGGGGCCGGCACCGCGTCGGTCCGCTTCATCTGCGGCACCTTCGACGCCCACCGCGAGCTCGAGCAGAAGCTTGCCGACTTCTCGGGGACCGAGGCGGCGCTCAGCTACGTCAGTTGCTGGAATGCCAACGAGGCCGCCATCGCCACGGCCGTCGGCCCGAAGGACGTCGTCCTCTCCGACGAACTGAACCACGCCAGCATCATCGACAGTTGCCGGCTTTCCCGACCGCTTCGGCGCGGTGTCTTCAAGCACCGCGACCTCGACGACCTACGTGAGAAGTTGCAGGCCGCCGCGGCCGAGGCCGAACTGATCTGGGTCATCACCGACGGCGTCTTCAGCATGGAGGGCTCGGTCGCCGACCTCGCGGCCACGCTGGAACTGTGCCGCGAGTTCAACGCGATGCTCGTGGTCGATGACTCGCACGGCGTCGGCGCGCTCGGCGCGACCGGCAAGGGCACCGCCGAACACTGCGGCGTGTGGGGCGAGATCGACGTCATCACCGGCACGCTCGGCAAGGCTCTTGGCGGAGCGGCCGGCGGCTACGTCGCCGCCAGCCAGCGCTTCATCGACCTGCTGGTTCAGCGCAGCCGCACCAGCCTGTTCTCCAACGCGCTGCCGGTGCCGGTGGCCTGCGGCGCGACCCGGGCGGTCGAGCTCATCCAGCGCGACACGACCCTGATCGATCGTCTGCGCGCGAACACCGCCGCCATCCGGACCGGGCTCACCGACCTCGGCTTCGAGCTGCAGGATTCCCCGAGCGCCATCCTGCCGATCATGATCGGCGACGAGGCCGAGGCGATCCGCAAGAGCGAACGCCTGCTGGAACTCGGCGTCTGGGTCGTCGCCTTCGGCTTTCCGGTCGTGCCCCGCGGCGAAGCCCGCCTGCGACTCCAGGTCTCCGCCGCCCTCACCAACGAGCACATCGAGCGCGTGCTCGCGGCTTTCGCCAAACTCTAACGAACGGATGAAGGCCCTGGTCAAATCCGCCGCCCGTCCGGGTCTCGACCTCGTCGAGGTTCCCGAGCCGGAACTCGGCATCAACGACGTGCTCATCCAGGTCGACCGGACCGGCATCTGCGGCACCGACCTGCATATCTACAACTGGGACGCCTGGGCCCAGTCGGCGGTCTCACCCCCGCTGGTGATCGGCCACGAGTTTGTCGGACGCATCGTCGAGATGGGCTCGAACGTCACGGACTGCCGCATCGGCGACCTCGTGAGCGGCGAAGGCCACCTCGTCTGCGGCCGCTGCCGCAACTGCATGGCCGGCCGCCGCCACCTGTGCAAGGACACCCGCGGCGTGGGCGTCAACCACCCCGGTGCCTTCGCCGAGTACATCGCGCTGCCGGTCACCAATGTCTGGCACCACCAAGCCGGCATCGACCTCGACGTCGCCGCCATCTTCGATCCCTTCGGCAACGCCGCGCACACCGCGCTCCAGTTTCCCTGCCTGGGCGAGGACGTCCTGATCACCGGAGCGGGCCCGATCGGCATCATGGCCGCCGCGATCGCCCGCCATGCGGGTGCCCGCCACGTGGTCATCACCGACGTCAACCCCTACCGCCTCGATCTTGCGCGGAAGATGGGAGTCGACCTCGCCGTGGACGTCCGGACCGAGAAGCTCGAGGACGTCCGCAAGCAACTCGGCATCCGCGAGGGCTTCGACATCGGCCTGGAGATGTCCGGGAACCCCCAGGCCTTCAAGGACATGCTCGCCCACATGTGCCACGGCGGCCGGATCGCGATGCTCGGGATTCCCAGCCAGGAGCTCGCCATCGACTGGAACCGGGTCATCTTCAACATGCTCACCCTCAAGGGCGTCTACGGCAGGGAGATGTACGAGACCTGGTACCAGATGTCGGTGCTGGTCGAAGGTGGCCTCGATCTCCGGCCCGTCATCACCCACCGTCTCCCCTACACCGATTTCGAAGCCGGATTTGCCGCGATGAACGAGGGCAGCACCGGCAAGGTCATCCTCAACTGGCTCGAAGCCTGACCCCCCAGTCCGCATGAAAATCCTCGTCACCGGCGGAGCCGGCTTCATCGGCTCCCACATCGTCGAGCACTACCAGGGCAAGGCCGACGAAATCCGGGTGCTCGACAATTTCCGCACGGGCTACGCCCGCAACCTTGAAGGACTCGACTGCACCGTCATCGAGGGCTCGATCACCGATCGCGATGCCGTCCGCAAAGCCATCGAAGGGATCGACCTGGTGTTCCACCTGGCGGCGCTGGTCAGCGTTCCCGAGTCGATGGAGCGTCCGGCCGAATGCGTGGACATCAACGTCCATGGCCTGCTCAACGTGCTCGAGGCGGCCTCCAGCGCCGGGGTGCGCAAGCTCGTCTTCGCCTCCTCGGCCGCCGTCTATGGCGACAACCCGACCGTTCCCAAGGTCGAGACCATGCTTCCCGAGCCGAAGAGTCCCTACGCCATCACCAAGCTCGACGGCGAATACTACCTCGACCTTTTCCAGGGCGAGGGACGTCTCGACACCGCGGCGATCCGCTTCTTCAACGTCTTCGGACCCCGCCAGGACCCGAAGGGTGCCTACGCCGCCGCCGTGCCCATCTTCATCGAAAAGGCCCTGGGCGATGAGGCGATCACCATCTTCGGCGACGGTGGGCAGACCCGGGATTTCATCTACGTGAAGGACATCGTCGGCGCGCTGGTCTTCGCGGCCGAAACCGCCGGGGTTTCGGGCGTGTTCAACGCCGGCTACGGGGACCAGATGACGATCAACGACCTCGCCTCCGAGGTCATCCGGATCACCGGGTCGGCCTCCGACATCATTCACGCGCCCGAGCGTCCGGGTGATGTCCGGCATTCAAGGGCGGAGGTGTCCGCTCTCACCGCCGCGGGATGGCGGGCCGAACACACCCTTGCCGAGGGGCTTGCCGCCACCGTGGCCTTCTTCGACACGCCGCGCTGAGCCCCGCCCCAACGGGAGCGGGCCCGATCGCCTGGAGATGCATCGGTTCTTCCCTTGATTGCGGAATCCCGGGAGACTACCCGTGGGATCGAAGGCAACGAAGCTCGATTGCATGCCGCAATCGAGGGAGTGGGCCGCGATCCACCCGGCCGGGCGGAACCACCCCGCGCGTCAGCAGTGCCCGGGCAATCGCTCCCCCCTCCATCCCCGTGAATCTCGAAATCCGCCATACCAGCCGCTACGCCTACAACTGCCCGGTGCAGTTGCATCCCCATCTGATCTACTTGCGGCCCAGGGAGAACTCATTGCTGCACGTCAAGAGCTTCGAACTGATCCTCGAGCCCGGCGGGACGATCCATTGGATGAGGGACGACTTCGACAACCTGCCGGCCAGCATCCACTACACCGCCATCTCCGAGACGCTGGAGATCCGGTCCGAATGCGTGGTCACGACCACCGACCTGCCTCCCTTCGATTTTCTGGTGCGCGACTATGCCCGGACTTTTCCCTTCACCTACGAGCCCCTCCATCACGGCAATCTTTCCCTCTATCTGGCTCCTCCATCGGCGGAAGTCCAACAAGCCCTCCGCCAGTGGCTGGATGCGCGCTTCATCTACCGCCCGACCGATACGGTCGCCTGGCTTCTCGCACTGGTCCAGACGCTGAACGCCAATGTTCGCTACGAGCGCCGGGACGCGCCGGGCATTCAGGAACCCATGGACACCATCCGTCTTCACTCCGGCACGTGCCGCGACTATGCCACGCTCTTCATCGCCTGCGCGCGGACCATGGGAATGGCGGCCCGCTTCGTCAGCGGCTACGTGCATGCTCCTTCGCCGGATCCGTCGCTCCCGGGGGACATGCATGCGTGGGTTGAAGTCTTTCTGCCCGGTGCGGGCTGGAGGGGCATCGATCCGACCTACGGGATTTTCTGCGACAATGCGTATGTGCCGGTCGCCCATGCAGTGGTGGCGGAAAGCATCAATCCCATCCAGGGCTCCTACTACAGCCCGGTGCCGGCGATGGCCACGATGACGAGCGACGTCCGCGTCCGCCCGGTGGATCTCGAGGGGCACTCCGCCCCCCGTGCGGTGGACCCCGCAAGCCCGGTGACACCACCCGGTCACCCGAAATCCCGGTAGCCGACGACGGCAGAATCAGGCCGGTTCACCCGCCGAAGGCAGCGGCGCTCAAAAGGCACTCGCGATTTCTACTCCCACTCGATGCTCGCCGGCGGCTTCGTCGAGACGTCGTAGAGCACGCGGTTGATCCCCGCCACTCCGTTGAGGATGTCGTTGCTCGTCTGGCGAAGCAACTGGTAGGGCAGCTCGACCCAGTCGGCGGTCATCGCGTCCTCACTGATCACCGCCCGCAGGGAAATCGCCCACTCGTAGCTGCGCTCGTCGCCCTTCACCCCGACGGTCTTGACCGGCACCAGCGCGGCGTAGGCCTGCCACACCTTGTCATACCAGCCGAACGCCTTGAGGTGATCGATGAAGATCGCGTCGCACTCGCGGATGATCCCGAGCTTTTCCTCGGTGATGTCGCCCGGGCAGCGCACCGCGAGACCGGGACCCGGGAAGGGATGGCGCTGGAGAATGTCGTTCGGAATGCCCAGCGACGCACCAAGCGCCCGGACCTCGTCCTTGAAAAACTCGGCCAACGGCTCGAGCACCTTGCCCTCGGCCTGGAGCTCGATGATGCGGTCGACCCGGTTGTGGTGGGTCTTGATCTTCGAGGCCTTCGACTTCGCATTCGAAGCGCTTTCGATGACGTCGGGATACAGCGTCCCCTGCGCCAGCAGCTCGGCATCGCCGACCGCCTCCCAGAAGACGTCGATGAACAGGTTGCCGATGATGTCGCGCTTCTTTTCCGGCTCGGAAACCCCGGCCAGCTTGCCGAGGAACAACTCGGAGGCCTCGACCGTTTCGATCGGCACGCCCATCCGGTGGAAGTTGCTGCGGACCTCCTCGCCCTCGTCCTTCCGCATCAGCCCGTGGTCCACGAAGATGGCCCGGATGTTCACCCCGGCCTCGTGGAGAAGCACGGCCAGCACCGTGCTGTCGACCCCGCCCGAGACGCCGCACACCACCTGGCGGTTCCCGACCTTTTCGCGGATGCCGTCGATGATCTCGCGCTTGAGGTCGTCGATGCGGAAGGGCTCGAGGTTCTTCGCCTGCAGCAGAAAGTTGTGGAGGATCCGGGTCCCCTCGTGGGTGTGGGTCACCTCCGGGTGAAACTGGATGCCGAAGAACTTGTCACCCCAGCGCAGCGCCACCGGCGTGCCGTGCTGGTTCCGCGCGATCACCTCGCACTCCTCGCCGAGGTCGCGGACGGTGTCGGAGTGGCTCATCCACACCTGCGACTCGTGGGCGAGCCCCTCGAAGAGTCCCTCCGGCGCGGCCGGACACAGCTTCGCCGGACCATACTCACGCTTGTCGCTCGGATGGACGCTGCCGCCGAACTTGATGTTGAGGAGCTGCATGCCGTAGCACAGGCCCAGCACCGGGACGCCGAACTTCTTGAGCGCCTCGAAGTCGAGGTCGGGCGCATCGGAGTCCGCCGTGCTCTTCGGTCCGCCGGAAAGAATGATCGCACCGGGATTCCCGATCTCCGGGAAATCCTCGATCGCGTAGAGCCGGGCGAAGTACCCGAGTTCGCGGACGCGGCGGACGATGAGCTGCGTGTACTGCGAGCCGAAATCGAGGACGGCGACGTGGTTGTCTTCGTGCTGCATGATGCCGTTAGCTGATGGGCTGGTAATTGGTCGGTTCCTCGGTGATCACGATGTCGTGAACATGGCTCTCGCGCAGGCCGCCGGGGGTGATGCGGGTGAAGCCGGCGCGCTCGCGCAACTCCTTGAGGCTGCCCGCGCCGACGTAGCCCATGCCCGAGCGCAGGCCTCCCATGAGCTGGAAAATCACGTCGGCCAGCGGCCCCTTGTAGGGCACGCGGCCCTCGACGCCCTCGGCGACGAGCTTGCCCGACGAGTTCTGGCTGTAGCGGTCGCCCGCGCCCTTCTTCATCGCGCCGATGGAGCCCATCCCGCGGTAGGTCTTGAAGCGGCGCCCCTGCGAATAAACCGTCTGGCCCGGACTCTCGCGCGTGCCGGCGAGCAGCGACCCGAGCATCACCAGGTCGGCCCCGGCGGCGAGCGCCTTGACCACGTCGCCCGAGTAGCGGATCCCGCCGTCGGCGATCACCTTCACCCCCTTCGAGCGGGCGTAAGGCGCGACGTTCTGGATCGCGGTGAACTGCGGCATCCCGACGCCGGCGATCACGCGGGTCGTGCAAATCGATCCGGGCCCGACGCCCACTTTCAGGGCACTCGCACCGGCATCGATCAGGTCGCGGGCTCCCTCCTCGGTGACCACGTTGCCCGCGACCACGGGACGATCCGAAAGGCTGCGCAATTTTTCGATCACCTCCATCACCCGGGTCGTGTGACCCGTCGCCGCATCGATGAACAAGGCATCGGCCCCCGCCTCGATCATCGCCTGTCCGCGCTCGATGCAATCGGGACCCACGCCCACGGCCGCCCCGCAGCGAAGCTGGCCGTTCGGGTCCTTGGCGGCATCGGTGAATGCCGCACGCTTCTCGATGTCGGCCCCGGTGATCAGTCCCGCGAGCTTGCCCTCGCCGTCGACGAGCGGCAGCTTCTCGATCCGGTTCTGATAGAGGATGCGGCGCGCTTCATCGAGTTCGGTGTTCGGCGGCGCGGTGACCAGCCGCTCCATCGGCGTCATCACGTCGCTGACCTTCGATCTTTCGCAGTCGAGATAGCGGATGTCGCGCCCGGTGATCATCCCCTCGAGGCGTCCTCCCTCATCGACCACCGGAAAGCCGGAAAAACCGTGCTCCTCCATGATCGCCACCACTTCGGAAACCGTCTGTTCCTTGCGGACCGTCAGCGGCTTGAGAATCACCGCGTTCTCCGAGCGCTTGACCCGTGAGACCATCGTGGCCTGGTCGCCGATGTCGCAGGCGCGGTGGATCACCCCCATGCCGCCCTCCCGGGCCAGCGCGATCGCCAGCTCGGATTCCGAAACGGTGTCCATCGCCGCGGAGACGACGGGAATGCGCAGGTCGATGCTGTCGGTGAGCGCGGTCGAGAGATCGGTGGTCGCCGGGAGCACCGCGCTCAACCGGGGCACCAGAAGGACGTCGTCGAAGGAGAGCCCGGTAGTGATGTCCGCCATGGCGGAGTCAATGGAGCACGACGCCCGGAATCAAGTCCGAATCGGTCCCCACCTCGAAATTTCCGGCGGTCGCCTCACCGACATCAGCCTTTCAACAACTCCAGCGGAGCCGGAACGGCAATCACCTGCATGCCGGCCCGCTGGGCGGCCATGATGCCCGCCGGCGCATCCTCGAAGGCCAGGCATTTCCCCGGCGCGACGCCGAGCAACTCGGCCGCCTTCAAATAGATGTCCGGGGCCGGCTTGCCGACGCGGACGTCGTCCGCCGTCACCACCTCGTCGAAGAGGTCGGAAAGCTCGAGCGCCTGCAGCGTCTTTTCGATCACCAGGCGGGTGCCGCCGGTGGCCACCGCCATCGGCAGCTTGCCGCGCAGGGAACGGGCAAGGGCCACCACCTCGTCGATCCCGTCGAGCGTGTGGAGCTGCCCCAGAAACGCCTCGCGCTTCTTCATCGCGACCGCTTCCGGATCGAGCTTCAGGCCATACTCGTCGTTGAGCTCGACCACGATGTCGGTCGTCGGCCGCCCGCCCATCGCGTAGAAGACATCCTCCTGAAACACATTGGCCGCGCCGTAGTAGGCCAGCGCCTCGCACCACGCCGCGAAATGGGCCGGCATCGAATTCACCAGGGTCCCGTCACAGTCGAAGATCACCGCTTCGACCCCGTCCATTGAAACTTTAAGCTCTCCAACCTTTGCCATCGGGCGGAGGGCGTAGCAATCGGCCCGGCGATGACAAGCGCACAAAACAGGAATGTTCGTCACATCCTGCCACCTCCTGTGGAACTCACTGAAAACCAGCACGCTTTCCCGCCTGGGAAAACACCACCGGTTCGGCCGACCCGTCGAGATGCACCTCTCCCACCACCTCCGCCCCGTCCTCGAAGCGCACTTCGCCGGTGATCGTGAGGGAATCGCACTTCGCCAGGGAAGGCACGCCGAGCGAATCAAGCGCGTCCACGAACTTGTAGCGGTCGTCCAGCCTGACCACCGGAGGCACCCCGCCCCGCTCGGGGACCAGGGCCACGCGGCCATCCTCACCGATGCGGTAGGCGTCCGATCGCAGTGCAAACAGGTCGGCGCTCGTCTTCACCGGCGCGAAGCGGGAACGCGGAACGTCGATGGCCGTCGCCCCATCGAAGCACTCGATCGCCGCTCCCATCGCCGTCTCGAGTTGAAACACGGGCGTCGATGACTTGTCGCGCGGATCCACCGTCTTGCGGTTCCGGATCATCGGCAGCGGCAGCAGGCCTCCGTTGGCCCCGAGCGTCTCCTTGAGCCGGTCGAGCCGGATCCAGATCGAGTTGGTGTTGAAATACCGGTGGCGATCGATGTTCTGGAACGCCTCCAAATCCTCATCCGGACACTGGGCAACTTCCCGCAGCAAGAGCTGGCCGTCCGACTTTCGGCGCGCCAGATGCCCGCCCTTCCGGTCGGCCTGCGTCCGCCGCGTGACCTCCATCATGAAGGGCGCGTCGGACTCCGCGAACCACGACAACAGTTCGGGCGCAAGCACCGCGCCGAGGTTGTCGGAATTCGAAACAAAGGCGTAGCGGATTCCCTCGTCCAGCAACCGGTCCAGCCAGCCGCTGCCGACCAGCGCCGGGTAAAGGTCGCCGTGACCCGGCGGGCACCATTCCAGATCGGGATTGGCAGGCCATGCCACGGGCGCAAGCGACCCGGCGTCGATCTTCGGCACCTGGTTCTGCATCAGCTCGACGTCGTCCGCCGCCCGCAGGCCCTCGGGCGCATGCCCGGCGAGATGCCCCAGCGTGTCCTCACTGGTCGCGAAGCTGTTCATCAGCAGCAGCCGCACCGGCGCACCGGTCCGCTCGCGCAGCGAAGCAACCTGCCGGACGATCAGGTCGAGGAAGGTCACCCCCGGCCGGACTTCGAGCAGGCTCTTCACCTTCTCCAATCCCATGCTGGTGCCGAGGCCGCCGTTGAGCTTGATCAAGACCGTCTGCGCCAGCAGCGCGGGATCGAAATCGTCGACCGGATCGGGATATGCCGGAAGATCGGCCGTGGGCTCGATCGCCTCCTCCGGGATCAGCCCGGTCTCGTCGCGACAGAGTGACTCGTAATTGCGGCGGAAAGTCTCGATGGCCGGGCGGGCCACCCCCGCCTCGGACATTTTGGCCTCGAATTTGGAAAAGTCGGCTTGCTTCATGCTCGGAGTATTCGCCCCCACGGCTTAGGTGGTGGCTGGCAAAGGTCACGCGAAATCCGCGGAGTCCGAGACCCGTCAAATACTTTTTTTCGCGATTGGCATATTTTCTGCTGTCGAATCAGATCGAATCGGGTAAAGAGTCCGAGCGAACCTGCGCGTTTCGCCGTCCGCTCATGCCCGAGCCCTCGCTCCATCAATCGCTCTCGCAGCAGCAGTCGCTGGCGCCCCAGATGCGGCGCAGCCTGGAAATTCTGCAGGCGAATTCGATGGAGCTCACCCACATGGTGCAGCAGGCCCTGGAAACCAATCCGGTACTTGAGGACGTGACGGAGTCGCTCTCGCTCGACGAGATGGAGCCCTCCGCGGAGGAGGCGGACTCCCTCGATGATCTCGATCGCACCGAGGACGACTGGCGCGAACTCGAAATCATGGAGCGGCGCAACCAGACCTGGACGCCGGACGACGAGGAGCGGCGCGAGCATTTCTATCAGTCCATCATCGCCCCCGAGACCCTCCAGCAGCACCTCGCCGCCCAACTCGAACTCTCGCTGCTCGAACCCTCCGTCCGGGAGGCCGCCCAGGCCCTCCTCGGCAACCTCGACTCCCGCGGTTTCTACGACCTCCCCCCTTCCGAGTTGGGGATCCGGCTCGGACTGAACAAGAAGGACGTCGAGGAAGCCGTCGCCCTGATCCGCACCTTCGACCCTGTCGGCGTCGGCGCGCTCGACCTCAAGGACTCCCTGCTCATCCAGCTCGAACGCCGGGACCGCAAGAACTCGCTCGAATACCGCATCATCAGCGACTACCTCGACGACCTCGCCCGCAAGCGCTACCCGCGCATCGCCCGCGCACTCGGAACCAGCGTCGACCGCATCTCGGAGGCCGCCGAGGCCATCGGCAAGCTGACCCCGAATCCGGGCGGCGAGTACGACCCGAGCGGCAACCCGCACATCCGGCCCGATGTAATCATTGAGAACACCGATGATGGCCTGCGCGCCCGCCTCACCAACGAGTACCTGCCGAAGCTCAGGATCAGCGACTTCTACAAGGACCTGCTCGGCCGCACCGGCTCCGATGCCAAGGCTCGCCAGTTCCTGCGTGAAAACCTGCGCGAGGGGCGGACGCTGATCCATTCGCTCTCGCTGCGCCAGAGCACCATCCTCGGCATCGCCGAAAAGCTCATCGAGCATCAGCGCGACTTCTTCGAGAAGGGCCCCCGGCACCTGCGCCCGCTGACCATGAACGACATCGCCGACGAACTCCAGCTGCACGCCACCACCGTGTCGCGGGCCGTCGCCGGAAAGTATGCGCTTACGCCCCACGGCTTGATGGAGATGCGGGCATTCTTTGCGGCGGGCTACGAAACCGCCGACGGATCGAAGGTTTCCAACGCAGGGGTTCGGGAGGCGATGCAGGAACTCATTTCCAAGGAAAACCCCGCCAAGCCGCTCTCCGACGACGCCATCGCCAAGGCCCTCAAGGCCCAGGGGATCCCGGTCGCCCGCCGCACCGTGGCGAAATATCGCGACCAACTCGGCGTCCTTCCCTCCCACCTCCGGCGCAGCTTTTCCTGACTTCGCTTTTGATCCCCGGCGAAATCCCTCTACGGGTGGGGCACGCGCATGAGCACTGACCTGATCAAACAAGCCCTCAGCCGGGTCTCCTACCCCGGCTTCTCCCGCGACATCGTCTCCTTCGGCCTCGTCAAGGACATCAGGACCGGGGACGGCGAGACCGTTGTCAGCATCCAGGTCTCCACCAAGGACCCCGAGGTTCCGGAGCGAATCTTCAAGGACTGCCACGCGGCCCTCGCCGAACTGCCCGACCTCGGCACCGTCCGGGTCGAAATCGACGTCCAGAATCCGCCCGACTCCACCGGCGCGCCCTCGACGGTCGAGGGCCAGAGTTCCATTCCCGGCGTGAAGCAGATCATCGCCGTCGCCTCCGGCAAGGGCGGCGTCGGCAAGTCCACGGTCGCCTCCAACCTCGCCATCGCGCTGGCCGCCACAGGCTCCAGGGTCGGCCTTTGCGACTGCGACCTCTACGGCCCGTCGATCGCCATGATGTTCGGCAGCCACGAACGGCCGATGGCCAACGAGCACGAAGAGATCATTCCGATCGAGGCCCACGGACTGAAACTGATGTCGATGGGCTTCCTGCTCGAGGAGCGCTCACCGGTGATCGTCCGCGGACCGATGGCCACCCGCTACACGCAGCAGTTCCTGCGGCAGGTCGCCTGGGGCGAACTCGACTACCTCATCCTCGACCTGCCGCCGGGCACCGGCGACATCCAACTCACGATCGCCCAGACCGTGTCGGTCGATGGCGCGGTGATCGTCACCACCCCCCAGGAGGTCGCCCTCATCGATGCCCGCAAGGCGGTCTCGATGTTCGCCAAGGTCAACGTCCCGATTCTGGGACTCATCGAGAACATGGCGTGGTTTGAATGCGATCATGGCACGCGATATGCCATCTTCGGCGATGGAGGCGGAGTGCGTGAGGCCGAAAAGATGAACGTCCCCATGCTCGCCCGCATCCCGATCGAACCGCCCGTCCGCGAGGGCGGCGACGAAGGCCGACCCATCGCCCTCACCCCCCCCGACCAAAGCGCCGCCTCCGCCGCCTTCCACGCCGCCGCCCAAGCGATCAAGGACCGCCGATGATGAAATCGGCACGCCCAATCAACCGACCCCCGCAACACCGAGGATAGACGACCCCTCAGTACGATCCTCCATCCGCCATCCTCCCATCCATCATGCCCCGCAAGACCAAGCTCATCGTCACCCTCGGCCCCGCCACCGAGAAGGAAGAGACCATCGGCGAGCTGCTCGATGCCGGTGCCAACATCTTCCGGCTCAACATGAGCCACGCGAAGCACGAGTGGGCACGGCAGATGACCCGGCTCATCCGCCGCCAGTCGGAGCAACGCAACCTCCACGCCGCCGTCCTCTTCGACCTCACCGGCCCCTCGATCCGTACCGGCGACCTCGACGAGCCCTACGAACTCAACATCGGCGACCTGGTCGAATTCCGGAAGGCCGGCACCGATCCGTCCATCCCGCTTTCCACGACCGTCAACTACCCGGGGATGATGGACGACGTCGTGGAAGGCCGGACACTGGTGGTCGACAACGGCACCCTGCTGATGGAAATCCGCACCAAGAAGGACGACCGCATCCTGTGCGAGGTCCGCAATGCCGGAAAGCTCGGTTCGCGCCGCCACATCAACCTCCCCGGCACCCGCCTCAACCTCCCGGCCATGACCGACAAGGACCGCAAGGACCTGGCACTGGCCGTCGAATGCGACGCCGACTTCGTCGCCGGCTCCTTCGTCCGCGACGCCGCCCACGTCCACGAACTCCGCTCCGCCACCGACGCCCTCGAGGGCACCGCCCAGATCATCGCCAAGATCGAGGACCAGGAGGCGGTGAAGCACATCGACTCGATCATTCACGCCGCCGACGGCATCATGATCGCCCGCGGCGACCTCGGCATCGAGGTCGACTTCGAGGACCTGCCGATCCTCCAGCGCCGCATCATCAAGCGCTGCCACGAGCTCAGCACCCGGGTCATCGTCGCCACGCAGTTGCTCGAGTCGATGGTGCAGAACCCGACCCCCACCCGTGCCGAGGTCACCGACTGCTCGAATGCGGTTTACGAGGAATGCGATGCGCTGATGCTTTCCGGCGAAACCAGCATCGGCAAGCACCCGCTGCGCTGCGTCGATGCCCTGGTCAAGATCACCCGCCGGATCGAACGCTCCGGCGGGCTCGGCTACGGCCAGAAGGCCCCGCTCCTCGACGAACGCCAGAAGGTCGCCCGCGCGGCCATCACCCTGGCTGACTCGTTGCCGGATTCGCTGCTCATCGTGCTCACCCGCCGCGGCGTCCTCGCCAACAAGGTCGCCATGCTGCGCCCGCGGACCCGCGGCTTCTACGCCTTCACCCCGAAGGAAACCGTCTGCCGGCAACTGTCGCTCAACCGGGGCGTCAAGGCCTTCCGCCTGCCCTTCGCCGCGGGCATGGACGAGACCATCGAGCGTGCCACGGCCTTCCTCCTCGAGCACAACCACGTGCGCCCCGGCGGACCGATGATCATCGTCTCGGACCTCCTCTCCGATCACATCGCCGCCAACTCCATCCTGCTCCACCACGCGTAGGAGTGGCGCTTTTCAAGCGCCATTACGGGGCGTGGCGATCTCCTGATCGCGGGGCTCGGTGTGGGAGTTCGGGGAGATGAAATCCTGGAATTCGCGGATGACTTGATCGAAGTCGGCTCGGGACCTCTTCGAAGACACGACCGTGTCTCCGCGGCTTGAAAGCCGCCCCGCCCCGCTATGGCGCTTCCCCCTTCGCCACCCACCCCGCCGAGGCTTCGGGGGACAGGTGGAAAGCGCCACTCCCCGCCGTCAGCCCGCTCCAGACCCACAGCGTCGGATCCAGCTCTTCCCGTGCCGCACGAATCAGCGCGGCCGCCTCTTCCGGCTCCCGAAGCACGGCAAACATCGTCGACCCCGATCCGCTCATCAGCGCGCCGGCCACCTCGCTCCGTTCCCGCAGCCATTCCTTCATTTCGGCGAGGAAATAGTGCTTCGCGAAGACCGGTCGCTCGAGGTCGTTGACCAGCTCGCCCCAATCGAAGGTCTGGGCCTCAAAACCGACGCCGGCGACCGGCCGCGCCCCCTTCCACGCCCGGTAGGCGTCGGGCGTCGCCACGCCGAAACCCGGCTTCAGCAACACCACCGGCAGCGGCGGCAGCGGCGGGCCCGCCTCGATCCGCTCGCCCCGACCGCCGACACGCCCCACCGGCGGACCGAGAAAAAACGGAATGTCCGAGCCGATCGACGCCGCCATTTCACGCAGGCGCTCCCTCTCCAGCCCGCTGCCGAAAAACTCGTTCAGCCCCCGCAGCATCGCCGCCGCGTCGCTGCTGCCGCCTCCGAGACCCGCGCCGTGGGGGACCACCTTCTCCAGGCGCACCCGAAGCGGATCCTCGGTTCCCGTCGCCTCGCGGAACAACCGCAGCGCCTTCAGCACCAGATTCGAGCCGTCGGTCGGCACTCCCGGCACATCGCACTCGAACCGATCGACCTCCGCCGCCTCGATCTCGATCCGGTCACACAGCCCCGGCAGGCTTACCATCACCGAGTCGATGTCATGGAATCCATCGTCCCGCCGCCGCAGCACGCGCAGCGAGAGATTCAACTTGGCCGGCGCCTCGACGATCACGACCGGATCATGCGGCTCCCTCCCGCATGATCAACGCCAACATGCGTCCCGTGCGCCCCTTCTCCATCCGGTAGCTGTACCACCGGTCGAGATCCGCGGCCGTGTCGACGCCCGAATCCCGGAAATCGCCGAGTCCCAGGTCCTCCGCCTGGCCCGCGATCCGGGCGGCGATGTCCACCTCGTAATGCGGCGGCCGGATGCACGGACCCAGCACCGCCACGACATCCCGCGCCCGGGTGCCAAAAGCCTCCGACATCGTTCTCACCCCGGCCTCGAGAATGTTGCCCTCGGTCCCCTTCTTTCCCGAATGCAGCAACCCGACCGCACCCGTCCGTCGATCCGCCAGCCAGATCGGCCCGCAATCGGCGACGTAGATCCCCAGCACCTCGCCCGGCTGATCCGTCACCAACCCGTCCACCCCCTCCAAAGGCTCACTCGACGCCTTCTCACCCGCCTCACCGGCAGACGACCCCACCACGGCCACCGCCGCCCCGTGGACCTGCTCCGCCCGCCACCAGCAATCCGTTCCGAACATTTCACGGACCCGCGCCTCATGGTGCGGCCGCAGGCGCTCCAGCACCTCATCGCGCTCGCCATCCACCGGAACCCCCGGCACCCGCTCAATGAAGTCCGCACGCACGCCGGGAAGCTCCCGCAGCGGCGCCAAAAAATCCTCATCCCTCGTCACCCCGACACTCCGCCACAACCCACCACCCCGGGTCACGCCCCGAATCCCCCATCAAGAATTCAAAATCTGAAATCTGAAATCGCACGATCTGAAATAAAAAAGGGCCCCTGTCACGGCACTAACGTGACAGGGGCGCTTGGGAATTCGCCAATTTGGGGGGAGTGTATTGTCCCTTAGCAGTAGCGGTTCACGCCATCTCGCGGCCCTGGAGGGCGCGCTTGGTGTGTTCGACCGATTCGACCTGGTCTTCGTCCATCTCGGACAGCAGACTGGACAAGTCCGTCGCGATTTCCGTGCGCATCTTCGAGACGAGCTCGACTCCTTTCTGGGTGATGCGAACCATAATCTTGCGGCGGTCTTCGGCGGCGTGGACGCGCTCCACATAGCCCAGCTTTTCCAGACGATCGACGAGGCCCGTGGCCGCGGCGGTCGAGTGACCCATCTTTTTCGCGATATCCGACATCGTCAGATACTCCTCGCTCGAAAGGTAGGCCAGTAGGAAGAATTGGGGGAATGATACGTTTCCTTTGTTGAGTTTCGTGGACAGGTTCAGGATGCAGCTGCGCTGCGTGAACAGGACGAAGTCAGCAAGTCGATCCGCATCGGCGTGCAGCGTTGAGCCTTTGGGGCTCGAGGTGCTCAGTTTCATGGCTGGTTGTAGTAGTGTTCATGTTTTGGGACATGTAAGGGAGCACAGCCTTTGCGGGGAAGAAGCTAGCAACCCACCCTGACCTTTAGCAAGACCGAATTGTAAAAAAACTCAGGGATTTCCGGTTTTCCTTTTATTCTTGGGGGCTGGAAGGCGGAACTTTTTGAGTATTTCCTGCTTCCGGACCCTCTTCCTCCCGCTTCGGGCGGGCAAAAACCGCGTCTCCGACCTCGATGTCGCCGGCCTTGATGTCCGCCGCACTGTAGCGGCCCGAACGCTCGCCGGTCACCATCAGGCTCCCCACCCGGTCCCCTTCCCCCTGCGTCGTGAGCAGCAGACCGACGCCCAGTTTCAGGTCGTTGAAGCCCTGGACGAGCACGAAGCCGTGGTCGGCATGCACCGCCGCGACCCTGCCGACCAACTGCGGACCGCTCGGCTCCTCGACCTCCTCCTCCTCCTCGGAGAACCAGCCGCAGGAAGACAGAAGGAGACACAGCAGGAAGCTCGGGAATCGGTGCATCGCGAGGGAAAGCGACACCGATCCGGCCCGCGGTGCAAGCGTCCGCCCACGAATGGATCGTTCAGGCAGAATCTTGCACTCCCCAAGCCCCGGCGGGGCGTCTGCACGTTTCCCCGGGGAACGGGACCTCAAAAGGATTTCAAACCCCGGCGGGGCGCAGGCGATGCCGGTAGTCAGCGACCGGCCCGATTCACGAAGCACATGGACGGTCCGATCGCGGAGGTTGGCGTTGACGACATCAACCGGTTCCTGCGGTCGCAGAAGACCCTCGGGCCGGTGTCGAAGAATGCCTATCGGCGCTGCCTCGTAACGATGTTCCGTTTTGCCCAGCGCCAGGGCTACCTCCATCCCGACCGGAAGACCGCCGCCGAACGGACAGAGACCTTTCGGGAGCCGGAAACCGAAGTCTCCATCTTCACACCGAAAGAAATGGAGAAGATCCTGCTCGCCGCCCACGCCCGGATTCTTCCCCTGCTGGCGATCGGTGCTTTTGCCGGCATCCGCACCGCCGAGATCCGCCGGCTGGACTGGAAGGACATCAAGTGGGAGCGCGGTCACATCGAAATCGCCGGACGGAAGGCGAAGACTGCGGCGCGGCGGCTGGTTCCGCTGAGCGACAACCTCCGGGGATGGCTCGCCCCGTGGCGCCACGAGACCGGCCCGATCGTCCCGATCACCGACTCGTCGGGCGCCATGAGCGACGTGGCCGCCAAGGCGAGGATCCCGGGCGGTTGGCGTCAGAATGCCCTCAGACATTCGTTCATCAGCTATCGGGTGGCCCTGACCGGAGACGTCGCCCGGACCGCCCTGGAGGCCGGCGACTCGCCGAAGATGATCTTCCGACACTACCGCGAGATCGTGGACGAGGAAGCGGCCAAGATGTGGTTCGCAATCACGCCACCCGACGACTGGGTGCCGAAGCAGCTCCCCTGGCCGATGCGGGAGCGGATCCGGCGGCCGCGCGAGATTTTTTCTGTAAATTGTGAAGAGGCACGAAGTTCTGGAGGCGGTTTGGAACGGTTGTTGGTTTTGGAGTTTGGTTCAGTTGTCGGTTGTCAGGGAGAGGTAGGCGCGGCCTGTTTCCCATTCCTCGGAGGTCTCCATGAGGATGGCGGTGACGAGGCGCAGGACCGAGGCCTCGTTGGGGAAGAGTCCGGCGACCCGGGTGCGGCGCTTGATCTGGAGGTTGAGGTTCTCGCTCATGTTCGAGGTGCGCAGGCGGCGGCGATGGGGCTCCGGAGCTTGGAAGACGGTGAGACCTTCGGGAATGTTGGTTTCCATCCAGTCGGCGAGCTTCGAGGCGGTCTTGCGATGTTTTTCAACCAGTTCGGCGAGGCGTTCCTCGGCCCTGGCCCGATCCGGGCAGTTGAAGATCGAGCGGATGTCGGCGGCGACCTGCTTGCGCATGGCGACATTGGGCACGTAGGCCTGGGCGTTCTGCTGGAGGTGGAACTGGCAGCGCTGCCAGGGGGTGGCGTTGAGGGTGGCGCGCAGGGCGGCCTTCAGGCCCTCGTGGGCGTCGGAGGTGACGAGATCCGGGATGCCGATGCCGCGGGCCTTGAGCGAGGCGAGGAACTTTCGCCAGTGCGGCTCGGCTTCGGAGATGGCCGCCGAGACGCCTAGGACCATGCGTTTGCCGGTCTCGCGGCAGACGCCGATGGCGGTGAGCACGGCGCAGTCGCGCACCGCGCCGTCGAGGCGGACCTTGATGTAGGTGGCGTCGAGGATGAGGTAGAGGATGGCCGGCAGCGGGCGGTTGCGCCATTTCTCGAATTCGGCGTCGAGTTCGGCTGTCAGGCGCGAGACCTGGGTGGAGGTGACCTCCAGTCCGCAGAGCTTCTTCATGACCTCGGTGACCCGGCGGGTGGAGACGCCTTGGAGATACATTTCGGCGATGGCGGCCTTGAGCGCGCGGTCGATGCGTGAGCCGGTTTCGAGCAGCGAGGTTCGGAACGGCTCCTCGCAGTCGCGGACCTGCGGGATGCGCAAATCCAGAGCCCCGAGGGAGGTTTGCAAGCCCCTCGGTTTGAAGCCGTTGGCGTAGCCTGTGCGGGATCCGGTGCGCTCGTGGGAGCCGGCCTGAATGTGGGCGGCACGTTCGAGGAGCATGGCGGCGTTGAGAAGCATTTCGGCGATGCGGGGCAGCCCGT
>JAKZES010000003.1 GCA_022548915.1 Verrucomicrobiaceae bacterium E54
CTTGCGGGCGTGGACCCATTCCTCCATCGCCACGGTCAGCGAGAGGTCGAAGCGGGCGGCGAGTTGCTCGCAGTATCGGAGCAGTTCGATGTCCCGGCGGGTTACCTCGTCACCGGTGGCGATGCCGTTGGTGAGTCGCACGGTGATCTGCTGGGCGACGACTTGGGCCTCGTCCGGGCAGGAGATGCTTCGCCTCCGTCGCCGGCCGCCTTCCTTCCAGGCGAGGGTGTGTTCCGAGTATCCATCGGCCCGGGTCATCGTGTAGATCTTCACGGCGGCGGGGCCGGTTCCGATCTGGATCACGCTGCTGCGTTTCTTCCGTTTGCGCGGGTTCATCGAACCCTTCGCCGGTGTCAACTTGTCGGAATTTTTGTCCGAAGGATTCGCCCTCGGCGGCTTCGGATTCCTGCGAGTTGCTTGCCTGGAGCGGGTTACGGGATTGCTCCCACCCTCTCCGCCATCTACGGCTACAGCTACGAGGTCAATGGCGCGGGCAACCATCAGAGCGCCACCTCCGGCGACGCCTTTCCGCCCGCCCTCGACTGGGGCTGGAGTGGGGGCCCGAGGTTGATTTTCGATCAACCGGCCGATCAGCCAAGCGCCCGCTCGAAGGTCCAGTAGAGGCCGATGAGGGCGATCGTCGCCGAGGCGGTTTTCGAGAAGATCTTCATGCCCCGGGCGGCGCGCTCATCGGGTTCCCGTCCGTCCTTCGCCGGAAGGACGGCGCGAAGGATGGCCACCATCACGAACCACACGGCGAAGGCGGCGAGCAGGACAGTCACCTGACCGGCCTCGACGCCGAGGTTGAAGCCGACCAGCGGCTCGATGATCGCCCCCTTGGGGATTTCCAGCTCCTGCATGACCGAGGCGAAGCCCATCCCGTGCAACAGTCCGAGCGCGAAGACGAAGGCGACCCGCCACGGCTTGAGTTCCTTGACCCACAGGTTCTCGATGCCGACGTAGGCGATGCTGAAGGCGATCATCGATTCGACGAACCTCGGGTTGATCGAGAAGACGCCGAGCACGACCATCGCGAGGGTGATCGAGTGGGCCAGCGTGAAGGCCAGGCTTTGCGAAAGCAGCGGGCGGAACTTCGGCACCAGAAAGAAGAGCCCGAGGATGAACAGGATATGATCAACGCCCTTGGGCAGGATGTGCTCGAAGCCAGCGACGATCCAGGCATACAGGGACACCTCCCTGCTTTGCTCGATGCGGGCATCGGTCTGCACGGTCAGCAGCTCGACGGGTTCGTCCCGCGGGGCGAGGATCATCACGCGACGGAAGGGCTTTTTCCCCTCGCGGGGAATGATGACGTCGACCGTTAGAGGTTCCTCGCCGTCGTCGTTCCAGACCAGCGCGATCGAGCCCGAGGTGCCTGCGGGAAAGTCTCCGCTCAGGTCGGCGCGGATCACCGCGTTGTTCAGGGAGTTGGGTCCAAGTTGGGGGCGGCCCTTTCCGAACTCCGGCAACGACAGCTCGAACTCGAGAGGCTTGCCGTCCAGCGTGAGGACGAAGGCATCGTGGATGAAGACTTCCAGATGGTTTTGCATCGTCTCGAAGTCCTCTTGGCTGAGGGAGTCGAGCCACGCTTGGCCCGCGCGGTCGGGATCGCCGGGAGACCCCGGCGGCACCCGGGGGCCGTCTTCCGGATAGGTCGCCCAAGCCTCGATCCAAAGGCTGGAATTCCAGGTGCCGTCGGCCGCCTGGAACTCGGCCTTCACCTGGTCCAGGGGGTGGGCCGTGGCCTGGGAGAAGACCAGCAAGGGCGAGATCAGCCCGGCGAGGAATCCGCCCAGCGGATGAACTCTCGAAATTCGTGATCGTCCGGTCATGTCGGGAGGAGACGCCGTCGTCCGCGGGATCCTTTCGCTTTGAGGGGTGGGTGGGTCGCGTGCCGGCTAGGGCCTCTGCGTCGTGGGGAGGGAGCCGCCGGTTCTCAGCCGGACGTCTCGTGCAAAGGTCCGCGTCTTACCACTTGTCGAAGCCCGGCTTGGCGTCCGGGTTCACCGAGGGAGGCAGGGCGTCGGTGTCCTTGCGGAAGGCTTCAAGTTTCGCCTGGAGCTCGGCGAGTTTCTCCGGGTGTTTGTCGGCGAGGTTCGTGCGTTCGCCCGGATCGTCGGCGAGGTGGTAGAGTTCCGGCGACTTCTTCCAGTAGAAATCGATCAGCTTCCAGTCGCCGTCGCGGATCGCGGAGGAGGGGATGCCGCCCTGGTTGCCCCAGTGGGGGTAGTGCCAGAACAGGGGCGCGCGGTCGTGCCCGGCCTCCGGGTTCTTGAGCAACTTGGCGAAGCTGGTGCCGTCGACATGCTGTTCGGGCAGCGGGTCGAGCCCGCAGGCCTCGAGGATGGTCGGGTAGAAGTCGGTCGAGATCACCGGTGCGTCGCAGGTGGCACCCGCCTTGCCTTTCCCCGGCCAGCGGACGATCAGTGGCTCGCGGATGCCGCCCTCGTAGGTCCAGCCCTTGCCGGCGCGGAGGGGGAGATTGCTGGTGGGCGAGCCCTCGGAGGTCGAGAGGCCGCCGTTGTCGGAGAAGAAGAAGACCAGCGTGTCGTCGGCGACACCGTTTTTCTCCAGTGAGTCTAGTGCTTTGCCGACGGCGGCGTCCATCGCCTCGACCATGCCGGCGTAAATGGCGTGCTGCTGGACGGTGCGGTTCTTGCGCGGGTGTTCCGGTTCGAATTCCGCTTCGAGGCCGAGCTTCTTACGTTTGGCGTCGTACTTCGCGACCAGATCCTCCGGGGCCATCAGCGGCGTGTGCACCGAGTAGAAGGGGAGGTAGACGAAGAACTTCCCGTCCTTGTGGGTGGTGATGAACTTGTCGACTTCCTGTGCCAGTCGGTCGGGCAGGTGTTCGCCCTTCGGTCCGTTGGGCAGGTGCGGGTTGTCGTAGGGCGAGAAATACTTGTCGCCGGAGTAGGGCCCGCCGCCGCGGCCGCCGGCGATGTTGATGTCGAAGCCGTGGTCGGTGGGGAAGGACCCCTCGGGGCCGAGGTGCCATTTGCCGGCGTGCATCGTTGCGTAGCCGGCGGCCTTGAGCGCCTCGGCCAGGGTGGTGTGCGAGGCGTCGAGCTTCTCGATGTAGGGTGCGGGAAGCACCGGGCGCTTCTTGAAGTGCTTGAAGTTGCCGTCCTTCGCCGGATCGTAGTTCGCGGGCATCTCGAGGAAGCCGTTGGGGCCGCCGAAGTAGTCGGTGTTGCGCGTGCGGGCGGGATATTGGCCGGTAAGGACCGACGAGCGGGTGGGGGAACAGACCGGGCACGCCGCGTAGCCGTTGGTGAAGCGGACCGACTCCTTCGCCAGCGCATTCAGGCGCGGGGTGTCGTAGAAGGTTTCGGGGTTGTTGAAGCCAACGTCCATGTAGCCGAGGTCGTCGGCCATGATGAAGACGACGTTGGTCGCCGAGGCGGGAAGGACGAGCGCGGCGAGTGCGGCGAGAGCTTTCATGCCCCCACAACGCACCATTTGGCTGCTGACTTGCAAGCGAATGTGGCCGGGGCTTCCAGCCCCGTTGCCATGATGGATGAAAGGATGGGCGACGGGCCTGGAAGGCCCGGCCACATGATCGGGTCGGCCCGCTTGTACCAATTAAAAGTCAGATCTGGACTTTTAAGTTTTGCCCGAAGCGGGCTTCATCCATTACTCAGATCTTCGCCCGGGTCCCCTTCGCCAGGCCCAGTCCGTCAAGCTTCTCCCCGAGATCGCGGCGGAACGCCTCGGCTGCCGCGGGATCCTTCCTGGAGTGGCTGGGACGCGGCACCCTCAGCACTCCTCCGAGCTTTTTTGCCCAGTACCAAACCCTCTGGTAGGAAGTGTCGATCCCGTGGTGGCTCTTGAGCCATCGACGGGCGTCCTGAAGGGTCGTGAACTCGTGATTGGCCAGCTTCGCTTCGAACTCCTTCATCACCTCCCCGCTGACTCCCTTGCGCCAGCCCACCGGACGTCCGCCAGGGTCGCGTTGCCAGATCGCATCAAGTCCACCTTCGCGCACCGCCTTGAGCAGTTCGAACACCTTCGAGCGCGACAACCCGCAAAGCTCGGCGATTTGCTGGCTGGTGTGCTCTCCACGCGATGCCAACTTGATGACAAGAAGCCTATCCTTTCGCCAACCGGGCTTCTCTCCTCGATGTTTCTCGTCAATGACCGCTGCTACTTCAGGGCAGCCGAGCTTCAGTGTTCGTCCAGCCATGACGAACCCTAGCAAATCCCCGAGAAATCCAGAAGTTATTTTGTCACGGTATCAATCATGGCAACAGCCATGGTGCATGGCACCCCTGCCGGGGTGCGGGCTCCTTGGATTTGCAACCGGGGGTGGCGCTCGTTCCTCGCTTACCCCCGGCTACCACCATTTGACGCCTCCGGCGTCAGCGCCTTGGCAACGGGCATGTGCCGGATCCGCGTCGAGGCCTTGGCAACGGGCATGTGCCGGCTCCGGCGTCGGCGCCTTGGCAACGGGCATGTGCCGAGTCCGGCGTCAGCGCTTTGGCAACGGGCATTTGACGCCTCTGGTGGGCGAGTTCTGGCAGCGGGCAATTGAGCCCTCCGGCGTCAGCGCTTTCTCCGTCGCTGGTGGGTGAGCTTCTTCGGTCGCTTCCTGGCGGACTTTTTCCCTGTGCGATTTCCGCCGGCGGGGCGCTTGTCACCGGAGTTGCGGTTTCCGGAGCGAGATGACGGCTTCCCGCCTCTGCCGCGGTTCCGGCTTCCGCCGCCGTCCGGCTCCACTTCACCCGCGAGGGCGAAGTCGACGAAGCGGCGTTCGTGGTCGATGTTTGAGACCACCATCTTGAGTCGCTGGCCAAGCTCGATCTTGCGGTTGCCGGGGCCGACGTAGCGTCCGGTGCTCGATTCAAAACGCCAGCGGCCGCCGGGAAGGTCCTCGCGCTTGATCACCCCGCGGGTGGAGATGTCGGTCGCCTCGACCATCAGTCCCATCGAGCGGATCTCGGTGACGAGCCCGTTGAAGACGACCGGCTCCTCGGCGCTGGCGCACTGGTCGAGGTAGTCGAGGAGCTTGATCATCTTCGATTGACCCTCGGCGTCGGCGGAGGCGCGCTCGGTGTCGGAGATGTGGCGCGCGATCTCGGTGAGCTCGACCTGTTTCGGCGTGGCGTCCGTCTTCTTCGGCGGGTTGGTGAGGAAGGGCTGGAGCGCGCGGTGGACGATGAGGTCGGCGTAGCGGCGGATAGGCGAGGTGAAGTGGCAGTAGTCACCCTTCGACAGGCCGTAGTGACCGAGGGGATCCGGCGAGTAGGCGGCGCGCTTGAGCGACTTGAGAAGGCCGATCTTGATCGCGTGCTCGTCGGGGCGGCCGCGGGCGGCGTCGAGCAGTTGTTGGACGTGCTTCTTGTTGGTCAGGTCGCCGAACTGGTAACCGAAGGCCTTGGCCGTCTCTCCATACTCCTGCAGCTTGGAGAAGTCGGGGTCGTCGTGGACCCGGTAGATCGCGGGCTTGTTGCGGATCTTGAGGATGCGGGCCACCGACTCGTTGGCGGCGAGCATGCATTCCTCGATCAGCTGGTGGCTTTCGGTGTGGATGACGTTTTCGATCCGTGCCGCGCGGCCGTCGTCGCCGAGGATCACGCGGATTTCGGGCATCTCGAGGTCGAGCGCGCCGCGGGCGAAGCGCCGCTTGCGCAAGGCGGCGGCCATCTTCCATGCCTCCTTCACCATGTCGGCGACGCCCTTGTGGGATCCTTCCGGAGCCCGGCCGCCGTCGAGGATGGCCTGGGCCTGTTCGTAGGAGAGCTTGGCCTGGGAATGGATCACCGCGTTGCAGAAGCGCGACTTGTAGACATTGCCGGAGTGATCAACCTCGAGGACGGCGCACTTGGTCAGGCGGTCGACATCCGGCTTGAGCGAGCACAGGCCGTTCGACAGCTCGACGGGCAGCATCGGGATGACGCGATCGACGAGATACGTCGAGTTGCCGCGTTCGATGGCCTCCTTGTCGAGTGAAGTACGAGGCTTCACGTAGTGAGAGACGTCGGCGATGTGGACGGCAAGCTTCCAGCCCTTCCCGGTGCGCTCGACCCAGATCGCGTCGTCGTGGTCCTTGGCGTCGGCGGGGTCGATCGTGATCACCAGGCGGTCGCGCCAGTCCTCGCGGAGCTTCACCTCGGCGGGGTCCACCTCGTCGGGGATGGCCCTTGCCTCCTCGAGAACCTCGTCGGGGAAGGACGTCTTGATGCCGTTCCGGTGGATGATCGAGAGGATGTCGACGCCGGCGTCGCCGGGCCAGCCGAGGACTTCGATGATGCGCCCGTGGGGTGTCGTGTGCTGCCAGTTCTCGATGGCGACGACGACCATCTGCCCCGGCCGGGCGGTGGTGTCGCCGATCAGTTCCACGTTGCCGTCGATCGCGGGATCGTCCGCGCGGACCCAGGCGTTGCGGCCCTTCCGCTGGTAGGTCCCGACGATCTTGCCGGAGCGGCGGTCGATGATCTTTTCGACCACCGCGCGCGGCTCCTCGTTGTCGGTCTCCGGACGGCCGTCGCCCTTGCGGTTGCGGCGGAACTGCTTGGGACTGACCGGGCGCTGCTTCAGGGAGACCTGCACCCGGTCGCCGTCCATCGCCTTGCCGGTGTCGCGCTGCGAGACGTAGAGGCGGGTGCCGGGCTCGAGGTCGTAGCCGTGGTCGATCTCCTCGAGGTCGATGGGGTTCGGGTAGAACCAGGCGTGGCCTTTCGGGGTGAACTTGATGGTGCCGCGCAGTTGGTCGTCGGGCTGCCGGGCGGCGGCGTAGCGGCCTTTCTTGCCGGCTTCGATTTCGCCGTCGGCTTCGAGCTTGTCGAGTTCCTTGCGGAGTTGTGCCCGCTGGTCGGAGGGAATCTCGAGCGTGCGGGCGAACTCGGACTTGTTGAGGGGGCGGTAGTCGCGTTGGCGCATCGTTTCGAGGATGCGCTCGCGCAGGTTCTTGCGGGGCATGATGGTGAGAAAAGGGATGAGCTGGTGCCGGTGGCTGCCAGAGGCCGGAGAACGCCGGCTGCGGAGGGCGCGGGGATCGCGCGCGGTCGGCGTTCCAAGTGGCCGACGACGCGAAAGATGACCGGCTTTGCGCGGAAAGCAAGGCCGGAGATTTTCGGGAGCGCGCGATGCTGTCGCGCCTTGGACCGCTGGATTGGGAGCTGCCAGGAGTCTGGAGTGAGTGTTTGAACCCACGGTGCGCGACAGCGTCGCGCGTTCCTGCTAGAGGGATCAGCCTGCCTGGCCGAGGGTTTTGAGGCGGTCGAGGATCTCGACCGCGCGCTTGGCCTCCTCGGTCCGCCGGAATTCGAGTCGCTCGGCGGCTTCGGTGTTGAGTTGCTTCAGCTGACCGCGATCGAGCGCCATGCCTTCGGGGCCGATCTCGGGCCAGTCCCAGTCGTCGGTGCGGAAGCTGTGCAGCGGTTGCCAGGGCTTGCCGTCGACCTTGAGGTTGCCCGCCGCGCTGGTCGCCCAGGCGTAGCGGACGGCGGACGGCTCGGGCACCAAGGGGCTCCAGACGATCACCTTGGTGGCATCGAAGCTCTTGTTCGCGGTGTTCCAGATTCCGGCGTCCTTGGTCAGCGGCCAGGTGGCGTGGGCGCGGTAGAACTTCTGGTCGGGTCCGGCGATGGCGAAGCCTTCGATCACCGTCGACATGTCGTCGGGCATGACCTTCTTGTCGAAGGTGAGGACCATGCGATCAGCGTCGCGCTTGGTGGACACCAGCGAGGCCGAGTCCCAGCCGACCTTGAGATCATAGACCCGGTTCAGTGCCCAGCGGGCGGCTCGTTCGCCGTGGTCGCGCTTCTTGAAGGGATGGAGCCCGGGGATCTGGACGTCGTAGGCCGGGAGAAAGGCGGTGTTTTCCGGATCCCCCACATCGGCGAGTCCGAGGCGCTGGGCTTCGCGGATGAAGGCCGAGGGGGCGACGGTCCAGACCTCGAAGTTCTCCTCGGTCTGGGGAATGCCGCCGGCGCAGAAACCGATGACGCCCACCGGCAGTGCCGGGCTTTCGAAGTCCTCGCGCCAGCCTTCGACCATCAACTGCATCAGCGCCCGGTACCGTTTCGGCCGGCAGCTGCTTCCCATCGCGTTGTTGTAGCCCTGGTGGAAGAGAACGCCCTTGATGCCGAGGCCCTTGAAGGCCCCGAACATGCCGTTGTAGCAGCTGGCGGCATCGGACGGACTCTTGCCGGGGATGTTCCACGAGCGGAGCTCCTCGACGGTCCCCCGTTTCGGCCACTTTTCTTCGGGCACTCCCTTGGATTTGGCGCGGTTGAGCTGGTTCTGCCACTGGCGCTCGACTTCGGCCTCCGCGTCGAATTCCGCGATCCGCTGATCGAGGTGCTTCTTGTAGGCGGCGGCCACCGGGTGGTCGTCGAACTTGTGGGCCGGAACCAGCGACTCGATGGAGGCACCGCCGCGGGCGTTGTCGATGATGCCGATGGGAATGCCGAGCGCCCGCTGAAGGCGCGAACCAAAGGCGTAGCCGATGGCGGAGAAGCTGCCCGCGGTTTCCGGGTCGGAGACCAACCAGCCTCCGCCGTCGATCTTGTCGGCCGGAATGTCGTCCTGGAGGGTCGATTGCTCGTTGGGGCTGATCCCGAGCCGGCGGAACAGCGGCAGGTTGGATTGGGCCCTTTCGAGATCGGACTGGATCGTTTTTTCGAGGCCCCACTTCATGTTGCTCTGGCCGTTCATCACCCACACGTCGCCGACGAGGATGTTGTCCATCTCGATGGCTTCGTCGCCGGACCTGATGACCAGCTTGCGGGGTTCGATGTCGGCCTCCCGGGCCGGGAACTCGACTTTCCAGCGTCCGCCTTCGGCAATGCCTTCGGCCGACCCGGTTCCGAAAGTCACCGAGACCTTCGAGCCCGGCTTCGCCCAGCCCCAGATGGTGATCGGCTTGTCCCGCTGGAGGACCATGTTGCTGGAGAACACGCCGTGGGCCTTGAGGGCCGTGGCTTCGGCATTCGCCGGCGTGAGGGTCACGGCCACGGCCACGAGCGCGGAGGCGAAAAAGGGACGAAGGGTCATAGTTGGGATTACCCGAGCCCGCCCGCCCGCCTTTCATGACGGCGCGGTGTACTGGAATGCCGATTCGGAGATCGGCGGTCCGCTACAGACCACCAAAGCGCCGGTGGCGGGCCTGGTATTCCTCGACCGCGGCAAACAGGTCGGCCTGCTTGAAGTCCGGCCAGAACTTCTTGTAGATCACGATTTCCGAGTAGCTGATCTGCCACAGGAGGAAGTTCGACACGCGCAGCTCGCCCGAGGTCCGGATCAGCAGGTCGGGATCCGGAAGGTCGGCGGTGTAGAGGTGGGAAGCGACGAGTTCGGGGGTGACGTCGCCGGGCACGAGCCGGCCTTCAACGGCCTCGTGGACCATGGCGCGGGCGGCCTCGGTGATCTCCTCGCGCGATCCGTAGGACAGGGCGAGGACGAGGGTCATCGCGGTGTTGTCCGCGGTGCGGGCCATGGCATCGCGCAGCTTGTTGCGGGTCTTCTCGGGAAGGCGGTCGAGGTGGCCGATCGCCCGCAGCCGGACGTTCTGCTTCATCATCTCCTCGGCCTTCTGTTCGAGAAAGCGTTCGAGGAGGTTCATCAGGGCCGAGACTTCGTCGGCCGGACGGCTCCAGTTTTCCGAGGAAAAGGCATAGAGCGTGAGGTATTTCACGCCGAGCTGCTTGCACGCCTCGACGCATTCGCGGACCGACTCGGCACCCGCCCGGTGACCCTCGCGTCGGGGCAGGCCGCGTTCCTTGGCCCAGCGTCCGTTGCCGTCCATGATGACGGCGATGTGCTCGGGGACTGTGGGTTTGGGAGGCATCGGAGGCTGATGACAGCGCGCCCGGGTGAAGAAATGAAGAACGAACCGGGAAAATGCCGCGATTTCCGTCGAGGACTCAGCCCGTGGCGACGACCAGCGTCTGCACCCGGTCGGGCCCGACCCCGACGAACTGGATCGGCGTGTCGCAGAGTTCGGACAGGCGGCGGAGGTAGCCTTTGGTGTTCTCCGGAAGATCGTCGTAGTGGGTGCAGCCGGTGGTGTCGCTCATCCAGCCGGGAACTTCCTCGTAGATCGGGGTGGCACGATCCCAGGCATGGCGGTCGGCCGGCGGCAGATCGTGGCGGGTGCCGTCGATGTCGTAGCCGACGCAGATCTTCAGCGTCTCGTACTGGTCGAGGCCGTCGACGTTGGTGACGGCCAGGCCGGTGGTGCCGTTGACCATGCAGCCGTGGCGGAGCAGCACGGCATCGAGCCAGCCGCAGCCGCGGGCGCGACCGGTGGTGGCGCCGAACTCGCGACCGAGATCGTGGAGGTAGTCCGAAAGGCCCTCGTCGGCCGACGGGAAGGGGCCGGCGCCGACGCGGGTCGTGTAGGCCTTGCAGACGCCGATCACCTGGTCGATCGAGGTGGGCGGCAGGCCGGTGCCGGTGCAGGCACCGCCGGCGGTGGTGTTCGAGGAGGTGACAAAGGGGAAGGTGCCGTAGTCGATGTCGAGAAGGCTTCCCTGGGCACCCTCGAAGAGGATGTTGTCGCCGGCCTTCCATGACTTGTGGAGGGAGGCGATGGTGTTTGTGACGTGCGGTCGGAGGCGGGCGAAGGCGGCGAGCACCTCGTCGGCCTGCTGCTCCGCGTCGAAGGTCGGAAGGTCGAACCTGGCGAGCACCTCGTTGGCCTCCGCCGTGCGGTGCGCGAGCATCTCGCGGAAGTAAGATTCATCCAGCAGGTCGGCGACGCGCAGGCCGTTGCGGTTGATCTTGTCGGCGTAGGCCGGGCCGATGCCGCGCTTGGTGGTGCCGATCTTGCGATCGCCGAGGGCGGCCTCGCGGGCGGCGTCGAGTTCCTTGTGCAGCGGCAGGACGACGTGGCAGCGGTCGGAGATGAGGAGTTTCTCCGGAGTGATGGCGATGCCCTGGCCCTCGAGTCGCTCGATCTCGGCGACCAGGCCGATCGGGTCGAGGACCACGCCGTTGCCGATCACGTTGGTCTTGCCGTCCCAGAGGATGCCCGAGGGCAGCAGGTGCAGGACGTATTTGGTGCCCTTGGCGATGACCGTGTGGCCGGCGTTGTTGCCGCCCTGGCCGCGCACGACGACGTCGGCGGATTCGGTCAGGTAGTCGACGATCTTGCCTTTTCCTTCGTCTCCCCACTGGAGACCGGTGACGATGGTGTTCATGAAAAGTGATCGGTGATCAGTGATCGGTGATCAGTGCAGAGAGGCGATGAACTTACTTCGACTGCTCGACCAGGTCGGCGAACTCGTCGAAGAAGTAGGTCGCGTCGTGCGGGCCGGGGGCGGCCTCGGGGTGGTACTGGACGCTGAAGACCGGGTAATCCTTGTGGCGGATGCCCTCGACGGTGTCGTCGTTGAGGTTGATGTGGGTGACCTCGACGCTGGTGTCGAAGGACTCCGGGTCGACGGCGAAGCCGTGGTTCTGGGAGGTGATGGAGATCTTGCCGGTGCGCAGGTCCTTGACCGGTTGGTTGGCGCCGCGGTGGCCGAACTTGAGCTTGAAGGTCTTGCCGCCGAAGACGTGGCCGAGGATCTGGTTGCCGAGGCAGATGCCCATCATCGGCTTTTTCCCGATCAGCTTCTTCACCTCCTCGTGGATGTAGCCCAGGGCGGCCGGATCGCCCGGGCCGTTGGAGAGGAAGATGCCGTCGGGGTTCTTGCCGAGAACGACGTCGGCCGGCGTCGTGGAGGGGACGACCTCGACCTCGAAGCCGACCTGCCGCAGGCGGCGCAGGATGTTGTATTTGATGCCGAAGTCGTAGGCGACGATGCGGCTGCGGATCGGCGGGAGATCGGCCCAGTTGCCTTCCTGTCCGGTGACGGTGTTGGGCAGGGCGAAGCGGCGTGAATCATCCTCCCACGGGAAGGTTTCCGCGCAGGTGACCTCCTTGACCAGGTCGGCCCCCTCCATCGACGGCGAGGCCTTCGCGGCGGCGATTGCTTCCTCGGCGGTGAGTTCGGTGCTCAGGCACGCCCGCATCGCCCCCAGCGACCGGAGGTGCTTGGTGAGGGCCCGGGTATCGACGTGCTCGATGCCGAGGATGCCGTGTTCGGTGAAATACTCGGCCAGCGTCTGGCGCGACCGGTAGTTCGAGGCGATGGGGGAAAGCTCGCCGATGACGAAGCCGCGGACGTGCGGGGAGGCGGACTCGGCGTCGTCCGGGTTCACGCCGTAGTTGCCGATCTGCGGGTAGGTCATCGTGACGATCTGGCCGCGGTAGGACGGATCGGTGATGACCTCCTGGTAGCCGGTCATCGAGGTGTTGAAGCAGATTTCACCGGTGCGGGTGCCGGTTGCGCCGAAGGCACGTCCTTCGAAAAGGCGGCCGTCTTCGAGAGCGAGAATGGCTTTCATGAGGCGGGGAATGGGGCGGTGGAAAGACCGTCTTCCCGACCGCGGCGGCGGAGCCTAGGGGCGGCGGAGGCGGCTTGTCGAATGCGGAATGGAACTCCTACTCCTGGATCTGGCGGCGCAGCTTGTGGGGGCGGGAAAGGTGGTCCTCGTAGGTCTGCTGCAGGCGCCGGGTGAAGTCCCGGGCGGACTCGTCGGCCTGAGGTTCGAGGGCGTCGCCGAGCTCGAAGCTGATCCGGATGGGAAAGTCCGGCCGCTTCCACAGCGGCCAGCCCTTTTCCATGAAGCGGGTGTTGCTGCGGACGAAGACGGGCAGCACGGGGACGCCGGCCCGGCGGGCGATCAGCGCGCAGCCGCCCTTGAGCGGGTTGATCCAGCGCCGGTCGCGGCGGGTGCGGGTGCCCTCGGGGAAAAGCAGCAACTGGCCGCCGCGGTCGAGGGCGTCGGCGGCGTCGCGCACCAAGCGTGACGAGCTGCCGTTCGGGATGTAGCCCGCGAGGCGGGCGCCACCGCCGAGGAAGGGATTGCGAAGGATGCTGTCCTTCATGATGCAGATCGGCTGCGGCAGGCAGGAAATGACGAAGACCGCATCCCACAGCGAGGTGTGGTTGGGCGCGATGATGACCGGGTCGCGGCGTTCACGGAGCGGCTTGAGCGAGTCGAGGTCGGCATGGACCAGGCCGGTGACCCGCAGGTAGCCGACAAAGATCCGGAACGCCCGGTTCAGCAGGGTGCGCCCGAGGCGCTCGGCCCGGCGCTTGGGAAGCAGCAGGCAGAGAGGCAGTGCGGCCACGGTGAAAAGCAGTCCGAAGACGCCCCAGTAGGCGACGCCTCCGAGGGCGGCGAGCGTTTCCAGGGGCCACCACCACCAGCCGCGACCGGATACCGGGAGCGACGCCGAATCGCCGACGGCGGTTTCGGGAGGGGGTGACACGGCGCCAGACTAGCGGCCCGGCCGGGGGCGGGCCAAGGTTCAATTGAGGGGCGGGCTTCGTGCTTTTTCGGAAGCGCGCTTGCCAAGCGGGCGAGGAGTGACAGTGATTCGGCGATGTCCGAGCTGGAAGCACTGCCCCACGGTCCCGAGTTCCGGTTCGTGGATGAACTTGTGGAGATCGATCCCGGGCGCTCGGCGCACGGCCGCTACCGGGTGCGGGGCGACGAGGCCTTTCTCGCCGGACATTTTCCCGGGCAGCCGCTGATGCCGGGCGTGATCCTGGTCGAGGCCATCGCCCAGCTCGGCGGGGTCGCGGCGCAGAGCGACCCGGAGCATGGCGCGATGGACGGCCTGCTCCTGACCGGCATCCGCGGGGCGAAAATCCTCGGCGCCGCCGAGCCGGGCCAGACGCTGGAAATCCGGGTCGAGGTCGAGGGACGGCTCGGCGGGATGATCCAGATCTCCGGAGAGATCGAGTCGGCGGGGCGGAAACTTGCCAGCGCCAAGGTGATGCTCAGCGGACAAGCGTGAGTGCTCCGGGTCAACCCGCCGCCCGGCGGTTCTGGATCTACCCGGCGGTGCTCGCCGGAGTGTGGCTGGCGTGGGTCGTGGCCATGGCGATGGCCGATGCCTGGGGCCTGTTCCTCACGCGTTGGCCGATGGCCCTGACGATGGTGTTCGGCTCCTTCGTGGCGGGATCGACGCCGGCGGGCGGCGGCGCGGTGGCGTATCCGGTTTTCACCAAGTTGCTGTCGATCCCGACCAAGGATGCCGCGCTTTTCGGACTGATGATCCAAGCCGTGGGGATGAACATGGCGGCGATCTTCATCCTGACCCGGGGGATCCGGGTGAACTTCCGGGTGATCCGCTGGACGTTGCTCGGCGCGATTCCCGGGGTGATGCTCGGGCTGGCGTTCATCGAGTTGCCCCGCAACGTCCCGAAGCTCGCGTTTTCCTCGCTGCTGCTGGTGTTCGCGATCACGCTCTACCGGTCGCACTGGAAACGCCGCCACCGTCCCGAGGCCGAGGTGGTGGCGTGGACGCGGCGGGACGCGATCCGCTTCGTCGTGGTGGGCGTGGTCGGTGGCCTGGTGGCATCCCAACTCGGAGCGGGTGCGGACATGCTGTGCTTCGTGCTGATGACGCTGGGCTACGGACTCGACGAGCGGGTGGCGGTGCCGACCTCGGTGGTGACCATGGGGGTGATTTCCCTGGTGGCCTTCATGTTCCGGCTGCTGCTGCCCGAACCGATCGGGGTGGTCTGGGAATACTGGGCGGTGGCGGCCCCGGTGGTGGCGGTGGGCGCGCCCTTCGGGGCGTGGGTGGCGTCGAAGGCGAAGGGCGGGGCGATTCTGGTGTTCGTGTTCTGCCTGGTGACCGTGGAGGTGGTGACGACCGCCATCCTGGTGCCGGTGGACGGACCGCGCGCCCTGATGTTGATCGGGGTGCTGGTGGTTTCGGTGGTGTGGTTCCGCCGGCTGCGGGCGCTGCGGTCGAGGCATCTATCCGACGGAGCGTAGCGGGCCTTCCCCCGAATGATGCGGAAGACCTGCTGAAGCAGGAACTACGAACGCCTGGAGGCGAAGCGCTTGCGCAGTTCCATGCGGGAAAGGTTCCATGCGGTGGGATCGGTGAACCACTGCCGCGGAGTCTCCCAGCCGGCCAGCTCCGCGGTGGCGGCGGAGCGGAGGGCGGCGAGATCGGTGTCCACTGGGACCAGGGCGGCGACCTCGTCGACCCGCTCGGGATCCTGGCTCGGGATGCCGAAGACCCGGATCCTGTTCACGAGCCCGGTGCCGAGAAGCACCGCCTCGACGCGGCCCGGGCCGATCTTGCGACCCGCCACGTTGATGTGGCCGTCGGCGTGGCAGTCGAGGTGGAGGCGGCCGTTCTCCAGTCGCCCGACATCGGTGGTGAGAAACTTTCCGCCGCCGAGTTTCACGCCGTTTCGCGAGTGGTCGTAGCCGAGGGCGACCGAGTCGGACTCGATCAGGAAGCGTCCGTTCTCGTCGAGGGAGACCTTGACCCCGGGCAGCGGCTCGCCGAGGTCGGTGGCCTCCGTGCGCGGTTCCGGTGTCGGGTCCCATGAGATGCCCCCGCATTCGGAGGCGCCGTAGAAGTTGTGGAGCTTGAGCCCGTGCGCTTCCCACGCCGAGCGCTCGAGGTCGAGCGGCAGCGGGGCTCCCGCGGAAACGGCGAGGTGGATGGGGGCGTTTTCCAGGATCCCCGAGCGCAGCCAGGCCCGCCACATCGAGGGCACGGCCGGGACCACCATCGCCTCGTGCCCGGCCCACGCCGCGGCGACCACGGCCGGGAAGGGGACTTCGACCGTGCGCAGGGGAATGCCGTGGAGCAGCAGGGGCAGGACGACCGAGGAAAAGCCGTAGGAGTGGGCCAGCGAGATCGTGGCCAAATTGGGGATCTCGGGGGTCAGCCCCATCGCCCGGACGATCCGGTCCGCATCGGCGGCGATCTGCGAGGCGGTGAAGCGGACCGTGCGCGGCATGCCGTCGGTGCCCGGCGTCAGCTTGAGGTGGGCGACGCCTTCGGGAATGTCGGTCAGCGCCGGCAGGCGGGCCCCGGCGCGCTCGACCGGCAGCACCGGCACCCGGTCGCGCCAGCCGCGCAGGGTGGCGATTACAAGCTCGCGGGCGGAGCCGCTGGCGACCACCGGGCCGTCGGCTTCGGGGAGCTCGCCGAGCTGCTCATCGAGGTCGCGGAAACGGATCACCTCGTCGCCATCAAAGATTGCGGGACGGTCGTGGGATCGCGCCAGGGTTTCCTTCCAACGGTTAAGCAGCATTTGACAAGCTCGCTGGCCGTTGTCTTGCTGCGGCTTTCGCCCGACCGCCAGCCTGAATTCCAACGATTGTGGCTTACCGCGCCGATTCTCCCCGCCTTGAACACGCCCGACCGGTGGTCATCACCGGTGCCGGGATCGTGAC
The DNA here is from genome assembly GCA_022548915.1 of Verrucomicrobiaceae bacterium E54. Classification (GTDB taxonomy): domain Bacteria; phylum Verrucomicrobiota; class Verrucomicrobiia; order Verrucomicrobiales; family Akkermansiaceae; genus Haloferula. Next base: position 16,216 of record JAKZES010000003.1, read on the forward strand.
CTCGATGGGGCTGGGCATGTCCGAGAATGCCGCCGGTTTCCGGGAAGGACGAACCGCCTTCCGCGAGGTCGATCTGTTCGACGTCTCGCAGCAGCGGACGAAATCCGCCGGCCAGGCGGTGCTGCCGGAAAAGCCGCCGGGTGTCGGCGCGCGGGCCTGGGAGCGGATGGATCGCGGGACCCGTTTCGCGCTCGTGGCGGCCCGCGAGGCGCTCGACGAGGCGGGCGTCTCCGGCGCGATGCCGGTCGTCATCGGCACCTCGGCCGGCGCGATGCCGATCGGCGAGGATTTTTACCGGCATGCGATCGCCGGCGAACGGCTGGGCCAGTTTCGAAGGGTCGAGTGCTATCAGCCGCAGGGTCAGCTGACCCGGATGATGGCGGAGCTCGGTGTGGCCGGCCCCTTGCGGATCATTTCCAACGCCTGCGCGTCGGGCGCCAATGCCATCGGCCATGCCTTCCAGATGATTCGGGAAGGAAAGGCCGACCGGGTGTTGGCGGGCGGCTACGACGGTCTCGCGCAGTTGGTTTTCGCCGGCTTCGATTCCCTGCAGGCCCTGTCGCCCTCCGGCGTGCCGCGTCCCTTCGATGCCGCGCGGGACGGTCTGGCGATCGGCGAGGGGGCGGGATTCGTCGTGGTCGAAAGCCTCGAGGCCGCCCGCGAGCGGGGTGCCCGGATGCGGGCCAGCGTGCTCGGTTACGGGGCGGCGACCGATATCCACCACCTTACCCAGCCGCATCCCGAGGGCGATGCCGCCTTGCTGACGATGACCGAGGCGACGCGCATGGCGGGGCTGGAGCCGGAGCAGATCGACTACATCAACTCCCACGGCACCGGCACGCCGCTCAACGATGTCGCCGAGGCCGGAGCGGTCCGCCGCTGGGCCGGGGACGCCGCGGGGAAGATCCGCCTGAGTTCCACCAAGTCATCCATCGGCCACCTTCTCGGCGGTGCCGGCGCGGTCGAGTCGGTGATCTGCCTGATGACCCTCGAGGGCCAGTGGCTCCCCGGGAGCCTCGGCGTCCGGGAGGTCGATCCGGCGGTGACCTTCGATCTCGTCCGCGAACCCCGCGAGGTCGAGGTGCGGCATGCGCTGACGAACTCCTTCGGCTTCGGTGGAGCGAATGCGACCCTGATCTTTGGAAGGGAGGTCCCGGCATGAGCCGCATCACCGCCTCGGGAATTGGCGCGGTCTCGCCCGCGGGTTGGGGGCTCGAGCCCATGATGGCGGCGCTCGATGCGAACCAGCGTCCGGAGGTCGGTGAATTCGAGCGGACCACCACCGGCGGGGAAGTCGTCCGCACACCGGTGCTGCGGGTGCCGAAGTTGGAGGATCGGTCGAAACTGCCCCGCGACCCGCGACTCCGCCGCGCCAGCGCGGTGGGCAAGTTCGCTGCGGCGGCGATGTACGAGGCCCTGGGTGTCGAGCGTTTCGAGGCGGTGAAGGCCGGGGACCTGCGCCTCGGCGTGGTCTGCACGATGATGAACGGCTGCGTGAACTACTCGAACCGGTTCTACGGCGAGGTGCTGGAAGCCCCTGCCACCGCGAGCCCGATCCTCTTTCCCGAAACGGTTTACAACGCCCCCTCGAGCCACCTCTCGGCGGTGGCCCACAGCCACGCGCCCAATGACACGCTGGTCGGCGACGGGGCGGAGTTCTTCACCGGCCTCGAGCTGGCGGCCGAATGGCTGGAGCGGGGCGACTGCGACCTGTGCGTGGTCGTTTCCCCGGAGGAGGCCGACTGGCTCAGCGCCGAGGCGATGGGCTACTACAGCTCCCGTATGTTGCCGGCGGAGGGGGCGGCGGCGGTCGTGCTTGAGAAGGATGGCGCAGGTCCACAGCTCATGGCGGTGCCGGATTCCGTGAACTACGCCGGCGAGTCCGACCGGGTTGCGGCGTTCGCAAGACTCTGGCAGGAACTGGAAGCCGAAGATGACGGTGCGACCGTCTGGGCCGACGGCCGTGTCGGGGTCGGGCGCTTCGACTTGCCGGAAAACTCGGTGTCCTGGAGTGGTCCGCGCTTTTCCCTGCGACGCGTGCTCGGCGAGTCGCTCGGGGCCTCCGCCGGCCTGCAGACCGTCGCCGCGCTGGCAAGGCTGAACCGCAGCGATGCCGGATCGGCGATCGTCACCTCGGTCGGCGGCAACGAAGCGGTCGGCGGCGCCCGCTGGAGCCGCTGAAGGACCGCGCGACGCTGACGCGCCCGACGGTTTGGGAGCGATCCGAAAGACAGGCAGGCGATCCCGGGGAATGCGGGAGGGTGCTTGAATGAGAATCCATTGGCAGGCATCTTGTCACGCAGGGTTCCTTCGGAGTACCTTCCACCAAGCCGGCAGGGACTGGCCACCCTGAGATTCATGAGACTTCCAGTCGTCATTCACAAAGACAAGGACTCCGATTACGGAGTCACGGTTCCCGATCTGCCGGGATGCTTTTCCGCTGGCGAGACGGCCGACGATGCCCTGAGCAATGCGGTTGAAGCGATCGAATGCCACGTCGAGGGACTTCTGATCGACGGTGAGCCCATTCCCCGGGGACAGCCCATCGAGAACCACCGATCGAAACGCGAGTTTTCCGGGGGGATCTGGGCCTTGGTCGATGTCGATCTGTCCAAGCTTTCCGGCAAGGCGAAGCGCGTCAACATCACCCTCCCCGAGAGGTTGCTGGTGCAGATCGATTCCTTTGCGTCGAAGACGGGTGATACCCGGTCGGATTTTCTCGCTCACGCCGCACTGGAGTATGTGAGCACCCATTCCGAACAAGAAGAGCGAAAAAGGCGCCGTTCCTGACATCTGCTCCGCGGCGAGCTCGAACCACCATGACCACCCAGTCCTCAAACTGTCGTCGAAGTCGCGTCCACGGCAGGTGTGGGAGGACGTTGACTCTGGGTGGAAGAGATTGAATTCATGCACGACGGACCGGACGAGAAAGACTGGAAGGCATTTCGCAAGTTGGCCCCGATTCTCCGGGAGCGATACCTTCGCGGTCGGATTGAGGAGTTGGCCACGATCCTGGCGGACGGGGAACGCTCTCCTGCCGAGAGGTTCTGGGATCTTGAGGAGCAGGTTGGGGAGATCGCCAAAGCGCTTCGAGCGTGCCTGGATGGGCACTCGCGCAGCAGGATGAGACAATTCATCATCCAGATGCTCGCCGTCGGCATGATGACGCGCGAAGACCTGGACGCATTCAGCGAAGAACTTCGGGAGCGCATGATCGAATGGACAAAGCCGGAACCCTGACGCTCGACAAGTCGGCGACGAAGTCCTCTTGGAGCGGTCTTGTCGCACCCTGGTTTTGACGATTCAATCCGGGCAACGGGACAGTTTCGGCGCTTCGTGGGGTTGGGGTCGACTGTCTTCAAATGTTGGGCCAGAAATCATGAAGTCAATCATCCTCGCATGGATCGCGGGTGCCACCGTGGCGAGCGCTGCCATCAATGCTGACGGCAAGGGGTTCTTTCCTGTGATGGTCCAGGTGATCGATCCTGATTCCAGAACCCCGATTCAAGGTGCCAAGGTGCGATTGGAGGGAGCCGGAACCTACGAAGAACTCGAGATCGATCCTGAGCGCCAAACGAAACTGCTTCCTGATTCCCTTGGTAAGCCGGTCGATACCAATGGTGAAGGCGTGGCAGTGGTCTTCTATTTTGGCGGATGGACCAGCACTACAACCGACGGGAAGTCGACCTATTCTAGATCGCTTGCGGGCACCATCGTCGTTGAACACGAAGGGAAGGAGATCTTCCGCTCGACGCTGAAGGATTGGGCGAAGAAAAATGGTTTCCGAGCGAGTTCCAGTTCGGCACCATGGATCGTCGTCACGCCACCAAACGAAAAATAGTCCAAGCTCAATAAGATAGCGGAGGTGACCCGCGCTAACAGCGGCCAAGTATTTTGCTGAGATCAAGGGCACGTCTGAGCAGATCGTCGTCACCGCTGGCTACTGTAGAGGTCCGCTATGGGGTGGCGGTCCCATTGTCGATGCAAAGAAGGTGAATGACACTTGGGTCTTTGACCCCTACGGTGCCCTCTGGAAGAATTGAATTTCCCCTCGAAGAGATTTACCCAGGTTCAAGCACCGAGTGCACCCGACGGGCCTCCCGGCTTTAATAGTGAAGTGCAAGCTTGGGGCTCATGGGAAGAGTTCGATGGCGCTGCGAGGTGCTTGGTTTCATGCTTTCGACCGAGGTTCGTCCGGACTACGTTTGCCCGATGAACGTCCTGCTCTGTTGGCTTTTGGCGGCATCCTCGGTCATTGCCGTGACGGTGGACGACGATGCTTCGCTGCGCGGGGCGCTTGCGGCGGCGAAGCCGGGGGATGAAATCGTGGTGAAGGCGGGCAGCTACCGCGGGGGGATTCAGGTCCGCGATCGGGCTGGCACGGCGGACCGCCCGATCGTCCTGCGGGCGGAGGGCGAGGTGTGGTTGCGCGGGGGCGGCTCGACCGCGATCCAGTTTTCGGCCTGCCCGCACTGGAAGGTGAAGGGGTTGCGGGCCGAGGGGTATCCGGGGAACGGATTCAACTTCGACGACGCGGGGCGGCTTGACCAAGCCGTGAAGGGCGTGGTGATCGAAGACCTGGTGGTCCTCCGCACCGGGCCGCGGGGGAACCACGACGGCATCAAGATGTCGGGGCTGGTCGACTTCGAGGTGAAGGGCTGCCGGATCGAAGGCTGGGGTGGCTCGGCGATCGACATGGTCGGCTGCCGCGATGGAAAGGTGACCGGCTGCATCATCCGCGGACTCGAAGGGCACGACTCCATGTCCGGCATCCAGATGAAGGGGGGCACGCGGGGCATCACGGTTTTCCGGACGCGGTTCGAGGATGCCGGCCTGCGGGCCATCAATCTCGGCGGAAGCACGGGAAAGCCGTACTTCCGGCCCGAGGTGACCCGCTTCGAGGCGAGCGACATCACGGTCGCCCACAACGTGTTCGTCGGCGGACAGTGTGCGGTGGCCTTCGTCACGGCTGACCAGGGCGCGGTGCGGCACAACTTGATCCTGCGGCCGGAGAAGTGGGCGTTCCGGATTCTCCAGGAGCAGCCGGTGCCGGAATTCGGTGCCTGCCGCAACGGGCGGATCGAACGGAACATCATCGTTTTTCCGGAGGACAACCGCGTGGCGGTGAACGTGGGGCCCAACACGGAGGCCGGGAGCTTTGCGTTCCGGGAGAATGCATGGTTCCACGAGGGCGGGCGGCATCGTCCGCAGCTTCCCTCCGCCGAGCAGGGCGGGGTTTACGGAACGGATCCCAAGCTGGACGGGGAAAGGGTCACCGCCCGTGCGCTTGCCGGCTTCGGTCCGCAGTCGGGTTCGTGAAGGATCGACTCCGTTCTTGGCAGGGCGGTGGGGTTCCGTAGCTTGCGGGGGTGCCGACGAGTTCCCAAGGCGACGTCTTCAAGGTCCTCCTCTACGTGGTGGGGACCCTGGTCCTCGGGGCGGCGATCGCCCCGTGGATCTACAACATCGGCATGGGCCTCGCCGAGGTGACCGCCGAGAAGGAGACCAACGGCTTCGTCGAATGGATCGGACGGGCGGCGGAGCGATCCAAGGACAACTTCGGGCGCTTCTTCGACCGCGCGGTCCTGCTGTCGGCCCTGGTGCTGCTGTTTCCGCTCTTGGCCTGGCTCAAGCTCGGCCGCGGTGGCGAGCGCTACCGGGACACGCCCTGGTCGCTGCGACTTCCGGATTCGGTGGTGAGCGGCCGGGGTCAGCCCCTGCGCCGGAATCCCCATGGCGGCGCGGAGATGATTTTTGGGTTCGTGTTGTCGGGAGGGATCCTGATGATTTCCGGCTGGATCCTGGTGAAGGCCGGCTTCTTCCTGTGGCGCGATGCGGCGGAGTCGACCCAGGGTGTCCCCAACCCCATCGTCTCGGAGATCGACTGGGGGGGCGCCCTGCGGAAAGGACTGATCACCGCGCTGGTGGTGTCGATCCTCGAGGAGGTGCTTTTCCGGGGGGTTCTGTTGGGCATCTTCCTGCGGGCGATGCGCCCGGCGATGGCGATCGTCACGCTGTCGTTCCTGTTCGCCTTCGTCCATTTCCTCGAGCCTCCGGCGGGGGCGGCGGTGGCCGATCCCGAGGCCGGGAATGCCGGCTTCGAGCTGCTGGGTCAGATTCTTTCCCGCTTCGCCGATCCGCTCTCGATGGTCGGCAGCTTCTCCATCCTGGTTGCCGTCGGCGTGGTGCTGGGCGTGGCGCGCTACCGGACGGCTTCATTGTGGCTGCCGATCGGCCTGCACGCGGGCTGGGTTCTGGCGCTCACCGTCTTCAAGGCGGCCACCTGGCCGGTCTTCGAGCTGCCCGATGCCGCGCGCTGGTTTGTCGGCATGACGCTGCTGGAGGGTGTGCTGCCGCTGGTCATGGTGATCCTGACCGGCCTGGTCGTCGCCTTGATGACCCGCCGGAGCCTGCCGGACGAGATCGATGAGGCGGGTCCTTAGAGGCATCTTCGGCCGGGCCCTCGATCTGGTCTATCCCGGCATCTGCCACCTGTGCGGCGAAGGGGTGCCGGGCGGGCGTTGCCTGTGTCGGGCATGCGGCGACGAGTTGCCCCGGCTGCGCGCCCCACATTGCCGGATCTGCGGGCAGGGGTTTGACGGGCGGATCGAGGCCGAGTTCGCGTGCCCGAACTGCCGCGACCAGAGCTTCGCCTTCGAGTTTGCGCGGCCCGCCCTGTTCCGTTCGGACGGTGCCATGACGCTGGTGCATGATTTGAAATACGGACGTCGGCTGGAACTGGCGCGCGAGTTGGCGGACCTGACCGTTTCCGCCTTTTCCGATCCGCGCCTGGCCGAGGCCCACGAGCAGGGCTGGCCGCTGGTCCCGGTGCCGCTGCACCGGCGGCGGCATCATTGGCGGCAGTTCAATCAGTCCCGCGAGATCGCCCGCCCGCTGGGCCGGCGGCTCGGCATGCCCGTGCTCGATCTGCTGCGGCGGATCCGGCCCACCGAGACCCAGACGCGCCTCAGCCGCAGCCAGCGCCAGAAGAACCTGCGCGGGGCGTTTGCCGTCCGCAGAGGGACGGTCGGCGGCGCGGGCGCGGTGCTGGTCGACGACGTCTTCACCACCGGCTCGACCGCCCACGAATGTGCCCGGGTGTTGAGAAAAGCGGGCTTTCAAAAGGTGATTGTCGTGACCGTGATGCGCGGGTAGCCTCGGGGCCATCCCGGTCGGGGCATTCTGCTCCCCGCCTCCAAGCACCATCATGGGAATTTTCGACAAGCCCAAGCTCCGGAAGAACAAGGCCAAGGACACGATGCCGGAAGGATTGTGGACCAAGTGTCCCGACTGCTCCGCGATGCTCCACCAGCTTGAGCTGCGCCAGCACCTCCAGACCTGTCACCACTGCGGCCATCATTTCCTGATGGATTCGCACGACCGGATCGCGCTGGTCGCCGATCCGCAGAGTTTCGAGGAAACCGAGACCGAGCTGATCTCCGCCAACCCGCTGGGTTTCCAGAACTATTCGGAAAAGACCGCGGGGCTGCGTGAGAAGACCGGCCTCCGGGATGCCGTCGTGACCGGACGCCTCACCGTCGGCGGCAAGCCGGTGATGATCGCGGTGATGGATTTCAAGTTCTTCGCCGGATCGATGGGATCGGTGGTCGGTGAGAAGATCACGCGGGCCATTGAGATGGCGATCAAGGAGAAGCGCGGGATGATCATCGTCTCCGCCTCGTCGGGCGCGCGCATGCAGGAGGGCATGCTGTCGCTGATGCAGATGGCCAAGACCTGCGGCGCGCTGGCGCGCCTGGGAGAGGCCGGGCTGCCCTACATTTCCATCCTCACGCATCCGACCACCGGCGGCGTCACCGCTTCCTTCGCGACCATCGGCGACGTGAACCTCGCCGAGCCGAAGTGCATGATCGGCTTTGCCGGACCGCGGGTGGTGAAGGAAACGACCCACCAGAACCTGCCGCCCGGTTTCCAGACGGCCGAGTTCATGCTCGATCACGGCCTGATCGACTCGATCGTGCCGCGCACCAAGCTGCGCGAGAAGCTGACCACGCTCCTCGCCTACATGATGGCGTGAGATTCCGTCGCGGCCGGTCATGAACTACCGCGAGTCCATCGACTGGCTGTTTTCAACCCAGCTCTTCGGGATCAAGCTCGGGCTCGACGGTCCGCGGCGCCTCCTCAAGGAGTTCCTCGCCTATCCCGGGCACCGGACGCGGGTCCTTCACGTCGCCGGGACCAACGGCAAGGGTAGTACTTGCGCCATGGCCGAGTCGGTCGCCCGGGCCGGCGGCACGCGCACCGGGCTTTTCACCTCGCCGCACCTGATCGACTTCCGCGAGCGGATCCGCGTCTCGGGCGTCGAAATCCCCGAGGAGGAATGTGCCGCCCTGCTGACCGAGTTGAGGGGGATCTGCGAACGCCTCGACCCGCATCCGACCTTCTTCGAGATCACGCTGGCCGCGGCGATGCGCTGGTTCCGGGAAAGGGAGTGCGAGCTGATCATCCTCGAAACCGGCATGGGCGGCCGCCTCGATGCGACCACGGCCGTGCCGGCGGATGTCTGCGCGATCACGCCGATCGGCATGGACCACATGCAGTGGCTGGGGGACACCCTGGAAAAGATCGCCTTCGAGAAGGCGGGGATCCTGGTGGAAGGGAAGCCGGCGATCTCCGCGCCCCAGCATGATGGAGCGCGCCGCGTGTTGGAGTTGGAGGCGAACGAGCGGCGGACGCCACTGAGTTTCGTGCCCGTCCCGCTCCGCGGTTATCCGATCGGGCTTCCGGGGGAGCACCAGGCCTGGAACGCGGCGCTGGCGCTCGAATGCCTGCACGCGCTGGGCTATCCGCTCGACTACGAGACGGTGAGACACGGCCTGGAAACGGTCCGCTGGCCCGGCCGTTTCGAGATTCTGGAATGCGACGACGGGAAGGTGGTGCTCGACGGCGCGCACAATCCCGAGGGGGCGGAGGCGCTGGTCCGGACCTGGAAGGAGCGATTCGGAGAGCGCAAGGCGGCGCTGATTTTCAGTGCGGTCGAATCGAAGGATGTCGCCGGAATCGCGCGCCATCTGGACGGGATTGCTTCCGAGGTTCATCTTTGTCCGATCGACTCGCCACGCGCCCTTCCGGCCGAGGCGCTGGTGGGGCACTTTTCCCAGGCCTGCCTGCACGAGGATTTTGCCAAGGCGTTCTCGGCGGCGAAGGCGAGCGGGGCACCGGTGCTGATCGCCGGTTCGCTGTTCCTGGTCGGGGAGGCCAAGGAGCACCTCGAGGGAGCCCGCCGCGACCGGAGCGCCCAGTGAAGGAGTTGGATTTGGGTCTTGTTCCCCGACGGCGGCGAACCGGAGAGTCGAGGCGATGAAACGCGGCGGATGGGTGGTGGTTTTCCTGGTGATGCTGGGAGTTGCCGTGCTGATGGTCCGGCGGGGTCCGTCGGATGCCGGGCGGGTGGAAGGCGGGGAGCCGGTGCCTTCGGCGGCCCGGCAGGAGAGCGTCGCAGGGCCGGTCGCCCCGGTGATCGACGATGCCTTTCGAAGCCTCGATGCGGCCAGGGGGGGCGCCGATGTCCGGCGGATTCTCGCGAGGCTTGAATCGGACCTGTTCGCCATGCCGCCTGCCGAAGCCTCCCGGGCGATGGTCGATTTTCTGGCGGACGATTCGCGCAATTTCCGGACCGGCCTGTCCTTCACGCTGCGCCCGGATGGGAGCCTGAAGACGGCGCCGGCCTTGCGCGTGGCCCTGCTCGACTGGCTGGGCCGGATCGATCCAGCGCAGGCCGCGAAGCTGGCGGAGACCGTCCTGGCGGAATCGAACGACCCGGACGAGTGGGCGGTCTGCCTGAGAAACAAGGCGCTCGGGGATCCGGGACCGGAAACCCGCGACGATCTGGAGCGAAAGGCGATCGAACTCGTGCGGAATCCCGAGTGGCGCACGAAACCGACCGCCGGGTATCTGGAGGCCTTCGACGTGCTGGTCCACACGCGGGCGACCTCCGCCGTGCCGCTTCTGTCCGAACTGGTGTCCGACCGCAGCGAGGCCGGTCGTGCCACGGCCCATGCCGCATTCCTCACGCTCGACCGGCTGGTCCGTTTGGCGCCGGAGGAGACCCTCGGCTGGCTTGCCGGCGATGCCGCGGTGGCGGCGTCGCGACCGGTGATGCTTGCCCAGCTCATGGCGCGGGCCGACCTGCGGGACGCCGCGCAGCGGAAGGTGGTCGAGGACTACCTGCTCGATCCGGCACGGAGTGCCGCCGGGCTCGATGCCTTCGCGGCGATTTTTCCAAACTCGAACTACCCGGTTTCCGACAACCTGCTGACCAGGGTGGAGATCCCTTCGGGCGCGGAGATGGACGCGCGGGACCGGGCGGCGCGCGAGGTCATCGACGCCTGGCGGCGCGAGGAACGGTTCGGCGCGCTCGGGGACCGGTTGGGCGCGATCCGTGAGCGCCTCGACGGGTATCTGGATCCGTGACCGCTCAGTGCCGCCCGGCTTCCTCGATGTACCACTTCTCGACCTTCTCGCGGGCCCAGGGGGTCTTGCGGAGGAAGGTGAGGCTGGAATTGATGCTGGGATTGTTCTGGAAGCAGCGGACCGGGATCCGGTCGGCCATCGCCTGCCAGCCGTGGCGCTCGTGCAGCTCGGTGACGATGGCTTTCAGCGTGATCCCGTGAAGGGGATCATTGGGGTGGGCATCACTCATCGGTCGCGCTTTCCGGGCCGGGTTTCTTCGTTCGATATCCCGGCTTGGCGAGGATCTCGATGTAGATGGCGGGCCATTCCTTGCGGGAGGCGTTGTCGATGAGCGCGATGAGCTCCGCGACGTGGGCCTCGGTGGCGGACTCCGGTTCGGTGCCGACCCGGCAGGCGAAGTCGCAGAAGTCGACGTCCTCGGGAAGCGGTTTGCGGCGCTCGCGTTTGATATACTTGCGGACGTCGTTCTTGATCGCGGCCACCACCCGCGGAGGCTTGATGCCGGGGACTTCGAGGGGAAAGGACTTCTTCATGGCGTGCCTTGTCGCAGGGTCATGGCGTTTGTCGAGCCGGGGTGTCGGCTCAGTCCCGTTTCTCGGCGAGGTAGATCCGGTGTTCCCGGCGCTTGGCGCGCGGGTGCTTGGCGACCTCCAGTTCCTCGACGGCGAATCCGCTGCGCCGGAGGTCGCGCAGCAAGCCGGCCTCGACGCCGGCGGACCAGAAGGCGACGCGGCCTCCGGGGCTGAGGGCGCGCTTGATCACCTGCAGCCCTTCCCGTCCGTAGATGCGGGCGTTGCGCGGCTGGAGCAGGGAGGAGGGGCCGTCGTCGACATCGAGCAGGATGGCGTCGTAGCGCGGGCCCTTCTTGCCGGCGGCCGCGACGATCCGGTCGTAGACGTCGGCCTCGACGATGCGCGTCCGCGGGTCGGCGAGGATGTCATCGTTGCAGCCGTCGAGGCATCTGCGGTTCCACTCGATGACCTCGGGCAGCAGCTCGGCGACCTCGACGAGCGCCTTTTCGCCCGTGATTTCCAACGATCGCCGGAGGCTGAAGCCGAGCCCGAGCCCGCCGATGAGGACCCGGGGGTGGCGCCGCTTGTCGCGGAAGTCGCAGCCACCGTCGGCCAGCAGCAACTCGGAGTGGGTGAGCGTGGTGCTCATGACCTGGCGGTCATTCATGTAGAGGTAGAATTCGCCGTCGTGGCCGACGAGGCGGAACACGGCACCATCGGGCGCAGTGGTCTGGGCGATGTTGGTGGTGGGTTTCATGGGGGCGGGCCTCGCGGGATTGGTGACTGTGGATTCAGAGATGGGAACCGCAGATTTCGCAGATTACGCGGAAAATCAATGAGGTGGATCGAACCGGATGAGCTCTCTTCAAGTGACTCCTGCCGTATTTCCAGCTCTTTCGAAATCCGCTTAATCTGCGTAATCAGCGGTTCATCGTTCCCGTTTCAGGGTCACGACTGCCCGGGATTGATCACAGCCGTTGCCCTTGCTTCTCGAGCCGCTCCCTGAGCTTGGCGTAAGGGACATCCTGTACCGGCTGATCCGCGTCAATCGCCATTGCGGCGGCAGTGCCGGCACTCTGTCCGAGGATCATGAAGACCGGCTCCATCCGGATCGAACCGAAGGCGACGTGGGAGGCGGAAAGGCCGACCGGCACCAGCAGGTTCGTGCACTCCTCCCGTTTCGGGACGATGGAGCGGTAGGCGACGGGGTACGGGCCGTTCTTGCAGGGGTGTCCGAAGCCGCCCTCGTTGCGGACGGTCGTGTGGCCATTCTCCTCGACCACGACCCGCTGGCAGAAGTGGGAGTCCATGGCATAGGAGGCGAGGCCGACCGAGTCCTCGGCGATGCGCGTCCGCTCGCAGTCGGCCTGGGTCATGACGTAGTCGGAAACCATGCGCCGCCCCTCGCGGACGTAGAGCTGGTGAGGCCAGTGACCGGTCTCCTTGAATTCCTCCGGATCGAGTCCGAACTTCCGCACGCGCTCCTGCAGCTTGTCGGGAACCTGCGGATCGTGGGCGAGGAAATACAGCAGCCCGAGTTGGTAGCTGACGTGGTCCTGGAAGATCTTTTCGCGGAGCTGATAGAGCGCGCGCATGGGCATCGGCAGGCCGCGGCGCGGCTCCGGCAACTTTGAGAAATTGACCGGCTCGTAGGTTCCGTCCGGCCAGTGGTGGGCACCATCGACGTGATCCGTCGAGAAGCTTCCGGCGTTGTTCGAGTCGCCATTTCGCATCTGCACCGGGCCATCGGTCATCGGGCGCGTGGTGTAGTTCAGTGTCCACGTCGGCCGCGGCTCGATGTTCAGGAAGCGCGCAAGCAGGGCGTAGCGGCCCGGGTCGTATCCCTGCGGCTTGGGAAAGGGCACCTTGCCCGGCTTGTTGGAGAGATACATGCGGAAGTTGTAGGCCTGGATCCGGTAGTCGCCCTGACCCGGCTTGCCGGCAGGATCCGAGGCAATCCCCGGCAACAGGCCGGACTCCGGGTCACCGGGATGGACGTAGGGGCTGATCGGCAGCCCGCAGAATTGATAGACGCCCTTCCACGATACCTGCTGCCACTGTCCGGCGAGCGATTCGCCGTAGGCACTGCGCGGTTCCCGGCCGACCTGATAGGAAACGCCCGCCGCCGCCATCAGGTCGCCCTCGTAGGTGCCGTCGATGAACATCCTTGCGCGGATGGTCTCGCCGCCTTCCATCTTCATCGAGACGATCCGGCCGTCCTTGGTTTCCACCGACTCCAGCGGTGCATTCAGGATCACTTCCACCCCGGCTTCTTCGAGCATCCTGCGGAAGGCCTCCTCGGCCGCCGACGGGCTGAAGTCTTTGATCTTGCCAATGCCCTGGTAGAACTCGTTGGCCAATCCGCCGATCGACTTCCGGTCGCCGATGTCGGTGGCGGTCAGCCCTCCCGAGGTCAGGCCGCCGACATGGCCATTGAATGAGACCAGCACCGCTTTGCGACCCATGCGAGCGGCTTGAATCGCCGCCGTGACACCGGCAGGGGTGCCGCCGTAAGCCGCCACGTCGCATTCCACGGTCCGTGCTTCCCGAGGCTGCGGTGGACGATAGTAGAAGAGGCCGTTCAGGTGCTGATCCGCCCCGGTCGCCGAGGTGACGGCCGAAAGCGCAAGGATCGCGAAACGGTGAAGCCAGGCGCGGCAGGGGTTGTGTGATGGGAAGTGTTTCATCGGCGGACGTAGCGGAAACCGGGGAGGGCCTGGACGAGGCGTTTCATTTCGAGCTTGAGGAGGGTGGCGGTGACGGTCGGGGCGGGGAGGCCGGTGACGTCGATCAGGCGGTCGACGCCGGATTCGTTGTCGCCGAGGGCGTCGAGGACGGTTTGTTCCTCGGGGGGAAGTTCGGGGGTGTCGGGTGGCCCGACTGAATCCGATGCGGAAGATGCGGACCGAAGTCCGCGCTCCAATCCGAGGCCGCCGAGGTCGTCGAGGATGTCGCCGGCGTCGGTGACCAGAGTGGCGCCGTCGCGGATGAGGCGGTGGCAACCGGCGGAGGTGGGCTTGTCGATGGGACCGGGAACGGCGTAGACGGGTCGTCCATACTCGGCGGCGAGATTGGCGGTGATGAGCGAGCCGGACCAGGCGGGCGACTCGGTGACGAGCAGGGCGCGCGACCAGGCGGCGACGATGCGGTTGCGCTGGGGAAAGGTCTGCTTGTCCGGCGCGGTGTGGAGCGGGAACTCGGAAACCACCGCGCCGTGGCCGTCGGCGATCATCTCGGCGAGGCCGAGGTTTTCGGCGGGGAAGATCTTGGCCAGGCCGGAGCCGATCACGGCGACGGTGCGACCGTCCCGGGCCGCGAGCGCCGCTTCGTGGGCGGTGGTGTCGATGCCCCGGGCAAGTCCGGAGAGGATGGTGTGTCCGGCATCGGCGAGCTGGAAGGAGAGCTTCTTGGTACTGTTTTTCCCGTAGATGGTGGCGCGGCGGGTGCCGACCACGCCGATGGCATGGCGGTCGCGCGGCAGGACCTCACCCCAGACGTAGAGCAGCACCGGGGCATCGTAGGCCTCGCGCAGCGCGGGCGGGAAGGCCTCGTCGTCGGGGGTGAGCAGGGACAGTCCGCGCTCCCGCACCTCGCGCAGCTCGGTGGCGGGATCGGTGTGGCTTTCCCACGAGCGCAGGACCTCGGCGGTTTCGGGGCCGATGCCATCGACGCGGGTGAGCCGGTCCTTCGGTGCGTTGAGGATGGCCTCGGCCGACCCGAAGGCGTCGAGCAGGCGCCGGATCCGGACCGGCCCGATCTTCGGCAGGGCATTGAGGGCGACGAGGTGCTCGAGCATGGGGTGGAAGAAGGTTGAACCGCAAAGTCGCCAAGACGCAAAGGCTCGGGTTGTGAAATTTGGAACTTGGAACTTCGACTTTGGAACTTCGGGTCAGCACCACTGCGAGAGCTGTTCCGGGAAGGGACAGTCGTGGCAGTCGGTGAGGTCTTCGAGACAGAAGTCGTGGTAGATCTGGAGCAGGGCCTGGTGGTGGGCGGCCTTCTTCAGCCACGGCGCGGCCTGGGCCTCGGAGCCGAACAGGCGGATGGCGCCGCGGCGGACCTTGTCATTGGGGGTGGCGGCCGGCAGTCGGAGGAAGGCCTCCCAGTCGAACCGCGGATCCTCGTGCAGGGCGAGGGGCGCGAGGTGATTGACGAGCAGTTCGGTGGCGCGTGACTTGCCGAAGAGGGCGACGGGCCTGGCGGAGGGTGCGGAAGAAAGGGTGTGGCGGTGGATCCAGAAGGGGTCTTCGAGATCGCCGAGGAAGCGGAGCACGGCTTTCGGCGAAAAGGGGCGGCCGAGGGCGTGGCGGCGGTAGGCGGGCCAGGCCCGGACCAGGGCGGCGAGGGCGGCGACCCGGCGGTGGGGATGGTTGGCGGGGCGCTGGCCGCCGAGCTGCCAGGGGATGGCGTGATCGGTTTCCCAGCGGGCCCGGTGTTTCCACCAGGTGTCCCACAGCGACCGCAGCTGGTCGCGGGTGTCGGCGGGGGCCTTCTCGTGGAGGTCGGGCGCGAGAAACCCGGCGACCCCGAAGAGCAGCGCGGCGGCGGCCCCGGGGTCCTCGCGCAGCGCGGCGAGTGGCAACCGCTGGGCGAGCAGCCGCATCGCCAGCGCATTGGGCCGGTAGCCGAGGGTCTCGGCGGTGGCCTGGAAAAGGGCGGCGTCGCGACCGTGGGCGTCGGCCGTTTGGAGGAGGCGGGAGCTCTTGAGTCCGGCCCGGTATTCCGCCGCCTCGCGCAGGAGTGACGCGACCGCACCCTCCGGCATTTCGGCGAGGGGATGAAGGCAGCGTCCCGGCCGGGCGATGGCCACTTCGCGGGCCGGGCGCTGGAGCACCTCCTCGAGCTGGTCGGGGGCGATCGTGACCCGCGGCACCGCGCGGTGCTCGGCGGTGCGGGTGAAGGTGGCGGCTTCGGGCGAGCGGAAGACGACGTGGAGCACGACCTGGTTGAAGGCGGGATCGGCCCCGTGGCCGTGGGCCTCCCAGTCGGTGGCGTGGCAGTCGAGTTCGATGGCGCCCGCGCGGGCCTCGCCGTCGATGGCCACCGAGGCATGGAGGAAGTCCGGGCCGGCGGTGCGGTTCCACTCGCCGAATTGTACGATCTTCACCGTAGCTCCATCGGCATCCACGAATTCCCGGCCGAAGGCGCCGGCGAACCACAGGGCCTGGAGCTCGAGTTCGGAGGGGAGATCGGGGGCGGGGGACTCGGCGACCGCGGCGAGGATCGATTCCCGTAGTTGCGCGTAGCGGGTCATCGGTTCTCGGGGGCCTGGGCGGGTGGTGGTGGCGGTGGATCGATGATGTTGAGCCAGGCGAGGGCCGCCTTGGCTTCCGGCAGCGAGGCGAAGGTGGTCGAAGCGGTGCGCAGCTGGCGAATGGCGGCCTCCTTGCGTCCGGCCTCGCGGTCGATGCGGGCGATGTGGAGATCCATGCGAAGCTTGCCGGCGGGATCCGTGAAGCGCGGCAGCGCATCGCGGAAGATCGAGGCGGCGCGGTCGCCACGACCGATGAGGTGAAGGTGGAGGCCGACCGCTTCGAGCAGGCGCGGATCGTTCATCCGCGTCGAGGCGGCGCGCAGCTGCGCCTCGCGCTCGGTGTCGTCGGACGGCCAACGGAGCTGGGCGATGCGCAGCGCGCGGAAGAGCCGGTCGGCGTCGGCCTTGCGGCCGGACCCGTCGATGCGCACAAAGGGCCGGTAGAGGGGGTCGCCGAGCACCACCGCCTGCCAGGATACGGCGGGGGCGGCCATGTACGCGGCTTCGACGAGCGTGTGGCCGTCGAGCAGGCGGTCGGTGAGGATGTCGAGGTGGTGGGTCAGGTGGAGGAAGGGTTCGTAGACGTTGCCGACCGTGGCGGCGGCACCCCTGGCGAGCAGGGGCGCGCACCAGGTCTTGTTCGGATCCCGGAGGGTGGCCGCACTGAAGGAGTGGAGATGGACCGCCACCGCCCCGCGCTTGAACTTGAACCCCGGTTTGACGAACGGGCCGCTGACGTTCCAGTCGTACCAGCCGAGGTAGTAGGCGGTGTCATCGAGCGGGAAGTTGACCGGCAGGGTTTCGTTGAAACGGTCGACCAGTGTCGGGATGCCTTGGCCGTCGAGGGTGGTCGCCGCGGTGCGCATCCAGCCGTCGCCTTGGGCGATCTTGTTGGCGAGGTCGACCACGGCGAAGCCCCACAGGCCGGTCTTCTCGACCTCGACGGCATCCTCGATCATGCGCTCGCAGACCGCGAAGCTGTGGGCATCGATCCGGCCGACCAGGAGAATCGGCGGCTCGGCCTCGGCGACCGGCGCGTCGCTTTTGAAATAGGGATTGTTGAGCGGGCCTTCGAGGGGGAGCCCCTCGTTTTCGAGCATCGCAAGTTCGGAATCCACCGCGGCGCTTGCGGTGGCCATCATCTGCTGCTGGGTGGGCGGGGCGCCGTTCTCGTTCTTGGGGAAGGCGTGCTTGATCCGGCTCGGCACCCCGCGCATGCAGACGAGAATGCGGATCTTGGTGCTTTGGAGGGCCGGGTTGCCCTTGGGATCCCGCACCCGGCGCCACCAGCGGCGTTCGTCGAAGATCCCGGCGAGCGGTTCCCGCAGCAGGGAGTCGTACTCGTCGCGGCTGATCTCCTCCTTGTCGGGCAGGGGGAGGCCGATGAGGTTTTCGGCGGGGATGTCGCGCTTCTCGGCGTAGAGCCGGGCGAGCTTTTCGGATCCCTCGACCCCGCTGTTGTAGATCACGGCGACGGTGGCGGGCCGCGGCGGCTCCGGCGGTTCCGCGCGCAGGGCGACGGAGAGGACCAGGATCAGAAGCGGAACGGGGAACATGAGACGATGGGAAGATTTCCCGCGCCGGGATGGAACCTAAAAAGCGGGCAGCTTCAATCCATCGTGCGCGACATGGACCTGGGGCGGAAGGCCGGCCGCCAGCGCGGCGTGGTCGTTTTCGTGGCCGAGATGGGTCAGCCACGCCTGACCGGGTTCGATTTCCCCGATCATGGCCATGGCCTCGGCGAGCGACAGGTGGGTCGGGTGCGGATCGGGCCGCAGTGAGTCGAGGATGAGAATGTCGACGTTCCGCAGCAGCTCGCGGGTGGTGGTCGGGATCTCCTTCACGTCGGGGATGTAGGCGATCGGCGGGTAGCCCGGGTGGTCGAAGAGAAAGCCGTGGGTCTCGATGTTGCCATGGACGACCGGCAGCGGGGTGATCTTCAGGCTGCCGATCCCGAAGGGGCCGTCGAGCAGCACCGGGGCGGGCTTGACGTAGCCCTTGTAGACGTTGTCCGGCGAAAAGGCCCACGGGTACATCTGACCGAGGATGTCGAGGGTCTGGCGGTTGCCGTGAAGCGGCAGCGGGTCGTCGCGCCGCCAGCAGAAGGCCCGCAACTCATCGAAGCCGGCGACATGATCGACGTGGGCGTGGGTGTAGAGCACGGCATCGACGCGGGTCAGCTTCTCACGCAGTGCCTGCTCGCGGAGGTCGGGTCCCGAGTCGACCAGCAGGCTGTGCCCGCCGGCCTCGAGATGGATCGAGGCCCGGGTGCGGCGGTTCCGGGGGTCGCCGGAGGTGCAGACCGCGCAGTCACAGCCGATCACCGGCACGCCGACCGAGGTGCCGGTGCCGAGAAAGGTGAGGTGGAAGGAGCCCGCCATGCGCGGGGACAGGCTGTCACAGCCATGGAGAACTGCCAAGTGCCCCGGCGGCCCGGGGTGGCTACCGTCGTTGCTCCAAAGGATTGGAGTTCATGGGACCCGCTGCCGGGGGTGCGGTGGCGGGCACTTGGCCTGGTTCTCAACCAGCCTTGAATTTCAGGATCTTCAGACTTGTTGATGCGAGTCGCACCATGGAGTGTTCGGAGCCCCCAGGAACCGCTTAATCACCAGAACCATGCGTCCACTTCCATTCCTGAGTGCCTTGCTCGCGACCTCGGCATCCGCCATTCAAATTCAAGTCGACTACACCTACGACACCGACGGCTACTTCGATATTCCCGAGCGACGACAAGCGCTTGAGGCCGCTGCTCAGTTCTATAGTGACTTGCTGAGCGATAATCTGTTGCGGGTGGATCCTTCGGAGTTCCCCGGTGGCAGTTGGACCGTATTTGTCAGCAATCCCCAAACCGGAGCCACCGAGAGTTTGCCCAATCCGGTAGTCCCGGAAGATATCCTCATCGTCTTCGCCGGAGCCCGTGAACTGGGTGGCACCGTCCGAGGTCAGGGGGGAACGTCCGGATACAGTGGATTTGGATCGGCTGCCGCGTGGTTCTCGAGGATCCGTGCCCGGGGAAATCCGGGGGCGGATGTCAACGACGACAGCCTGGCAACCGATTTCGCACCCTCCTTCGGCTTCGTGACGTTCGACATCACGACGGACTTCAATTTCTCATCGACCCCCCATCCCACGAAGACCGACTTCATTCCGGTGGCCCTGCACGAGTTCGCGCATGTGCTTGGTATCGGAACGGCCGCGTCGTGGGACAACCTCATCAACTCGAACACCTTCACCGGCCCGGCCGTCGTGCAGTCGGCAGGTAGCGCGCCCGCCGTGCAAACCGGTGGAGGTCACTTTGATCAGAGCGTTTCGAACAAACCCGCCTACGGCTCTTTTGGTACGCCCCATGGATCTTCCGGCGCGGTCATGATGCGGCCCAGCCTGACCGGCAGCAGCGGCGGACTCACGGTGGCGACCGACCTCGATCTGGCGGGCTTGCTGGACATTGGCTGGGAAGTCAGCCCTCCAGCCATCGTCGAGATCGTGAATCTCGGGCCCTCGGCGACCGAGCTTGAGTGGCCGTCTTCCAGCTTCCTCGACTACGTCGTCGAAAAGGACACCGATCTCGACTTCTCGAATGCCAGCCAGTTCTCGTTCAGTGGTGACGGGTTCGTGAAATCATGGACCGATCCCGCACCCCCCGCCGGGAAGGCATTTTACCGCCTGGTGAGTGAGCCATTCGGTCCTGCCGCCGTCCCGGCTGCACCATCTGCGCCTCTCCGCACAGAGCAAGTGAACGAAGGACTCATGACAGTCTACGTCGCCCCGCGCTGGGTCGAAGGCTGCGGATGCTCCGATCACTGAGGACAAGAACGCACAGCCTCGCTTTGCGTTTCCCGGAGCCCGACCTGCCCGTTGAGTCGATGGATCCGGTCGGGGATGTCGAGTTGCCCGGTGGGCCGGGCGGCCGTTTCATGCGCCTGCGGGTGATCCGGCCGTGAGGATTTCCCGGATTTGCCTCAACGCCGGGGATGCCGGCCGTGATTCGCGGTTGTAAGTTGGGTGCGGACCTGCTTTCTCCGGGGCGGCATGGCCGAACGAAAAACGCTGGAAGAACGGGAGCAGATGACGGATCTGGAGCGCCTGCGGCATTCGTGTGCCCATGTGATGGCGACCGCGATCCTGCGGATCTGGCCGGACGCGCAGTTCGCCTACGGTCCTCCGGTGGAGAACGGCTTCTACTACGACCTCGACATGGAGCACCGGATCACGCCGGACGACTTCGAGAAGATCGAGCAGGAGATGCGCAAGGTGGCGAAGGAAAACCAGCGCTTCGAGAGGATCGTGATTTCCCGCGACGAGGCGAAGGCGATGGCCGAAAGCGGCCGCCTGGGTGGTTTGTCCGAGCGCCCCGGAAATGCCAGTCGCTTCAAGCTCGACCTGATCGACAAGATTCCCGAAGGCGAGGAGATCTCCTGTTACCAGAACGGCGAATTCATCGACCTCTGTGCCGGCCCGCACGTCGGCTCGACGGCCAAGACGAAGCACGCGAAGCTGATGGCGGTGTCGTCGTCCTTCTACATGGGCGACAAGGACAAGGGGCAGCTGCAGCGGGTCTATGGCACGGCCTTCCCGACGAAGGACGAACTCATGACGCACCTCGAGCGGCTCGAGGAGGCGAAGAAGCGCGACCACCGCAAGCTCGGGCGCGAGATGGGCCTGTTCCACATCGACGAGGCGGTCGGCCAGGGACTCATTTTGTGGAAACCGAAGGGCGGGCTGGTGCGCCGGCAGCTGCAGGACTTCATCACCGAGGAGCTCGACAAGCAGGGCTACTCGCAGGTCTTCACGCCGCACATCGGCAAGCTCGACCTCTACCGCACCAGCGGTCACTTCCCCTACTACCAGGAGAGCCAGTATGCGCCGATCCCCGAGCGCGACACCCTCGAGAAGCTGGCCGACGAGAACGCGAGCTGCGACCAGTTGATCAACGGCCTCGAGGAGGGGCAGTACGAAGGCTACCTGCTCAAGCCGATGAACTGTCCGCACCACATCAAGATCTTCGACAGCGAGCACCGCTCGTACCGGGATCTGCCGGTGCGCCTGGCCGAGTTCGGCACGGTTTACCGCTGGGAGCAGAGCGGCGAGCTGGGCGGCATGACGCGGGTCCGCGGCTTCACCCAGGACGACGCCCACATTTTCTGCACGCCGGACCAGGTGGCCGGGGAGATCGAGGGCTGCCTCGGGCTCGTGAAGAAGGTCCTGACGACCCTCGGCATGGACGACTACACCGTGCGGCTGTCGCTGCGCGATCCGGACAGCGACAAGTACGTCGGCTCGCCCGAGAACTGGGACAAGGCCGAGGCCGCGCTGCGCGAGGCGGTGCGGGGGATGGGCGTGGACTACACCGAGGAACTCGGCGAGGCCGCCTTCTACGGACCGAAGATCGACTTCGTGGTGAAGGACGTGATCGGCCGCTCGTGGCAGCTTGGCACGGTGCAGGTCGACTACAACCTGCCCGAGCGTTTCGGGCTGGAATACGTCGGGGCCGACAACACGACCCACCGCCCGGTAATGATCCACCGCGCGCCCTTCGGCTCGCTGGAGCGCTTCACCGGCCTGCTGATCGAGCACTTCGCCGGCAAGTTTCCGACCTGGCTGGCGCCCGAACAGGTGCGGGTGCTGCCGATTTCCGAGAAGTTCCTCGAGGCGGCCGAGGAGACGACCGCCCGGCTCGCCGATGCCGGGGTGCGGGTCTCGCTCGACCGCGGAGGTGACAAAGTCGGTGCCAAGATTCGTCTTGCCCGGCTCGACCGGGTTCCGTATATGATCGTCCTAGGCGCCCGAGAGGTCGAGCAGGGGACGGTTTCCGTCCGCCACCGCGACAAAGACGACCTTGGTGCCCAATCACTTGATGCTTTCATTGGAACGATACGCGAGGAAATCCAGAACCGGTCACTTTGAGGACCGGCTCCTACGCTGATGCATCCCTCATGACGGGACTCCTGCATTCACGTTCCACCACCCTCTTCGCGGGGAGCCACCGGCTGTGTCCGGTTCTCGCCGCGTCGCACTGAACCAACACCGACCAGAGCCATCGCTAAGAAAAAGAAGAAATTCAAACGGACACCGCGTGACACGACCCGTGTCAACGAGCGCATCCGTGCCCCCAGAGTCCGTGTCGTCCTCCCCGACGGCCGTCAACTCGGAGTCATGAGCGCCAGGGAAGCCTTGGAGAAGGCGAAGCTGGTCGGGCTCGATCTGGTCGAAATCGCCTCCAAGGCCGATCCGCCGGTCTGCCGCATCATCGATTACGGCAAGTACAAGTACGAGCAGGCGAAACTCAAGAAGCAGGAGAAGAGCGCCAAGAACGCGACCCGGATGAAGGAGATCAAGTTCCGCGTCCGCACCGAGCAGCACGACTACAACATCAAGCTGCACCGCATCGAGAACTTCCTCGAAGAGGGGCACAAGATCCGCGTGGTGCTCCAGTTCCGCGGCCGGGAGAACGCCCACCGCGAGCTGGGTTTCGATAAGCTCGAAAGGATCATCGCGGACCTCAAGACGATGGCCAATGTCGACCAACCACCGAGGTTGAGCGGCCGTGCGCTGGGGATGACGCTTTCGCCGCTGCCCAAGGCCCAGCAGAAGCGCAAGTTCCAGATGTTCCACGGCGAGTTGATCGACGAGGACGACTTCATCGACGAGGACGAGGAAGAGGAAGATGTGGAGGTGATGTCGGAGCCGGCCTCCGACGAGGACGATTCCGCCGACGGGGAGTCGGCCGACGAAACGGCCGACGAGGCCAAGGTGTGAGCGCTCCGGCGAGACTCTGGCTTTTCGACATCGACGGCACCCTGGTGGACACCGGCGGTGCCGGGATGCGGGCGTTGAAGGATGCGGCGCACGAGTGCTTCGGCGCGGAAGGCCCGGAACTCGATCTCGCGGGCAGCACCGACTCGGGAATCGTGGCGGACATGTTCCGGCACTTCGGGCAGGAACCCGACGAGGCGGGAATCGAATCGTTTTACGCGCTCTATCTCGAACATCTCGAACGCCACCTCGGAGGGGGGCGGTTTCCGGGGCGGGTGCTGGCCGGTGCGTTGGAGATGCTCGAAGTGGTTGCCGGCAGGGAGGACATCACGGTGGGCCTCCTGACCGGCAATATCGAGTCCGGTGCCCGGGCCAAGATGCGGCACTACGGGCTCGATCATCACTTTGGTTTCGGCGCGTACGGCTGCGATCACCCCGACCGCAATCGGCTCGGGCCGGTCGCTCTTGAGCGGGCCGCGGCTCATGCCGGGCGGACGTTCACTCCCGAGGAGACCCTGATCATCGGCGACACGCCCAAGGACATCGCCTGTGCCCGCGCTCTCGGTGCCCGCTGCCTCGCCGTCGCCACCGGTTCCATCCCGGCGGATGGATTGCAGGAGGCCGATCACGTGCTCGCTTCCCTGGAGGAGCGAGAGGTGTGGGAGAAGTTTCTAAGTTAGGTGTGGAAGGGGTTTGAAGGCTACGACAACAAATGATCGTATTCGGCGTGGGTTCCGATGAAAAACCAGATCACCACATCCCCCTCCATGATTCCAAGGGCACGATAGCCCCCTGTCACTCTCGCTGACCAGAAGTCACCCACTTTCTTGAACCGCACCGATGGATGGTGGGGGTCTTCGAGCCAAAGTGAAAATTGCTTGTCCGCAGCTCGCTGGATCCTTGAGGGAAGCCTCTGATAACCCTCCCAAAAGCTGGCGACGGCTCTACTCTGCATCCGACGGAAAACTCTTCGACTTCCCCGCGCGATATTCGCTGAGGGCCTCCTCTGCGACCTTGTTCAGACGACCCGCCTCCACATCGTCCTCAAGCTGCTGATCCCACTGCGCATCGATTCGACGCTGAAGCCATTCACCCAGTGCGAAAACCTGGTCTTTGGGCAAGCGGTCGATTGCCTCTTCGATCTCTTGAAGCGTTCCCATGCTGTGATTTTAGGTGTACCTGCGATGGCTCTCAAGCCCCGCTTTCGGAGCGCGCGTTGAGGGGTCGGCATGCGGGTGTCTTTTCAGCCTGTGCTTCAAGCCTGAAACCACCTGAACCATCGCCGATCATGGAAAGCTCGCGGAACACCTCATCGAGGCGCTCCCGCGAGTGGCCTCGGTGGTAGGTTGCGAACTCAGGATCGAGTTTGGCGCCGTCGGGCCCGTCGCCGTTGAGCGCGCCGCGGATGGCTTCCACCGCGGCTTCGGGATCGCCCTCGGGAAAGGTGCGGCCGATCTGGAAGCGCTCGACGCGGTCGCCGACGCACTGGCCGGCGGTCGCGACGAGCGGGATGCGGAAGGCGGCGGCCTTGGTGAGGGCGTTGCTGCTTCCTTCAAAGCCCTCGTAGGCGGCCCAGACGAGGTCGAAGGTCGAGAAGATCGAGTTGTAGGGCGCGCCGTCCTGGATCCGGTCGCCACTGGTGTCGAAGTGGATGTGGTCGATTTCGCCCGCCGCGATGCGTTTCTCGAGATCATCGAGAAAGGCGAGATCCTCGGGAGAGAAGGTTCCCCGAGGATAGGGGCCGGTGGCGACGAAATACCATGGTTCTCGTAATTCACCGGCGCGCAGCGCGGCCTTGAGCATGGTGACGAGGCCCTTGCGCTTCTCCATGCTGATCAGCCCGATGATCTTCCGGTCGCCGGCCTTTTCCCGGAGGGCTCGGGCAGCCGGGGTCGGCGTGTCGGGAAGCGTCTCGTCGGTCATGTCGGGGAAGGCGATCGCCGGATGGCCGGAGATCTCCTCGAGGGTGTCGTTGAAGCGCTCGTCGAGCGTGCACACCGCACGGCAGTCGGGGCTGCGCAGGAGCCGGTCGCCCTTGGCCGCGCGGCGGAGCGGGTCGCCGGGGAACTCGAGGTGCCCGTTCCGGAAGTAGAGACCGCTCCACGGTCGGCCAAGGGTCATGCCGGGAAGCAGCGGGAAGGGCGAGAAGCGAAGGTAGCAGTCGAGGTAGCAGAAGAAGACGAGATCCGCGGTCCAGCCGGTGTCGCGCTCCGCACGGTCGAGGATTTCGGCGGTGGCGCGCCAGCGCAGGGGCGTGCTCAGGGGGTCGTGGTCGCGGTTGCGGTTGATGACTCCGTGATTGCGGTGGATGAAGGGGAAGCCGGCGATGCGGTCGCTTGGTGCCTCGTCGAGGGCCTCGAGGATCTCGTCGGGCTTCTGGCACAGCAACAGGACGCGGGCACCCATGCGCAGCAGCGAGGCGCTGAATTCCCGGAGGTAGGTCGGGTGGTGCCCGGCCCAGCGGGTGTCGACGAGTGCAACAGTGGGGGGTGGATTCATCGGTGCGGGTCGGTGCGGGCAAGGAAGGAAACCCGGATGTGGAAGGCCTGGGGCAGCCCGGCCATGATTCCGAAGGTCATGCCGGCGAGTCGTTCGTAGAAGGGATTGGAGGTCGCCGATTCACTCAGGAAACAGAGCGTGGCGACAAAGGGCAGGAAGGCGAGCCAGATGTCGGGTCCGGGCAGGGCGGCGTTGGACTTCGCCGAGCGCAGGCTTTGGATCGCGGTATTGGAGAAGAGGGCCAGGTGGCCCAGCAGGCCGATGACGCCGCCGGCAAAGAGCGCGTAGGTCCAGGTCGAGTGTCCGGCGAACCAGACGTCGCTGCCGAGGTCGGCATTCTTGGGGTAAACGAGTTGGAGCTCCGGGATGTAGGCCATGTTCCAGGTATAGGACGCGCCAACGCCCATGCCATGGACGTAGCGGTTCGGTTCCTCACCGAGGATCCGCACGATGTCTTCGGCCTCCGCGCGGCGGGTGAGCCACGAGACGTCCGTGGCCAGGTTGCGGTCGCCGGCGTGGTGGAAGAGGCGTTCGCCCCAGCGCTCGATGAGGGCGGGCCAGACGGCGGCGGCGATGACGAGTCCGGCCACGGCGAGCCCTGCGACGGCACCGACCGGCAGCAAACGCTTCGGAAGTTCGCTCCAGCGGAAGATCTTCCAGTGGCAGCCGAGCGCGAAGCAGAACGAGGTGGCGACGGCCGAGGCCATCACCGGGAAGATCAGGGCGCGGGTGACGGTGATGAGGATCCCGGTGAGCAAGGCGGCGGAGCCGAGGACGAGCGTCCAGTGGAAGCGCGACCGGAGCAGCAGGGCGCAGCCGATCCAGGCCGCCATCCAGTTGGTCGAAGGGCTGAGGACCTCGACGCGAACGGTCTCCAGCGAGATTTCCTTGAACAGGAAGCCGTGAAGGATGCGCCAGAAGATGTTGATCACCGCGGCGGCGAAAACCGGGGCCACGATGCGGGACGGACGGAGTCCGGCGCAGGCGGCGATGTGGGCGTTGATCATGCCGGCCAGGCACAGGCCGAAGGGCAGGCCGGTGCGGATCGAGCGCGTCGGATCGACGCCTTGAAGCAGCGCGCCGCCCGCCATGAAGGCCAGCACGCCACCCCACAGCGTGATCATCCAGACGCCGGGCCTGACCAGCAGGTGCCGCCAGCCGAAGTAGAGGATGCCGAGCGTGGCGAGCACGCAGGTGCCGAGGAACAGCAACTGGTCGAGACCGGTGCCGCCGCCGGCCTGGCGGTCCACCGACGCCCGGTAGTCGAAAGCGAAGGACAGCATGAACGCCCACAGCAATCGCTCGACCCACACCGCCTCGGGGGCGCGGGGAATTCGAAGCGGGTCGGTGGCGTCGTCGAGGAGCATGTCGGTGTTTCGGTGCTTCAGTATTTCGGTGTTTCAGTTCTTCGGCCCGGCATCGATGACTGAAACATCGAAACACGGAAACACTGCCTCACCGCTTCTGCCACGCCTCGACGATCTGGCGGATCGTCTCCTCGAGGCTGACGGTGATGTCCCACCCGGGGTAGTGGGCGCGCATCTTGTCGAGATTGGAGATGTAGCAGATGTGGTCGCCGATGCGGTTGCCCTCCTGATAGGCGAACTGCTGCTCCCTGCCGGAGAACTTTTCGGCGATCTTGAAGGCCTCGAGGATGGAGCACGAGTTGTGGCGTCCGCCGCCGATGTTGTAGACCTCGGCGACCCGCGGTGCCTTGATGAATTCCTCGATGAAGCGCGCGACGTCGTGCGAGTGGATGTTGTCGCGCACCTGCTTGCCCTTGTAGCCGAAGATCTTGTACTCGCGGCCCTCGAGGTTGCATTTCACGAGGAAACTCAGGAAGCCGTGCAACTCGACGCCCGAGTGGTTCGGACCGGTCAGGCAGCCGCCGCGCAGGCAGCAGGTCGGCATCTCGAAGTAGCGTCCGTACTCCTGGACCATCACGTCGGCCGCCACCTTCGACGCGCCGAAGAGCGAGTGCTTCGACTGGTCGATGGGAAATTCCTCGGTGATGCCGTCGGCGTAGGCCGGATCGTCGTAATCCCAGCGCGTTTCGAGTTCCTTGAGCGCGATCGTGTTGGGCCGGTCGCCGTAGACCTTGTTGGTCGACATGTGGACGAAGGGCGAGGTCGGGCAGGCCTGGCGGGTCGCCTCGAGCAGGTTGAGCGTGCCGACGGCGTTGGTGTCGAAGTCGTCGAAGGGAATCGCCGCGGCCCGGTCGTGCGACGGCTGGGCGGCGGTGTGGACGATGGCGTCGGGCTTCACCTCGGCGAGCAGCTTGAGCACGCCGTCGCGGTCGCGGATGTCGAATTCGTGGTGGACGAAGCCGGGCAGGTCGCGCTGCAGCCGGTCCTGATTCCAGCGGGTGTCGCCCTGCGGACCGAAGAAGACGGCGCGCTGGTTGTTGTCGACGCCATGGATCTCCCAGCCGAGGGCGGAGAAATGGATGCACACTTCGGAGCCGATGAGGCCGGAGGAGCCGGTGACGAGAAGCTTCATGGTAAATGCTGAAATTCTGAAATGCTGAGAAACTGAAAGAAGATCATGGAGTCAGAAGGCGGGCGAGGGCCTTGCCGCGGTCGGACCAGTGGAAGGCGCCACGGCATTTCTCCAGGGCATTGGCGGCGGCCTGGTTGAGGAACTCGAGGTCGTCGATGCGATCGGCGATCAGCTCCGCGAGTTCGGAGGTGGATCCGGCGGCGAGGCAGTCGCGTCCGGGATTCAGGGGCAGGCCGCTAAGGGCCGGTCCGATCGATGCGAGGGGCAGGCCACGGAAAATGTAGTCGAGGGCCTTGAGCTTGAAGCCGCCCCCGAGCGCCTCGGGGATCAGGCCGATCCGGGCGTCGCCCAGATGGGGATCCATGCTGCGGACGTTGGGGAAGAACGAAACCTGCGGGAATTCCTCGCTGAGCTTGGCGAAGTAGGCCGGGTCGCATTTCCCGACGACGTGGAAGGCGATGTTGGCCTTCTCGAAGGGTTCGGCGGATTCGGTGAGAAAGGCCTCGAGGTTCCGGCGCTTGGCCAGCCATTCGAAGGTGCCCGCCAGCACCACGCGGCGCGGGGTTCGCTCGACCAGCGGGGGCAGGGATTCGGGGATCCGGCGCGAGTATCCGGGCGAGATGATCTTGATCCGCTTCTCCGGAAACTCGCGCTTGTAGATCGAGGCGTCGCGCGGGGTGATGGCGCTGATGGCGTCGGCGCGTTCGGCGAGGCGGTCTTCGAGTCGGGCGTATTTCATCGCGTCCTTGGTCAGCGCCCAGCGGAAAAGCGGGGACCCCTCGCCGGACTCGGCGACCTCGGCGCGCACGCTCGCCTCGTGGTTGTGGGAAATGTAAATCACCCGCATCTCGCGCGGGATCAGGTCGAGCGCCCAGGCATTGGCGGCCTGATCGATGACCACGCAGTCGAAGTCCTCTTGCAGCAGGTCCCACAGCGCCTCGCGCATCTCGCGGCCACCGAGGCGGTGGGCATCGCTGGGGAGCTTCGAGAGCAGGCACAGCAGCGACTTCTTTGGCACGCCGACCGGCAGTTCGCAGTGAATGCCCGGCAGCGTCTCCCCCGCATTGTGTGGCGCCCGGTGGGCCAGCACGGTGATCCGGCACTCATCGGTCGCGGCCAGCGCCTGCAGCAACCCGATCGTGTAGATCAGGTCGCCGCTGTCGGCCGGACGCGGGTCCTGGCGGGTGATCCACAGGCAGCGTTTCATCCGGTGAGAATGCGTTCGAAGGTGTCGGCCTTGGCCTCGATGGGAAAGGTCTGCTCGGCGTAGCTGCGGGCGTTGGCAGCGAGGCTCGCCCGCAGCGCCTGGGACTCGCGGAGGTTGCGCCCGGCGGCGAGAAAGCCGTCGAGATCGCCCGGGGTGACGGTGAGGCCGGCCCCGTGGTCGAGGGTGATCCGGGCCGCGAGATTGGCTGGAGGCACGGCGAGCAGCAGCGGCCGGGCGGCGCACAGGTAGCTGAGCGTCTTCGACGGCACCGAAAAAGTGCCGGCCTCCTCCTCGAGCAGCCCGACCAGCACGTCGCCGGTGGCGAGCACCGACGGCAGATCGGCGAAGGGTTGGTAGGGAAGGACGAGAAGATTCTTGAGCCCGGCCTTCGCCGACTCGGTCTTGAGCCATTCGGCCCCGATGCCTTCCGAGATCACGACCACGCGCACCTCGGAGTCGTCGCGGTGGCGACGGGCGAGCTCGAGCAGCATCGAGGGATCGTGCTTCATCCCGAGCGTGCCGGAGTAGAGGAAGACGAAGCGGTTGTGGAGTCCGTGACGCACCGCCCACTCGTTGGACTTGTCCTGCTCGGGAAGTTCCTCGATCACCGCCCAGTTTGGCACGACTTCGACGCGATCCGGATCGATGCCGAACTCCTTCTCGAGAATGGGCGTGAAGTCCTCGGTGATGGTGACGATGCGCTCGCTCTGGGCGAACTGCCGCGAGTCGAGATGGCGGTACCACTTGCCGACCAGCGATCCGGCGACCGGGATCTTCTTCCGCAGCAGGCGATCAACCGCGAGGCTGTAGAAGTCCTGAACCCAGTAGAAGAAGCGTCCGCCGACGCCGGTGGTGGCGAAGGCGATCGGGTCCTGGGTCTCGGTGGGCGTGTTGCCGGAGAGCACGGCATCCGGCTTCCACTCGCGGATGAAGCCGGCGGCGGCCCGACCACAGCGGACCTCCATGTTGCGTCGGCGCAGGAAGGAATACTTGTAGCGCGGGTAGTCCGGATCCATCGGGATCTCCTGGAAACGGAGCGTCGGGGAATCCCCTTCGCGGTGCCGGAGGTCGCCGCGGGGCGTCTGCAGGGTCGAGGCAAAGGCATGCACGACCTCGTGACCGCGCTTGGCCAGAGCGCGGCTCAGGGATGTCGGGAACGCATGTCCCGCATAATCGTGGACGACAATTTTCATGAAGGGGGAACAGGCCGAAGCCGGTTGAATCCTAAGGGTTTCGGAAGCTTCCGGCAATCCCGCCCCGGCACGCGATCGCGTAGGAAAACGGGGAATTCTGCATTTTATTTCGATTGCGAGCGGCTTGGCCCGACCACTGCTGCATGGAATCCGTCGCGACACAGGCGGTCCGGCCGGCACCAGCGGGGTTTCATGGGTTTTTCTCCGCGTGTGCCTGGTCGGACCGCCGCCTTTTTTACCGGAAGCTTCTGGCCATCGTGCGGTCCCGTGCTGAGCGTGGCCCCCATGAGCGAGCAGAAGCACGATGCGATGGTGGTGGGATCCGGAACCTCGGCCTATTTTGCGGCAAGTGGATTGAAGGAAGGCGGACTCGACGTTGCGATCATCGATGAGCGCCCCTACGGCGGGACCTGTGCCCTGCGGGGCTGCCAGCCGAAGAAGTATCTGGTGTGCAATGCCGAGGCGGTGGCGATGGCGCAGCATCTGGTCGGGCGCGGCATCGTCGAAGCCCCGCGCACCGACTGGAAGGCGCTGCAGGCCCTGAAGAACGAGTTTCTGGAAGGGCGGCCGGAGGGTGAGGTCGAGGACTGGCGGAAGGAGGGGGTCGCCACCTACCACGACCGGGCCCGCTTTTGCGGCGAGCGGTCGCTGCAGGTTGGTGACCGGGTGCTGACTGCCGACCACATCATCCTGGCGACCGGGGCCACGCCCCGCTGTGCGGGTTATCCCGGGGCGGAACTTTCGGGGATCAGCGACGACTTCCTGGAACTGCCGGAACTGCCCGAGCGCCTGGTCTTCGTCGGCGGCGGCTACATTTCCTTCGAGTTCGCGCACGTCGCCGCCCGGGCCGGGGCGAAGGAGGTGACCATCCTCCAGCGCTCGGACCGGGTGCTGAAGGGCTTCGATGCCGATATGGTCGAGGTGGTGGTGAAAGCCAGCGAGGATGCGGGAATCCGGGTGATCCTCAACGAGTCGCCGGAGCAGCTCGAGAAGTCGGGCGATGTCTTTCTTTTGACCGGAAAATCGGGGACCCGCTACGAAGCGGACCTCGTGATCGAGGCGACCGGCCGGGTGCCGAACCTCAGCGTGGTGGAAGGGGGTGAGGGAGACGTCGAACACCACGAGGGCGGAATCGTGGTCGATGGATCGTTGCGAAGCGTCTCAAATCCGGCGGTGCATGCGATCGGGGATTGCGTGGCCGGTTCGCCCATGCTGGCACCGGTGGCCGATGCCCAGGGCAAGCTGGTTGCGCGGAATATCCTCAGCGGCAGCGACGAGGAGTTCGACGCCTCGGTGATCCCGAGCGCCGCCTTCACCACTCCCAGCATCGGGTCGGTCGGTCTGACCGAAGAGCAGGCGAAGGAGCAGGGGCTGGACGTTCGGGTCAATCGGGGCAGCACCACCGGCTGGCCCTCGGCGAAGCGCATCGGCGAGAAGCACGGCGGCTACAAGGTGATCATCGAGAACGGCAGTGAGCGCATCGTCGGCGCCCACCTCGCCCGCCACAACGCTGCCGAAGCGATCAACGTGCTGGCGCTGGCCATGAAGCACGGCATCACCGCGCCGCAGCTCAAGGACTTCATGTGGGCCTACCCGACCATCGTCTCGGACCTGAAATACATGGTGGGGTAGGCGCGGGGGGACAGGAGACAGGAGACGGGTTTCCCACCGATCATGGCTGTCACGAATCTGCGTTTTCCAGCATCCTCAGAAAATCCGCCGGCGAGATGGCCGGCACGGGAGAATTGCGGTAGTCGGGCAGGTTGCGGGTGACGATCCAATCGGCTTTCCATGCCACGGCGGCGGCGGCTTGGAAGGCATCTTCCACGTCGGACATCGGCAGGCCAAGAGCGAGACGGGCGTGGTCAGATCCGACGCTGGCGACGTCCACCAGCTTCAGCAGATTGTTGAGGAAAGCTCTGCCACCTTTGAGCAAGTAGGAGCAATTCGTCAGCGAGTGCCAGGCGACGGCGGCCTCGCCACTCGCCTGCGCCCATTCGAGGACGGCAGTGCTGTGATCGACATGCGGTTCGCGGGCGAGGGCGACATCCAACAAGACATCCGTATCGAGAAGCACCTTCATCAGCGAAGGTGTTTTGCCTTCAGCGCATCATAAAGTGGATCGGAGCCCGGTTCAGCATCCCTGAGACTCGCACTTCCTCTCATGCTGGCGACGAGATCCTTCCCGATGGGCGCGGTTTCCGCTTCGAGCAAGGACTCGATCAATCCGGAAACGGTGGTGTGCCTCTTATTGGCCGTCCGCTTGGCAAGGCGGTGGACCTCCGGGTCGAGCGTGATGGTCACCCGTGTCTTCATGAGTATGCACTTAATTCAGATGATGCATACTGTCAAGTGAGGGCGACCGATAGTGTCCCGCGCGGAGTCGGACATCCAAACCTTCGACACGGCGGAAGTGGCCTCCCATCGCAGGGGTGAAATTCAGTGCCTCACCCGGTGAGGTCATCCCCATCGTGCGGCGCTTGCCGAGCTTTTGTGAGGGGATCTTTTCCGCGCGCCCGCGGAAGGACGGTTGAGGGTGTTTCGTAGTTGTCCGAGCGGAGATCATTCACGCCCATCCCGCCTCCAAATGACCCATGAAGGTCCCGAACTTCCTGAAATCCACCTTGATGGCGGTGGGGGTCTGTCCGGTCGTCGCCACCGCGGCCGGACCGGAGACCCTGCCGCTTGCCGGTGAGTGGCGCTTCCAACTCGACCCCGATCAGGCGGGCGTGGCCGGGAAATGGCATGCCAGGCCGCTCACCGACACGATCCGCCTGCCCGGCACCACCGACGAGAACGAGAAGGGAATCCTCACCAACGAGCGTCCGGTGGACCGCCTCGCCCGCGTCTGGCGCTGGAAGGGGGCGGCCTGGTATCAGCGCGACATCGTCATCCCCGAATCGTGGGCGGGAAAGCGGATCACCCTTTTCCTCGAGCGCACCAAGCACAGCCGGCTGTGGGTGAACGACCGCTTCATTTCATGGCGCGACTCACTCAGTGCGCCGCACACCTTCGACATCACGACGGCGGCCCCGCCGGGACGGCACACGCTGACCCTGCTCATCGACAACTCCAAGCTCCCGCCGGTGGGTCCGTCCCACGCGGTCGACGAGCGAACGCAGACCAACTGGAACGGGATCGTCGGCCGCATCGAGCTGCGTGCCACCGATCCGGTGTGGATCGAGGACGTGCAGGTTTTTCCCGACGCCGCTAGCCGCGAGGCTCGCGTGGTGACCGCCTTCGGCAACATCACCGGGAAAACCGCCGCCGGATCTCTGAAACTCCGCTGCCGAAGCCGCAACGTGAAGGAGCCGGACGATTTCGCTCCGCAGTCGATCGAGGTGGAGATCCCCCCCGAGGGATCCACGCTTGAGTGGACCTATCGACCCGGCGGTGGCGTGCCGCTGTGGGACGAGTTCCATCCCGCCCTGCTCGAACTCGACCTGCATCTCACGACCCGCGCCGGGGAAGCGCGGTGCTCCGACCGGCGGTCCGTGACTCTCGGGATGCGCGATTTCACCCGCGAGGGCAACCGGCTGGTGATCAATGGTCGTCCGGTGTTCCTGCGCGGGCGGGTCGATTGCGCCAACTACCCGCTCACCGGCTACGCCCCGATGGACCGCGAGTCGTGGCGGCGCATCCTGCGTATCCAGAAGGACTGGGGTCTCAACCACGTCCGGTTTCATTCGTGGTGTCCACCCGCGGCCGCCTTCGAGGTGGCCGATGAGCTGGGCCTCTATCTGCAGGTCGAGCTGCCGAACAAGCGCAGTGCCTTCAAGGCGCCGGACGACGAAAACGCGGCGGTCCACAACTACGACTTCCTCGACGTCAATTCGAGCGAGGATGAGGTTGGCCTCTTCGACTACGGCAAGCGCGAGGGGGAGGCGATCTTCCGCCACTTCGGCAACAGCCCGTCATTCACGATGTTCACGCTCGGCAACGAGCTGGGCATGAATGACGGCATGGCCGAATTGGTTGCACATTTCCAACAGGTCAACCCGCGGGCGCTGCATGCGCAGGGGTCGAACAACAGGCACTGGGATCCGGCCCTGCCGGAAGGCGACGACTTCTGGGTCATGGCCAAGCTCGGGAAGATGGACCGGCCCGTGCGCGGCGCCTTTCACATCCACCGCAACCCGCCCGGTCACGTCGAGAACGCATCGCCCTCGACGCTCGTCGACTACCGCGACTCGATCGCCGGGGTGCCGGTGCCGGTGATCGCCCACGAAACCGGGGCCTACCAGGTGTCCCCGGATTTCCGCGAGATCGACAAGTTCACCGGAGTGCTCCGGGCGCGGAATTATGAGGTCTTTCGCGACCGGCTCAAGGCCGCCGGGATGCTCGACCAGGCGGAGGATTTCGTGAAGGCCTCGGGCGCGCTGGCCGCGATCTGTTATCGCGAGGAGATCGAGGCGGCCCTGCGCACTCCGGAGTTCGGGGGGTTCCAGCTTCTGGACATCATGGATTTCCCCGGCCAGGGCACCGCGCCGGTCGGCATGCTCGATGTCTTCATGGACAGCAAGGGCATCATCGGACCGGAGAAGTGGCGCGAGTTCTGCAGCGAGACCGTGCCGCTGCTGCGGATGGAGAAATACACCTGGACGGAGGACGAGACTTTCACCGCGAAGGTTCAGGTGGCGCACTACGGCCCGGCGGATCTCGTGGACGCGACGGTGTCCGCGACGCTGCTCGGGATTCCCGGCGGCCCGGTCGAGTTCGACCTTCCCAAGACCACCCTCCGCACCGGAAAGGTCAACGAGATCGGTCCGATCTCGCTGCCCCTGGACGCCGTCGATCTGGAGGCACCGAAGGATGTGCTCCTCATTCTGAAGGTCGAGGGAACTCCGTATCGCAACCGCTACCGACTTTGGATCTATCCGGCCGAGATCGAAACCACGGTGCCGGACGGTGTGAGGGGCTTCCGCCGTTTCAGCGACGATGCGACCCGGGTCCATCTGGAAGGCGGCGGACGCGTGCTGCTTTTCCCCGAACTGACCAAGCTTCCGCACAGCGTTCCGGGCGCGTTCATGACCGACTACTGGTCACCGATGTTTGCGCAGGGCGACCGCAAGCGCGGTGAAGCCACGCCTCCCGGCACGCTGGGCCTGCTTTTCCATCCCTCCTCGCCACCCGGCGGAGCGGCCCTGGGACATTTTCCCACCGAGGCGCACAGCAACTGGCAATGGTGGCACCTGGTGAAAAACGCGCGCCCCATCATCCTCGACGACACTCCCGATGACTTCCGCCCGAGCGTGCAGGCGATCGACAATTTTGCCCGTAATCACAAGCTCGGGGTGATTTTTGAAACCCGCGTCGGCCGGGGCTCGATGCTGGTCTGTGCCATCGACCTGCCCGCCCTTCAGGACAAGCCGGAGGCCCGCCAGCTTCTCCACAGCCTGCTGCGCTATGTCGGCTCGGAGCAGTTTGCTCCCTCGAATGAGATCGACCGCGCGATTCTCGAGAAGCTTTTCCCGGAGTGATCCGAGCTGAAATCGACGATCGGCTGAATCGAGACGCACGGGCATTTGGTGGACCTCCACGCATGGGTTTTCGTCTCAGGACGTAAAGTGAGTCTCATATTGAAACTTTTAAAGTTGACAAATACGGAAACACTTACTCATTTTCATGGATAAATCATTGATATGAAAACGATTACGGTCCGGGAGATGAAGGCGCGATGGGCTGAGGTGGAGGCCCAGGTGCGCGAAGGGGAGACTTTTGAGGTTCTCAATCGGGGCCGGCCTGCGGCACGCATTGTGCCGGCGATTCCACGCAAGGTGCTGCGCTGGGAAGATCATCTGGCCACCGCGATTCCGGCCTCGGGCCGATCCGCGGAAGAAACGGTGCGGGCTGACCGCGACCATCGCTGGTAGGCACGGGTATGATCTATTTGGACACCAGTGCTTTTCTGAAACTCTACCTCCGAGAGTCGGGATCTCAGGAAGTTCAGGATTTTGTCGCTGCCCAGGACGATCCCTTGCCGGTCTGGGACATTTTGGAGGGAGAGCTTACCAATGCGCTCCGTCTCAAGGCCTTCTGGAAGGAGATCACCGAGGAGCAGGCGGAGGACCAGATCGTGCGTTATCGCCAGCGGAAACAGCAGGGTTTCTACCATGTTCCGGAGATCGACCGGAGGGCGCTGATGGACGCTTTCCAGATTCTGAGCCGGGAGACGCCGCGTCTGGGTTGCCGGACCCTCGACATCCTTCATGTGGCGTGTGCCAATCTGCTCAAGCCGGAGGCCTTCATCACCTTTAATGACCGTCAGCGCTCCCTGGCCGACCATGTCGGTCTCCAGGTGCCCGCCATTCTCAAGCCCTGACCCCGGCGTCAGATTGACCAAACCTCGAATGCGCATCGTGCTGCGGTAATGAGAATCACGATTGAGATAGATGATGCGCTTCTTCGTGCTTTGCGGGAGGAGGCAGGCCGAAAGGGCAAGTTGATCAAGCGTTTGGTGGAAGAGACCTTGCAGAAGGGATTGAGCGTTTCGATGTGGGGTGAGCGGGAGCTGATCGATATTGAGCCTTCACCGGTCGGGGTGCGTGTTCCCTATCGGGCGATGAGCATGAATAGGCTCCATGACGATCTTGAGGCGAGGGATCCGACATGAGCAGGCCCGCGCTCAGCTGGACGAATCCGCTGGCTGCCACGGGGTAATCGCCGATCCATCCATCAGGGTTGAGGAGTGAAGTCGTCCGGCTTCAGCGTCACGGACTTGCCGGGAGGGGTGCTCACCATGGTGCCCCGGTCGCCGGAAACGACCTTCACTTTCTCCAGGGCGTTCTTGCCAGGGTGGAGGGTGGCCTCGACCAGTTGGCCAGCCTTCCATCGGATATCGACGGTGAAATCACCGCGGGCGCGGAGGCCGGTGACGTGGCCCTCGGGCCAGCGGTCGGCGGGCAGGGCGGGGAGCAGCTTGATCTCGTCGTTGTGGCTGTGCAGCAGCATCTCGGCGACCGCCGCGGTGGCGCCGAAGTTGCCGTCGATCTGGAAGGGCGGATGGTTGTCCCAGAGGTTGTCCTTGGTCGAACGGACGAGGATGGCGTGGAGGTTCTCGTAGGCCTTCGCGCCGTCGGAGAGGCGGGCGAAGATGCCGATTGTCCAGGCGCGGCTCCAGCCAGTGGCGGCGCCGCCCTTCCGGAGGCGGGTCTCGATCGACTTCAGCACGGCGGCGCGCATCGCCGGGTCGTCGTCGAGGTCGATCTGATTGCCGGGGTAGGCACCGAGGATGTGGGAGATGTGGCGGTGGCCGGGTTCATTCTCCTCGAAGGGCAGGCGCCACTCCATCAGCCGTCCATCTTCGCCGATCTGCGGCTTGAAGACCTTGGGCAGGGTGGCGGCGATGTGTTTCACGAAGGGATCATCCTGTTTCCCGAGCACCTCGGCGGCCTCGAGGTAGTCACTGAAGACCTGACGGATCATGAACTGGTCGAAGCTGGTGCCGGCGGACAGCGCGGCCGGGATCTTCTTGCCGTCCTCGTTGGTGTAGAGAAACAAGTTCTCCGGTGAGCTCGACGGGCGCGACATGAGTTGTCCTTCCCCGGGTCCGGGGATCAGCCACGAGTCGGCGAAGCGCACCGAGTCGGTGAGGATGTCCCAGTTTTGCTCGAGAAACTTCGGGTCGCGGTTGAAGCGGTAGTGCTCGAGCAGGTGCAGCGTGAGCCACTGGCCGTTGAGAAACTGCCCGGACCATTTGGCCTTGGTTGACATCGCCTTGGCGTAGCCCCAGATGTCGGTGGCGTGACCCATGCACCAGCCCTTCATGCCCATGAGTGAGGCCATTTCGCGCCCCCTCGGCTGAAAGTGCCGGACGAGGTCGAAGAACGGTCCGTGCATCTCGGCGAGGTGCATGGTCTCCGCCGGCCAGTAGTTCATCTGAAGGTTGATGTTCAGGTGGTAGTCGGACTTCCACGGCGGGTTGAGGTGCGGATTCCAGAGGCCCTGCAGGTTGGCCGGAAAACAGCCGGGCCGCGACGAGGCGACCAGCAGGTAGCGGCCGAACTGGACGTAGGTTTCGACCAGGTCCGGATCGTCGTGCTCGCCCTGCTTGATGCGGGCGAGCCGCTCGCGGGTGGGCAGCTTGAGGATGGCGGGGTCGGTGTCACCGAGTTGCAGGTCGACGCGGTCGAAATACCCGGCATGTGAGGCGATGGCCGCCTCGCGGACGGCTGCGGGCTCCTTGTCCTGCACCTTGTCGAGGTCGGTGAGTGTCTTCTCCTGCCAGCCATCGGCGAGGTTTTTGCCGGGCTCGTCGCGGTCGAAATCGGTGGCGGCGCTCAGGTAGAGCGTCACCGTCGTCGTCGGGCCGATCTTCAGGACGCCGTCTTTGGTCTCGATCTTGTCGGCCGTGATCGCGCGCACGCGGCTGGTGAACTTCGTGCCCAGCGGGCCGGAGGCCGCGCCGTGGAGGACAAGATCGCCGTCCGCGGTGGTGGCGTTTTCCATCGAGACCCTCAGCGAGATGGGTTTCCGCGCCTTGATGTTGACGGCAATCATGTCGTCGGGAGCGCTGGCGAGCACCTCCTGGGTGATCTCGTTGCCGTCGCTCAAGGTATGGATGCTGGTGGCGACCCCCGTGCGAAGGTCGAGGTTGCGCCGGGTCTCCCCGAGGTCGGCGGCGTCGTAGTTCAACTCCAGCCAGCCCACGAGCTGATAGGCATTGGGCCGACCACCATCGAGCACTTCTTTTTCGAAGACCCGGTCGGCGGCGTGGTAGTCGCCCTTCGCTTCGAGTTCGCGGATGGTTTCGAGGTGCTTCGGCGTGTTCTCGCCCATTTTCATCTCACCCTTGTTCTCCCAGATCGTCTCTTCGTTGATCAGGATCCTCTCGGCCGGGAAGCCGCCTTGCGGCATCGCGCCGATGCGGCCGTTGCCGACCGGATAGGAAACGTCCCATTCGGTGGCGGGTTGATTGTCCCAGATCGTCAGCGGCCGGAGGCCGGGATCGGCGGCCATCAGTGTGGTGGAACAGGCGAGGCCAAGGAGGAAGTGCGACGGTTTCATGGCTGTTGGGACTACTGAGCGCCACCGGCCTTCCTTGCGGACGCATTGCGTCATTGGATAACCCGCCCGGGCGGGAGACGCTTTCATGCCCCCGGCTCAACCGCCCGCAGGATCCAGCCTGAGCGGATGGCTGCGCTTGGCGGGGTCCCGCTTGAAGATCTTGCCGACACTCACCCGCACGGCTTCTCCCTCGGCGCGGATGGTGGCGCAGTCCGGACCCGCCTGGGTGCCGCGGTCGGGATAGTGGGCGCTGGCCCCGGTCACGGCGGCCGGCCTGCCGTTGACTTGCGGCCAGCCGAAGGTGACTTCCACTTTTGGGATCGGAGATCTCGGCAGCGGCTGGGTGGCGTAGACCTCGACGAAGGCGGAGTGCTTGGCCCAGTAGGTGAAGTCGCGGCCCTCGAAGCGCAGCTTGCCGATCGGGTGCCACTCGCCCGCCGGCGACTGGATGCGGCATTCGAACCAGGTGGCTGGTTGACCTTCGACCTCAACGGTCTCCGCCTTCCGGATCTGATAGATCCACGTCCCCTTGCTCCACTTCAAGGGCCGCCGCACGCTGGCAAACTCGCCCTCGTAGCCGGCGCTTTCCACCAGGCAATCGGGACCGGCCACCCGGACGTGGTCGAGGCCGATCGGCGTCTTCTTGTCACTCGACCAGCGGGAAAAGATCCCTCCGTGTTCGCGGTGCACCCGCTCCCGCGACTCGGGGTCGGCCCAGCCGTTGATGTTGGTCTGGATGCCACCGTAGAACATCAGGCCGTTGATCTCCGCCACCCCGACCGGGGCGATGTAGAGGTTGTAGTCGGCCGGCACGTCACGATCGATCGTGACGTCCACGCTGAGGGACTCGAAGTCCTTCACCGGTTCCTTGAACGTCCACCAGATGTTGGCGAGGTGCCAGGGATAGCGGGGGAGTTCCACCCCGGCCTCCTTCGCCATCTCGACCGGAGACGGTTGCGAGCAGGGATCGGTGGTGGGGACCTCCTCGGCCAGGGCGAAGACCGGTACCACGAGAGCCGACAGCACCCTGCAGAGGGGCGGGAATGATCGCAGTGTGAAGGCAGGCATGCGGGCTGGGGGAGGTTGGGACGGTCTACAGCTCCTCGACCTCGATGTTGCGGAAGTGGATTTCGCTGCCTTCGGATTGCAGGCCGATCGGGCCGGAGACGATGTCGAGGCTGTGTGCTTCGTTGATCGGTTGGCCATTCAACGACACCCTGATGGTGTCACCCTGGACGATGATCTCGTAGCGGTTCCATTCGCCGGGCGGATTTTCGGCCATCTTGGTCTTTTCGACGCCCCTGAAGTCGCCGAGGTCCTCGTGGTCCTCGACGGTCTTGATGCGCTCTTCCGG
The DNA here is from genome assembly GCA_022548915.1 of Verrucomicrobiaceae bacterium E54. GTDB lineage: Bacteria > Verrucomicrobiota > Verrucomicrobiia > Verrucomicrobiales > Akkermansiaceae > Haloferula. The sequence goes on from JAKZES010000003.1 coordinate 56,924, forward strand.
GCCGTCGACCTTGGCTCCACGGAAGGCCCAGATGTCGCCGGCGGATTCGTGCATGAGCTGGGCCTCGACGCACTTCGGCATGAAGCCGATCGGTTCGCCCGCGATGCGCAGCAGCACGCCGCTGTTGGTTGGTTCCGCCGCCCAGCGCCACTCGAGGGTCAGCTTGAAGTCCTGGAACGAATCGTCGGTCACGAGGTAACCGAGCGGCTCGCCCTTGCAGACGATGGCGCCGTCCTTGACCGACCAGACGTCTTCGATTTTGAGCGTGTCGTCGACCAGCACGTGCGACCATCCGTCGAGCGTCTCGCCGTCGAAGAGGGAAATGGTTTCCGCTGGCACCGGGGTCTCCGCGACGGTGGGCGGCTCGTGCTTTTCGCAGCCGACCAGCGCCAGCGCCAGCGTCAGCGTTCCGATCAGCGAAGGGGAAGGGGAAGGAGTCGTCATGTCCCGTGGAGTCCACACGGGCCGGGACCGTCAGGCAAGCCCGGCCTCCGCGGATCATCCGGGTGTCATCGCCCGACGGGCCGGTGAATCGAAGCCCGAGGGAATGCGCAGGCATCGATCGCAGGTGCCTGCCGCCTCCTTTTGCCTTTCCTGAAATTCTTCAACGCGCCAGCTTTGCCGCCGTATGAAACGAGCATACCGCGATGTTGTGATGGCAACCGTCGTCGGCACCTTTCTCGTCCACGGTGCTCCCGCCGGGGCGGCGGAGATGGTGGCCAACGAGGACGGGGTGTATGGCTACGAGGACACCCCGATGCTGCCATGGATCAACTACCGGGTGCACGACAACCGGAGGCCGAAGCCACGGCACGTCGAGGCGAAACCGAGCACCACGCCTGCTCCGGCCGATGCCGTGGTCCTCTTCGGCGGCACCGGCATGGACCAGTGGCAGGTGGCCGAGGGCTGGCAGGTGGCCGACGGGGCCCTGGTGGCCGGCAAGAGGGCGATGCGGACCAGGCAGTCCTTCGGCGACTGCCAGATCCACCTCGAGTTCATGGTGCCGGATGTCGAGTCCCCCAATTTTTCGGATCGCGGCAACAACGGTGTCGGCCTGATGGGCCTCTACGAGATCCAGATTTTCGACTCGCACCCGATGCACGAGAAGAAGCTCTACGCCGACGGGCAGTGCGCGGCGATCTATGGCGAGACTCCTCCCTTGGTGAACGCCTGCCGCCGGCCCGGCGAATGGCAGAGCTTCGACATCGTCTTCATCGCCCCCGTCTTCGAGGGCGACAAGCTGGTCTCGCCGGCCTACGTCACGGTTCATCACAACGGTGTGCTCGTTCACCACCACGAGCCGATCCGCGGGCCGGTCCGCTGGCGCGGCATCGCGCCCTACAAGCCTCACCCGCCAAAGCTGCCGCTCGTCCTGATGAGCCACGGCAGCGAGGTCAGGTTCCGCAACATCTGGGTGCGCGATCTCGACCCGCAGCCGTGAAAGCCGGCCCCCGGGAGCCGATTTCCCTCCCGTCCCGGCACGCCATTCGCTAGTCGGTGGTGGATGTCGCTTCTGGGAATGCTGCTGTTGCTCGGTCTCGCGTACGCGCTTTCCCGCGGACGGCGGTCGATCCGGTGGCGCACGGTCGGCCTGGCCTTCGCGCTGCAACTGCTGATCGGGTTGCTGGTCTTCCGGGTCCCGTGGGGCAAGGATGCGCTCGACTGGCTCTCGGCCCACGTGGCGGCGGTGATCGCCGCCGGGGACGACGGCATCGCGTTCTTGTTCGGGCCACTGGTGGAGGTCGATTCGATCGGCTTCGTCTTCGCCTTCAAGGTGCTGCCGGTGATCATCTTCTTCTCCTCGCTGATCGCCGTGCTCTACCACCTGAAGATCATGCAGTGGGTGATCCTCGTCCTCGGCGGCGGCTTGAGGAAACTGCTAGGCACCAGCCGCGCCGAGTCGCTGTCGGCAGCGGCGAACATCTTCGTCGGCCAGACCGAGGCGCCGCTGGTGGTGAAGCCCTACGTCGCGCGCATGACCCGCTCAGAGCTTTTCGCGGTGATGTGCGGCGGCCTGGCCAGCGTGGCGGGATCGGTGCTGGCCGGCTACGCCAGCATGGGGGTCGAGCTGAAATACCTGCTCGCCGCGTCCTTCATGGCCGCACCGGGTGGACTGCTTTTCGCCAAGATCCTGATGCCCGAGACCGAGAAGCCTGAGGAGGTCACGCTCGACTGGGACGAGGGTGACGACAAGCCGGTCAATGTGCTGGACGCCGCCGCGCTCGGCGCCGCCACCGGCCTCAAGCTGGCGCTGAATGTCGGTGCGATGCTCCTCGCCTTCATCGGGCTGATCGCGCTGATCAATCTGATGCTGGGCGGGATCGGTGCGTGGTTCGACCGGCCCGATTTGAGTCTCGAGTTGATCCTCGGCTCGATCTTCGCGCCGGTCGCCTGGTCATTGGGCATGCCGTGGGGCGACAGCGTGTCGGGCGGGAGTCTCATCGGCCAGAAGCTGATTCTCAACGAGTTCGTCGCCTACGGCCAGTTCCGCGAGATGGGCGAGATGTTCAGCGAGCGCAGCAAGGCGATCGTCACGGTCGCCCTCTGCGGCTTTGCCAACCTTTCCTCGATCGCCATCCTGCTCGGCGGCCTCGGAGGCATGGCGCCCACTCGCCGCCAGGAGATCGCCCGCTTCGGCCTGCTGGCCGTCGCTGCCGGGACCTTCTCGAACCTGATGAGCGCCGCGATTGCCGGGCTGTTCTGGACGGGATAGGGTAGGCCAAATCCCGGAAGCGGAGGAACGCCTCGGGAACTCAGTGAAAGGAGGTCATGCGATGAAGAGTCACAAGCGAATCCAAGGGTGTCTCGGCAAGAGGATGGGTCTGGTTTCAACCGCTGCCATGATGATGGCGGCCGGGACGATGCCGGCGGAAGACATCGCCTATCCTGTGGCGAAAGTGAGTTTCAAGGACTTCGAGGGCCTCGTCGCGGAGGCGGGGAAGCATCGTGCGGACCGGTTGGTGGATCTCGACACCTTTCTGAAGATGAGCAGGGAGCCGGGCGTCATCATTCTGGACACCCGCTCGCAATTCCGTTTCGACCGCATTCACGTGAAGGGGGCGAAGCACCTGAACTTCTCCGATTTCACCCAGGCCAATCTGGCGGAGGTGATTCCCACCTTCGAGACGACCGTCCTGATCTACTGCAACAACAACTTCGAGGGCAACCAGACCGACTTCGCCTCCAAGATCGCCCTGCCGAGGCCGAAGGGCCGCGTGACCCCGGCCGAGCAGTTCTCCGTTCAGGAAAGGCCGATCATGATGGCGCTGAACATCCCCACCTATGTGAATCTCTACGGTTACGGCTATCGCAAGGTTTACGAGTTGCACGAACTGGTCGACGTCAAGGATCCGCGGATCATTTTCGAGGGATCGATTGTCGACAAGCCGGACAAGCCCGGCGTCGGGAAGTGACCCCTGCTTCCGCAGGGATCCATGAAGCCACCAACCCCGAGACAGCATGTCGCCACTCAAGGGACAAGTCGCCTTGGTCACGGGCGGAAGCCGCAGCGTCGGCCGGGGAATCGCGCTCGGTCTGGGTGAGGCCGGAGCGACCGTTTACATCACCGGTCGATCGGTGAGCGGAAAACTCGCAGCAGAGGTCGACGCTCTCGGTGGGCGGGGAGTGGCGGTCCCCTGTGATCACGAGGATGACGATCAGGTGAGGGCGGTGTTCGGCCGGATCGAGAAGGAGGAGGGTCGTCTGGACTTGCTGGTCAACAATGCCTGGGGCGGCTACCGGCGCCTCAGGAATCGCAAGGCCAATCCCGGTTTCAAGTGGAAGGATCCATTCTGGAAGCAGCCGGTGGACTTGTGGGACGACATGCACACCGTGGGAGTGCGGTCGAATTACGTGGCCAGCGTGTTTGCCGCGCGGATGATGCAGAGTCAGGGAAGCGGGTTGATCGTCAGCATCTCGTTCTACGCCGGGCGCCGTTACTACGACAACGTCCCCTACGGTGTGTCGAAGGCGGCGACGGATCGCCTGGCCCGGGACATGGCGGTGGAGCTGGAGCCGCACCGGGTGGCGTCGGTTTCCCTCTATCCGGGTCACGTGATCGACACCAAGAAGGCACCCAAGCCGAAGCGGGAATCGGCGCAGTTCGTGGGAAGGGCCGTCGCCGCCCTGGCGGCGGACCCGAAGGTCATGGAAAGAACCGGGCAAGTCCTGGTCGTGGCCGAGTTGGCCAAGGAATACGGCTTCACCGACACCGACGGCACCCAGCCGGAACCCTATGACAAGTTGTAGTCGAAGGGCCCGAGCCAACGTCCTCGATGCCACCGCGCTGGTGCCGGCACCGGCCTCAAGCTGGCGGCACCTTCTCCAACCTGATGAACGCTTCCGGAGCTCCGTGAAAGGAGCCGCTTCCCGGGCTGGATGCAGTGGATAGGGGATCCTCGCTTGATTGTGAATACATGGCGGTGGATACCTCCCGCCATGAAGACGCGCGTATTCCGAAGCGGCAATTCCTTGGCGGTCCGGTTGCCGAAAGAGATGGCTTTGCCTTGTGGCCCGGTTTCGATCCGACGCGAGGGCTCGAGGATTGTCATCGAGGAAATGAACGAGGGAGGCTGGCCGGAGGGCTTCTTTGACGGCATTCGGATCAAGCGAAAGAGCTTCGGCCGCGAGGTGCCCGAGTTTCACGAGAAGAAGCTGTGAAGCGCCGGCTCGACACGAACGCCTGCATCGACGTCCTGCCATTTGATGACGAGTGCGCGAAAGTCGCGGGAGGGATCAATGCGGCGCTGCTGAACGATGGCACCCCGGTTGGCATTACCGACGTCTGGATTGCGGCGACCGGGTTGCGGCACGGTTGGACCGTGGTGACGAGCAATCGACGGGATTTCGAGCGGATCAAGGGTTTGGAGCTGGAGAACTGGCGGATTTGATTGTTCACCACTGTGGCAGCTTGTGCATTGATCCGGGGTGGATGCATCTGGCTTTCATCGGCGGGGGTGGTGCGGGCGGTGTTCTCGTGTTGATCGGGCTTCTGATCCTGTTGCTCCTCAGTCTGCTTCTCGTCGCGGTTGGGGTCACGTTTGCCTGCATGAAGAAGCCGAAATTGTCGGCGGTATCCTTCTGTGTTGCCCTGGGGATCGGTGGCTACCTTTACTCGTTCTACTCTGAGGTCGCCAAACGGGCTGAACTAGGTGCCAGCCGGAAAACCGATTTCGAGGTCGAGATGCAACTCTGCGGGCCAGGTGGCTACGCGGTCTTGGTCGATGGAGAGCCTTTCGACGGGGAACGTGTCATGCTGGACGGCACCATTCGTTTTTCCATCAACTTCGATGAGGTGAGGTCGCTTTCAGGGGAGTGTTCCTCGTTTGACTCGATTCATGATGGCGGAGAATTCGAATCGCTCCATCTTTTCGGTCTCAAGATAGCAGCAGAAGAGCGGGCATCGTTTCTCGCCAGTTTCGAGTCAGCACCTCAGGGTGCAGACCGATCCGGGTGGACCGAGGATTACTGGGTCGCTTTTCGGACGCACCATCCGGCGAGAGAATCGCTCGAGTGCCGCAGGAGGGTTGCACGAGGATACGACTGAGGTGCTGGTAAGAGAGGCATGTGGAAACTCCCCATTGTCAACGGGTTGTGCCGGGTTAAAGGTCCGTGAACCTTGAATTCCGTAAACCACGGCGGCGTTCGCGGCATTTCTTAGCGTGGGCGTGTTGCCGGATGGGTGAGGTGCCTCGCAAACCCTTCAATCCATGAATCCTCGAAACTCTCTCAGGCGGGTGGCTCCCTTGCTGCTCGTTCTCGGTGTGCTGAACTCGACTCGGTTGGCCGCTGCGCCGTCGGATCAGGTCTGGCACATCCCCTTTGCGCAGCAGGTGCCCGAGAACAATGGGGGAACTTCGAATTTCTTCCAGATGCGGACTCCCTACGTGGAGATCGATCCGGCGGGAACGTTCACGGTGTATCAGGGCTTCTTCAAGAATGGGGGAGTCAATGGGGATCAGAACGGTGGTCAAGTGTACTACCGCAACGCCAGCACGGCCGGAGCCTGGCAGTCGTTGCCGCTCGGGTTCCACGCCAACGAGGGCGGAAACCAGTTCTGGAAGGCCACCGTCGATCTGGGGCCGGGGGGGCTCGATGCCGGGGACGACGACGTGATCGAATACTACATTCTGGTCACCTTCACCGGCGGGAGCCCTTCCGACACGTACATTCATGGTGGTGATCTCGATCCAGGCTTCGGCAACCAGTTGGTGACCGACATCGAGTCGGGCGCGCAGGCCAGCCCGTATTCGTTCCGCAACCGGCCGGCCTGGATCTTCCATGCGGACAATCGGGTAATCAATGGCGACGACGTCGAGTTCTGGTCCAAGGTCGGCTACATCGGCGACGTCAACGACCCCTCCACCCGCTGGGCCAATGCAGGGAGCGTCTATTTCACGACCGACGGTACCGATCCGGACGGCTCGCTCGGTTCGCCCGCGGGTACCTCGCAGGCCGTTGCGTTCACCTACAACGGGCCCGAGCAGAACGAAATCGACCAAGGCAGCGTGACCGGTGGCCGCGGCATGTGGTGGCGCGCCACCGCCACGGATCTCCTCCAGGGATTGCCGCTCGGTGCCACCATTCGCTACAAGGTCGGCTTCTGGAACACCGACACCAACGAGGAAAAGTTCGCCGATCACAACGCAGGTACCAACGACCAGATCTTCTCCTTCACCAACGGCTCCGTCGGCGACCCGGCTCTCACCGTTTCGACGGCCACCACCGGCACGCTGAATGGCGACTACACCACCTCGAAACTCTATGTCGATGAGATCGCCGGAGATTCCATTCCCGTCACCGTCGTCTTCGAGCCGGGCGAGCCGAACATCACGCCCGGCAGCGTGGAGGTGGTCACGAACCTGAACCAGCGCCACCGCACCGACACCGACAAGAACGCCAACGGCATTTCCGACGGTCAGGAATACAACCAGACCGAGGCGATCATCGGGCCATCCACCGACGATACCTATTACTACCAGGCTCATGCCATGAACACAACCGGCACGCCGGGTCAGTACTCAGCGGTCATCCAGGCGACCAAGACCGGCGCCTACCGGCTGACGGCTCGGTGGAAGGTCGATGGCGATCCGGCCTGGCGCTGGTATACCGCCTTCGGCCGTCGTGACCACGCGATCACCGTGGCACCGACCGATGCCCGAAACATCAATCTGTACGAGCTTCACACGCTGACGATCGAGGCCAATGGTGGCGGCTTTGAAAACCGATCGACCTTCGAGGACCTGCACGACGCACCCGGTGCCCTGCGCACCGGCGACGGGAAGGGTTTCAATCTCGGCTACCTGCAGGGGCTCGGGGTGAACTGGCTGTGGTTCCAGCCGGTGCATCCGCCCGCGATCGAGGGGCGGGAGATCGATCCGGCGACGGGTCAGCCGTACGACCACGGCAGCCCGTACGCGATCAAGAACTTCTTCGAAATCGACCCGGCGATGAGCGTCGCCAACACGCGGCCCGCAGCAATGACCGCGTTCCAGAACTTCATGGCGGCCGCCGATGCCGCGCAGATCGAGGTGATGCTCGACGCGCCCTTCAATCACACCGGCTTCGACGTCGAACTGGCCCAGAAAGGGGTCGATCTCTTCGACACGGGTGGTGCGGGATGGTCACCGACCGACAAGATTCGTGACCGCGAGGCACGTTTCTTCTCCAAGGGCGACATTTTCAACTCCGCCAACAACAACTACGGCGAACGCGCCACCAATGCCAACGAGGCCACGAATGCCCCCGACCGCGGCGACTTCGGGAAGTGGGGTGACGTGATCGACGTGTACTTCGGCAACTACGACTCGCTGGTGCGCCTGAATCCCTCCGAGAACGGCCGCTATCTCAACGAGGGCGACCAGTTCTACTACACCGACCCGAACTGGGACGACGTCACCCGCAACGTCTGGAAGTATTTCCGCGACTACGCGCTGCACTGGCTCGACCAGACCGGCTACCCCGCCGGCACGCCGCACACCGAGGCGAACCGCAACAAGGGCATCGACGGCCTGCGCTGCGACTTTGGCCAGGGACTGCCGCCGCAGGCCTGGGAATACATCATCAATGCCACCCGCACCCGGAAGTGGAACTTCGTGATGATGTCCGAGTCGCTCGACGGCGGGGCGGTGACCTACCGCTCGAACCGCCACTTCGACATCATGAACGAGAACATCGTGTTCCCGCTGAAGAGCGCGTCGAACGCGAACGACTACCGGCAGATCTTCGAGGACCGCCGCAACGCCTACGGCCAGGGCCTGGTGCTGCTCAACAACACCTCGCACGACGAGGAAAACTACGTCGATCCCTTCGAGGCGCTGGTCCGCTACAGCGTGGTTGGTGCCATCGATGGCCTGCCGATGATCTTCATGGGCCAGGAACTCGGGATCTCGCGCACCTTCGGCTTCAATTTCTACGAAACCAACTTCGGCAAGCAGATTGGTCACTTCAAGAAGTACAACTCTCTCGATCCGATCTGGGACAATGACGACAACGGACTCAACCAGCTCTATCCGGTCTATGCGGGCATCAATGCCGCGCGACTCTTCAGTCCGGCCCTGCGCTCGGTGAACCGCTGGTTCCTCGATGGCGACGGATTCAACAACCAGATCTTTGCGGTGGCGAAATACGAGGATGCCGGGGCTTCCCCCGCGTTCCAGGACGTGGTGCTCGCCTTCACCAATCTCGACCGCAACAACGACCAGTCCGACAACTTCAAGATCCCTCCCGCGCTGGCACCGCTGATCGGGCTCAAGGACGGCCGGCTCTACGACGTGAAGAACATCGCCGCCTACCTCGGGCAGGATCCGAACCGGCGCGACCTGTGGTTGTGGAACGGCGGCAGTGGAGTCAGCGGTGCCTCGCTCAAGTCGAGCGGCCGCTTCGTCCAGCTCTGGAAGGTGCCCACCGAGCCGGCGCTGTGGAACGCCGGACCTTACGAGGCACAGTATCTCAAGGTCTACGACGTCACCCCGCCTCCCTCACCCGATCCGCTGGCCAGCCACTACGCGATCGGAACGAGCGGCACCTTCACCTGGACGAATCCCGGCGGGCCCGACGACAACATCACCAAATACGTGATCGACATCGGCACCACACCGGGTGGCACCGACCTGGTTGACGGCGCCGAGGTGACCGACGGCTCGAACCAGTACACCTTCACCGGCACGCCGGGAACCGTGTACTACGCCACGGTCACCGCGGTCAGTGTTGCGGGCATTTCCGCCACAAGTTCGGGTTCCTCGGATGCGGGCGCGCCGAATCCGGCCTCCGGCACGACTCCGGTGATCCTGCTCGACTCGGCAGACGACGAGGACGGGGACGGGCGTTCCAACGGCGACGAGGACATTGCGGGCACCGATCCGCTCGACCCGGCTTCGAAGCTGGAGGTCGTCTCGATCGAGAAACTGGCGACCACCGTCGAGCTCACTTACTCCAGCGTCCCCGGCCGGATCTACACGATCGAGAGTTCCACCTCCCTTATCGGCTGGACACCCGAGGATGAGCCGGATGCTGAGGATTTCCTTGCCGGTCCGGGAGCCACCACGACCTTCATCGATCTGAATCCGGGGCCGACGAAGAAGTTCTACCGGGTGCGTGTCCAAGCTCCGTAGTAGCAGCCGCCCTTGAGGCGGACGACCGTATTGGCTGGTGACAACGAGGATGCTCCACGAATCCGCTCATTGCCGACGCCCGGAGTACTCGGTGTGGATCTCTTCCTCAACCCAGCCGGCACTTTTTGGGAAGCGGTCGCTGAAAGAGCCGAGGTTTTGGGTCTCGACTGCAGCGCGGCTTGGGGACCTCGCTTCGCCGATTGGCAGGCAATGGATGACGAACGATCTCGGGGTCGCCCCTCCTGGCACCACATGCGTTCCCATTGACAGAAGCGAAGAGTGAAATTAATCAGCGGATCCAATGAAACCGTATTCATCTCTCCGGAGTGCCGGTGCAATGTCTTTGGCGGTTCTTTCTGCTCTTATCGGGGCCTTGCGGGCCGACACCATCGTGGTCAACAGCACGGCCGACCCAGCGGGATTCAACCAGGGCATCACCGTCGCCGGTCTTGGCAGCACGGTCACCTTGCGGGACGCAGTCAACGCGGTCTGTAACAGCGGCACCGGGCACACCATTACCTTCGACCCCGCTTTGGCGGGGCAGACGATCGAACTCTCCCAGGAAGCGACCAGTGGAAGTGCGTTGCTCTTCTACAACATCCCGGGGCAAGCCAGCTACCTTACCATCCAGGGGCTGACCGGCCCTGCGGGGATCACCATCGCGCGTGCTGCCGGTGCTCCGAACATGAGACTTTTTGAAGTGAGTGGCACGAGCATCGGCACCCTTACCCTGAACGACCTGACGCTTTCCGGCGGTCATGTCCCCGGTGAATTCGGTGGAGCCATCTTCTCGGCCAGCCCCAGTTGCTCTATCGTCCTGAACCGGTGCACCGTGATGAATAATACCGCCTTCTTCGGTGGCGGTATCTATCTGCGCGACCTTGCCGAAATGACGCTGAATAACTGCACCGTGAGCGGAAACACAGCCACGGACCAGGGAGGCGGGATCAACTCCTACAAGGGAAGTCTCACCCTTAATCACACGACCATCGCCGGCAACACCGCGCCGTCAGCGGGCGGGCTCTACAGTCGTATTCTCTACCCCCTGCTGGTGAATACGATCATCGCCCAGAACACGGCGACAGTCGTCAACCCCGACCTCGCCGGAGACGGGATCAGCCCGAGCAGTCATCACAACCTCATCGGTGGCAACGTGAATCTCGGGACGCTCGCCAACCATGGCGGACCCACCCCGACCTATGATTTCAGCGGACCCAGTCCGGCCTTTGATGCAGGGGCAGCCATTGGCTTCACCACGGACCAGCGGGGGGTGGCCCGTCCGCAGGGCGCTTCGCCGGATATTGGAGCGGTCGAGGCAGAGCCCGCTGCGCCGACCTTCCTGACGGCGAACAGCGCTCAGTTCAGCGTCGGCATTGCCGGCTCTTTCACGATGCTGGCTTCTGGCTATCCGGCCCCCGCTTTTTCCACGACGGATCCCCTGCCTGCCGGCGTGACGCTCAGCTCCTCCGGCATTTTGAGTGGCACCCCGGCCGCAGGCACGGGTGGCAGCTATCCGATCACGGTCACGGCTTCCAACGGGACAAGCCCGGATGCCGCCCAATCCTTCACCCTGACCGTGCTCGACCTCGTGGTCACCACCGCAGTCGATGAGGACAACGGCAGTGCCGATCCGGCCCTCGGCACCGGGACCAGCCTGCGCGAGGCCTTGAACCGGGCCAAGGCACTTGGTGGCAGCAGGACCATCGTGTTCTCGCCCAGCCTGGCAGGGCAGACCATTCAGGTGACTGACTCTGAAGCCGACGTCGCCGGGGCTTCGGCATTCTGGATCACTACGCCCATCACAATCCAGGGACTGACCGGAGATGCGGGCATCACCATCGCGCGGACCAGCGCTTCCGCGTTGAGGCTCTTTGCGGTAACGAACCCAGGAAGTCTGACCTTGAACGACCTGACGCTGGCCAACGGCTCGGCACAGGACGGAGGCGCCATTCTAAGTTTCGTTCCCCTAACCCTCAACCGCTGCACCCTGACCGGCAACAGTGCCACCGGGCTGGGAGGTGCCATCTACGCCAACAGTCTAACCATGACCAATTGCACGCTGGCGGGCAATTCGGCCGACAACCAGGGGGGCGCCATCTACACCTTTACCAACGCCGCCCAGCTGAAGCACGTCACGGTCACCGCCAATAGTGCGGTCAACGCCGGAGGCGGAATCTCCGGCCCGGCGAACCTGACCAACTGCATCGTGGCCGGCAACCTTCAGGGGGGCGCGCCCTCCGATCTTGGCGGTAGCTGCACCGGCAGTGGAAATATCATCGGCACCGGTGGCTCCGGCGGCCTGACCGATGGGGTGAATTCCAATCAGGTGGGCCTGGCCTTGGCCGATATCAAGCTCGGCGCGCTGGCCGACAATGGAGGGCCTAACGCGACCTGTTCGTTGCTTCTCGATAGCCCGGCCGTGAACGCGGCGGTGGCCTTAGGTGGCGTCAGCACCGACCAGCGTGGCACGGCGCGACCGCAGGTGGGAACGGCGGACATTGGTGCCTATGAGTATGTCCCGCATTTCGTGGTCACGACAGCCGTGGATGAAAACGACGGCACGAGTGAACCGGGAGTGGGCACAGGCACCAGCCTGCGCGAAGCACTTCAGGATGCGACCTTCACCGGCACGGCACAGACCATCACCTTCGATCCGGCGCTGGGGGGGCAGACGGTGACGCTAGATTCCGGCTGGAACGACACTGCCGATGCTTCGGCGCTGCGCGTATCCACACCGGTCACCATTCAGGGGCCGTCCACCGCGCCGGGTGTCACCCTCAAGGTGGCCGACGGCGTGGACAAACGGCACTTCCTCGTCGAGGGCTCGGGTGCATTGACGCTGGAGAATCTCACCCTGCGCGACGGCACGGGCGACAACGGTGGCGCGATCTGGAACTTCGGTTCATTGACCGCGCTTGCTTGCACGTTCACAGGCAACCACGCGACTTCGGAAGGCGGTGCCATCCAGTCCTGGGGCGACTCCCCGCTGCTCTGGCTGGAGAACAGCACCTTCGCCGGTAATTCCTGCGATGGGAATGGAACGGCCATTCTGACCGGAGCCTCGGCCAACACCCTGCGCCACGTCACCATTACGGGCAACACCGGGGGCACCACGGCCTTCGCCATCTGGACGCATCAAGTCGAAGCGACCAACAGCCTGATCGCGGGCAACAGCGTTGAGGGTGTGACTGGAATCAGCGGCGGCTCCTTCAGTGCAACGAGCGCCAACAATCTTCTATCCACCGGCGGTGGCGCAGGCTTGACCCACGGTGTCAACGGTAACCTCGTGGGCATCCCCGCCTCCAGCCTTTACCTCGGCGCTCTCGCCGACAACGGCGGGCCGACCCCGACGGTCGCCTTGCTCAGTGGCAGCCCGGCCATCAACTCCGGCACGGCCATCGGCGGACTCGCATTCGACCAGCGTGGCATCACCCGCGTGGTCGCCGGACTGCCCGACATCGGTGCGGTGGAGGATGCGCTGGGCGACAGCGATCCCGACGGCGACAACCTCGACAACGTCACCGAGGTCACCGGCGGGACCAGCCCGGTCCTCATCGACACCGACAGCGACGGCTTCAACGATGCCACCGAGATCCTTTCCGGCAGCGACCCGACCCTTTCGGGCAGCGTGCCGGGCAGCACTCGCATCGAGCGCGTGCTTGGCTTCGGTCCGGCCCGCGGCCTCGACCTCTCCGGCACCTTCGTCCACGCCTTCAACGTGGGCACGAACGGCGCGGCCGGACAGGCGGGCGACGCGACCTTCACCGCCGACAATGCCAGCGGCGTCACCGTCACCGCGCCCAACGAGATCCCCAACTGGACCACCCGCGAGTTTGGGCCCGACGCTGAAGACACGACCCTCGAGACCCTTTTCCAGTCCATCCGCTGGGCGGACAATCCCAACACGATCAACGTCACGCTGGATAACCTGACACCCGGCAATCACTACAAGCTCCAGTTGCTCTTCATCGAGAGCAATGATGGGATCCGCCGCTTCGACGTGCGGGTGGACGGTGTACTGGTCGCCGACGATTTCTCTCCTGCCGTGGCTCAGGGCATCCCCCTGAAGGCCTACACAGCCGCTGCCGTCGTGCACGAGTTCATCGCCAGCGGGACCAGCACGCAAATCGTGCTCAGCGGGGCCGACGTCGCCACTCCTGCAGATTTCAACCCGACCCTCAGCGGGGTCACCCTGGAGCAAACGGCTCTGGCCACGCCCATTGACAGCTGGCGGGTGCTCCACGGCCTCGCCACCGACGGCTCCGAGGACGACGGCAATCCCTCCGGCGATGGAGTGGCCAACCTCCTCAAATACGCCTTCAACATCGCACCCAACGCGGGCGACCTGCTGGAGTCGAACGTCTCCATTCTACCGAACGGCGGCAGCGCCGGCCTCCCGGCCATCACCGCCAATGGAACGCCGCAACTCGTCATCCAGTTCGTCCGCCGCAAGGCTGCGAGCAACCCCGGCGTCACCTACACCGTGCAGGTCTGCTCGGACCTCTCCGATCCCAACGACTGGAGCCCCCTCGACCTGAGTGGCGCAACCGTGGAGTCGATCGACAGCACCTGGGAGCGCGTCACCGTAACCGACCCGACCGGAGGTCCGCGACGATTCGGCCGGCTCCTTGTTTCCGCGGCGGCACCATAGAACCTGCAATCCGCAATTCGGCTAGGGCAGGTGAAGCGCAGATATCTGTCGCGCAAGGTCTTGCGGGGGTCGCCGGACATCTTTCGGCATCCTGCCGAACGTCTCTTCAAGCTTTGTCAGCTTCCAAACGGCGGAAGACGGGAAGGACCGTCAGCTCCATCGCGTTTCCCGACAGCCTCTTCAGTCCGCCCGCAACCGGCCCCGTTCCGACACAGGCGGACTGAAGTCCGCACTCCTTTGGAGGCGAGTCTGAAATCCTGAGTCCAAGAGGCATGCATGGCGCGGCGGGTTCGCTGCGAGAATCACCCCGGCTGGGCCGTATCCAAAAATGCACGCTCATGACTTGTCTCACGACTTCCCGGGTCGTCGCATTGACCGGGTTCCTGGCCGCCGCCTGCCTGTCGGCACAGACTCCGGAGGAATCGGCCCGCGCATCTTCGGAGATTGCCGGCCGCTCACTGGGCAAGGTCCAGCGATGGCTGCACGAGGTGGCGCTGCCGAAGATCGATCCCGAGACGGGGCTCTACCTCTCCCACACCAGCGGCAGTGGTCGCTATCGGCAGTCGCTCTGGAACTACGACGATGCTGCGGCCGACACCTATCCGTTTCTGTTCTGGGCGGCGTGGTATACCGACCGGGAAAAAATCGACGGTCCGATTCTCGGCGTGCTCGAGGCCGAGCAGAGGCTGTGCAACCACCTCGATCGCATTCCCACCGCGATCAACCCGAAGACACTGGAGAAGCAGATCAAGTCCAAGGACGACCTCGTTTTCGCCGCGTCCGAATACGTCAAGGATGGCCTGATCGCGATCGTCGAGGTGGCCGGCAGGGACAACCCGTGGTTCGAGCGGATGCGGGCGATCGAAGACGACATCTGGAAGCATGCCGACGTCGAGACACCCTTCGGGCCGATCCCGACCCGGAACCTCGAGGCGAACGGCGAGCAGATCCAGGCGCTGGTCAGGCTCTTCACGATGACCGGCGAGCGGAAGTATCTCGAATGGGCCGAGCGGCTGGCGGACCACTACCTGCTCAAGGGAGACTTCCTGCCCACCCGCTTGCGCGACCACGGGTGCGAGATCATCGGCGGGCTCGGCCTGCTCTTCGCGGTGGAGACAATCCACAACCCGGAGAAGGCGAAGGAATATCGTCCCCACCTCCGCAAGATGCTCGATGAGATCCTCGCCCGCGGCATCAACGAGGACGGGCTCATGTTCAATGCGCTCGACCAGAAGAAGGGACAACTCAGCGATGGTTGGGGCTACAACTACGTGGCTTACCTCTGTTTCGACATGGTGGTGGGTGAGCCCATCTATCGGAACCGGATCGAGAGCACGCTACGAGCGGTCGCCAAGCCGGCCTATGCCAACTACCCGTGGGAGGGCAGTTCGATCGACGGCGTGGCGGACTCGGTCGAAGGCGGGCTGTATCTCATCAATCGCCTGCCGGTGCCCGAGGCCATCGGGTGGGCCGATCGCGAGGCGGCGGACCGCCTGGTGCGGGTGGCCGACAAGGACCACCTCTGGGGCTCGATGAAGCTCGAGTCGAACGGCGTGCGCACCGTCCTGCAGCACGCGCTCATGCACACCCGCGGCACGATTGCCCGCCCATGGCGCGACGACCTGCGGCTCGGTGCCAGCGAGTCCGATGACGGCTTGACGGTGGTGCTGAAAGCCGACCGCCCGTGGTCGGGCAGGCTCGTCTTCGACAAGCCCCGTCATCGGGTGGAGATGGGATTTGCGAAGGATTGGCCGCGCATGAACACCATGCCGGAATGGTTCACGGTCGATGCAGAGGCCGACTATGTCGTCGAGGATCCCGCCAGCGGCCGCGAGACCACCTGCACGGGGGCGAGTCTTCAGGAAGGCTTCGAACTTTCGCTGAAGCCCGGCGTCGAAACGCGGCTGATCGTTCGCAAGGCGGCGCGCTGAGCGATTGGAACTCTCGAAGCGGCGGAGCTATTCCTTTCCGGTTGGGTCGGCACGCTCCCGGCGCAGGGCCTTGAACAGGCAGAAGGTCATCACCAGAAGAGCGAGGGCGAAGGGAAGGCCGGTGGTGATGGCGGCGGATTGGAGCGCCTTGAGTCCGCCGGCGTAGAGCAGGGCGGCGGCGACGCCGCCCTCGAGCAACGCCCAGAAGACTTTCTGGATCACGGGCGGTTTCGGATGACCACCGCCGGTGATGGTGTCGATCACCAGCGAACCGGAGTCGGAAGAGGTGACGAAGAAGGTGATAACGACAATGACGGCCAGGCCGCTGGTGATCCGGGACAGCGGGTAGTGTTCGAACAACTTGAAAATGGCGGTGCTGAAGTTTTCGTTCACGGCAGAGAGGATGCCGCTGTCATAAGCCATCTCTTCGTGCAGTGCGGAATTTCCGAACACGGTCAGCCAGACGAAGGTCAGCAGCGTGGGAACGAACAGCACGCCGAGGGCGAACTCGCGGATGGTCCGCCCGCGGGAAATGCGGGCGATGAACATCCCGACGAAGGGTGACCAACTGATCCACCAACCCCAGTAGAAGATGGTCCAGCCGTGTTGCCAGCCGCCACCCTCGCCATTGCGATAGGTTTCGGTCCAGGTAGCCATCGGCACGAGGCGGTAAATGTAGTTGCCGATATTTTGCAGCAGGGCGTCGAGCAGGTGGGCCGTGGGCCCGATCAGGAAGACCATCAGGAGCAGCGCGCCGGCGAGGATCAGGTTGGCTTGGGAAAGGCGCTTGATGCCGCGGTCGAGGCCGCTCACGACCGAGGCGGTGGCGGCCAGGGTGATGCCGATGATGAGCAGCATCTGCACGTTGGTGCCGGCGGTGGTGCCGTTGGCGGCAATGGCTTTCGGGAAAAGGTGATGCAGTCCGGAGTTGATCTGCAGCACGCCGAGCCCGAGCGAGGTGGCGACACCGAAAAGGGTCGCGACGACGGCGAGAATATCGATGAGGTGCCCGAAGGGTCCGCGCACCCGCTTGCCGAGGATCGGGTAAAAGGTGGAGCGGATGGTGATCGGCAGGCCGCGATTGAAGGCGAAGTAGGCGATGGCGCAGCCGACCAGCGCATAGATTCCCCAGGCGTGGAGGCCCCAGTGGTAGAAGGTGATGAGCATCGCCTCGCGTGCCGCCTCGGGCGAGCCGGTGGCGAGAATGCCCGGCGGCGAGCCGAAGTGATACATCGGTTCCGCGACCGACCAGAACATCAGGCCGATGCCCATGCCGGCGGAGAACAGCATCGCGAACCACGAGCCGTAGCGGTAGTCGGGCTTGCAATCCGCTCCGCCGAGCCGGATCCGGCCGAAGCGCGAGAAGATCAGGACGCCGACCGATATCAGCAGGAGGTTGGCGGCCAGGATGTAGAACCAGCCGAAGTTGGTCGCCAGCCAGTCGAGGGTGACGGCGAAGATGTTCTCGGTTCCCTCGGCATCCTGGCGGGCCGAGACGAAACCCCACAGCGTGAAGCCGAGGATGAGCAGGGCGGAGACCGGGAAAACGACGGGGTGGAACTCAAGCGGACCGAGCTTGATGAAGTCCGGCTCCAGCTCGCCCTGCCGCTTGCCGCGTTTGCTCATGGCCCGGTCACGCAGGCTTGCGGAAGTGCAGGATACCCCAGTCCAGGGCCCCTTTCGACCCGGCCTCGATCCAGTGACGCAGGCCGCTTTTCATCCGCTCGACATACTCGCCGCTGATCTCGTCGCCGATCTCGTCGGAGCGCTTCTCGAGTTCCTCCAGCACGCGGCTGTAGTGCCGTACCAGGCATTCGGGCTTTTCGTCGATGTCGATGGTTTCCCAGCCGAGTCCGGCGGCGTAGCCCATGTAGGTCTCCACCGAGCCCATCGACGGCAGGTGGATGCGGGCGAGAACGGGTTCGAGCAACTCGGGGTCGACACCTGCCTTCTGCATCGGGTCGGTGAAGATGAAACCACCGCCGGGCTTGAGCACGCGGTCGACCTCCTCGAAGACGCGACGGCGTCGTCCGCTATGCAGGATGGAATCCTGGCACCAGACCTGTTCGAAGGTGGCGTCGTCGAAGGGGAGTTCCTCGAAGTTGCCGTCGTGGACCTCGATCAGCTCCGCAAGGCCCTGCTCGGCGGACATGGCGCGGTTGCGCTCGTTTTGCACGGCGCTCAGGTTGAGGCAGGTGACCGGGATGCCGCGCTCGCGGGCAATCACCCGCGCCGAGCCGCCGTAGCCGGCCCCGATGTCGAGCAGGCGGCCGTTTTCCGGCAGCGCCGGGATGCGCGAGAGCATGGTGTCCACGGTGCGCCGGCTGGCGGTAAGGATCGGCTCGTCGGGGGTCCGGTAGATGCCGACGTGGATGTCCTCGCCGCCCCAGATGCGGTAGTAGAAGTTGTCGGCGTCACTGCTGTCGTAGTAGTCGCGGGCGATGTCCACAACCTGGGATCCGTCGGCCCGGCTCATCGGTTTTCCTCCTCTTCCCCGACGTACTTTTTCTCGGCGATGTGGACGTAGAAGTCCGGGTTTTCCTGGCGGTAGGTTTCCTGGAAGTCGGCGAAGGTCTGGACACGCTGGAAGCCGACCTCGAACATCAGCCGCTCGACGTAGGCCCGGCGCAGGGGAAACATGTTGAGGTGATAGACCGACTCGTCGGGAAAGGTGTAGCGGAAGCGGGCGAGCCCCTCGTCGACGTGCTCCGGCTCGGCGCGGACGTTGTCGCCGCAGTAGTAGTAGGCGTGCTTGGTGGAGAAGCCCTCGTCGAGGATCATGTCGTAGTTGCGCTGGTCGAGGATGAGGCATCCGTCGTGGCGCAGCGCGGCGTAGAACTCGGCGAGCGCCTTGCGGCGGTCGCGCTCGTTGAAGAGGTGGGTGAAGGAATTCCCGAGACAGACGACGGCGTCGAACTTGCCGTTGAGGTCGCGGTTGAGCCAACGCCAGTCGGCCTGGACGGTGCGCAGGATGTGGCCGCGGCGGCGGCCGTTCTCAAAGGCCTTGGCGAGCATCTCCGGAGCGCCGTCGGCCGAGACGACCTCGAAGCCGGCCTCGATCAGGCGCACCGAGTGGAAGCCGGTGCCGGTCGCCACGTCGAGCACGCGCTTGGCGCCGCGCTCCTTGAGGGTCTTGATGAAAAAGTCGCCCTCGCTCCTGGCGCGGGCGTCCCAGTCGATCAGTTCATCCCATTTGTCGACGAATCCCCGGACATACTCTTCCTGGTATTTGTCGGTTTCACGGACCTCGGTGGGATTGGATCCGTAGTCCTGTTCGACGTCGTCGTCGGCGATCTTCTTGGTGATGTGTGACATGGTGGTGGCAGGCTGGCCTGCTCGGATGAGCGAGGCTTTCAAGGTTCCCTCAAACACGCATCATCGGTGCCCGTGAGGGGGATGCGCGGCGCAAAACAACGACTCGGTTTCGCGGCTTGCTTGGTGACAAGAGGCCACGGAATCGAGGCCCCGAGGTCAAGGAGCGATTGGTGGAGGCGCGCGGCGGGGGGCTGAAGTCCGGTGCCCCGGTGGGCGTCAAAGCCTTGAAGGAAGGGGGTCTGGTGGAATTCCGGCAGGCGACGCGCCAAACTGAAGAAACTTTCCGGAGTGTCGCGGGACGGCCTTCACGAGACCGGCAGAACGTCGGGGAATTCGATCTCGGGCTCCATTGACGTCCGGAGAGATCGGGTCCAGTGTCCGCCTATTGCATGAAAGGCCCGTTTTTCACAATCCTTGCGCTGGCGCTGTCGTCGACGGCCCTCCCCGCCGCGACGCCATCGCCGTCGAAGACCGACGACCCCGAGTTCGTGCGCAAGGCGGCGCTGGAAATCGACAAGCATGTGGCGGGTTGGTACCGCAAGCAGAAGCTGCAGGTGCCGGACGTCACGGATGACGCCACCTTTCTGCGCCGGGCTTTCCTGGTGACCGTCGGGCGCGTCCCGACCGCCGAGGAGGCGATGTTTTTCCTCGAGATCAACGACGGGAACAAGCGCACCGAGCTCATCGACTACCTGCTCGACTCGCCGGGCTACTCGAGCCACATGTCGAACTGGGCCTTCGACCTGCTGCGGGTGGCCGACAACAAGCCGGGAAACCGGGCCGGCTTCGAGCCCTACCGCGAGTGGGTCCGCCGCGCGATCGACGACAACAAACCGTGGGACGAACTCACCCGGGAGCTGCTCGCGGCCAGGGGCAGCATGTGGGACCCCGACGAGGCGGCGGTGGGCTACTACCTGCGCGACCGCGGCATGGAACTCGACAACCTGGCCAACTCGATGCGGATTTTCCTCGGCTCGCGGATGGAGTGCGCGCAGTGCCACGACGATCCCTTCCGCGACACCGAGCGGATGGAATTCTACGAGCTGGCGGCCTTCGTCCACGGCCAGGGAACCGGCAACCGCAAGCCGATGCGCCAGATCTGGGACGAGGTCCGTGAGGAGGACCGCCGCCGCACCATCGACTACGCCGCCGCCCAGGTGCTCTGGGATGAGGTTTATGGAACGACCCTCACGGGGGGTGGCCGGGGGCGCATCGAGTTGCCGGGCGACTACCAGTACCGCGATGGTCAGCCCGGCGAGATGATCGGGGCCAGGACGCCCTTCGGCAAGACGGTGCGGCTCTCGGACCGGCGCAATGCCGGGGACGGTCGCGAGGAACTCGCCGAGTGGGTGACCCGCGACACCGGCGAGCAGTTCCCCTCGGTGATCGCCAACCGGATGTGGGAGCGGGTGATGGGTCGCGGCGTTTATGAGCCGGTGGACGAGTTCATTCCCGCCTCCGAGACGCACCTGCCGGCGATGATGAACGAACTGATCGCCCTCATGGTCGACCTCGACTACGACCTCAAGGGTTTCCAGAAGGTGCTGCTCAACACCCGCACCTTCCAGTTTGTGCCGAATCCAAAGCCCTCGAAGGTGCCGAGCGGCGATGACTTTCACGGCCGCCAGCTCGCCCGCCTCTCGGCCGAGCAGATCTGGGACTCGCTGATCACGCTGGCGGGCGGAAATCCCGACACCAAGCCGCGGCGCAGCGCGGACAACCGCATCCGCGTTGGCGGGAAGGTCGTCAACTTCGAGGGCAAGGACATGAAGCAGCTCTCCGACGAGGTGCTGGCGATCGACTCCGAGCAGGAGATGCGCCGCTACTTCAACAAGTTCCTCGCCGCCGTGAAGAAGGGCGGCAGCAAGGGCGGCGACGACATGATGTCGATGCAGTCGGCAGGCCGCAGCTACGGTCGCAACGCCCAGGTGCGGGCCAGTGAGTTGCCGAGTCCGGCGCCGCGCGACCACCTGCTGTTCCTCTTCGGCCAGGCCGACCGCGAGGTGATCGAGTCGCACAGCCGCGAGCCGAACGTCGGCCAGGTGCTGGCGCTGATGAACGGCTTCGTGCAGGAACAACTGGTCAACAATGCCGACGCCCACCTTTACAAGAGCCTCGAGGGCGCGAGCACCGACCATGAAAAGATCCGCCGCCTCTACATCGCCATCCTCAGCCGTCCGCCGTCCGACGAGGAGATGGGCTGGATGCTCGACGAGGTGAAGGCCGCCGGCGATGCCGGCTACCGCAACATCGTCTCGGCGCTGGTGATGTCCTCCGAGTTCCTCTTTGTCCAATGAGCCCCTTCGACCGATGAGTGAGATTGAAAACAACCGTCACGACGAGCTGACCCGGCGCCATTTCATGTCCAACGCCGCGCGCTGGTATCTCGGCGTGCACCTCGCGCCGATGTTCGGAGCCAGTGTCGCCACCGCCGCGCCGGCCTCGGCGGGAGCGAAGGCGAAGAACGTGATCTACCTCTACATGTCCGGCGGCATGAGCCATCTCGACACCTTCGATCCCAAGCCGAACAAGAAGGAGGTCATGGGTCCGCTCGAGGCGATCCCGAGCAAGGCCGACGACATCCTCGTCGGCCAGCACCTGCCGAAGACCGCGCAGGTCATGGACAAGGTTTGCGTGGTCAACTCGATGAGCTCGAAGCAGGGCGCCCACGAGCAGGGCTCCTACATCATGCACACCAGCTATCCGATGCGCGGGACGATCAAGCATCCCTCGCTCGGAGCCTGGGTGCTCAAGCTCGGCGGACGCCTGAATCCCGAGATTCCCGGCTACGTCGCGATCGACTCGTCACAGGACCTGACCGGTGGCGGCTTCTTCGGGGCCAAGTACGCCGCCGCTCCCATCGGCAGCGCGAGCGAGGGCCTCAAGGACAGCCATAAACCCGCAAACGTGTCGAAGGGTGACTTCGACCGCCGTCTGGCGCTGGCCGACCGGCTCAACAAGCAGTTCCACGGTCGCTACGAAAACGCCGACGTGAAGGCCTACGAGGAGCTCTATCAGGAAGCCATCCGCCTGATGAACAGCGACGACCTGAAGGCCTTCAACATCAACGACGAGCCGCAGTCGTCGAAGGGCCTCTACGGTGGCGGCCGTTTCGCCCAGGGCTGCATGCTGGCACGCCGGCTGGTCGAGCACGGGGTCCGCTTCGTCGAGGTCCAGCTCGGCGGGTGGGACACCCACTACGACAACTTCGCCGGCGTCGAGGGACGCTGCCAGGAGTTCGACCAGGCCTACGCGGCGCTCATCAGCGATCTCGACCAGCGCGGCCTGCTCAAGGACACGCTGGTGGTCGTGGCGACCGAGTTCGGGCGCACGCCGGAGATCAAGACCGAGCACAACGACGGGCGCGACCACCATCCCTCGGCCTTCACCTGCCTGCTCGCCGGTGGCGGGGTCAAGGGCGGCTTCAAGTACGGTGAGACCGACTCGACCGGCTCGCGGGTGAAGAAGGACGAGGTTTCCCCGCAGGACTTCAACGCCACCATCGCCCACGCCCTCGGCATCCCGCACGACCTGGTGGTCATGTCTCCGAGCCAGCGGCCTT
This sequence comes from Verrucomicrobiaceae bacterium E54, assembly GCA_022548915.1. Classification (GTDB taxonomy): domain Bacteria; phylum Verrucomicrobiota; class Verrucomicrobiia; order Verrucomicrobiales; family Akkermansiaceae; genus Haloferula. Next base: position 79,994 of record JAKZES010000003.1, read on the forward strand.
TCCGCATTTCCGACAAGGGTTCGCCGATCAAGGACGTGTTCGCTTAGTAGATATGGAGAAGGGCCTGGAAGGCCCTTCTCCATGCGAGGGAGTCCGCAACGCCTTGGCTGGTCATGCGGGTGGCGGGCTGATAGACAAGGCCGATGTCCGGATCGCCGAAGCACTGGCTTGCCTCCCTGCTGCCGGGCATTTTCCTGATCGGCTACAACATCGGCACCGGCAGCCTGACCGCGATGAGCAAGGCCGGGGCGAACTACGGCACCGGGATGCTGTGGGCGGTGCTGGTGAGCTGCCTGATCACCTGGTACCTGATCAACTTCTTCAGCCGCTTCACCATGTCGAGCGGGATGACCGCGATGGAGGCCTACCACCGGCACATCCACCCGGTCTATGCGTGGACGCTGTGGACCGCGCTGGGGATCATCATCCTCTCCGCGCTGATGGGTATGATGGGCCTGCTGGTGGATGTGGTGGCGGTGGGATTTCAGGAGCTGGCAGGCATCGCCGTCAACCGGGTCGCGACCGGCATCGCGATCGCGGCGGTGGTGCTGGTCCTGATCTGGGTCGGCACACCGCGTCGGCTCGAGGCGATGCTGGGCGTGATGGTCGGCCTCATGGGTCTGGCCTTCATCGGTTCGGCGATCCGCTTCTTCCCCGGCGTCGGGCCCACCCTGCAGGGCTTCGTCCCGAGGCTTCCGGGGGCGGCGGAGGGGAGCGACACCAGCCCCTTCGTGATTCTCGCCGGCATGGTCGGCACCACCGTGTCGGTCTTCGCCTTTCTCATCCGCAGCGGGCAGGTCAAGGAACACGGGTGGACGATGGAGCAATGGGCGATGCAGAAGCGCGACGCGCTGGTGAGTGCCTCGATGATGTTCGTGTTGAGCGCGGCGGTGCTGCTGACCGCCACCGCCACCCTGCACGCCGAGGGGCTGAAGATGAACTCGATCGCCGAGATGATTCCCATGCTGCACCCGATGTTCGGCGACGCGGCGATGGCGATCTTCGTGGTCGGCGTGCTTGCCGCGGGGATCTCGTCGCACATGCCGAACATGATGGTGATTCCCTGGCTCGCCCGCGACATGCGGGGCAGCCCGCGGGAGCCCCGCACCCGGGCCTTGGGCATCATCTTCCTGCTGCTCACCGCGGTCAGCATCCTCGGGGCGGTGCTTGAGACCCGGCCGGTGTTCCTGCTGCTGCTTTCCCAGGCGGGGATCTCGCTGGTCATGCCGTTGGCCCTGCTGGGACTGATCTGGCTTTCCGCGCACCCGGACCGGACCGGCGCGCCCCGCCCGGGCCGGGTCGAATGGCTGCTGCTGGGGTTGATCGCCGCCTTTTCATTGATCATGAGTTTTCTCGCCCTCCGCGGGCTCGTCACCGACCTGACCCAGTTGTTCTCATGACCAATCCCTTCAGCCTGGAAAACGAGGTTGCGCTGGTGACCGGCGGCGCGACCGGCATTGGTTTCGGCATCGCCCGATGCTTCGTCGAGGCCGGTGCGCGGGTGGTGCTGTGCAGCCGCGATGAAGAGGCGCTCACGAGCGCCGTGGGGGAGCTGGGGTACCACGCCTCCCGTCGCGTTCACGACGTTACCGAGACCGATGGCGCGGTCGACCTGGTGGCGGGCATCGAGCGCGAGATCGGACCGGTCTCCATCCTCGTCAACAATGCCGGGGTCCACCTCAAGAAGCCGGCCGAGGAGGTCACGCCGCCCGAGTTTCAGAAGTTGCTGGACGTCCATGTGCTCGGTGCGCACGCCCTGACGACTGCGGTTGGTCGCGGCATGCTCGAGCGGGGCAGGGGTTCGGTGCTCTTCATCGCCTCGATGGCCTCGTTGTTCGGGTTTCCGGGGGTGGTGGCCTATTCCGCCGCCAAGTCGGCCCACCTCGGGATGGTGCGCACGCTGGCCACCGAGTGGGGGCCGCGGGGCGTGCGGGTGAATGCGATCGCCCCGGGCTGGATCCACAGCGAGATGATGCACCAGGCGGTCGATGCCGATCCGGCGCGCAAGGCGAAGATCCTCGGCCGGACGCCGCTCGGAGGCTTCGGCGACCCCGAGGATGTCGGCCGGGCCGCCACCTATCTCTGCTCGCCGGCCGCGAAGTTCATCACCGGAGTCTGTCTGCCGGTCGACGGCGGTGCGGCCATCGGCTTCTAACTTCATCACCCATGAAGCTCGGATTCGGATTCTACCGCCACATGCTCAACCGCGAGCACTGCGACTTCGCCGTCCAGTGCGGGGCGACCCACGCGGTGGTCCACCTGGTCGACTACTTTCACCGGGGCTCGCGGGAGCACGGCGAGGACCAGCCGATCGGCGACACCCACGGGGGCTGGGGAATCGCCGGGGGCACCCCGGACGAGGAGTGGTCGGAGGAATCGCTCCGGTCGCTGAAGGCGGAACTCAAGGCGGCGGGCCTCGAGCTTGAGGCGATCGAGAACTTCGATCCCGCCCACTGGCACGACGTTCTCCTGGATGGTCCGCGCAAGGCGGCGCAGATCGAGCGGCTGAAGGAGATCATCCGCAACGTCGGTGCGGCCGGGATCCCGGTCTTCGGCTACAACTTCAGCATCGCCGGGGTGGCGGGCCGGACGGTCGGCAACGGCACCCGCGGCGGGGCCCGCACGGTGGGCATGGACGGCGCCGCCGAGTCCAGCACCGCGCCCATTCCCAAGGGCATGGTCTGGAACATGGTTTACGACGGCGAGGCGCCGGAAGGGATGCTGCCCGAGATCGACCACGAGGAATTGTGGAGCCGGCTCGAGTTCTTTCTCCGCGAACTGGTCCCGGTGGCCGAGGAGGCCGGAGTCCGCCTTGCCGCCCACCCGGATGATCCTCCGTTGCCGCGGGTCCGCCGGCAGCCGCGGCTCGTTTATCAGCCCGCGATGTATCAGCGCCTGGTCGACCTCGTGCCCAGCCGCAGCAACGCGCTCGAGTTCTGTCTCGGCACCCTGGCGGAAATGAGCGAGGGAGACATTTACGAGGCCTGCGACCATCACAGCCGGCAGGGGGACATCGCCTACATCCATTTCCGCAACGTCCGGGGCAAGGTGCCGCACTACACCGAGACCTTCATCGACGAGGGCGATATCGACATGCGGCGGATCATGGAAATCCTGCGGAAGAACCGCTACGAGGGAGTCCTGATTCCCGACCACGCCCCGCAGATGAGCTGCGAGGCCCCCTGGCACGCCGGCATGGCCTACACGATGGGATACATGAAGGCCCTGCTCGACGGGGCGTCCTCCGGTCGGCCCGAATGACGCCGCAGCCTCCCGCCGACTCGATCAGGTCCTGGGAAATCGGAGCCCCGAAGGGCATGAATTCGTTGATAATGAGACGATTGGCACCCTTCGAGCTTCATCGGTGTTTGCGACGGTCCTCTCGCAGCAAACCCATCATTGCTTCCGGGATGGCTCCGCGCCTCGAAAAGCCCGTCAGCCATGTGCCAAGATCGTTACATTTGTTGGAATTGGCTGGCGTTGGGGAAATGGATTCGGGGACGCTGCCCGATGCGCATCCGCTTGTTGCTGTGGCTCCCGCTGGCTCTTTGCGGGATGCCGGGCAACGTCTTCGGTCAGTCGGGCGATGGGGGCGAGTTGGTGGTGGTGGAGAACCAGGTGGAGCGGTCGCCGGCGCGCACCGCTTGGCGAAAGGCGGTGCTGGGTGAGAAAATCGGGTGGCAGGAGCAGGTGCGGACGGGTGAGCTGAGTCGCGCCGGCATCGAGCTTGCCACCGGAGGGGTGCTGCGGGTCAGCGAGCTGACCGTGCTCCGCCTGCAGCCGCCGAAGCCCGGGCAGGATCAGCGCAGCCGGATCGATTTTTCGAAAGGGGCGGCCTATTTCTTCAGTCGCACCGACAAGGAGGCGGACGTCGAGACGCCGACGGCCAGCCTCAACATCCGGGGCACCGAATTCGTCATCGAGGTCGGCGACAACGGCACGACGGTGGTGACGATGATCGACGGCGCGGTCGGCCTGTCGAATGCGTTCGGGGCGGTGGAGCTGGCGAGTGGCGAACAAGGAGTCGCCGAGCCGGGTCGCGCGCCGCGGAAGACCGCCGTGCTCGACGCGTCCGAAGACATCCAGTGGTTCCTGTATTACCCCGGGATCGCCGATCCGGCGGGCTTTGCGGGGCTGGGCCCCGCCTTTGCGGCATCGCGGAAGGCCTATGCCGCGGGCGACCTGCTGCAGGCACTGGAGTTGCTGCCACCGCCGACCGGCCGCGACGAGCATCTGTTTGCCTCCGCCGTGAAGCTGTCGAGCGGTCGGATCGACGAGGTCGATGAGAACCTGAAGCGGGCCGGAGGGGGCGCGGTCGCCGATTCCTTGCGGCTGTTGATGGAGGTGGTCCGCACACCGGCGGCACAGATGAACGGGGTGGTGGCCCCGGAGACGCCGGAAGGGCGGATGGCGCTGTCGTATGCGCTTCAGTCGGCCGGGGATCTGGAAGGGGCGCTGGAAGCGGCGAAGGGAGCGGTCGGGCTCTCGCCGCGATTCGGTATGGCGTGGGCTCGTGTCGCCGAGCTGGAGTTTGGTTTCGGGCGGAACGAGGTGGCGGAGGAAGCCGTTGAGCAGGCGCTTGCCTTGAGCCCGCGCAATGCGCAGGCGATTTCGCTAAAGGGTTACTTTGCGCTGGCGGGGAACCGGATTCGGGAGGCTCGGGAGCAATTCGCCCGCGCGCTCGAAATCGATCCCGCGCTCGGCAACGCGTGGCTCGGCCAGGGTCTGGCCTTTTTCCAGTCGTCGATGCCGGATGAGGCACTGCGCTCGATGACCATCGCGGCGGCGGTCGAGCCGAACCGTGCCTTTCTGCGGAGCTACCTGGGCAAGGCCTTTGCGGAGACGGGGCGGGACGAACGCGCCATGCACGAACTCGGCCTGGCGGGTCAGCTCGACCCGGGGGACCCCACCGCCCCTCTCTATCAGGCCCTGCTCGAGCAGAGGCAGTCGCGATTCAACGAGGGAATCGCCAACCTCGAACGATCCATCGAGCTGAACGACAACCGGGCGATCTATCGCTCCGGCTTCCTGCTCGACCAGGACCGCGCGGTGCGCGAGGCGAACCTGGCCGCCCTGTATGAGAATGCGGGCATGACCGGGACCAGCCTCGAGGAGGCGCGGCGGTCGGTGGTCAGCGACTACCTCAATCCCGCCGCCCACCTGTTCCTGTCGAACAGCGTCGATGCGTTGCGCGACCCGCGTCGGGTGTCGCTGCGTTATGAGACGCCCTGGTTCAACGAGCTGCTGCTCGCCAACCTGCTGTCCCCGGCCGGGACCGACCTGCTGGCGCAGAACATCTCGCAGCAGGAATACACCAACCTGTTTCCGGTAAGTCCTTTCGGCATTTCCAACCGCAGCCTTTGGCGGGGCGACGGCGAGTTTCTTTCGACCGGGACGCTGCAGGGTCGCTTCGACCGGAGCAGCGTGGCGCTCGATTACGACATCTTCCTCGCCGACGGCGACCGTCCCAACCGGGACGTCGAGCGCTACACCGCCTACCTGCAGTACAAGCAGGCCCTCAGCGATCGCGACAGCCTCTACTTCAACTTCAAGTTCCAGCGCTTCCGGGGAGGCGACCTGCGGCAGCTTTACGATCCGACGACCTTCGACCCGGACTACCGCGTCGAGCAGGAGCAGGCACCGGTGGCGATCATCGGCTACCAGCACGAGTGGTCGCCGGGCAGTCGGACGCTGGCGCTCGGCGGCCTGCTCACCGACCGCCTGCGGATCTCCAACAGGTCGACGACTTCCTTCGCGATGCTGATCGATCCCCTGGCACCGGCCGTATCGACGCCGATCGGCTTTCCGAGCGATATCGACCAGCTTCGCGAAACCGAGGTCTTTTTCGGCGAGTTGCAGCACATCTGGAGCGACGAGCGGCAGACCTTCCTGATCGGCACCCGCTTCGACTCGGGCCGCTTCGAGACCGAGAACACGCTTTCGATGCAGCCGATCGTCGGCATTCTTCCGGGCGATCCCTTCACCCTTCGCGCCGCGCCGGACTATCAGCGATGGGTCAGCTACGCCTACTACACGAGGGAACTGGTTGACGGCCTGTGGGGCACGCTCGGGCTCGCCTTCGATACCCAGGACTATCCGCTCAACCCCAGCGTGCCACCGGTTTCGGCGGAGCGGAAAAGCCGCTCCGAATTGCTGCCGAAGGCGGGCTTGGTTTGGACGCCGTGCAACGAGTTCACGATGCGGCTCGGCTATGCCCGCTCGCTGGGCGGAGCGACCTTCGACGAGAGTGTGAGGCTCGAGCCGACACAGGTGGCCGGCTTCACCCAGTCGTTCCGGACCCTGATCAACGAGTCGGAAGTCGGCGGACTCTCAGCGCCGCTTTTCGACACGGCCGGGGCGAGCGTCCTGTGGAAATTGCCGGGCCGCACCTATCTCGGGGCGGAAGGCTTCGTTCGCCGTGCCGAGGCGGCCCGCGGGGTCGGGGTGCTGGGGATCGACAGCGGCACCCTGGCCTTCGACCGGGTGCTCCAGATCGAGGAGGATCTCGACTACGAGGAATGGGGTGGGGCCTTCCACGCCACCAAGCTCGTCGGCGATGCGTGGTCGATCGGCACCCGCTACACTTTCGCCCGGGCCGAGCTGAGCCGTTCGTTCCCGGCGCTGACGGCGGCGGGGGTGGCCGGATTCCGGTCGGACGAATCGTCGCAGCTCCACGATGCCGAGGCTTACGTGATCTACAACCACCCGAGCGGCTGGTATGGCCGCCTGAGCGGACGGTTTCTTTCGCAGGACAACGAGGGCTACGCACCGGTCCGGCCCGGAGATTCATGGACGCAGCTCGACTGCGCGGTGGGCAGGCGATTCCTGAAAAATCGCGGCGCGTTGGAACTCGGCGTGCTTAACCTCACGGATCGGGATTACCGATTCAACCCGCTCATCACGCTCCCCGAACAGCCCCGCGAAAGGACCTTCTACATGGAATTCCGGCTCGACATCTAGATCGGTGGAAAGCCCGTCCCAGACTCCCGCTCCCGCCGGTGAACCCCCGGTCTCGGAGTCAACCCAGCATCAAAATGCCTTCCCAAACCCAAGTTCTCCTCACCTTCCTGGCATGGTTTGTCGTGCCGTCGCTTTTTGGCCAGGTCCTGCTGATCAGTGACCAGCAGGGTTTCCGGACGCTGGCGTCGGAACTCCGCGAAGAAGGTTACGACGTGACCCTGCGCGAGGAGGAGTATGACAACAATTACGCCAACCTGCTCGATGCCACCTTCCTCGACTCCTTCGCCGTGATCGTCTACTCGGAGACCGGGTTTCAGTCGGTCGGTTCGGTGATTCCGGCCAATGTCGCCGCGGGCCTCGAGAACTACGTCAATGCGGGCGGGCACCTGCTGGTCACCGGCAACGACGTGTTCGCGCATCCGGCCGACGGGGCGATGGCCTCGCTGGTCGGCTCGACCTCCACGGCGGACTACTTCGTCTCGCTCGACACCTGGGTGGTCCCGGACATCGATCACCCGGTTCTCAACGGGCCCTACGGGAACTTCCGCGGCCAGACCTTCACCGGAATCAACTTCCGCGATTTTTCGGGGGGCTACGACACGGCCGAGCCGAATGTCGCGGCCGGTACCATCGAGCTGGCCACCCTCGGGAGCCCGCGGGGCACCGGCAAGCTGCTCTTCACCGACCGTCCGGGGCCGGCGGGCAGCGTGACCTTCTGGAATGGCGGGACCGCGGATCCCAACGTGGATCCGCAGGACGAGTTGCTGGCGGGGACCGAGACCGGAAGCATCTTCCGCAACTACCTGGCCTCGACCGACGGTCTGCCTGCGGCTCCGGGCGGCAAGGTCGTGATCACCGAGTTCATGATGGCGCCGGAGGGTTCGGGGAACTCGATCGGCCAGTACATCGAGATCTTCAACGCGGGGCCGACGTCCATCGACCTGGACGGATGGAGCATCCGCAAGACCAACACCACCACCGGCCACACGATTTCGGGGTCCGTGGTGGTCGCCCCGGGCACCTACGCGCTGCTCGGGCAGACCGCCGACCTCGGAGGCACGCTCGCGACCGGGGTCACCGCCGATTACGACTACGATGACTTCGATTTCCTGTCCGGCGGTAGTGGGCTGCAATTGGTCGATGACCAGGGCGTGGAGGTCGACCATGTGAATGTCGTCTTCGGGACTTTCTTTCCGGATGCGAGCTACAACGGGGTCGCTCACGTGTTCACCGGAACGGTCGACGATGACAACAAGGAGTTTCCCGCATGGGCCAAGGCAATCGCGACGGAGCCCGGCTACGACCCGGGCAACATCGACCTGGGTTCGCCCGGCACGGCCGGGAGCGACCAGTCGGCCATCGAGGCCGTTCCGCTGAGCTACTACGTCAGCTTCGATCTGGGCGATCTCGGAACACTGACCGGGGGGGACCTCCTTCAAACTGTTGAGGCCGGGACTTCGGCCGAGGCGCCAACCTTTGGGGTCGATCCAGGCTGGCTTTTCGCCGGTTGGAATCTCGACTTCTCGACCGTGATCGGACCGATGGTCGTGACCGCTCAGTATGTGCCCGAGATCTTCCAACTCACCTTCGTCGAGGGAACCAACGGAACGCGCACCGGGGGCGGGCCACTGACCCAGTTTGTCAGCGTCCTCGACCCGGTGGTCGAGCCGGTGATCACCGCGGATCCAGGCTGGCGGTTTGCCGGTTGGGACACCGACTTTTCGCTGGTTACCAGTGACCTCACGATCACCGCACTCTTCGAGGCCGGGCCATCGGCGGTGGCGGGTGGAGATGTCGAGATTGCCGATCTCAATGACGACGATCAGGTTCTGGTGCGCCTCGATGGCAGTGCCTCGCAGCCGGCCACCGGCACCATCGCGTCGTGGGACTGGACCTGGCCGGGCGGCAGCGCCAGCGGCGAGGTCGTGGATGTGATTTTCCCGGCGAATGACCTGGCGATCCCGGTCACGCTGACGGTGACCGACGGAGCGGGCGATACTGCCGTGGACACCCTGAACCTGACGGTCCTGCGCCGGGAGACCGGCCTGTTCAAGGACTTCGCCGGATTCACGGGAGGCATCGACGACACCTACCTGGCGGGTGACACCCTGTTGGTGGACGGCTCCGATGCGGCAAGCACCGAGGTCTTTCGACTGACGGCCGGCACCTGGGTGGAGTCGCCGATCACTCCGGGCGGACCCGACCTTGCTCTTGTCGATTCCGATACCATCGTCAGCGGCGATTTTACCAATCTTACCGGGTTCACCGTCCACCGATGGAGCGGCGGCGCGTGGATCGGGACCGGCCAAACGATCGTCGGCTCCCTGCCTCCGGTGGACGGCAGCCGCAAGACCTTCGCCTTCACCTCCGACACGGTGGTGATCGGCGACGGGAACAACGATGGCTCGGCGACCGATGGCGGCCGGGTCGATGTGTTCGAATGGACGGCGGACACATGGACCCATGCCACCTCCCTGCAGCCCGGCGATGGACTCGGGGTCGGGGCTCGTTACGGGGATGTGCTTGCGGTCGAAGGCGACCTGATGGTGATTGCCAAGCGCATCGAACTCTTCAGCGGCAGTTACGTCGGTCGCCGGCTCGATGTGTTCCGCCGGGCGGGCGGAAGCTGGAGCTTCGACGAGTCGATCTTCTACGACCCGAGCGTTCCAACGTCGATTTCCCGCTTCCTCGAAGACACCGAGCTCGACCTCAGGAACGGGACCATCCTGGCGCGGACCACGGCACCCGCGACATTCGTGGTGATCGAAGAGATCGCTTCCACTTGGGTGCAGACCGAGATCAGCTATTCGTTCTCTGAGTTTTCCTTCATCAACGGCCTGCATCTCGACAGCGATTCGACCGCTTTGATCGCATCGGGGAACGCGGCATTGCGACTCTACGAACGAGATCTGTCGGCTTCCGACTGGACCGGGTTCGCGGGTGCGGGGAGGCCTCCCTTGGTAAGCTCCTTCACCCGGGCGGGCGATTTTGAATCCGGTCGGGCGGCGATCATCAACGGCTCCTCGGTCCGCCTGCTCATGGATGGGTCCACCGGGGAGGACCGGGTCGCGGTCGAGGCGACGGCCAATGCCGGATCGGACATCGCGACCACGAGCTTCGACGGTTCTCCGGTGCGGGTCTTCCTCAATGGTGGTGCCTCGAGTCACCCCGACGGTCCCGACAGCCTCACCGCCACCTGGTTGTGGGATGGGGGCAGCGCGACGGGACTGCGGACCTTCGCCGACATTCCGGCTTCGGTGACGTCGATCGAACTGGTGCTGACCGACGGACGCGGGGGAGTGGCCAAGGACACCATCAACGTCGACATCATCCAGCCGCCCCTGATCGATGCCGGAGTGGATCGGTCGGTGGTCGATGTCGATGCCGACGGCTCCGTTCGACTGAATGTCAGCGGTTCGGTCCTTTCCCAGGATGCTCCGGTGGTGTCGTGGACGTGGCGCTGGACAGGCGGGTCCTTCAACGGCCAATCCGGAACGATCACGCTGACCGAGGCGGCGCAGGGTCAGCCGGTCACGCTCGAAGTGATCGATGCCAACGGCTTGTCGCGTCAGACTTCCTTCCACTTTTCCCTCCTGGATGCCGATCCGCAGCCCGACATCATCACGGCGGCGGACGGCGAGTACGGGGACATGTTTGGTGCGGCGGTGTCGATCGATGACGGGGTGGCGCTGGTGGGTGCTCCCGAGAAGGAGTTTGGCGGCACGGTGCTCGGGGCGAGCTACCTGCTTGAGGACGTCACCGGGAACTGGCAGCAGATTCCGCTGCCCATGGCGCTGCGCCAGGGGGAGTCGGTTCTGGTCGAGGGCGATGAGGCCCTGGTGGGGGCGCCGTCCGACAACAGCGATGGATCCGGCGCGCCCGGGTCGGTCGAGGTCTACCGGAAGGCGAACGGAAACTGGAATTACCACGCGAGCCTCGTGCCGGTGGATCCGGCGACCGGTTTCCCGCGCACGGGTCTCGAGTCCGACGGGGATTTCGGCCTCTCGATGGACCGGGACGGCGACTTGCTGATCGTGGGGGCGCCGACTTCGAACTCGAATGACGGACGGGCGTTCGTGTTCGAGTTGGTCGCAGGCGAGTGGGAGCAGGTGGCGGAGATCAATCCACCGGCCTTTGCCACGACCGAAGGATCTCCGGGCTTCGGGGTCGCAGTGGCGATTCACGGAGACTTCGCGGTGGTTGGAAGCAAGGTCTATCAGGGTAACCTCAATTCGGGCGCGGCCTTCGTCTATGAGCGTGATGCCGCGGGAGCGTGGAGCTTCGTGACCCACTTCGAAAGCGACAACGTCAGCGACCCTGGTATCACCCCCTTCGACCGCTTTGCGTATGCCGTGGACATCGGCGAGACCGAGTTGCTGGTCGGAGCATCGGGGGACGACGAGGGCGTGAAATCGGGGGCGCTCTACCGCTACTCGCTCGTTTACGACGCCATGTCGGACACCCGCGCATGGAGCCGCGTGGAAAAGATTGCTTCACCGGCCAACGGCTTCGGCTCAAGCATCGCGCTGGAGGGCGCGGCGCTTGCCGTGGCGGCGTGGTCGGAAGCCGCCGGCGGGCTCCGTGGGGCGGTCTACACGTATCTTCTAACGGGAGGGACCTGGCAGCAATCGGGCTATCTGCCGATGAACACCTCGATCGACCCCGGGGTCGCCAGCAGCTCCTATCTCGGGTTGAGGGAGGCGTCCCTGGATCACGATGGCAACCATCTCATTGTCGGAGCGCCCGAGGCCTTTGATTCGTCCATCGTCCGGGGGAATGGACGAGCCTACATCTACCGCAATTTCGCCGGCCTCGACCCGGATGCCAACTTCGAGCCCTTGGCGGATGCCGGTGCGGACATTCCGGCGGTGGACACCATCGTCCGGGGCCCCGCGCCGGATTACGAGATCATCGAGCCGCTCGGTTCCGAGGAGGTGCTGCTGGATGGCAGCGGTTCCTCGGATCTTGAAGACAGCATCGTTTCATGGGAGTGGAACTGGAATGGTGGCAGCGCGACCGGCGAAACGGTCAGCGCCCGTTTCCCGGTCGGGACGACGACGGTCACGCTGACCGTGACCGATGACCAGGGAGTCGTGAACAGCGACACCGTCGATGTGATCGTGTCGCTCGCCCAGGTCGCCCCCGACCCGCTGGCGGATACCACCGGCAATACACTCACGGTGAACCTGCCGGTGGCCGGGGCGAAGTGGCGGCTTTCCTCGGAGTTCGAGTGGCACGACAGCGGCCACACGATCACCCAGGGCATCCTCGCCGACGCGAGTTATCGGCTCGAGATGCTGGCCTATCCGGGTTCGCCCGAAATTCTCAGCGAGTTGATCCTAACCGAGAGCGATGGCACGACGACGCTGAGCCCCGCCATCGATCCGCCGTCGCTACCGGCCGAGAACGGGATCATCGGCTTTCCCGAGAATGCGGAGGGTTTCGGTTGGCGACTGGTCGGCGAAACGTCGTTACGCAACGCGGTCGAGAACAACGACGGCATTGCCGACTTCTCCGATGTGAGTCTTCCACTTGGCACCTACCGCATCGAGTTCAAGCCGGTGGCCGGGTTCGCGACCCCGCCGTCGCGACTCGTGACCGTGGTGTCCGGTACGACGCACTTCACCTCCAGCGGCTACCAGCAGCTCGCCAGTTACGATCCGGCCAAAACCTTCGAGCAGGTCGTGCCCCCGCAGCAACTCGGCAATCCCAATCACTTCACCGGCATGATCCTTACCCGGCTGGGAAGGGGAACGGGCACCGTGGTCTCGGAGCGCGTCGTCCTCACCGCCGCCCACTTGTTCTTCGACGAGAACGGCCTCACCTTCGAGGAGGTTGAGTGGTTTCCGCGTCAGCAGCAGGGCGAGTATCAGGCGGAGCCGGTGAGTCCCCGTGGCATCCTCTACCGCACCAGCTACGCCAAGCTCGTGGCACCCGATACCGTGCCGGATGAAGTGACCTCGCTGCCGGACGACGATCAGGAGGTCGATTTCGCGGTGCTCTATTTCAACACCGACAACGCCTGGACCAGTGGGGAAGCCGGGTTTCTTGAATCCTCGGCGCAGAAGAACTGGCTGACGGGTACCGAGCCGAAGCTCGCCGTGGGCTATCCTCAGCGCAGCCAGCCGTTTCCCCAGCGCGGGACTCTCTTCGAAAAGGACCTGCTGCAGCCGCTCACCCCGCTGGACGCGAATTCCCCGCCCAAGCTGTACTCCACGGATGAACTGTCCGGAGACGGGGGTGCCAGCGGCAGTGCGCTCTTCGTCCAACCCGCGGGCGCTCCGGCACCGTACCCGGCCGCGGTTCTTCTCGCGGGGCAGGGACGCGCCGTCTATCGGGTGATCGACCAGGACGTGACCCGGATGATCAAGGACGGCGAGGACGCGGCGTCCGGAAACGACGAGGTGCTCGACAGCAGTTCGTCCTTGGTCGGATTCGGCGGGCTCGGAGGCTTCACCACGCTGGCCGTCCAGATCACGCCGAACGAGACCTTGGCCGCCGCGCGCTGGAGCATCACGCCGGATGTCGGCAGCGGCTACACGAATGTCATGCCGGGCGACCGCGTCGCCTTCAACTCGAACTGGGAGAGCTTCACCGTGAGCTTCAGCGACGTGCCGGGTTATGCGACGCCGGAGCCCCTGTTCTATCTGAAGGAACAGGTCAACTCCGGGGCGACGAACACCTACTCGGTGGTTTACGAGCCGCTCTCGAGCTACGAGATCTGGCTTCGGGACAACGGCATCGGGAGCGACTCCGCGGACGACGACCGGGACTCGCTCGAGGCGCTGGTGGAGTATGCGCTCGACCGCGATCCTGGCGTGTCGGACTACCTCGCGCCGATCCGGATGGTGCAAAATCCCTCGCAGGACACATTCGCCGAGTTCGAGGTGTATGTCAGCGCGGTGGCGGATGGCATCCGCTACGAGGTCCAGGTCGCCAACGACCTCGGTGACTTTGCCACCGGCACCAATGTCCTGACCCTGCGGACCCTGACCAAGGCCGACGGCACTTCGGACTACCTGGTGATTCCCGACACCCAACCGATCAGTGCCTCGAACACGCGCTTCGGGCGGGTGGTCATCACCCACGACCGCAGTCTATCCACCGCTCCCTGACGACTTCCGTTCCGACGATCCCACGACCCATGAACGCACCCCTGCCCCCGATTCAAAAGATACTGGAAGGCCTCCATGCCGAACTGATGGAAAACCGCGGCGGTGAAGTCGCAACCTACATTCCCGAACTGGGGAAGGCCGATCCCGAATGGTTCGGCGTCTGCCTGGTGACCGCCGACGGGCAGGTCTATCAGGTCGGCGAATGCGGTCAGCAGTTCACCATCCAGTCGATTTCCAAGCCCTTCGTCTACGGCATCGCGCTGGACGACCACGGCAAGGACGCCGTGCTGGAAAAGGTCTGGATGGAGCCGTCCGGCGAGGCCTTCAACGCGATCAGCCTCAGGCCCGGCACCGGCAAGCCGGCCAACCCGATGATCAACGCCGGGGCGATCACCTCGAACTCGATGGTGGCGGGAGACGGCGTCGAGGAAGTCGTCGGCCGGATCAAGCAGGTGCTCGGGACTTACGCGGGTCGCGAACTGACGATCGACGAATCGGTCTATCGCTCGGAAAGCGAGACCGGGCATCGCAACCGCGCGATCGGCTACATGCTGCGGAACTTCGACATCCTCGAGGAGGATCCGACGGACTGTCTCGAGGCGTATTTCATGCAGTGCGCCATCTCGGTGAACTGCCGCGATCTCGGCATGATGGCGGCGACGCTTGCGAACGGTGGCGTCAATCCATGCACCGGCAAGCGGGCGGTGAGTCGCCAGCACGTCGAGAACATCCTCAGCGTGATGGGCTCCTGCGGGATGTACGACGCGGCGGGCGAATGGATCTACAATGTCGGGATGCCGGCGAAGAGTGGCGTCGCCGGGGGCATCCTCGCGGTGCTGCCGGGACAGCTCGGCATCGGGGTCTTCTCCCCGCGTCTCGATCCCTGCGGCAACAGCGTGCGGGGCATCGAGGTGTGCCGCGGGATCTCCCGCAAGTTCGGGCTCCACATGTTCCAGGTGCCGCAGCTTTCCACTTCGGTGCTGCGGCGGGTCGGTAGCCTGATGCAGACCCGCTCCAGCCGCCTGCGCTCGAAGGCGCAGACCCGCAAGCTCAAGGAGTCGGCCGGCATGGTCCGGGTGCTTGAATTGCAGGGTGACCTGAACTTCGGCACGGCGGAGTTCGCGATGCGCCAGCTCACCGAGGACGCTGCGGGCGTGCGCGAGTTGGTCCTCGATTTTGCCCATGTCACCCGGCTCGACTCGAGCGCGACCGGGGTGCTGTCACTGGCCTTCGCGAGCTGGTTGGAATCCGGACGGCGCATCTCGATCTGCCGTTGCGAGCGGTTCCCGTCGCTGCGGGAGATCATCGAGGCGGAGGCTTCCGACCTCAGCGACAAGGCGGAGTTCTTCGACGACATGCCGGCGGCTCTTGAGGAGGTCGAGAACCGAATACTGGAGGAAGCCGGCCTGCGCCGTCACAGCTCCGAGCGCGTCGGACTCGAGTGCTGCTACCTGCTGGAGGGATTCACGGTGAAGGAGCTCGAGTTCATCCGGGGCGTCCTCGAGCCGGTCGCCTTCCCCGAAGGAAGCAGCCTGATGAATGTCGGCGACGAGCCCGACGGCATGTATTTCCTGATGCGGGGAAAGGCGAGTGCCTGGATCACCACCGAGGGCGGTCTCCAGCGCCGGGTCGCGACCTTTTCCCCGGGGATGAATTTCGGGGAAATGGGCCTGCTCGACGACAGTCCACGCTCGGCTGAGATCCGCGCCGACAGCGATCTCGAGACGCTGAAACTCACCAAGGACGGATTGCGGAAAATGGGCACCGACGTGCTGGCCACCTTGCTGGCCAACCTGACCCGGATCCTGGCCGATCGATTGAGGGAGGCCAATGCGGAGCTTTCCCAGCTGCATTCCTGATGACCCAGCCCCGCACATCCCCGAGCGACCCGAGGTGAGCAAACCGCGCTGGAACCGTCGGCTCAAGCGCCTGGGTGCCACACTCCTCATCGGGGCGCTGGCTTCGACCATGGGCGTCCTGTTGCTGGACCGCGGCCCCGGCCTCGGGCTCCAGCGCCTCAGCTACGACCTGCCGTTCCGCTTCACCGAGAGCGAGCCGCCGGACGAACTCGTGCTCGTCTACCTCGACGAGGCGACCTACACGGACCTCGACCAACCGCTCAGCCAACCGCTCGACCGCCGCTTCCACGCGGAGCTGACGAAGCGACTGACGGCTGTCGGGGCGCGCACGATCGTCTTCGACATCCTCTTTCACGACTCCCGGCCGGAGGAGGACGAGCCGTTTGCCCGCGCCATCGAAGCGCACGGACGGGTCGTCCTGGCCGGCGAACGGATGCGCAGCCGCGGGGGCTCCTCCGACCGCGACAGTCTGCTGCTGGCCACGCCGGACCTGCGCCGGGTGGCGGCCGGGTGGGGGCTGACCGCGGTGCCGCGCGACTCCGACGACGTGATCCGCCGGGTTCTGCCGGTGATCGAGACCCCCTTCGGACCCCGGCCGAGCCTTGCGGAAGCCGTCCGGCGCCTGGAGACCGGGGACGAGAATCCACCGTCGATCGCGGCCCCCATGCTCCATCATTACGGTCGTGCGGGCACTTTCCCGGGCTACCGGCTCAGCGATGTCCTCGGCGGCGGAACCATTCCGGAGGACGCTTTTCGCGACAAGATCGTGATCGTCGGCGCGCGCCAGAACGCGGGAGGTTTCGATGCGGGAAAGGATCTTTTTCTCACCCCCTACTCGGCCATCCCGATTGAGGATCCGGCGACCGGCACCCGGGTGCTGCGGCTGACGCCCGGGGTGGAAATCCAGGCGACGGCGATGGGCAACGCACTCGAAGGAAGCTGGATTGTCCGGCTCGATCCCGGGGTCGAGAAATGGATCGTCGTCTTGCTGCCCTTCGCTTTCGCAGGCCTGGCCTGCCTGCTGCCGCCCATCCGCGGCGGCCTGCTCTGTCTCCTGCTCGCCACCGGCGTGGGCGTGGCGGGAACGCTTGCCCAGCAAATGGGCGGCGTGCAGTCCGCCTGGGCCATTCCCGCCTTCGCGCAGGCCCCGCTGGTGCTGGTGATGGCCCTCGGAGCCCACTATTTGATCGAATATTCCGCGCGCTGGAAGCTCCGCCGCGCTTTCCGCTCCTACATGTCCGAAGAGCAGGCGCGCCAGATCGATGAGGACGAGGTCAGCCTCGAACTGGGTGGCAGGGAGGTCGAGGCCACCATCCTCTTCAGTGACCTCGAGGGGTTCACGGCGATGTCGGAGGGGCTGCCGCCGCAGTCGGTGTCGAAGGCGCTGATCAGTTACTTCGAGAGGGCCACCGAGGGCATCCTCGACAACGACGGCACGATCATCAAATACGTCGGCGATGCGGTGATGGCGACCTGGGGAGCCCCGCTCAAGGTCGACCGCGAGGCCGACCGGGCGATCGATGCGGCGATTCAGATGCAGAGGGCGAGCGCCCGCCCGATCACTCTCGAAACCACCGGAGGCAAGGTCGAGAAAGTCCTGGGAACCCGCGTGGGGATCAACCGCGGGCCGGGTCTGGCCGGCAACCTCGGCAGTCGCCGCCGCTTCGACTACTCGGTGATCGGCGACACCACCAACACCGCCGCCCGGCTCGAGGGGCTGAACAAGATGCTCGGCACTTCGGTGCTGGTCTCCGAGGCGGTGCTGGACGCGTGCACCGAGCCGGACCGGTTCCTGACCCGGCGGATGGGGAGCTTCGTGCTGAAGGGCAAGAAGCAGGGCATCGGCGTGTTCGAAGTGATGGGTGAGCGAGGGGATGCCGCACAGGCCTTCCGCCAACGGCAGGAGGCCTACCTGATCGCCTATCAGGAGGGCTTGGGCGCCTTCGAGTCCGGCGACCTGATGGCTGCCCGCGAGGCTTTCCTGGAGGCGAAGCTCCTGCATGACTTTTTTCCCGAGGACCCGGCATCGCGGCTTTTTCTGGATGCGATCGAGTCACTGGGATCCGAGGTTCCAAAGGAGCAGGCGTGGCGGGGCGAGGTCGTGCTCAGCTCCAAATGATGGGTGTGGCAGAAGGGCGCAATGGGAACTGGTGCGCAGCGCCAGGTGGCCGGGCCTTCCAGGCCCGGCATCTCGAACGTCGATCAAGGCCACGGGCCTGGAAGGCCCGGCCACAGCCCGCCGCAGGCTGATCAGGCCCACTCAATCCGCCCGCCTTTTTCAGTTTTACTCGCGGCAGGATCCCCGCTTGACGTTCCCGTGAGGCGTCGAAGGTTGGCCTATGAGAGATCCTGTCCTGATCATCGGCGGCAATTCCGGCATCGGCTTCGCCACCACCAAACGCCTCCAAGGCAATGGAGTGCCGCTGCTGGCGGCGCTGCGCCATCCCGAAGCGGTCCGCGAGCTGGGGATCGAAACCCAGGCATTCGATGCGACCTCGGCCCCCGACCTGAATTTGCCGGAGAAGCTCGGGGGACTCGTGTATTTTCCGGGCACGATCAACCTCAAGCCCTTCCATCGTCTGAGTGACGGGGATTTCCTCGACGACCTGCAGACGAACTTCCTGGGTGCCGTTCGAGCCATCCGGGCCGCGCTGCCGGCTCTCAAGAAGTCGGATTCGGCTTCGATCGTGCTCTTCTCGACGGTGGCGGTCGCCGAAGGCATGCCCTTCCACGCGTCGATTGCCTCGGCAAAGGCGGCGGTGGAAGGACTCGCCCGCTCCCTGGCGGCCGAGTTCGCGCCCCGAATCCGGGTCAACGTGATTGCGCCCTCACTGACCGACACCCCCCTCGCAGGTCATCTTCTCGGCAACGACGCCAAGCGCGAAGCCGCGGAAAAGCGTCATCCGCTGGATGCCGTGGGGTCGCCGGACGACGTCGCCGAACTCGTCGCCTTCCTGCTCTCTGATGCCTCAAAGTTCATGACGGGCCAGGTGCTCCGGCCCGATGGCGGGCTGTCGACGATCCGCCGGTTCTAACTGCCGGTCTCGTCCCGGGCGGGAAAATCCGGGGAAAGCTCCCGGAGGTCGCGAGCCTGTCTGCCGAACCGGCGCTTCTGTGGCGATTCTTGTCACAGGGAGCGCCGATTGTTTCCAATAGTATCCAAGAAACGGATCGCCTCGGTGTCTCTCACTCGGTGGGAGCCTCCGGGGTTCGTTGGACTATTTGGAATCATGAAAGGGAAACTGATTTTGGTGATGGCGACGATGGCCCTTGGCCTCGTCATGGGAGCTGAACCTGCGGAGCAACGCGAGAAGGCGCAGGCCTTGCAGAAGGAGGGCAACTGGAAGGATGCGCTCGAGATCTACGAGGTCCTGTTGAAGGAAGTGGACGACGCGAACAGCGGCGGAGATCTCGCCGCAGCCGTCCAGTCATTGCGCCAACTGCAGAAAACCCCGCTGCAGGACGAACTGGTCGAGACCGCGGTGGAAAGGCATCCGGAGAACTACGACGTGCTCGTCCAGGCGGCGAATGCCTACCAGAATGGTCCCGCCTGGGGCCGTCTGCTCGACGGGGAATTCCGGCGGGGCGAGAACCAGGGCGGGGGTGCCTGGATCGACGCCAGCGCCCGCGACCGGGTCCGCGCCATGCAGCTCCAGCTGCGCGCCATCGAAAACGCGCCCACGGCAGAGGCGAAGATCAGCTCCCTTTCCCAGCTGGCCCATCTGGTGAGCATGAACCGGACCCACTCGTCGACGCTCTGGGCCCTGGCGGTCAAGACGCCGCTGGATTCCCTGCCGGACTACGGCGACGACCGGGGATTGTCGAGCGGATCGGGAGCCCCGGTCGATGACGAGGGCAATCCGCTCTATTTCTCGGTGCCCGAAAGCTGGCAAGCGGCGGCAAATGACGGCGAACGCTGGCGCTGGCTCCGCAGCGAAGTGCGCCGGCTGATGCAGGAGGCCTCCCCCGACATGATGCCGAGGCGGGCTGCCTATCTCGACCTCGAATGGGCCAATTTCCTGCGCCAGAACTACGGCGTGGGCACCCTCGCCGGGTTCGGCTGGTGGGGCCGGTCCCAGGGGGCCGACGAGCACAAGGGCATCCTCCAGGCGCACACTCTCGGGGAATCCGAGACCTTGGCGAAGTTGGCAAATGGCGTGAAGCGCTTCGAACTCCGGGAGGACTACCAGTTCATTCCGCTCTACCGAAAGCTTTACCAAGGTGAAAGCCGGCTTGCGGACGCCGGCGATGCGCTGGTGCAGGTCTTTCTCGACCGCCGGCAGTTCGTCGCCGCTGAGAAGGAGCTGAGGGAGGTGATCGAGCGTCATGGACCCGGTTCCGACAATGCCCGCAGGAAGCTGCTCAAGCAGATCACCGGCGACTGGGGGCGTTTCGAAAGCGTCCCGATGTTCGGTGCCGGCAAGAAGCCGAGCGTGCCCTTCGTCTATCGGAATGCCGAGACCGCCGCCTGCGAACTGCACCGGATCAAGCTGGATCTCGTGGTCGACGATGTCTTCGAATACCTGGAGAGCAATCCGCGGGAGATCGACTGGGAGAAGGTGAACCCGGGAATGATCGGCCAGCAGCTCGTCGACAAGGACCGCAGCCGCTATCTCGGGGAGCAGGTCGCGGAATGGGAGGTGGAACTGGAGCCCCGCAAGGGGCACTGGGACACCCGGAGCGACATCAAGCTGCCGACGGGTGAGGCGGGCGCGTATCTGCTGAAGGCGACCGCCGGCGACGGCAACACCTCGTGGATCGTCGTCTGGATCTCGGACACGGTCCTGCTGCGCCACCAGACCAAGGAGAACCACATCTACTACCTCGGCGATTCGGCCAAGGGCGGGGCCCTCGCCGGCGAGGTCGAGTTCCTCGGCTTCAAGGTCAACCGGCGCGAGGGCGCCAAGGGCCTGATCCGCAAGTTCGACATCGAGACCCGGCGTTTCACCCGCGAGGTCGGCGAGGACGGCCTGCTGGAGCTGGAGAAGGGGACTTTCGACAACAACTTCCGCTGGATGGCGGTCGGGCGCGGCGACGCCGGCCGGATGGCGCTGATGGGTTTCCAGAACTACTACTGGAGGGACCATCACTGGCAGACTTGGCAGACGGATCGCTCCTATGGGATCACGGACCGGCCCGTGTACCGACCGGGGCAGCCGGTGAAGATCAAGTTCTGGAGCCGGTCCGCCAGTTACGACCTGGGCGACGAGTCCCTCTATGCCGGGAAGTCCTGCACGATCGAGATTCACCATCAGAACAGCGGCAAGGTCCACGACAGCGGTGCGCTGGTGGCGGACGAGTATGGTGGGGTGGAGATGGAGTTCGAACTCCCGGAGGATGCCAAGCTGGGGCAGTACTACGTCCGGATCGACGGCGTTGTGCCGGCTGGCAACATCAGCTTCCGGGTCGAGGAATATAAGAAGCCGGAATACGAGGTGACGGTCGACGGACCGAAAGAGCCCGTTGCTCTCGGCGAAACGATCGAGGCGACGGTGAAGGCGACCTACTACCACGGCGCGCCGGTCACCGAGGCGACCGTGAAGGTCAAGGTGCAGCGCTACAGCCACACCGAGCGCTGGTTCCCGGTCGGACGCTGGGACTGGCTCTACGGCAAGGGCTACTGGTGGTTCGGGCAGGAGTATCCCTGGTATCCCGGCTGGCACGATTGGGGTTGCATCCCGCCGACACCGCCGTGGTGGGGCGGCAACCGGTGGACGCCGCCGGAGCTGGTGCTCGAGCGCGAGTATCAGGTCGACGCCGACGGCACCGTGAAGGTCGAGATCGACACCTCGATCGCGAAGCTGGTCCACGGCGACATGGACCATCGCTACGAGCTCACCGCCGAGGTGGTCGATGCCTCGCGCCGGACGATCGTCGGCAGCGGCAGCGTGCTGGCGGCACGCCAGCCCTTCACGGTGACGACCTGGCTCGACCGCGGCTACGCGCGACCGGGTGAACCGGTGACGCTGTCGTTCGCCGCCAAGACGCTTGACGGGAAATCCGTGAAGGCGGCCGGGACGGTGAAGCTTTTCCAGATCCTTCCCGACCAAGGAGGCAAGGTGAAGGAGGAGCTGGTCAAGGAATGGAAGGCCGCGACCGGAGCGGACGGCGAAGGAGAGCGGGTCTTCAAGGCACCCGCCGCCGGGCAGTACCGCTTGTCCGTGACGCTCACCGATTCCAAGGGCAACGAGCAGGAGGGGGCGACGATCTTTGTCGTCAGGGGCATGAAGGACAAGGGACAGGGCCTGCGCTTCAACGATCTCGAGCTGGTGCTGGACAAGAAGCACTACGCCCCGGGGCAGACCGCGAGGCTGCTCATCAACACCAACCAGCCGGGCGCGACTGTGCTGCTCTTCCTCCGGGGCTCAGGAAACGTGGCGGAGGCCTTGGAGGTCATCCAGATGGACGGCAAGTCGGAGGAGTATGAACTCAAGCTCGAGAAGCGCGATATGCCCAACACCTTCGTCGAGGCGGTCACGATTGCGCGCGGCCGGGTGATCACGCAGGTGCGGGAGATTGTGCTGCCTCCCGAGAAACGACTCCTCACCGTCGAGGTCATCCCCGAGAAGACCAAGTACAAGCCCCGCGAGAAGGGGAAGGTGACCATCCGGCTCACGGATGAAACCGGAGAGCCCTTCGTCGGTAGCACGGCGGTCACGGTCTATGACAAGAGCCTCGAGTACATCTCCGGCGGCAGCAACGTGCCGGAGATCAAGAGCTTCTTCTGGAACTGGAAGCGCGGCTACTCGCGCGGATCGCTCCAGCACTCGCAGGTGCTCGGAGGCCACCATCTGGCCAGGCCGAAGAGCACCCAGATGCAGTCGCTGGGGCGGTTCGGCCACATGATGGCGGACCAGTTGACCGAAACGCTGGATTTGTCCGCCAATGGCGTTCGGAGGGAGATGATGTTCAAGGCGGGTGCCGCCCGGGCGATGCCCATGCCCATGGCTTCGGCGGTGCCGGGGATGCCGGTGGAGGAGGCGGCGATGGACATGGCTGCCGCGGTGGATGACCTTGCCAACGCGGCCGGCGGCGAAGCGGCGATGCCTGAAGTGATGGTCCGGTCCGAGTTCGCGGACCTCGTGAAATGGGCCGGTTCGGTCGAAACCAACGACAAGGGCGAGGCCGTGATCGACCTCGAGATGCCGGACAACCTCACCACCTGGAAGATCAAGACCTGGGCGGTGGGCCACGGCACACGCGTCGGCGAGGGCAGTGCGGAGATCATCACCAGCAAGGACCTGATCGTCCGGCTCCAGGCCCCCCGGTTCTTCATCGAAAGCGACGAGGTCACCCTCAGCGCCGTGGTTCACAACTACCACGATGAAGCCAAGGAGGTCGCCGTCAGCCTTGAGATGGATGGCGGCAATCTCACCACCGACGGCAGCACCCAAAGCACGGTCGTGATTCCCGCCGGCGGCGAGGAACGGATCAACTGGACCGCCGTCGCCAGGAAGGAGGGCGAGGTCACGATCCGGATGAAGGCGATCGCCAAGGATGATTCGGATGCGATGGAGATGACCTTCCCGGTCTACGTCCACGGCATGGCCAAGACGGAGTCATGGAGCCGTGCGATCGCCCCCGACGGAAGCTCCACCACGATCGAGTTCGAAGTGCCGGAGAAGCGGCGCCCGGCGGAGACCCGCCTGGAGATCCGCTACTCGCCGACGATCGCCACGGCGATGGTCGATGCGCTGCCTTATCTCGTCAGCTATCCCTACGGCTGCACCGAGCAGACGCTGAACCGCTTCGTGCCGACGGTGATCACGCAGAGGATCCTGCGCGAGATGGACGTGGATCTGGCGGCCGTCCGCGACAAGCGGGTAAACCTGAATCCCCAGGAGATCGGCGACGCCAGGGAGCGCGCGGCGCAGTGGCAGCAATGGAAAGACAATCCGGTCTGGGATGAGGAAGAGGTCAGCCGGATGGTCCGCACCGGCGTGCAGCGCCTCGCGGAAATGCAGAACCGCGACGGTGGCTGGGGCTGGTTCTCGGCTTACGGCGAGCATTCCTATCCGCACACCACGGCGGTGGTGGTCAACGGTCTGCTGATCGCAAAGGAGAACGGTGCCGAAATTCCGGAGGACATGCTCCAGAGCGGGGTGAAGTGGCTCAAGAAGCACGAGAACAAGGAGGCGGAGAGAATCCGCATGTGGGAGAAGCGGAAGCGCAACACCAAGAAGAGTGCCGACGCCATGGATGCCATGGTGCGCGAGATTCTCGGCAAGGCCGGGGTGGATCACGAGGAGATGCTCGGCTTTCTGGTCCGCGACAAGGTTGGGCTTCCGGTCTATGCCAAGTGCCTGCTGGGGCTGGAGCTTCACCGGGTCGAGCGCGTCGAGGACCGCGACGCGGTGCTCAGGAACATCGAGCAGTTCCTGAAGAAGGATCCCGAGAACCAGTCGGCCTATCTCGCGCTCGGGAACCGCAGCTACTGGTGGTACTGGTATGGCAACGAGTTCGAGGCCCATGCTTCCTACCTGAAGCTGCTGGCGGCGGTGAAGCCCGACAGCGAGCAGGCGAGGGGGCTGGTGAAGTATCTCGTCAACAACCGCAAGAACGCCACCTACTGGAAGTCGACCCGCGACACCGCCTACTGCATCGACGCGCTGGCATCCTACCTCCGAGCCAGCGGCGAGACGGCACCGGATCTCGAGGTCGAGATCCTTCTCGATGGCAGGACGCTCAAGACGGTGAAGATCTCGAAGGAGAACCTGTTCAGCTTCGACGGCACCGCCATCGTCGCCGGCGACATCCTCGGCGGCGGCAAGCACACGATCGAACTGCGCAAGAAGGGATCGGGACCGCTCTATGCCAATGCCTACCTGACGGTCTTCACCCTCGAGGACTTCATCACCAAGGCGGGTCTCGAGGTCAAGGTGGAGCGGCAGTTCTACAAGATGGTCCCGGTCGACGCGACCGAGGCGGTGGCCGGATCGGACGGCCAGGCGCTCACGCAGAAGCGCGAGAAGTACGAGCGCGTCCCGCTGAAGACCGGCGACACGGTGACCAGCGGCGACCTGATCGAGGTCGAGCTGTCGATCGAGAGCAAGAACGACTACACCTACCTGATGTTCGAGGACTGGAAGGCCGCCGGGCTGGAACCGGTCGAGGTCCGCAGCGGCTACAACCCGAATGGACTGGGGGCCTTCATGGAACTCCGCGACGAGAAGGTCGCGCTGTTTGTCCGGAACCTGCCACGCGGCCGCCACAACCTCAGCTACCAGCTCCGCGCCGAGATCCCCGGCAAGTTCAGCGCCCTGCCCACCCGCGCCGAGGCGATGTATGCCCCCGAACTCAAGGCCAACTCCGACGAAATGAAGATCGGCGTGCGGGACCGGTAGGGCTGTGGATCCATCGTCGACGCTGCGATGACCGGCAGGCCCTCGCTGCTCCGTTCACTCCGGGGTGTCGCCGAGGGCTTGTTCGATGGAAAGGGTTTCCTCGGGACAGGCCTGGCGGAGGCGGTGGTCTTCGGTGACGAGTTTCCGGCCGAAGCTGCGGGCAAGCGCGATGAAGCGGGCGTCGTAGGCGGAAATGTTCCGCTCGCAGGCGATGCGCAGCGTGTCGTTCAGGTCCGGGGCGTGGGTATTGGCTGGCGGGAAAAGGGCGATGGCGCGTTTCTGGGCCACGAACGCGTCGGAGACCTCCAGTTGCCCGGCCCGGTGATAGTTGCGCAAGGCATTGCTCAATTCGATCTGCCACCAGTCGGGCAGGTGCCAATCCGCGTCCTTGGCAAGCAACTCGCGCGCCGCTTCGTGGAACGGATGGGTGATCACCAGGGCGATGACCAGATTGGTATCGACGACGAGCATGGGAGCAGGTGGTCAGTAGCCCCGGGCCTCGATGTCGTCGTCGATGAACCGCTGCGTGTCTTCCGCGGAAAGCGCAGGCCCCTTCAAACGGATCGGATCGGGCAGATCCATGGCACGGGGAAGGGGCGCTGCGAGAAGAGCCTTTTCAATCGTGGCGATCACCTCCTGGTTGATGGAACGCCGATGGCTCGCCGCGACCACCTTGAGGCGAGCGTGGAGGTCGGCAGGCAGGTTGCGAATCAGGAGGTCAGCCATATCAAAATGATATTGATACAATATCATCGTGCAATCCGATTTTCCGTCTGAGCGGCGCAATAGGAGGGGTGATGAATCGGATGGAGGCGCATCGCTGGTTGTCCGAATGGTCCGGCGGCAAGCGCTTCAGCCTTCCTCATGAGGGCTCGCTTTGTAGCTGCCGCCCGGGAAATTCCCTGCTAACCCAAATGGCGTGGCGGCGAAGATCACGAAGGTGGCATGCCAGGGCTGCGGGGCGGTCTTGGAGGTGGACGAATCGGTTCGGTTCGTCACCTGCCGCTACTGTGCCTCGCGACTGGAGATCTGCCACGAGCCGTCGACGATTTACTCAAAGCTGCTGGAGGATGTGGCCCGAACCCAGAAGTCCGCCGAGCGGGAGTTGCGGCTGATCCGGCTGGACCGGCAGCTGGATCGGCTGGACAAGACCTGGAAGAGCTTCGCCGATTCGGTTTCCACAAAATCCAGGGACGGATCGCTTCATCAGCCGGGTGGATCGGACTCGATTCTGGTGATGGTCGTGACGGTATTGATCGGGCTTCTGCTGTTGCTGGCCTCGTTTCAATCAAGGGACCACTGGCCGCTTGCGGTTCTGGCAGTGGGCGTGTTCTTCACGGGGCTGATGATCAGTCGACATGCGAAGCGGCGGGCACGTGAGTTTGGGCGGGCCAGGAGGCGCTATCTGGAGCGCAGGGCGGCCCTCAAACTCGAGATCACCAAGGCGGAGGCAGGGAAGGGTTTTCCGAGGATGAGACGCAGCGGCCGTCCCGCACGGCGAGAATAGGTCGCCGTCCAACAGCATGCCGGGCATCCGGTTCGCGGGGGTGATGCTAGGAACCCCTCACTTTCGCGGGTTGACCACGATCTCATCGATGAAGACCCATTGCCCTCCGGTCTTGATCTCAACCTTCACCTTGCGCGCCCTCACCGGTCCCTCGCGGTCCCACTGGCGGGTGAGCAGCAGGACCGAAACCGGCTCGATGCCATCGGTCCTCATCTTGGCGAGTTCCTTCGTGTTGTAATAGCGGATCGTGTTATAGCGGCTTCCGTTCACCCGGAACTCTTGGCCGTCCGCCGAGGTGCTGTAGACCAACTGCTCCGGAAACTCGGACTTCGCAGCGGAGCTTAGCAGCAGATTCACCGCCATCGAATCCACCTCCATCTCCGCGCCCAGATCGAGAACCAACTCGATCGGCTGGTCCGACGGCGGAAAACCGACCCACGCCCCGTCCTGGTGGTCGGTGGTCCCGAACTTCCCATCGCTCAGCACGGAAAGATCCGTCGCTCCCGGCGGCGCGCTGCCGCTCACCTTCTTGCCGATCCCGTCATGGGTTTTGATCTGTCGATACGAGTCAATGAAGCGCTCTTCGAAGATCGCGGGATCCAGCTCGATGTCCGGCGCGATGAGCCGGCAGGCCTCTCGCGCGAAGCGCTGGCCTATCACCACGTAACCCTCAGGCGGATAGTGTCCGTCCTCGAAGCTGAAACCACCCCATGGATTCACGCCCCGATTCAGGTCGTCGGTGTCGATCCACGCGCCGTTCGCGTGGTCCTCGCCGAGCTTGGCAAGGATTTCCCGCATCGCCTCGCCGTCGGGTTCACGGAGCCAGTAATCGTTGATCCGCCCCACCACGAAGTGGATCTCCTCGATCCCGAGGTCGGCCCTGAGCTGATCCGATAGGCCGAGGAAACTCTTCTCGTAGACACTCGCCCATCCCCTGGAGGCATCGGCTTCGCCCTGCATCCAGATAAATGTCGCCGATGCCGGAGTCTCATCCTTCCGTACCCTCTCGACCGCCGCGATCAGCACATCGTACAAATGCCCGTTCTTGTCGGGCTTCGGATCCTCCATGCCCTCCGGCGGTTGCCAGTCGCGATACCAGTTCTTGATTGGCTGACCCGGATGGCCGGTCCTTGCGATGAGGACCCGGTCCTTGCCGAGCACAGCTCCAACGCATTCGTAGAACGAATGACCGAGCGTCTGCGTCATGTTCGACTGTCCGGAGAGCACGAACAGGTGACGCCCTGGAACCTCGCCACCGCAGACACCCGCAGTGAGGCACAGAAACAGGATGCTGATCAGGCGGATCGCGTGCATGAAGTTCGGTCGGGTGGGCACCGGGAGAATGTGGACGATTCGCCCACCCACCGGAGTCAAAACAACGGGTCTTCTCTATATCAACAGGCGGGCCCACTCAAGATGCTGTCGGGAAACGCGATGGAGACGACGATGTTTCCGTTTGCTGCCCTTTGGAGTCTGAGAAAGTCTGAAGCAAGGTTCGGCAAGATGCCGAACGCTGCCGGCGAGGCGCCGGCGCTCCCCTTTTCCGACAGCCTCTCAAGCCTGCGACCACTCTGACATCTGTGCCTCCGACAGGCAGTTTCAGGATCTATTGGCGCCGGCGATGGAGCAGGGCCACCAGACCTCCGAGGGCTGCCAGCACGGCTGCGCTCGGTTCGGGAATCGCCTCGAATGCAATACCGGTAATGCCCGTGGTGCTCGATGCGACGATATCGAGGTCGAAGCTGTCGCCTGCCGCTCCGTCGACATTGAAGAAAACATACTGTCCGAAGTTTGCTCCGGCAGGAGTGGCGGTGGCTGTTCCCGAGCCGCTGCCGCCAGTCTGGGCAAGGGTAATCGAAGTCGGCGTGCTCACCGGGCTATTCGAGCCGACAAGCACGGCGAGCACGAACTTGCTATCGGCGGAAAGGGCGAAACTGAACTTGGTCCCCGTGTTGTAGTAGAGGGCCCCGTTCACATCGGTGACGCTCGCCCCCGGCGTCTGACTCGCGTCGTCAAAGTCAATGTAGTTGTCCGACACGAAGAACGAACCGGCTGAAGCGATCGAAGAAACGTAGCTCGGGTTGGACTGGACGAATCTGCCAGCCTCGGTGGCCGAGTTGGAGGAGCCAAGAGCAGTTTGGCCAACGTAGTAGCCATCGTTGCCATAGATGTTGTCTCCATTCGGATCGAATGCCGAGGTCTTGGTCACGGTGGTCGTGCGCCAGGATGCCCCGGTGGTCGTATCTTCACCCAGGAAGGTGATCGTTGCGGCCCCGGCTGATCCTGAGAGGGATGCCGCGGCGGCCAGGGTGATGAACGGTTTCAGATGCTTCATTGGATCGTTGTCTTCGTGAATGCTGAACTCGATGGGCGTTGGGGGTTCTTCTCGATATCCCCTGACAGCCGCGAGAGGGATGAGCCATCGGGTCTCCCCCGTCACGAGCTTTGAGGCTTGGCTTCTGATAAAAGGATTGCCTAGATTTCTCCATGGGCCTGAACATTCTCTCTCCGGCCGAGCAGGTGGCGGCTCACCTGCGCGACGAGATCGCCAACGGGCGATGGAAGAACCAGATGCCCGGAATTGCCCACCTGAAGTCCATCCTCGGCGTCAACCACGTGACGATCAACGCCGCGCTCCGCCAACTCGAGCAGGAAGGGTGGCTCGCGTCGCAGGGTCGTCGCCGCTGTCGTCGCATCGTTCGCACACCGTCCCGACAGGACACCCGGCCGATGCGCTTCCGCCTGATCCCCTACGACAAGGAGAACCGCGCCGAGCCGGACTGCCTGGCCATTCTGGACGGGCTTCACAAGCAGGGTCATCTCGCCAGTTTTGCCCGCAAGAGCCTTCATGAACTGGGCATGAACCCCGAGCGGGTGGCGCGGTTCGTCGCGGGTGTCGAAGCCGATGCCTGGATCGTCTCGGGCGCATCGAGGGAGGTCTTCGAGTGGTTTGCGCGGCAGGACTGTCCGGCGATCGGTCTGTTCGGTCGCTTTTCCGACGTTCCGATTGCCGGGGTGGGCGTGCGGAAAAGCCCGCTTCTCGCCAGCCTGGTGAGGCGATTGGCATCGCTCGGCCACCATCGGATCGTCATGCTGTCCCATCGGGAGCGAATCGTACCGAATGTCGCCTTGGGAGAGCGAAATTTCCTCGCCGCAATGGCCGGGTGTGGCATCCCGACGAGCCCCTTCAACCTTCCGGAATGGGAGCCGTCGAATGCCGGCCTGCGCCGGTGCATCGAGGGCTTGTTCCGGCACACGCCGCCCACCGCACTGATCGTGGCTGAGCCCAGGCACTTCATTGCCATTCAGAACCAGCTGACCACACGGGGCATTCGGGTCGGCCAGGATGTATCGATGATCTGTTGCGACCCGGATCCGAGCTTCAGGTGGTGTCATCCGACCGTGACCCACATGCAGTGGGAAACCAAGAAGGTGGTCAACCATGTCGTGCGTTGGAGCAACCAAGTGGCGCTCGGAAAGAAGCCCGTGCGGCAGAAGCTCTACGACGCCTTCCTCGTGGAAGGGGAGAGCATAGGCCCTGCGCCGAGGTGATTGGCGACGCCTGCATCCAGGCATCCTGCGGGGACGCCTGAGCAAAATGCCAGGCATTCTATAGTAGTATAGGCTTCTGTAGTCGTAGGTAGAGGAATCATCGAAAAATCAACGGTTTACGGCGTTTCGAACCCGGCGAGGACGGGGCGGATTTCGGGTGGTCGGAGCTTTGTGGATGAGGTTTTCCGGGACGGCCGCAAGGATGATGCGGCGAAGCGGTCTACGCCGAATGGCGCTTCTTTAGGTAGCTGCTTCGGCCTGAAAGTCGAAGGTCTGAAAGTCCAAAGTCTGAGCGAACGACATGGAGTGAACGCTCACAAACGCCTGAACCAGAGGACTTTTGACCTTTGGCCTTCCGACCTTCGACCGTCTTCTTCTCTCAGTCGTCCCCCGAAAACACGCTTGAGGAAGAGCCATTCGGTCTACGCCCCAGAACTTCCGGCCAACTCCGACGAAATGAAGATGGGCGTGCGGGACCGGTAGGGATCTGCCCCGGATTCCGCCGAATCGTTGAAAAATCGAAGATTCTCCGTTTGACTTGACCGAACGGTCAACTAGGTGTGTCGGCGTGTCCGCGCCAGCCTCCGCCCGCTTCCGCCTTCTCGAGGCGATGATTGGCGCGATTTGGGAAAGCAGCTATGGCACCTCTTCCGTCGAGAGGATTTGCGAGCGGGCCGACGTCCGCAAGGGAAGCTTTTACCATTTCTTCAAGTCCAAGACCGCTTTGGCGATCGCGGCCCTCGACCACCTCTGGGAAACCGAGAGTCGTCCGAATCTGGACCGGATTTTCAGCCACTCGCAGCCGCCCTTGAGCCGTATTGAGCGGCTGCTCGAGCACGGCTACCGCAAGACCCTTGAGTGTCGGGCCGAGCACGGTCGCGTGCTTGGCTGCCCCTATTTCAACATCGGGGCGGAGATCGCGTCGGCTGAGCCGGAGTTGGCGGCGAAGGTCCGCGAGATTCTCGATGCGTTCCAAGGCTACCTCGAAGCAGCGCTGCGGGACGCCCGGGACGCGGGTGTGGTGGACATTCGTTCTCCCGATGAGACCGCGGCCTGTCTTTTCTCGATGCTGGAAGGCGCCTCCACCCAGGCGCGCATCCACAATGACCCCGAGCGCGTCCGACACTTTGCCGATGCCTTTTCGCGGGTCATCGGCGCCGAACTGAACCCCGACCTGGAAGAGGTCGTGGCCTGAACCTTCCGCTGATTTTTTTCATCATGTCGAACTCATCCTCCATGCGCGTCGCCCTCGGGTGGCTGGTCGTGACCATCCTCTTGGTGGTCATGGCGTGGTTTGGCTGGAAGGCGTTGCGGGATGCGAAGCCGGAAGACGGATCCGGTCGCGGTGGCGGAGGTCGGCCGCCGAGCGCGGTGGTGGTCCGCCCCGCGCAGAGCAAGGAAATCGTGGAAACCCTTTCCGTGACCGGGACGCTGCGCGCCGTGCGCCGGGCGGAGGTGGCGGCGCGCGAGTCGTCGGCGGTCGATGAATTGCTGGTCGACGAAGGGGATACGGTGAAAAGCGACGCGGTGATTGCCCGGCTCGATCCGCGGCGTCTCGAGGCCCAGATCCAGGAGGCGTCGGCGGCCCTCACTTCCGCCCGCGCCGATCTTTCCCAGCGGGAAGCCGAGAAGGAGCGGGCCCTGCAGGACGAGAAGATGATGCGCGGCCTGTGGGAGCAGCGCGCCGTCGCCGAGCGCGAGTACCTCGACAGCGTGCGCGAGCTGAAGGTGGCGGAGGCCCGGGCCGATGCCGCCAGCGAGATGATCGAGGCGGCGCAGCAGCGGCTCGACCTTTTCGAGTTGAGGAAGGGCGACCTCGAGGTCCGGGCGCCCTTCGATGGCCGGGTGCTGACCCTGCACACCGAGATCGGCGAGTGGCTGTCCGAGGGCGCCCCGGTGGTGACGCTGGTCTCGACCGGCGAGATCGAGGCCTGGCTGGAACTTCCGGAACGGCATGCGCGGTTGCTGAGGGAAACGTCGCCCACCAGTGTCGAGATCGAGGTGACCGGCGCGGTGGAAAGCATCAAGGCGGATCGCTTCACGGTGATCCCCGAGGTCGATGGACGCTCGCGGAGCTTCACCGTGGTGGCGCATCTGCCCGACCCGGAGAATCGTCTGACGGCCGGCTCGTCGGTGACCGCCCGGGTGCCGCTCGGGGTGCCCACCCGGCGGGTGGTCGTGCCCAGTGACGCGATCCTGACGGGTTACTCCGGACCCTATGTCTTTGTGCCGGAATCGTCCGGCGAGGGACCGCCGACGGCGAAGCGGGTGGACGTCGTGGTGCTGTTCGAGCGGGGCGGGGAGGCGATCCTCGAGGATGGGGAATTGAAGCAGGGCGACGAGGTCATCGTCGAAGGCAACGAGCGACTGATGCCGAACGCGCCGGTGGCACCCCGGCCGTGGCAACCCGGAGGCGGGGAGATGAGTGGGACCCCGGCAGGCGGCTGACCCGATGAAGTCGCCGATTGATTTTCTGCTGAAGCAGCCGATCACCATCGCGGTCGGCACGATGCTCGCGATTTTTTCGGGCATCCTCGCGATCACGCGGGTGCCGGTTCGGATGACGCCCGAGGTGTCGTCGGTGGTCGTCGCCGTGACCACGAACTGGGAGAACGCCTCGGTCGAGGAGATCGAGTCGGACATCATCGAGGAGCAGGAAAGGGCGCTCGGCGAGGTCACCGGCCTCAAGTCGATGATCAGCACCAGCGCCGCGGGGCAGGGGACCATCCGGCTGGAATTCGAGACCGGCACCGACATCTCGGTGGCTGAGGACGAGGTGCTGCAAAAGCTCGACGAGGTGCCCGGCTATCCGAACGGCGTGCTGCAGCCGGTGGTCGAGGACATCGATCCCGAGTCGGCCGACTACATCGCGTGGATCGGGCTGTTCTCGACCGACCCGGAGTATGATCCGGGCCAGCTCTACGATTTCATGGACCGCAGCATGAAGCCCCGCTTCGAGCGCATCCCGGGGATCAGCCAGGTCGGGGTGCGCGGCGCGACGGCTTCGGAGCTCCAGATCGTGGTCGATCCCGACGCGTTGGCGCAGCGGGGAGTAACCTTTGCGCAGCTGCGGGAGGGGATCATGGCGGCGAATGCCAACTTCTCCGGGGGCAAGATCGAGATGGGCAAGCGGGACTACCGCCTCCGGATGCCCGGGCGTTTTCAAACCCCGCAGTCGGCTGCCGAGATGATCATTTTCCGGGACGAGTCGGGACCCGTCTATCTCGGCGACGTGGCCGAGATCCGCAGTGGCTTCAAGGAGCCGACGTCGTGGGTGCGCTCCCGCGGCCAGCGGGCGGCCTTCTTCAATTTCCAGCTGCAGCGCGGCGCCAACCTGCTCGAGACCATGGGCATGCTGCTCGACGAGGTGGAGGCGATGAACCAGCCCGGGGCCCTGCTCGACCAGAAGGCGCGCCAGCTCGGTCTCGACGGCACGCTCGAGCTGGTGCCGACCTACAATGCCTCGACCTATGTCGAGGATGCCTTCGTGCTGGTCCGCTCGAATCTGATCCTCGGCGGCGTGCTGGCGACCATGACCCTGCTCTTCTTCCTGCGCAGCGTGCGGGCCGTGGGCATCATCGCCATCGCGATCCCCGTCTCGATCATCGCGTCCTTCACCGTGCTGGTGATGCTCGGACGCTCGATCAACATCATCTCGCTCGCCGGCCTCGCCTTCGCCGTCGGCATGGTCGTCGACAATGCGATCGTGGTGATCGAGAACATCCACCGCCACCTGGAGATGGGCAAGAAACCGCTGGCGGCCGCCCGCGATGGCGCCGTCGAGGTCGGCGGCGCGGTGCTGGCTTCGACGCTGACAACGGTGGTGGTGTTCGCCCCCATTCTTCTGATCGAGGAGCAGGCCGGGCAGCTCTTCCGCGACATCGCCCTGGCCATCATGGCGGCGGTGAGCCTGTCCTTTCTCGTCAGCCTCACCCTGATCCCGGTGGCATCGGGCAAATGGCTCACACCCCACGACGAAGGGGATGGTCCCTCGGCCTTCGACCGTCTGTTCGGATCGAAGTTCTTCCGGATTCTGGGCGCACCGTTCCGCCCGCTGGCGGTGCTCTTCGAGCGCATGCCCGACTTCGCCGCACGGGCGGTGACCACCGGCACGGCGACCTGGCCGCGGCGGCTCATCATCATCGGGAGTTTTACCCTGGTGACGGTGGTGGGAACGCGGGTCCTGCTGCCGCCGCTCGACTACCTGCCACAGGGCAACCGCAACCTGGTGTTCGGCCTGCTCTTTCCACCGCCGACCTACAATCTCGACAAACTCTCGGAAATGGGCGAGCGGATCGAAGAGCAGATCCGGCCGCTGTGGGAGGCGACGCCCGACAAGTATGGCGTCGAGACGCGCCTCAACGGCGGCAATGCAGAAGCGGAGGATCATCGTGAGCCGGTGCCGCTCGGCGATGGCTCGGGGCGCACCGTCCTGCCGCCACCGCTCGAAAACTACTTCCTGGTGTCCTTCGAGGGGCGCATGTTCCACGGCGGCATTTCGGCGGACAAGACGGCGGTGGCGGATCTCATCCCGGCGTTTCGCAAGGCCACCCAGGGTGTGCCCGACACCTTCGCTATCGCCCGCCAGATGCCGCTTTTCCGGGTGGGCGGATCCACCGGTGGCGCGGTCCAGATCGATTTCCGTGGCCGGGACCTCGACCTCGTCTCGCAGGCGGCCGGAGCGGCGATGGGGCGCTTGTTCGGCTCGATGCCTCCCGGCTCGAACATCACCCCGGCACCCCCGAATTTCGCCCTGCCGCTCGACGAGTTGCGCGTCGCTCCGGATGATCAGCGTCTGCGCGAGCTGGACATGACCCGCACCGATCTCGGTCTCGCGATCCAGGCCGGTGGCGACGGCATCGTGTTGTTCCGCGACTACGAGCAGAATGGCGAACTCAAGGACATCAAGATCCTGACCGCCCGCGAGAACGGCGAACAACCGGTCGACAAACTCATGGACCTGCCGGTGGCGGCCCCGGGGGGAGAGATCGTGGACGTGCGCTCGATTTCACGCCTCGAGCGGATTCGGGGGCCGGACCAGATCCGTCACGTCGACCGGCTGAGGGCCGTCACGCTCGAGCTCGAGCCGCCGCCGGGACAGCCGTTGGAGACGGTGATCGAGGAGGTCAATGGGGTGATCGCTGAGCTTCGGGCCGATGGCGTGATCCCGCCGGGGGTGGACGTCGGGCTTTCCGGCTCGGCCGGCAAGCTTGCGGAGATCCGCAACTCCCTGCTCGGTGATGGAACGATCAAGGGCACGGTCGCGAGCAGCCTGTTCATGGCTTTTCTCGTGATCTACCTGCTGATGGTGATCCTTTTCCAGAGCTGGAGCTATCCGCTGGTGATCATGCTGAGCGTGCCGCTCGCGACCTTCGGCGGATTCCTCGGGCTGGCGATCGTGCATCGCTGGAGCGAGCTCGACCGCTACATGCCGGTGCAGAACCTCGACATGCTCACGATCCTCGGTTTCGTGATCCTGGCCGGCGTGGTGGTCAACAATGCCATCCTCATCGTGCACCAGGCCCTCAACTTCATGCGCGACTCGGATCTCGATCCGCAGTCGGCGGTGGTGGAAAGCGTGCGTTCGCGGGTGCGGCCGATCCTGATGTCGACGCTGACCTCGGTGGGCGGGATGCTGCCGCTGGTGCTGATGCCCGGTGCCGGCTCGGAGCTTTACCGAGGTCTCGGGGCGGTGGTCGTCGGCGGGCTTTCGGTGAGCACGGTCTTTACGATGGTTCTCGTACCCACGGTGCTGAGCTCCATTTTCGCACTCAAGCCATCGACATCCGAAGCGTCATGAAGAGGCTGTTTTCCATGATACCGGTTGGTGCCGTGCTGCTTGCAGGCTGTGCGGTGGGGCCGGACTACCAGGTGCCCGGCGCCGAGCTGGAGGCGGCCTTCAAGAATGCCGGCTTCTCGAAGCCGCCGCCCGAAGGGTCGTGGTGGGGGCTGTTTGGTGACAGCGAGCTGAACCGCTACATCCGGATGGCCGAGTCGGACAGCCCGACCGCCCGGGCGGCCCTGGCGCGCTACGACCTGGCGCGGGGGACGCTGGGCCTCGAGTCGGCCGATGCGTGGCCGGCGGTGACCGCGGATGCTTTTGGACGGCGGCAGAAGGACAGCGGCAACTCGAATTTCTCCGCCGGCACCTACAACGACTACCGGGCGGCCCTGAATGTCTCGTGGGAGGTCGACCTGTGGGGTCGCGTGCGGCGGAAGATCGGCGCCGCCGTCGCCGAGACCGAAGCGGCGGGCTACGAGTATCGCGGAGCACTGCTCTCGCTGCGGGGAGAGGTGGCGCGCGCGTATCTTTCGCTGCGCTTTGCCGATGCGGAGATCGCGCTGCTGGAGAGAACCGAGACACTCCGCGCCGAGGCACGGCGCTTGATGAAGGCCCGCTTCGATGCCGGTGCCAGCAGCCGCATCGACCACGAGCGTTCCATCACCGAGCACGAAAGCGTGAAGTCCGAGATCGCCCAGCTCCGCGCCGAACGGGGGCGTTTCGAAAATGCGCTGGCGGTGCTGGTCGGCCGCAACGCCTCGGGATTCAGCGTGCCGGCCAAATCGGGCCGCCCCGCCGTGCCCGCGCCGCCCGGGGCGGTGCCTTCCGATCTGCTGCGTCGTCGCCCGGATATCGCCGCCGCCGAGCGCCGTCTGGCCGCTTCCAGCGAACGGATCGGCCTGGCGATCGCCAGCTACCTGCCGAAGCTCACGCTCACCGGGGAGGGCGGCTTCCGCTCCCTGAGTTCGAGCGATCTTTTCAACTCGGGCTCGAAGCTCTGGTCGCTGGGGCCGGAGCTGGAGATTCCAATATTTCAAGGTGGTCGGGCCTTCGCCGACAAGGATCGCGCCGAAGCCGCCTACCGGGAATCCCTCGAACTCTACCGGGACGCGCTTCTCAAGGCGGTCCAGGAGACCGAGGACTCGATGCTCGATGCCCGCCAGCTGCGATCCGCCTCCGATTCCCGTTGGCGGGGAGCGGGCAGCGCGAAGACGGCGGCGTCGCTCGTCCGGAAGCGCTACGAGGGTGGGGCGATCGATTACTTCGAGGTTGTCGAGTCCGAGCGGACCGCCCTCGTGGAGCAACGGGCGGCCCTGGCCATCGAGCGTGCGCGGGCGCTGGCGGCGACCCGCCTCATCCAGGCCCTCGGCGGTGGATGGAAACGTTGAGCTTTTCCAGTTGGCTTGACCCCGAATTCCGCCTTTAGCTGGGGTCATGAAACAATTTCTCCTACCCTGCCTTTGCCTGCTTTTCGGCACGAACAGCCTCCTCGGTGGCCTGCCCCAGCTCAGCGAGAAGCCGTGGATCGGGTGGTTCGCCGGCTACGAAGAGCGGGAGTACCGCTTCGGCATCATGGCCGACGGCATCGCCGCGCTGATCCCGCTCAATGATCGCAGTGACGAACCCGTGAGCCAGAAGCACTGGATCGAGATCGAACCCGTGATCGAAGAGGTGCTTGCAGGAGGGCGCGTGGTGACCAAGCAGGCGGACGACACCGCCTGGGAGGGCCTGACCGAGCCCACCGAAGAGGGCGGCAAGATGAGCTACCGCGGAAAAGTGACCGGAGGGGCGACCTTCGAAGTCCACTTTGAAACCGAGCGCGGTAGGATTCTCGCGGGAGGCCGTATTCTCGACAAGGGGGACCTGACCGAGCATCCGATCCGGCTCTCCATCCGGGTCAAGGTTCCCAACGTCTACCAGTTCATCGAGGATGAGGAAAAGGTCGAGGACCTCGCCGACGGTGATCGCATCCGCCTCGTCAAGGCGGACGGCAGGAAGGAGTCGCTGGATGCGTGGGAGCCGGTGTGGGCCGACAAGGACATCAGCGATCCGGGAGTCCGGAGCGCCCGGATCGACCTCGAAGGCTACGATGGACGCAAGATCGAGCTCGAGGCCGGCGACAAGGGATTGTTCGAATTCTGGAACGGGGAAAAGCGGCCGCTCTACAAGGGCTTCACCTTCGGCTGGAAGCCGGATCCCGCGAAGGACCCGGAAGGCAAGGCGCGCTTCGTGCTCGAGTTCGGTTGATGCGGGGTTGTCAGGACGATGGATGCCCCGCAGGCTCCGCGCCCGATGGCCATCCGACAGATCCTGACCCACCCCGGCGGCGCGCATAAGGACGAACTGCTCGCCTGCGCGGTGCTGGCCGCCGCGCACGGCTGCGGCATCGTCCGCCGTGAACCCAGCGACGGCGATCTCGCCGACCCCGGCGTGGCCGTCGTCGATGTCGGAGGTGAACATGAACCGGAGCGGTCCAACTTCGACCACCATCAGTTCGGCCCCGATCACGAACCGGTCTGCGCGCTGAGCCTCGTGCTCCAGCATCTCGGGATTTACGACGATGCCCGGCGGTTCTGCGACTGGCTGGAAACCACCGAGCGGCTCGACGTGACCGGGCCGCGCGAGACCTCCGCATGGCTCGGCATCGAGCCGGACGTCCTCGGCCGCTTGAACTCACCGGTCGACATCACCCTGCTGCGCCGATTCGCCTCGGTGGATCGGGTCGAGCCGGGCGAGGCGCTTTACGAAATCCTGCGTTGGGTCGGCGCCGACCTGCTGGAGTATCTGAAGTCCCTGCGCGAGCGGCTCGAGTATGTTGGTGAGCACGCCGGAATGTGGGAGGTGGCGGACCTGAACGTGCTTTTCATGCCGCGAACCGACCCCTTGCCACCGGAGCCATCCGCCGGTCTGGGTCGCCACCTCGAGGCCATCGGCATGGAGGAAGCGACCTCGGGCCTGGTATATCCCGATCGGCGCGGACCCGGCTACGGCCTGTCGCGTTTCCGGGATGATCCGCGCTTCGACTTCACCAGGATCGAGGGTGAGCCGGATGTTCATTTTGCGCATGCCCGCGGGTTTGTGGCCAAGACCTCGGCGACGGATCCAGAGCGGCTCAAGGAGTTGCTCCGGCTTGCCCGGGTCTAATGCTTGGGGGCGCCCCGCCTCCCACGCTTGCCCTCCGGGCCGTCGCAGGCTTGGATGCGACTATGAAAAAATTCCTGCTTTGCCTCGCCCTGATCCTGCCTCTCGCCGCGGAGGACCGCCCGCTGTTCCTGCCTTTTGATCTGACACTGGGCGGTGAGAAAGCCGTCATGGAGAACGGCAACGAGCTCTTCGCCCAGATCGACAAGCCGGTGAAGGCGGATGCCGTGCTCGAACTCGAAGCACAGGTCCCGTTGCTCATCGTCAACGCGTTCCCCTGCAAGGAGGACGGGACCGTCCTCGAGACCCAGACGGCGGCGGTGATCGTCGCCAACAACACGAAGCAGGTGAAGCTGAGCGATACGATGGACAAGAAGAAGCTCGAGCCCGGGACCTACCTCGCCAACGTCGTGGCCGGCGGCAAAACGTCACGCATCGTCTTTGAAGTCGGCGAGGCGAAGAAGAAGGTCGATTTCTCGAAGATCCTTGGCTTCCTGAAGAAGAAGTCGGAGTAGGCCGCCGACCGTTACCCGTTGTCCTTGCTCTCGGCCTCCTCCCGCCTGAACGACTTGACGATGGCGAGGCAGGCCTCGCGGGTCTCGTCGGCGAGTTGCGGATTCATGGTCGAGACGATGCGGACCAGGTGCTCCTTGGTATCGACGAACACCGCAAACATGGCGATCGATCCCTCTTCCGCATTCTGCGGCGCAAGGGTGAGGAACTTGGCGTCGCAACCGTCCAGCGCGCCATCCGAGAGCCTGGCCTCGCCCTTGAACTGAATCGCCGCCGCGTAGCTCTTGGCCGAGGCCTTGCCGGTGGCGTCAAGATCGGCCGAGGCCCCTTCCGGGACGGCATCGCAGTTCACGCTGATGATCACCGCCTTGTCCGGACTTTCACGCGCGAATTCCGCGTCGGCCGACGGGGCCTTGGTCTTGGTCCAGCCCTGGGGAAAGGCGAGCGAGTAGGCATCGCCGGCAAAGGTGACCCGGTCGTTTGCCAGAGCCGGAGCGAGGAGGGCGAGAAGGAGAATTGGCCATTTCATGGTTCTCACCTTTCGCCCGGCATTCCTACGGAGTCGAGCGGAAAGCCCCACCCATCATGAGCTGGCGGCTTCGCGACGGCTTCGGGCAGCGCCCCTTGGGGCGGTGTTCGAGCGCTTCGGGAAGGCCGGACTCGCGGCGCAGTCGCCACGCCCAGAATGCGATCATGAGCAACCACATGAAGGCCGCGTAGATGAAGTGGGAGACCCGAATGGCCGGGACAAAATCGGCGGCCACGCGGGTTGTGGCGGTGAGCAGGCCCATCACCCAGACGCCGTGCATCCACTTCATCGGCGTGGCCAGGCGGTCATGCCGCTCGTTGTGCCCGAGGATCACCCGGGTCGCGGCGCAGAGCATCAGGAGACCGGCCCCGGCGATGAACATCAGGTGGATGTTGCCGATCCGGAGGGCAGGGTAGACCGCCCCGAGACCCCAGCCGATGACGGCGGTGGGAAGAATGATGCGCAGCGCGAGCCCGAGGCCGTTGACCTTGGACAGCGCCAGCCATCCCGGCACCGCAAAGGCGAGGTAGGTGATGACGGTGATCGCCCGCAGGGCCATGCCGGGACGCCCGCCCCAGGCGACCTCGATGGCGAAGCTGGCGATCAGCACGATTCCGGCGGCGAGGGAGATCAGGAACGGTCGCCACCATCCGGCGGGAATGGTTTTCGACTCGGGGAATGAATGGGGCGAGGGGAGCCCGAAGAAGCGGGGGAGGAGGTAGGGGGCAACCCCGAGAATCGGCAGCCACAGGAATCCCTGGAAGAGAAGCAGACGGCAGAACTGCCGCAGGGGCGCGGGGAGTGAGAGCACCCCGTCGGCACTCAGCACGAAGGAGGACAGCGCGGCACCGAGAATCCCCAGCAAGGCCAGCGGCATCCCCGGCGGCGGGACGTCGCGTCGGCCGATGAAGAAGCGGGCGCCGAGGGAGAGGAGGACACCGGTCAGCCAGAATCCAGCCAGCAGGTCCGCCGTTCCGACGGCCGACAGGGCAAGGGCGAGCATCATGGCCAGCGCCACCCCGAGGTGCCACAGCAGTTCGAAGCGGCACCATGGATGACTCCCGAGCAAGCGCGGTCCCGCGGT
The DNA here is from genome assembly GCA_022548915.1 of Verrucomicrobiaceae bacterium E54. Classification (GTDB taxonomy): domain Bacteria; phylum Verrucomicrobiota; class Verrucomicrobiia; order Verrucomicrobiales; family Akkermansiaceae; genus Haloferula. The sequence goes on from JAKZES010000003.1 coordinate 121,380, forward strand.
TCCGAGGAAGCCGGTGACGAAGCATCCGCCGAAGCCGGTGACCATCCAGCGGGCGTGGGCCTCGAGCGGCCAGCCGTCGAGCCATCCGGCGAAGTACGCCGGCCATAGGAGCACGCCGAAGATGGACGCGGCGATTCCCAGGGGGAAGAACACCCGGAAGGGTTCCGCCGCGGCTCGTTCGATAAACTTCACGCGGTCAGGGTCTCCTCGAGGATCTCGCTCTCCGCGAGGTAGCATCCGGGATCGCTGCCCCAAAGGTCGTCGTTGCAGAAGGCGGCGCGGGTGCGGAAGCCGCCGCCGCAGACATTGAACCACCGGCACGAACGGCAGCGACCGTGCATGCGCTCGCGGCGCTCGTCCTGGCTGAGCAGGCCGATCTTGCGGATCTCCTCGAGCATCGGAGCGGTCGGGGCGTATTTCTCCTCCCAGATGGTGGAGAAGGGGGTGCGCTTGACGTTGCCCAGCAGGACATCCTGCCAGAACTGGTCGGGATGGACGTTGCCCTGGGTGTCGATGTTGGCGATGCCGCGCCCCGAGCTGTTGGCACCGCCGCCGTTCCAGCCGAGGAGTTGGCGCGCCTGATCGAGGTTCGGGTGGTTCTCCTGTTCCATCCGCAGCAGCAGGTAGGCGCCGTCGGCGGGTTGGGTCACGGTCAGCAGCTCGCGATGGACTCCGCGGGCGTGCCAGTCCTCGACCCGGCTGATCAGCGTGTCGATCGCGTGGCGGGCGGCATTCGGGTCGAGCACCTGCAGTTCACTGCCGCGGCCCGCGGGCACGAGGTGGTAGAAGCAGACGCGCTTGATTTCCTCCTCCTCGATGAAGTCGAGGATGCGCTCGATGTTCTCGACATTGTGGCGGGTGAGGGTGAGCCGCAGGCCGGTCTTCTGGTCCACGTCGTGACAGTGCCGGAATCCCCGGACGGCGGCCTTGAAGGCACCCTCCTTGCCACGGAAGTGGTCGTGGATCTCGCCGATGCCATCGAGCGAGATGCCCACGTAGGCAACCTCCGCCTGCTTGAGCTTCGCCGCCTTTTCCGGGGTGATCAGCGTGCCGTTGGTGGAGATCGTCAGCTTGAGACCCTTCTCCGTGGCGTAGTCGACGAGATCGAAGAAGTGCGGGTGAATCATCGGTTCGCCGCCGGAAAACAGCAGTGAGGGGACCTCGTAGGCGGCGAGGTCGTCGACCACCGCCTTCATCTGGTCCCAGTCGAGTTCGCCGGGGTACTGGCGGGCCATCGAGTCCGAGTAGCAGTGGATGCAGCGCAGGTTGCAGGTGCGGGTGATGTTCCAGACGACGATCGGGCGGCGCTTGCGGGCGCTGCCGGGGGCGCCGTGCCCGTGTCCGTAGCGGAGGTGGTCGGCCGGTTGTTCGTGGCCGGTCCAGAGTCGGGTGAGGTTGATCATGGGATGGTGGGTGGAGCGCGGACTTCAGTCCGCAATATGGTCTTCTGTCTTCAGTCTTGGAGTCTTCATTCTTTTCGGTTCGTAAACGCAGGCCGGGTCCGAGGCGAAGGGGTCGCCGGTGAGGCCGTAGGCACGGGCACGGGAGCCGCCGCAGACCTTGCGGAACTCGCAGCGGCCGCACTTGCCGCCGAGGGCGTCGGAGTCGCGGAGGCTGACGAAGAGCGGGTGCGCGCGGTAAATGTCTGCGGGATGGCGATCGCGGACGTTGCCGCATTCCATCGGCAGGAAACCACTCGGGCTGACGACTCCGGTGTGCGAGATGAACATCACCCCGCGGCCATCGCGGATGCCGAGAGGGGAACGCATGCCCTGACGCCCCTTGTGGCCGCCCATGCCCCGCTGGGCGAGGACCCGGCGGAAGTGGTGGCCCTCGGTGGTCTTGACCGCGAAGGGTGCCTTTCCGACCAGGTCGGCCATTTCGCCGAAGATGCGCTCGAGATCGTTGGGATCCGGAACCTCGTCGGCCTGCGCGCGTCCGGTGGGAACGAGCAGAAACAGGCTCCACATGGCCGGCTTGAGCTGGAACATGAGGTCGCGGAAGGCCGGGAACTCGTCGACGTTCGAGCGGGCCAGGGTCGTGTTGATTTGAATGGAGAGGCCGGCCTCGTGGGCGAGCTCGACGGCCTTGAGGGTGCGCTCGAAGGTGCCTGTGAGGCCGCGGAAAGCGTCGTGGGTATCCGCCGTGGCCCCATCGAGGCTCAGCGAGATCCGCTGGATCCCGGCGTCGCGGATCTTCGAAAAGTCGTAGCTGGTGAGTCGCGCGGTGGCGGCGGGACTGAGTCCGACCCGCATGCCCGCATCGCTGGCACGGCGGGCGATCGTGAGCACGTCGGTCCGCATCAGCGGATCTCCCCCGGTGAGGATGAGCATCGGCGGGGCGAGTTCGGCCAACTGGTCGACCAACCTCAAGGCCTCGGTCGTCTCAAGCTCCTCCGGGTGACGGTGGGACTGGGCTTCCGCCCGGCAGTGCCGGCATGCCAGGGCGCAGGCCCGGGTGATTTCCCAGAAGACCAGAAACGGCCGCTCGGCGAAGGGATCGGGTGGGTGGACAGGGGCAACCATCAGCGTGCCCCAGAGAACGCTTGGAGCGCGAGATTCGCCACGCTCCGGGCGGCAGGTTGTGTGCATATTTTGACCGGTAGGACCGCGCCAACTGGGTAATCCGCCGGTCCAGGCGCCCGATGACCTCGCCGGAGGCGCGGGATCTACCAGATCACTTCGACGCCCAGGCTGGGAAAAGCACGATCCCGCGTGAGGATCACCAGTCCTTCACTCAGGGCCTGGGCCGCAAGCATCCGGTCGAATGGATCGCGGTGGGGGTGTTCGATGGAAGCGGCGTCCGCGGCATTGGGCAAAGTGAGGGGGAGGGGAATCCAGCCTTCCTGAACCACGGCCCGAGCGAGGCTCTGACCGTCAACACGTGAAGCAGCCAAGAAAAACGCCCGCTTCCGAAATGGAAGCGGGCGTTCTTGGAGGTTTGGAGCGGGTGTCAGACCGAAATGTCTGACCTCCCTTATTCGCCGAGTCCGAAGCGGACGAAGCGGCGGATGACCAGTTCGTCGCCGAGGGTCTTGCCGGTGGCTTCGACCAGCTTGCCGACCTTCTGGTCGGGATCCTTCACGAAGGCCTGCTCGAGGAGGCAGCTCTCGGCGAAGAATTTCCCGATCTTGCCCATGATGATTTTCTCGATGATCTCGGCGGGCTTGCCCTCTTCCTGCATCTGTCCGCGATAGACGTCCTTCTCCTTCTCGACCAGTTCGGCCGGGATGTCGTCGCGCGACAGGCCCTGCGGCGCGGCGGCGGCGATGTGGAGGGTGATGTCCTTGACGAGATCCTGGAACTCCTCCTTGGCAGCGGTGTCGCCCTTGTCGGCGCCGACTTCGACGAGCACGCCGACCTTGCCGCCCATGTGGATGTACTGGGCGATGGCACCACCACCTTCGAGGTCGAAGCGCTCGAACTTGCGGAGCTGCATGTTCTCACCGAGTTCGATGACCTTCGATTTCACGAATTCGTCGATGGTCATGTCGCCGTGCCGGACCTGAAGGGCTTCTTCGAGGGTCTTGGCATCGCTGGCAGCCAGCGCGTCGGCGATGGCGTCGACGAAGCCGACGAAGTTGTCGTTGCGCGACACGAAGTCGGTCTCGCAGTTGACCTCGACGAGGATGCCGGATTTTCCGTCCTCGGAGAGACGGGCGGTGATGATGCCCTCGGAAGCCTCGCGATCGGCCTTGCCGGCGGCTTTGGAGATGCCCTTCTTGCGGAGGTAGTCGACGGCTGCTTCCAGGTCACCGTTGGTTTCGGTGAGCGCCTTCTTGCAGTCCATCATGCCCGCGTTGGTCTTGTCGCGGAGTTCCTTGACGAGTGATGCAGTGATCATGGGATGGGATGGTGAATTGGCTTCGGGAGGGGACCGCCCTTGCCAAAGGCGGGCGGTCCGGTCACCGGCTCAGCCCTTCTTGACGAGGACGTCGACGATGTTCTGGAGGATGATGCGGATCGAGCGGACCGAGTCGTCGTTGCCCGGGATCGGGTAGTCGACGATCGACGGGTCGGCATTCGAATCGACGATGGCGACGATCGGGATGTTCAGGCGGCGGGCTTCGGCGACGGCGATCGACTCACGGGCGGAGTCGACGATCACCAGCGCGTCGGGCAGGCCGTCCATGCCGCGGATGCCGTTGAGGTTGCGGCGGAGCTTGTTCTTTTCGCGGGTCAGCGCGGCGAACTCCTTCTTGGAGATCGTCTTGAATTCTGGCGACTTCTCAAGGCCTTCGAGCCACTTGAGGCGCTCGATCGACTTCTTGACCGTCGACATGTTGGTCAGCATGCCGCCGAGCCAGCGATGGTTGACGTAGAATTGCTTGGTCGCCTCGGCGGCCTGCTCGACCGCCTCCTGGGCCTGGCGCTTGCAGCCGACGAAGAGGATCTTCTTGTCCTTCGAGGCGAGGCCGGAGAGGAAGTCGGTGGCCTTGTCGAGGCACTTGACCGTCTGCTCCAGGTTGATGATGTAGATCCCGCCCTTGTCCTTCATGAGGTAGGGCTTCATCTGGGGATTCCACTTCTTCGTCTGGTGACCGTAGTGGACGCCGGCGTCCACCATTTCGCTGATGAGTTCGTTGATCATGGGATGGGGTCCCGCCTTGATTCAGGTCGGGCGATTCTTGGGAAACCCGCCGCGTGGTCGGTCCCTCCGGCTTCCCGTTGCTTGCTGGCGGCGTTTGAAGGGACGCGCGGGATAGGGACGCAGCCGACTCTTGGCAAGCCGGAAGTCGGAAAATCAGGGTGGGGAGCGCCGGCATCCTGCCGGCATCACCGGTCTTTCCGCCCGGTGTCGGAACAATGGGTCCTCCAGCGACGGGCCGTCACCACCAGGCGAGGCCGTGGCGGTCCCAGAAGGCGTTCAAGTCGCCGACGCTGCCCTTGAAGACGTTGCGCTCCATCGGATGGGCCATGTTGCCGAAGTAGCGGGGGCTGCGCCAGCGGGCCGTGTCGTAGTGTTTCGCGTTCGACCGGCCGTTCTTCCAGATCACGCCACCATACTGCCACATCGCCCAGTCGCTCCAGATCCCGTACTGGTCGGTCAGGTCATCCGGGGTGAGATCCCCCGATCCCATGCTGCGCTCGGTGCCGGCGGGGCCGTAGAGGGCGATCCAGTAGGGTGCGCGACGGATGACCCGCTTCTGGGCCGGGCTCGCGCCGTTCAGTCTCGTCCGCAGGCCGGCGCTGTTCTCGAGGTAAACGACGGGAGTGACGCCCGTGCGTTGCTCGACGCGGCGGATGAAGTCGACCAGCCGGTCGGGCGTCGATTGCGTGTCGAAGTCCCCGACCAGGAGGATCTTGCGCCGCGAAATTCCGCGGGCCCGGGCGACGGCCTCAACGCGATCGACGAAGGCATCGGCCTGGGCGGTGGCCGAGGGGGACATCGTGACGAAGTGGTAGGCTCCGAGCAGCATGCCCTCGCGGTCGGCGGATTCCAGGAAGTCCGCGAACTTGGTATCGAGCTCGTTGCCCTTGGCCGAGCGGGCGATGAGGCCCAGCGCCCCGTTGCGTCGCAGGGCCGAGACATTGTTTTCGCTGTAGCGGTCGCCTCCGCGCTGGACCTCCTTCGGATCCCAGCCGGAAACATTCAGCACTGCCGGGGATTGACTGACCGAGGTGCCGCCAAAACCGCCGCACTGGCAGAGGAGGAGGGGGAGCAAGAGCAGGGCGATGATTCTCAGCATGCTTCATCCCACCATGGCGGCGGAGCATCCGGCAAGTCCCCGGTAGCGGGGCAGGGGGGATCAAGTTCCCGTTTCGAAATTCTTGACACCCGGCCATTGGAAACGCTTTCTTCCGGCCCCGCGCCGCGTGCGGCCGGTCACAGCACCCGTAGCTCAATTGGATAGAGCGCCTGACTACGGATCAGGAGGTTTGGGGTTCGACTCCCTACGGGTGCGCCACTTTCAAGGCCCTGTAAATCCTTGGTTTACAGGGCCTTTTCTTTGCTTGGACGTCTGCGAGCACGATTCCGAGGAAGTCCACAAAGTCCGCCTGAATCTGCAAAATTGGGGATTTTTGGGCAACTCTCGTGGCAACTGTCTAAGGTTCCCAAAATAGTCTTGGTCATCATTCGGCGGACCCCGGGCGTTAAGCGGGATCCAGGAACTGGCAGGCAATTTACGGTGGATGAACTTGGAGCTGCGAGCCCGCGATTTGTGAGGCATCCTCCGACCATGTCTCGACAAGCCAAGAAGAAGCAGAACCCGAAGGACTTCCCCGAGTTCCCGGTGAAACGGGAGGTGATCTGTTCGATGTTCACTCCGCCCCTGCCCAAGAGCACTTTCTACGACCGGGTGGAGGAGGGGAAGATCATCCGCATGGCGGAGATGCCAGGGTTCTACCTGTTAAATGCGACGCTTCACCGTCTGGGTCTACCTCTGGTGACTCAGCCTCCGGTGGAGATTGAAACGCGGAGCATTGAGGATATCGTCTGCCTAGCTTTCTCCCTGATCGACCCGAGGGTCTTCCCGGAGCCCGCGTGGCTGTTGAACTGCGAAGCGATTGACATGAAGGATGTTGATCATGCTCGACGGATCGCAAGGCAGCATAGAGATGCCGTTGAGACCTGCGAGCCGGTGCAAGTCAAGCTGGCCTACTTCCAAGGCGTCCTCGATGCCCGGCACGCAATCCGGAAGGAAACCGAGGGCGACGACTGACGCCGGCTCAAACGAGCCCCCTGTCACCTGTCGGTTCGAGACGCAATCCATTCCGCCTCGTTTACTCAGCCGCTATGAGGAGCGGATTTGCGCCTCGAGAACTCCAAGCCTGTGCTGGTTGGAGCAGCCAACAGTCTTTTCTCCGCAGCCTTGGCTTCTCCATCTGACAGCTCGTAGTCGGCGCGAAAGAGACCGACAACGTGGTTCTCCAGGGCAAAGGACTCTATGGTTGAGGCGAGCGACTGCTCCAGCGCATGGGCCACGGCGGGGAGCCGTTTTGCTTTCCTTGCCGCTTGCGCAACGAGCGTGACAGCACTCGCGAGTCCCTCTTCCCAGAGGCCGTCCCGCTCCTCCATTATGGCACTCAGCATCGCGCGATGGTTGGTGTAGTCTTTCTGGACGTAGTCCGATCTCGTCCCGTCCTCCCGGGTCTTCTTGTCACTGACGTCCCACACCTTCTTCTGGCTGCCCTTGTCCTTCCTGAAGACAATTTCGCAGCCCAACTGGTGGCGGATTCTGACGGCCATGTCGTGGGACATCTTGAGACGCTTGTTTTCGAGCTTCTCTACGGTGTCCCTTGCCAGACCAATCTGATCGGCCAGCTGCTGCTGGGTTAATCCTGCGGCCTGGCGGACTCGGCGAAGGGAGCTGGTGACTGACGGTTGGCGAGGCATCGGCGTAGCGGAGTGGTGCGTATCAAACTGATCCCGGCAGCGAAACGGATGTAGTACCAGGGCGGCGTTGCGGATAAGGTGCGTTACGTGCTCGCAGGGACAGCTATTTCTCATGATTCCCCTCGGCGCGTCTGATCCTATGAATAACCAGAGCATTGAAACGAGATTGGTGGACGCCGCCCGGATGGCGGCGATCCTGAGCGTGTCTCCCCGCACGGTCCTGTACTGGGCTGAGCGGGATGAGATTCCGGTTGCGATTCGGAAGGGCCGGGTGATTCGGTTCGACCCGGAGGAGGTCTTTGAGGCGCTACGAAACACGCCGCTTAACAGAGAGGAGGGCCAATGAACCGGGAGACTGCGTTGCCCCTCACCGAGCTTCGAGGGAGCGCCGATCTGACGCGGACCCCGGAGGCCCGGATTGTCAGGGCTGCTGAACAGGACGGCGATGTTGCGTCGATCTCGCCCGAGCGCCTCGGACTGGAAGACTGCCCTCACGCAGGGGGTGGAGTGCATGACTGGCTCTTCTCCACCGCCTGTCAGCTCGTCCGCATGGGCGTGACTGACGATCAGATCGCCAAGCTACTCACCGAATGGACGACGCACGTCAACCGGTGCATCTACGACCGCGAGGTGCAGGATGCCGTTGGCAACGCCCGGCGAATCGTCACCGGGCTGGACTCCGAGAGGGTGGGGTGGAAGCACCGCGTGCAGAAACCATCCTGGCAGGAGAAGCTCCATGCCCTTGCCAGAGCGAAGCGGGAAACCGGGATCACAAGCCTCGATGGGCTGATTGCATCTTCTCCTTCTGCGCCACCTGAAGCCACGGACGACTTCATCGACGCGTTGTTCCCTGCTGAGAGCCTGATCTGTGCCGGAAGTGAGGTTTGGAACTGCAAGGTCTCGCCACGTGAGGAACTGCGTGGTTGCTGGGACAGCCTCCGGCACATCGTGCCATCCCCGATGAGTGCTGAAACCGGGATCAATCTTCAGGGCGAGGTTTCAAGTCGCTGTCTGGACAACACGGGTCCTCGCCGGTTCCTCGTGCTCGAGTCTGACGAGTTGAACTTCGACGACGCCTCAGCCATGCTGATGTGGATCGGGCGTCGGCTGCCCCTAGTTGCGGTCGTCTACAGCGGCAACAAGTCGCTCCATGGCTGGTATTACGTCGAAGGGCGGGACGAGGACGAGATCGACCGCCTACGTTCGGAACACGAGCTGCTGTGGCTTGACCCCAATACGTTCACTGTATGTCACCCTGTTCGCACGCCGGGTGTCGTGCGCAAAGATACAGGGCGGATGCAACGCTGCCTGTGGTTCGCAGACCTCGAAGGGGAAAGGGGTTCCCAATGAGTGTGTCGCCAAGTGAAGCCCCACCAGCACCACCGATTCGTGAGCAGCATTCCAGCAATGGAACCGCAGCATACGGGCTGCAAATGGAGCCGTCTGGGCCGCCGCAGCCACCGCCTGAACGCCTGCGTGCCAGGAAGCTTAGCGAGCTGGTGGTGCCGCGGGATCAGATCAAGGATCTCTACAAGCCGGTCCTGATCGACGGGTTCCTCCGGAAGGGTGAGATGGCCATCATCTCGGGTGGATCCAAGACCCAGAAGACCTGGCTGGCCCATGGAATGCTGGTGTCGGTGGCATCCGGGAAGCCGTTCGTGGGGCTTGAGATCTGCGGAGAGCACCGCGTGCTGCTGGTGGATTACGAACTAGACGTCAATACGCTCACGGCCCGGCTTTCGATGTTTGCCGGGCCCGGCGACAGGTTTGAGCCGGCAGCAACCTGGCTCGACAAGGTGGATGTGGTCTCGGTCCGAAACGAAAGGAAGGAGCGGAAGCTGGAGAGATTCGGTGCCGTCGAGGATATCCGTGCACTGCTCCAGCAGGCAGAGGACGATCATGCGTCCTATGATCTCGTCGTGATTGACTGCCTGAGCCGGGTGCCCGATGTTCTCGAAGTCCAGAGCGAGATCGACAACCACTCTCTGACCAAGACCTTGGAGCGATTTCCGGGGCTCTGCGACGAGTTCGGGTGCGGCATGGTCGTCATGCATCATACCGCGAAGGGATCGGGCGTCGGTCGAGACCTGATCGACCGGGGCAGGGGAGGCAGCGCGCTTGCTGCCGTGCCCGAGACCATCGGATCCCTGATTAAGGACGGGGGTGACGGGACGTGGCGGCAGTTCGAGTGGGTCGCACGCACCTTCAAGCCGACGCCGAGAAAGGTGATCGTTCTCGATAGCAAGAGTCATCCGGCCCGCTGGGTCGAGACCCATACGGATCCGGTTCAGCCACCGAAAGGCGGCGAGGGCGTCGGCGACAACCGTCAGGAGATCCTATCGGTGTTGCGGGATCTCGGACCCGAGGAATGGATCACTACTGCCAAGCTGCAGAAGGAGCTAAGTGACCGCATGGTGGAAATGAAAGACAACACGGTGCGCAATCACCTCAAGGGCCTGGTTGGGTCCAAGGTCGTGGAGAGTGAGCTGGCCGGGCAGAAGAACACGAAGCGTTACCGGCTAAAGGTGGGCCCCGTGGAACTACAGGTTGGCGGGGGTGCGAGCGGTGAAAAGTCGCCCGAAATGTAAACGGCTAGGTAAACGGCACCCCGGTTCCGGGGTGCCGTGGAACCCCTGAGAAATGGAGGTTTCCAGCAAATGGTAAACGGCAAGTCCCCTATAGACACATGCTGTTTGAAATATCCATCGGCCCGGAGGCAAATAGGACGGACGGGTCTACGACCGTCCATTTGCTCCCTTCTGGGCCTATGCGCACCCGGAGGAGGAACATGGACGTTTTCGCACCAAAACCAGATTCCGGGCCCTCGGATTCACTGCGACGAGGGGGGCAGCGCTGTGAATCTTGGAATGGGTTGGTATGGGGCTCTCTCGTACGCGCTGGCCTACGCGACACCCGATCCGGTACTTGCACCCTCCCGGAGCGTTCGCGTACGTCAGAATCGATCCTCGTACGAAATACACCGCAATCTGACCCGTTCATCGGGGATCTTCCTCGTCGCCGGCTCCGTGACATCGGAATCCGGGCGAATGGTGTCAAAATGACCTGTGTAGGTTCAGCACGTATGTTCCCGGTTTCTCGGCAAAATGTGTGTAGGACGAGCACCTACCTTCTTGTCCCGGGAATCCGAAGCTGAAGGCCCGAAAAGCTAGGTTTTTCCGGGCTTCCAGCGCCCGGAGGTGGATCTGGCGGAAGAGGCGTTGGCACGAAAGGGCCATGAGGCGGAGAAAATACGGATGATGGTGGGCTTTTGCGCGATGCCCGGATGATCGTCGGGCAGGCGGATCCGCCGAGAGTGCAACATTAGCCGACGGATTGCCTCGGGTTTGATGACTCATGGAGCAGCAATGAGAACGAAACGGTAGAATCGGCTCGCGGTTGCGGAGGGGTGACTCTCCGTCTTTGGCGGCCCGCTATCGATCCATTGCAATCGGTTGGCAGGTGCAGTGATGCTCGGAAGCACCCGCATCCAAGTGGTCATGTCCGGGCTGTACTCCACCGCGTAGGTGGCGCCAGGTATGCTCGCAATCTCGATCAGATGGTCGCCATTGCCCAACTTTTCATTCCGGGTGACATCAATCCCGGAGTCCGCCGCAACGGGTGGGGTCTCAGGGACCGGGAGCAAGTCGATCTTGTAGGTTGGATTGAAGTTGGGATCAAGCGACGGACGGTAGAACTCGACAGCGAGGGTGACGGAGTCACTTGGGCCGAGGGACTGGTTGTAAAGGAGGTAGGACAGGATCTCTGGAGGCGATCCCAAGCTGGCAGTTCCTGACGCGTTGTAGACGATGACGTCGTCAGGAAGGCCATCCACGAATAGTCGTATGGCGGGGATGGGATCAGCGTTTCCGTTGGTGATGGTGACTTTGCTGAAGAAGAGCCCGCTCTGGAGGTTGATGGCTGGAGAGGCGATGACGCCGACTTCGGTATCTGCCGCACTAATGATGGAGGCGGCTGCGGAGGCGCTGTTGTTGGTGCCGTCCGGATCGGGTTCATTGACAGCAGTCACCGCAAAGGCGACCGGAACATTTTCGGTACCACTCGCAGCACCGGCATCTGCGCGAATTGTCAACATCAGGGAGGAAGAGGATCCGCTCTCAAGGTCTCCCACCGTCCAGACACCCCCGGAGAAGGTGCCGGCGGAGGTGCTTGTTGCGGTGATCGCGACGCCTGGAAGCATGGACGAAGTTTGGGTCAGTTCGACTCCGGTTGCATTGGTTGGACCTTTGTTTGTTATTGTCACGCGGAAGGCTTCGGACGCATCGCCGCCTGCTACTAGCGTCGGCTGAAGTATGTCTATGGATGCCTCCAGATCGCATTGCGGATCCGGTATTCGAATGATGGACATCGTATCGAAAAGAGTTCCATCGGTGACCGCGTTCGAACGAATTATTCTTGCTCCACCGATCAATTCGTTGGGCGAGTAGTCGGTCCCCGAGAAGAAGCCTGAGGTGGTCGCGCCCCAAGCCACCCTGTAGCCGTAGCCGTAAAAGAGAGGAGCGCTTCCTTGATTCCATTGGATGGCTCCGAGATCCGGTCCGATGAATGCCCAAGTCGAGCCAATCGAAAACGTACCAAACTCATCCGGAACGTCGAAGCGTGTACCGTCTGAGCTTTGAGCGTGCATGATGATCGGAAGTGAAGAAGCGCGGGGCGTCCATGTGTCGGGCAGCCCGGGACGTTCAATCCACGACTCAAGCGTGAACGTGTCAGATTGCGTGTCTAGGATTCCGATCCATTGCACCTGAAATCGAGAATCCAGCTCTACCCGGTAGCGGGCTGCTTCTGCAGCGTGAGTGGCGATTCCCCACGCAACCAATGCCACAATTTGAAGTCTTGAGGGGGGTGTGCTGTGCCTCGTAACGACAGGTTTGACGGAGGCATTGCAGTTCCAATTCTTCATAGCTACTCGCCTTTGCAACAAACGCCGTATTAGTAGCGAAATCCAAGACCGATGCCGAGGCTCCAGCCTGAGAGGTCGATCTCGAACCGGCTTGGTCCAACGTTTCCATGCAAGGTCTCATTCCAGTCGTAGCGGAAGAAGCTCTCAACGCTCCATTGATCATTGAAGAGGTATCCCGCACCTCCTTTCACGTAGAGCCCCCAGAGGAACTCGTCGCCGCTTGACGCTCTGGCGTAGGTCCGAAGCGTGTTGACTGCAGGATCAACCAGCTGTGCGTTCCACGCGGCCTCCCAATCGGCGTGGTTGATCACCGCGCCTGCACCAAAGCCGACGTAGCAGTTCGTCGCAGGGCTCCACTGGAGTTCGCCGCCCAGCGCAAGACTGTAGAGGTCGGTCGAACTGTCGAAAAGATAGCTTGAGGTGCCTCCCGTGGGGGTGAGGACCGTCATTCGGCTGGTCGGTTGATTTCCAATCAAGGGTCCGGGTCCGGCAAAGCTGCCGACATAGCCCGGGGCGGGTGGGATGACTCCGTTCAGGGCGTAGCTGTCGAGTGTGGTGACCCCGGAGATAGGCATCCGGCTGACTGTGGTGCCGCCCAGGCCCACGAACGAAAAGTTGGCACCGAATCCCGCGACGAGGTGGTCTCCGATGGGTCGAAGATACGATGCCTCGATGTAAGGTGCGATCTCCGTGTTGGCATCGTCCTGTCCGATCCCGGGGGGAGCGAGGGCAATCCCGCCGGTCGAAGTGTAGGTAAGATTACCCCCGGCAACCTGCCCAGCGTTCTGATATCCCCAGAAGGTCGTCAAGCCGGTGAGCGGCGTCGCGGCCCCCTCGTTGACAAAACCGTCGTCGTAGGCGCGGTCAGCGTTTACCCCAGCTGGTCCGGTCGCCGGATTCGGTGAGAAGAAGTTTCCGGCGAAGGGGCCGGTTTGCAGGTTCGGGTTCACCGAGAGCTCGCCGATGTTCCTCCACATGACGCCGGTTCCAAATTGCCACGGACTCACCTCAGTGGGTCCTTCGATAGGAGACTCGGGCAGGACATTCCCGGCGAACAACGGGGTCGCGAGGAGGGAGGCGATGACGGGACGTGTGGTCATTGTCGGAGTGGTCGGGCTTAGCGGGAGGTAATGAGGACGAAGCGGTAGAATCGACTGCCGACCGTCGAAGGGTGGCTCTCCGTTTTGGGTGGTCCGTTGTCGATCCACTGAAGCCGATTGGCCGGCGCGGTCACGGTTGGGCTCACCCTTTTCCATGTGACCATGTCAGCGCTGTATTCCACCGCGTAGGTTGCCCCTGGAATGCTGGCAATCTCTACGAGGTGATCCCCATTACCCAGCCTCTCGTTCCGGGTGACATCGATCCCGGAGTCCGCAGCAATGGGCGGTGTCTCGGGTTCGGGGAGCAACTGGAGCACGTATATCGGCGTGAAAGTCGGATCGAGAGAGGGTCGGAAGAACTCGACGCTGAGTGTGACCGAGGAGGTCGGCGCAAGCGACTGGTTGTAGAGCAGGTAGGGGAGGTCCGCCGGGGGTGAGCCGAAGCTTGAGGTTCCCGTGGCGTTGTAGGCTACGACATCGTCCGGGAGGTTCTTCACATAGAGCCGGAATGCAGAAACGGGCTCAGAATTGCCGTTGGTGACCGTGACCTGGCTCACGAAGAGGCCACTCTGTAGATCGACAGCTGGGGCAACGGTGATGTCGACGCCGGCATCCGCGGCGCTGATGATCGAGGCCGTTGCTGCCGCGCTGTCGTTGGTTTCATCCGGGTCGGGCTCGTTGAGTGCGGTGACCGAGAACGCGAGAGGCACGACCCCGGTTCCACTCGCTGCGGCGGGCTCGGCCCTGACTGTCACCACCAACGTAGCCGACGCTCCGCAAGCGAGGGAGTCCAACGTCCATACACCCCCGGAGAAGGTGCCGGCGGAGGTGCTCGTGGAGGTGATCGCAACACCCTGGGGCATTGACGAGGTTTGGGTCAGTTCGACTCCGGTGGCACCATCTGGGCCGTTGTTCGCTACCGTCACGCGGAAGGTGTCGAGAGCATCGCCGCCAGCAACCAGCGTCGGGCGCAATACGTCGATCACGGTCGTGAGGTCGCTTCGTGGTTCAGGGACGGCAGATGCGACACGGAAGCCCATCGACGAAGCTCCCTTGGCCACCCCGATGCCATGCCGAGCAGAGGCCTTCAGGTAATCGAGCGTGTTGCCGAAACCAAGATTCGTAAAAGATCCCCCCCTGACTGATCGAGGCTCAAGTGCATCGTCATTGAGTCCGAGGTACGCTGATTCGACGAGTTCTTCCACGTTGCCATTCTGCGCCATCGTCCCCCACGGGCTCAATCCACCGGCATTCGTGATGATGGCCGGAGACGCAAAGTATGGTCTCCCATAAACGGCTGTGCCCGGGGTGGTGCCTTCCGAAACGCGTGTCGGCAGGGAGTCGGTGCCCGTGGCGTAATCCCAATACGTCCCGTTGCCGTTGTTTGGGATCGGATCAAAATACGCCGCCTTGTACCACTCGTTCTCACTGGGCAAAAAATAGAGCGCTCCGGAATTGCGGAATGGATTCTTTGGGTCATAGCCTGCATCTCCTTGCTCCCAAAGGAATATTCGGTCGTTACTACCTGCGACTGGATCAACCTTGTAGGCTGGTGGGTAGCAATGCTGCGTGTTTAGCCAATTCACGAACCGCGCTGCTTGGTTCCAATTGATGTTTGTGACCGGATGGTCGAGACTTGCTGAAGTCGGGAATATTGAGGGAAGACCCTTCTCGATGGCGTCGGCGTTGTAGGAGGCCAGCATGCGACCACTTACCTCATATTTTCCAATCCGGTAATCGTAGCCCACTGATCCATATCCGGTGTCATCCGGGGCGTTGCCTGGGGAGCCGATGACTACGAAATCAATGTCGAACTGGTTTTGACCAGTGCCGAATGTGTCTCCCGCCGCAGACGTAGTCAGGAATAGGGCCGACAGAATGCTGCCGAAGACCGCGTGAACCGGGCTCATGACAAGCGCACTGCTGCCCTTTGGAAACTACAGCGTCACCTTGATGCGGTCGAACTGCGCCCGGAGGTCCGCAAGCTGCTTCTCGGTGCGCAGGATGTCGGCATGAATCGATCCCAGCTTGGCGAGCTTCTGCTCAAGGCTGGCCGAGGCTGCCGGGGCCTTCGTTGCGGTCTTCTTCCCGGAAGGGGCGGGGGAGGCTGCAGGAGATTTCTTGGCCCAGCGACCGATGGTGATCTGCGTGATGCCGAACTTGCGTGACGCTGCGGCGGCACCACCCCGGCCCTTGTCCGCGTTCACCTCGTTTACAAACGCGATCACCTCGGCCTTCGCCTTGGCGGTGTAGCGCTTGCCCCGGGATCCGGTCTTCTTCTTGGCAACCGGTTCGGGTGCCGGGGTCGCAGGTGTCGGAGTCGCAGGTGCCGGGGTCGTCGGCGCTTCCGCGGCAGGTTTGGCGACCTTCTTGCGCCGGGCCCTCTTGGTGACGGCTTTCTTAGCGGGAGCCTTCTTGGTGGCGGTCTTCTTCCCGGCAGGCTTCTTCGACGGTGCTTTCTTCTTCGCAGGCATGGAGTTCAGTTGGTTGATTGGACTGGGCCTTGTTCCATACGCGACCCATGCCGACAAGTGCGATTGTAGGCATGCAGCACTCGCATTGGTGACGTGGGGCGGCGCTAGGCGTTAGGCGAAACCATGGAGCGCAACGAGCCCCGTGACGGGGTTATGTACGAGTGATCGCCCCGGGATGGTTCCGCGGTGCGCATCGCCCGGTCGGGCGGTTCCGACCGGTCTAAATCATCAACCTCAATCCCCATGCCCCGAAACACCACCTACCAACCACCCTTGTCCCGGTTCCTGATCAAGGCGCTCCACCACGAAGCAAGGCTTCGCAAGGAGCCCATGACCCGGCTCCTCGCCCGCATCGTGTCCGATGCCCTCGAACACAGCGAGGGCATGCGAAAGGCCCGTGCCGAAATGGCTGAATCCGCACCAGCCAGGATCGCCGCCTAAGCCTTCTGTCCCATCTCTGGCCCGTCCCGCCATCCCGGCGAGGCGGGCCTTTTCACGTACTGAAACCACCAACCAAACCAGCCAATGGCCATCAAGTTAATCGCCAACTACAGCAAACGCCTGGGCCTTCCCGGGTATTCCAGCCACCAGTTCTCCGTCTCGGTTGAGACCGAGCTGGTCGCCATCGACAACGTTCCCGATGAGGCGGAACGCATCTACCACCTGCTCCAGACGAATGTCGACGAACAGATCAAGGCCACCGGATTCGTTCCGCCCGGAGATTACGGCATGGATGACGCCCCGGCTTCATCCAACGGCACCAATGGTACAGCCCGGGCTATTTCAAATTGGCACTGCTCGGACAAGCAGCGCGACCTGATCCTGAAGCTGGTCGACGAGCACAGCCTCGACAAGGACGAGGTCGACCACCTCGCCCGCCAACGCTTCGGCAAGGGCGTGAAGCAGCTCAACAAGATGGAGGCGTCCGGGCTCATCGATGAGTTGCTCGAAACCCACGGTGGAGGCAACGGCAAGGCCCGTTCCAACGGCACCCGCCGCAACGCCTACGCACGGAACGGAGGTGGACGATGAGTCTGACGCTTGTCGAGCAGATCGCCCGGCAGAGTCCTGCACCCCCGGTCGAACCGGTCACTTCCGAAGTGCCCGATCACATCAGCCCCACGGCGGCGAAGAGTTACCTCGCGTGCAGCCTTCGCTTCTACTTCGAGCGGGTCTTGTGCCTGCCGAGGCCGACTTCGCCGGCACTCCATCTGGGCAAGAGTATCCACGCCGCCCTCCAGTGCTTCCACATCGCCTTGTGGAGGGGAGGGGACTGTTCTCCAGAAACCATCGCTCTGGCCTTTGACGGGGCCTTCAACGCCTTGGAAAAGGACGAGGGTCCCATCGCGTGGACTGCGAAGAAGACGCGTGAGAAGGCGCGTGAGGACGGCCTGCGGGTCGTTGCCGCCTACCTCGATAGTCCGGAGGTCGCAAAGGAGCCGCCCAAGGCCGTGGAAGTGTTCCTGCATGAGAACATCGACGGTTTGTCGGTGCCCTTGACCGGCGCCATGGATCTGGTTCGCCAGGACCTTACGCCGGTCGACTTCAAGAGCGCCGCTGCCCGCCCGGATTCGGACACTGCGGCATTCGAGCATGAGATCCAGCTCGTCAGCTATCAGCTCATGCTGGAAGCGGCTACGGGGGAAAGCCCTCCGTCACTGGAGTTGGTCTACCTCGTGAAGACCAAGACGCCGCAGGTCATCAAGGTGACGTCGCCCCCGGCTGACCGGCATCGCAAGGAGCGTGTTGTGCGCCTGCTCGAAACTGCGGTGAAGGGGATCACGGCAGCGCGGTTCCATCCCCAACCAGGCATGCAATGCTCGTGGTGCCAGTTCAGGAAGGAGTGCGCCGCCTGGAAAGGAGGTGCTTCGTGAATCCGCTCGAGCTGTGGCCCTGGGCTGTGCTGATCGGCTTGGCGATCTTTGCCTTCCTCCTGATGGGTCCAATCGTGTCAGGGATACTGCTGCTAATTGTCCTGGCAGTGGTCGTTGCAAACCTTCTGGACTAAGTCGGTTCACACGCCCGCTTCGGATCATCTCCGGAGCGGGCGTTTCTACTTTTCAGCGCCCGGAATTCACCGGGCGAATCAACGAAACCAAACAACAACAACCAGCCATCATACCATGTCCCAAGAATACAACCTCCCGCTCCTCGAGGCCGTGTGCCGCCGGGGAGTCCTGTGCAACGTCAGCGTCCGCTACTGGCGCGGTTGCAAAAAGCTCCGGCCCGAAGACCTCGGACTCGATCCGAGTCACGTCTCCGACCGGCTCATCCAGCTCGGCCACAAGAGGCTTGTGCCGAAGGAAGCGCTGCAACGCTTCGCCCTGATCGAAAGCCGCGCCCACTCGCTGGTTGAGGCGGCGTCGTTTCCGTTCCTCGGCGGCATCGCCCGCTTCGTGCCGAATCCCCGGCTCGTCGATCTGACCGACAAGCTCGACGCCCTGCGCGACGAGTTCCGCGAGGCGACCCTCGACTTCGTCGCCGGCTACTCCGGCCTGCGCGACGAGGCGCTGGACGAGTGGCGCGACGCCGCGCGGCAGATGAACCTCAACGGCAGCGCCGAACAGCTTCTCGCCACCATCGAGCAGTCGTTTCCACCCGCCGGGGACATCACCAGGCGCTTCGCCTTCGAGACGCGGCTGTTTCAGGTCGCGGCACCCGAAGGTCTGCGAATCGACGTTGCCGAGTCCATCGATCAGATGGAGATCGCCGACGAACGCAGCCGCATCGCCCAAGATGCCTCCCGACGCCTTCAAGGGGACCTCGACTCGTTCATCCGGGAAAGTGTCACCACACTGCGTCAGGAGACCGCAAAGCTCGCTGCGGATGTTCTCGCCACCATCGACGGCAGCGAGAACGGTGTCCACCAGCGCACGCTCAACCGGCTCACCACGTTCATCGACAGCTTCCGCAGCCTGAACTTCGCCGGCGATGCGCAACTCGAAGGCACTCTCGAACGCTTCCGTCAGCAATTGCTGAGTCGAAGCGCCGAGGACTACCGCAATGACAACGGTGCGATGCGGAGCCTGACCGAAGGGCTCAGCCGTCTCCACGACACCGCCATGGCCATGGTGCGCAACGATGGCCGGGACGTGCTCACACGCTTCGGACAAATGGGCAGTCGCCGACTTGAAGCGGTGAGCTGATCCCCCGCCACTGCCTCCACCGGCAGTGGCGACCCTTTCTCCCGAAACACGGAACCCCTCCCCGACAAGCCTGACTCCGTCTCCACACGCCTGATTTTCCAACCACTCCAACCTCTCCGACTGCCACTTCCTGACACGCTGAATCCTACTCCTGAAACCTCCTGACTCCCCCACGCGCGAAGGGCGGCTCCTCCACACCGGAAGAGCCGCCCTTCGTGCATCCAGTTCTCTCAACCCCACGCAAACGACAACCACCAACGAACAACGAAACCACCATGTCTCACTTCACCACCATCCAGACCCAGGTCCGCGACCTCGAGGCCCTGAGCGACGCCTGCGTCGAGCTCGGCCTCGAACTCCGGGCCGACACGCCATGCCGCGGCTATGCCGGCGTCACCCGCACCTCCCACCGAACCATCGTGCTCAAGGGCCCCTACGACATCGCCGTCGATCCCGCCCCGGAGAACAACGACACCTACGGCCTGACCACCGACTGGTGGGATGGTCACGTCGCCCGGGAGGTCGGCAAAGGCTTCGGTCGTCTGCTGCAATCCTACGGCATCCACAAGACGACCCGCGAGGCCCGCTCCCGGGGGCTGCGCGTGCGCCGCCAACAGGAACAGGACGGCAGCGTCCTGCTCACCCTGGAAGGAGGTGCGCTGTGAGCCGCCGCATCCTTGTGAGGGTTTCTCCCACCGGGGAAACCACCGTCGAGGCCGAGGGCTACCAGGGCAGGGGCTGCGAGGCCGCGACCCAGGCCATCGAGCAGGCTCTCGGCAGCGTCCGCGACCGCACCCGCAAGCCGGACTTCTGGCGTCAGGCGCGGAGCACACGCAACGAGCAGCAGCTCGGGGGAGGAGGTGGCGCGTGAGCGAGCCCTCCACCGCCTCGCTGCGCCTGTCCCCGGACGGTCGCATCGACTGCCTCTACACCGAGGCCATCGACCTCCGCGCGCTCGGACGGCTGGAAGTCGTCCGGGCGACGGAGATCGTCTTCGACCCCGAATCGCAATGCTGGGAGGTCCGCTCGTTCGCATTCGGCGGGCTCCTCTTCAGCGATCCCTCCCGCGAGGCATGCCTTCGCTGGGAACGGGAAAACCTCCAACCATCGTCAACTCCATGAACCTGCAAACCTACCTCCGCGCCGGACACCCCGGACTCGCGGTCATCAGCTCCGAGGAAGTGCGGGCCGAGGCGGAAATCGCTTCGGCCTGCGCCGCCCTCGGACGCTCCCTCCACGCCTGGTCCTCCACCGAGGGCCTGGTCGATACCGGCGAGGGACGGGTCACCCCGTGCCCCGATCCCCTCGAAGCCCTGCAACAACTCGACGGCCTGTTCGCCGCCGATTCTTCATCCGAGCCCCAACACGTCGTGCTTCTGCGCGACCTGCAGCTCCACCTCGACCAGAGCGACCCGATGCTGGTCCGTCGCATCAAGGACACGCTGCGTGTGGCCAAGGCCCACGGCCATGCCATCATCCTGCTTGGCTGTCGGCTCAAGCTGCCCGCCGAACTGGAGCATGAGTTCACGCACATCGACTTCAACCTGCCCGGGCCGGAGCAACTGGGTGTCGTCCTCGACGGCATCGCCAAGTCGGCGAACCTGAAGGACCTGCCCGACGAACTCCGCGAGGCCGCCCTGCAAAGCGCGCTTGGTCTCACCACCACCGAGGCGGAGAATGCCTTCGCCCTGTCGGTCGTGGAAACCTCCGGCATCGACCCTGTGGTCATCGCCCGCGAGAAGGCCCGCACGCTCAAGCGCAACGGTCTGGTGGAGGTCGTCGAGGCGTCCACCTCGCTGGAGGACATCGGCGGTCTTGATCAGCTCAAGGCCTGGCTCGACCGCCGCGCCGGGGCCTTCAGCACCGAGGCGCGTTCCTACGGGTTACCCGCTCCGAAGGGACTGCTCATCGTCGGCATTCCCGGAACCGGGAAATCGCTGACCGCCAAGGCCACCGCCGGCGCCTTCGGCCTGCCGCTGCTTCGCCTCGACATGGGGCGCGTCTTCGGTGGGATCGTCGGCCAGAGCGAGGCCAACCTGCGCTCGGTCATCCAGACCGCCGAGGCCATCGCGCCGTGCGTCCTGTGGATCGACGAGATCGAGAAGGGCTTTTCCGGAAGCCAGAGCAGCGGCAGCACCGACGGCGGAACCTCCTCCCGCGTCTTCGGATCGTTCCTGAGCTGGATGCAGGAGAAAACGAAAGCTGTGTTCGTTGTGGCCACGGCCAACGACGTGAGCAAGCTCCCACCCGAGTTCCTTCGCAAGGGACGCTTCGACGAGATGTTCTTCGTCGACCTGCCCGACAGCCGGGAGCGTGCGGCAATCTGGGACATCGTGATCGCGAAGTATGGCCGCAAGCCGACCGACTTCGACACCGTGGTCCTGGCCCGCGCCTGCGAGCAGTTCACCGGTGCGGAGATCGAGGCGGTGTTCATCGATGCGCTCCACGAGGCCTTCGCCGAGGGAGCCGAGCCGAGCGAGCGGAAGCACATCGTCACCGGCATCGGCAACACCGTGCCGCTGGCCAACCTGATGGACGGCCAGATCGCCGCCCTGCGCCACTGGGCGAAGGGACGGGCGCGGGAGGCGGGAGCGTCTGCGACGAATCCATCGTCCGCGCCGCGTCGTCGCAGGATCGATCCGAGGGCGAACTGACATGGACGCTCAACGATTCCTGTGCCGGGAGACCGACACCGAGCCTTCCGAATGGGAGGAAATCGATGGTCCGCAATCGCGCGTCGGCATCGACTGGTGGTTCCGACATCCGGAGCGGGGCATCTGGCTCGTCAACGACGACCAGGGCCACCTGAGCGTCTCCGGCGAAGAACCCGAGTGAAGCCCGTCGGTGCCGGGTCCGCAAAAGGCCTCCGGTCTGCCTGTCCCGGCAGGCCGGAGGCCAACCCCTTTCCAAACCAAAGCCCGCCCGGTCCGTGCCGCCGGCGGGCACGCCCTTGAAATGATCCCTTCCACAGGCGCATCGACATGCTCACGCTTGGCTGATCCGCTTCATCCGATGGTCGCAGCGCACGCAGACCGTCTCGTCATCGGCGCAGGAGTCGGTCCTGTAAGAGCAGATCGAGCAGTACATCGAATTGCAGTTGGCACACCAATAGACGGCGGTGGCGCGGTTGCGGCCCGGATCTTCGCCAGCTTCGCTCACTTCGCCGGCGCTGGCACCGCAGAACATGCACCACGGTTCCTGATCCTCCACCAGCCAGCTGGGTTTCCTTTTCATCGCTTGAAGATTCCCACTCGAACACGCCGCCACACCAGCGGCAGGATGCCCATCAGCAGCAACGCACCTGCGCCTGGCTCCGGAATCCCGGTGGTCTCAAGGATCCATCCCTCGTAAGGCTCCACCAACACCCCGCCGCCGATGTCGCCGAAGCGACCGCCATAGCCCTCCGTGAAGGTGTTGATGCCCACGAGCACCCACTGGTTTCCGTCCCACATCAGGGCGGCACCGCCCGAGTCGCCGGGGCCGATGATGGTTTCGAGGTCGTTGCCAAGGCTCCCGTCCGTCTGCCCGGTGGTGGAAGGATCGTCAAAGTCGTAGCGGAACACCTCCGCCACGCCCGAGCCCTCATCATCGAGGGATAGGGTGTCGATGACGTTGCTGCCGAAGCGACGGTCGGTCAGCGTGGCGCTACTGGTGTAGCCGTAGCTGCCGTAGCCGGACCTGCCAAAGCCCACCAAGGTCACGATGTCACCGATGTCGGTCGATCCGAGCGAGGGATAGACCAGGCCGGGAGGGAGCGGGTTGGCGAGACGCATCAGGGCGATGTCGTCGTTGATCGACGGATTGGCGAAGCCGGTGAAGGCCGGGTGGGTGAAGGCCTCGGCAACGGCATACGAACCGTAGCCGGGCAGATGGAGGTTTCCGGACCAAATGGGGTCGGGAAGGCCATCGTCATTCAGGTCGGCATTGTGGCCAGCGGTGATGATCCAGTTTTCAGAGATCGCCACGGCCGAGCCTTTGTAGGTGGAGACACCGTTGGAGATCTCCAGTGCGCCGACGAAAGAAAACCCGCCCCCTGTGTCCAGTCGGTTACTCGGTGTATCAGGAGGTGAGTCGAATTCTCCCCCAGCAAGGATGTTAGCGGTCAGCGTCGCCATCGTCCGCTATTCTTGGCTCGTAAGCTGACTCATTGATAACGGTTGATTTGAAGGCGCAGTCCTCCTATGTTATCGGAATAGGAGCCGCGTTCTACACGGTTATCTGCTACGCCGAAAAACACCGTCGTAGACTCGTGCAGATGAAGATACACGGATCTGGCTGCGTCGAGAGCTTCTTGAGCGGAATCCCCAGCCCACCGATCCCAGCCTGAGAGGAAAAAGTTGTCCACGCTGCCGATGGCAAGAGCGTAGTCTGTGAGATAGGGAACGTTTGGATAGGGATTCCATCGCCAATAAACAGGATCTCCGGACTTCAGGTTCGATATGAGGTACTTTCCTTCCGGAAGCACTACGGTAACAGGGTCTGGATTAATCCACCACTGACCCTCGCCCAGCGGATTGCTGTTTGCGCTGATGGAAACTTCCCAGGATTCCAGCGGGTCCCCATCAGGAAATACGCCAACCCTCGCGACCTCTGACCAAACCTCTGGGGCGCCTTCTCCATCGCCCTTCACCAGTGCGCGATACTCGCCCGAGTGCTCAAGCCTTGCATTACTGACCGTGAGAGTGTTCCCGGTCTGGATTAGTCGCTGATCGTTATGAAACCAACACACAGTGTAGCTGAATCCTGAATCGACAGCGACATCAAGCCGGAGGGTATCCCCGGCTGATATGTCAGTGGATTTCGGATGGCTGGAGATTTGCGGCGGGGTCGGCTGTGCAGAAAAGCTGTCGCCCCACTCTCGGGTGAAGAATCTGAAGGGAGGCAGCGAGGGTAGGCTGCCGGCGTCGAAGCCAATCAGGCTCAACCCCGCGTTGACGTCGGCGTATCCGCCTAGAAGCCAACTGGCCTCGGTGATTGCACCATCGATCATAGTAGCCGACCCGCTCAGCTCCAACCTCGGATCTACGTTCAGATAAAGCCCGGCTGCGCCATAAAGACGGACATCGATCTGAGGCACGAGGGAGACACTAGCTCCACCATTACCAGTGATCGTATAGGTGAATGGCACCTGCTGGAAGGGATTGAGTTGAAACCAGCGATCCCACTCCACTTCCGGACTCCCGTTCTTCACATAGACACCCTCCATTCCCATCGATGCTGTTTGTCGGAAACCGGTGGTGAACACTGCTTCGGCTCCGACTTGGATGGACGCATTGGCGGTGATCGATGCCGCGATCTCGACCCCGACCGGCACGTATCCGACAGCGGTCCATACCCAGAATCCGTGTCTCCAGAGCTCCTTGGAAAACTCCTTGGAGTAGCTGTCGCTGATGGTGAGCTGTGGCACGACCGCCAGGTCGAAGCGCCCTTCGGCACGAGCCGAGAAACGCTCGACCTCGCCTGCCCGGGTTTCGAGTGCCAGTGTGACCGAGGGGTAGAACAGCGCCCGGGCCTCAGGGAGCGTCACTTCAATGTTGCTGTCATCACCCTCGTCGACCGGGTAAACCGTGGATCCCGAAAAGTCGGCACCGATACTTGGTAGCTCGATGGTGAGGGAGCGCATCGCCACAAGGTTTCCATCCTCGTCAAACTCCAGGAGTTCCGCGTCCTCGCCGAAAGTGAACGATCCTTCCGGCATGAGGTCCGCCAACTCGAGGTCGGTCGTCTGGAGGGTGACGGTTTTCGCCGTCTCATCCACCGCCACTGCCGTGACTTCCCGGTAGAAGATTTCTTCCAACCGGGCCGGGGCGAGGTTCGAGATCTTCTGCCCGACCGAAAAGGTCGGGGCTACCACGGATGTGTATGCCACCACGACCGTTCCGGCATCCACCGAATCAATCGTCCACTCGGTCGGAGGCTCGTTCATTCGCACCGGGCCGCCGAAGCGGGCTGCTACGGTGGCGGCCAGACCCGCCAGTTTTTGGCCCGCTCGCACTGCGGCGGGAGAGCCGAAGACGAACAAATCCGGGACAACCTCGACTTCACGCTCCAGCTCGAAGCTCCAATCGTAAGCCGTCGAATTGCCGAGGAAATCGGCCACAGCGAGGGAGAAAGTGATGGTCGCGCCGTAGCCGCCGAGAGCGGTCTCACCCTCCAAGTCGTAGACCAAGGCTCCATCCACCAGGCTCAACGCAGGGTCTGCAAGGGTGATCGCAGGACCGCCGTCGATGCTCAGTGAGATGAGATCTGGATCGATACCCGTCCGGTCGGCGAGTTCCACCGTCACCGAGTTGAAACGTCCGACGCCGAAAGCGCCGTTCCCGGGGCTGAGTTCCACCAGCTCCGGCGGTTGCTCGTCCAGTTCGGCGACCCGGAAGAAGCGCCGATTCCCCGACATCTCGAAAGCGTGCTGTTGGGCCAAGGCTTCAGCCTCGGTGGGAAAACCGGCCACCGTGGTCCAGGAGTCGGGCTCCAGAGTCGTGGATTCCTGAATTTCGTAGCGGATGCCCGGTTCGGTGGACCAGACGACCCGCTTGGGCTTTTCGGGGTCAGCTCCCGGCTCATCGTTGGGAAGGATGAGCACGACTGAGTCCGGTTCTGCGCCAGAACTTGTTTGGGCGTAGATCGGCATGGTGGCGACAGGCGCAGCGGCAAACAAAAGAAGCTTCAGGGGCTTCATCAAAGTGGAAATACGGGGCAGCTTCACGAGAGTAAATTGTCATTTTGATTTGGAACAAAATTGCAGTAGTTAGACGATGTCGTCACGCCCTAAAGACTCGTTCTGTCAGCCAGATCTGCGGGTGCGAAAGAGTGCTCCAGCGAGAGCCCGGCTGCAGCTAATCAGGGATTCGGTATTGTGAAATCTGCCGGTGCTACTGACGCATACGGTTCAAGCCAACTGGTCACCGAAGGAGTAGATATGGAAAGCGCATCCGCTGCACTGTCACCGCCTCCCCCGGATGTTGTGTAGACATCGAACTGGAAGGTTTCACCAAGGGAGAGCCCGAGAGACCCTAAAGATGTAGAAATCGCGACAGTCTTTCCATTTATTGAAATATTTGCCTGAGTGTTTGCTGCTCCACTAGGCGCTGCGCCCCAATTCCCATCTTGATATGCCCACACACCAGCCCAACCGCCGGTATCCACCCAACTGCCGATCCAGTGGGTCATTCCCGAAGGCATGGAGATTGGCCTTTCCCATGCGCTCCCAGCTGTATCGCCCCCATTACTGGATCGAATGCCAATACAATATTTACCCCAACCCAAATCGAAAACATCTCCCTCCAGCTCAATTTTGAAAGTAATTCTCTGCCTCCAATCATCTACAATCACTGTTACCGATCTTACATCAAGCGCTGGAAAGCTACCGACTGAAACGTCTCCTATCGCATCGGGAAAACTTTCGGCCACGGGAGTGAGGTCCGAAGATGGATCTCGTCCCAGATCAATTTCTCGCTTGTCGTTGACCCCATCACCGTCGGTGTCCCATTCGTTTGGATCGGTTCCGGTGTCGCCACGCGAGACATAGCTGCGGGTGTTGGTTTCCGCCCCATCAGAAAGCCCGTCGCCATCGCTGTCCCACCGGTAAGGGTTGGTGCCGCGGTCGGTGTCCGAGACCCACACACCAGTGTTCGTTTCGTGGATATCCGGTACACCGTCGCCGTCGCTATCGACGTTTTTCGGAGCTTCCTCCTGCACGGTGAGCGTGGCGACCTCCGAATCAGCGATCAGGTCTTCGAGCGGAGACGTCCGATCAACCGTCGCCCGCACGAAGTAGCCGCCCGCGTGGCCGGCATTCACCCGCGGCAGGAACAGGCTGCGCGAGGTCTGCCCGGGAATCGGCGAGCCGTTGTGGAACCACTGGAAGGAGGGTGGCGAGGGCGCATCCATGGCACAGGTGAACGACACGCCTGCATTGGGCGCCACGGTCTGGCTCGACGGTTGGGTCTTGAAGACCAGCTCCTGATCCGTCAGCGGCCATTCGTCATGCCAGACATTGAGGCTCAACTCCGCCTCCGGGAGCAGTCCCGCAGTGCCGAGCACGAAATCGAGGTCGGCCTCCAACTGCCCACCGTAGTCCCCGGAGGTCGAGGCCCACGTATGCAGCCCTCCCGACGGCTCGATGGAAGCCCTCATTCCAGCCAATCCATACACGAGGAACTCAAGTCTGGGCTCGAGGATCAGCTTCAGGTCGAACTCTCCGGTCAAATCGAGTGTCGTGGGCTCGATGTCCGGCGCGCTTGCCTGAAAGGAGCGAATCCATTCCAGACCCTCCGCCTGGGTGTAGTCCACGCCGAAGCTCGCGTTGAACTCCTGCCGCCAGGCAAATCCGCTTTCGAGTAGAACCTGTGCCTCGGCCTCCGACTTCACCAGAAAATCGAAACCCAGCACCCCGTAGACCGGGATCCCGAACGGTGGAATCGGAATCGGGACCACGCCGATGAGCACGACGTGCTTCGGCTCACTTGCCTCGGGCAGGTCGAACAGGGTGGTTTCCGTCTTGGCCCCGACCAGCAGCGCGGAAATGTCCAGCGCGAGTGCCGTCGATACTTGTCCGCTGGCGATGGCCTCGAAGGACTTGACGCCGAAGCCCTGGGTTTCGAGCGCCACGTTGAGACGCGGCGTCAGCCACCAGAACCACTCGTCGGCCGTCACCGTGAGGAAATCGGGATCGTCGCCCACCGACACCGTGGCGAGATCCGCGAGGGTGAACTCGAAGCCGTCCTCACGCAGTGCCAGGCTGGTGCCCGAAAGGTCGTAGCCGACCCGGGGGAAGGTCACCTCCCCGTCCACGCTCAGGGCCCTGACTAGGGTTCCGTCGGCTCCGGTCTCGTACACCACCGAATCCGGGGAAAATGCCACCGCGCCCTGGGGGAGGAACTCGGTGAGGTCGGCGTCCTCCGTCATCACCGTGAGTTCAAGATTGGCTGCATCGTCAGTGGTCGAGAGCACCCGCCGGTAGAAGATCTCACTTTCCGTGGCGGGGGCCAGATTGCAAATCAACTGACCGTCGCTGAATGCAGGCGCTCCACCCGCCTCGTAGGTGATGACAATGCGGTCCGCCAGCACCTCATCGATCTCCCACGGCGGCGGATCGTTCGCCCGTTGCGGCCCCGCCGGCGCCGGGAAACGCGACGCGAGCGCGGCGGCCGGACCCACGACCCTCTGTCCCGCCCGCTGCGCGGTCGGCGAGCCGAAGACAAAGATACCCTCCGCCGCCTGAGGCTCGGGCTCCAAGCGGAAGCTCCACGTGTGGGTGAGCCTGTTACCCAGTGTGTCGTCCACCACCAGGGTGGCGGTGATCGTCTCTCCCCAGCCGCCGAGGGCCGTGTCACCTCCGCTGTCGAAGGTGATCGTCTCGGCGGCGAAAGTGAGCTCGGTGCTGCTTTCGGCGAAAGTTCCAAGGGCACCGACAGTGAGTTGGATCGTCGCAGGATCGATGCCGGTGGCATCCTCCAGCTTGACGGTGATGTCGGCAAACCTGCCGACTGCGAAGCCATCCACCGCCGGATACTGCCCCGCCACCAACGGAGGCTGCTCGTCGAGCGACTCGATTCGGAAGAACTTCCGGGTATCCGGCGTGAAGGCATACTCCATCGAGAGCCCGGTCGCCTCCATGGGGAAGCCATCGACCCTTTGCCAGTCATCGAGGTCGCCGGATTCCCAGAGGTCGTAGCGCACCCCAGGATCGGTGGCCCAGATGAAGGTGTCGGGGGACGTTGAAGGCGGCTCCGACTCAAGGAGGTAAGGGATGGTTTCGGCGGAGCCGGGCAGGAAGGCTGCCGCAGCAAAAAGGAAGGAGGCGACGACACCTCCCGACATGAGGCAGTGGATGGTCTTCATGGGGGCGATTTGTTCGGTCAAATCGTCCGCAGGCTACCGAACGACGCTGCATTTGTCAGCAACAGACGCCACCGGGGTGATGCGGGAACTCGGATTCCGTGTGCATGGATTGATCCACCGGGCACCGAGCCATTCCGAAGAACCAGATCAGCAAAAGATTTTCCAAGCCAAAGCCCGCCCGGTCCGTGCCACCGGCGGGCTTCTTCACATCTCCAGGCACGTCACGAATCCAAACCACCAACATCATGATCGAAATCCCCACCGATGCGCTCAAGGCCGCCGGGCGAATGCTCAAGCGGCTGCGCACCAAGCACTGCACCCTGCCGGTGCTCAACCACATCCTCGTCGAGGCTAACTCCGGTGAAGCTATCCGCCTCACCGTCTGCAATCTGGACCAGTGGCTCAGCACCCACGTCCCGACCGACCGGCCGTCCGACACCCCGGAAGTCCTGCTAGTCCCCACCGAGGCCTTCGAGGCTTCGCTCAAGGCCGACAAGGGTTCCTCGGTCACCTTCACCCGCAAGGGCACGAAGAAGGACCGGCGCGTCCGCCTGAAGATGCTGCGTGGCGGCATCACCGTCGAAACCCACCACCCGACGCTGGAGTCCGATGAGTTTCCACCCTGTCCGCAGGTCCCGGAGAACATCGAGGCCACTCCCGTCCCCGGTCGCACCTTCGAGATGCTCACCGAGATCGCCGGCTGCGCCTCGAAGGACTCCACGCGCTACATCCTCAACAGCGTGCTGCTCACGCCCGAAGACGGCGGCATGGTCGTCGCCACCGACGGACGCCGGCTCGCCGCCACACCCGCCAGCGTGCCCGACCGCAAGCTGGTCATCCCGACCCCGGCAGTCCATGCCCTCGGCCATCCGGACTTCCAGCAGGGAGTCATTCAGGTCACGCCGTTCCACCGTCCTGAGACGACGACCGAGACGGACGGGAAAGCCCAGGGCAAACCCGGCGATCCCGACCACGTCCGCATCGAGGCCGGCGGCCATGTCCTGGTCACCCGTCTCATCGACGGCCACTACCCGAACTGGAAGCAGGTCGTGCCCACCGACCGTGTCGCCTCGGCCAGCTTCGAGGAAAGCCACCGTCCGGCGGTGATCGACTGGCTCAAGGCGCTGTCGAAGGGAGGCAAGGAAGCCTCGGTCATCCTGCGTCCGGGCAAGCGGGGACACCTCGAACTTGCCCATGCGCCGGACACCAGCCACGCCTCACGCATCGAGGTGCCCGCCGAGATCACCGGGAAGCCGCAACCGGTGGCGCTCAACGCCGCCTACCTGGCCGACGCGCTGACCATTGCGCCGACGCTCTGGTTCATCGACGAGATGAGCCCGGTCGTGGCACGCAGGCTCGACGGCACCCTGTGCGTCGTCATGCCAATACGGATCGATGTCGCGGCCTGTGCCGCCTGATCCCGTCTTTCCCAGCGCAGACATGGCAACCCTGACGCCCGCCCGGCTTTGTTCCGTGGCGGGCGTCTTCATTCTCCTGCCCAACGCATTCCGCGACGGGCAATCCAACCCCGAAACCACAACCATCAACATGCCCAATACCACCATCGACTCGGCCTCCCTCCATTGCTGCGAGGGAGGCTCCGACAAAGTCTATCACGCTGCCATCGAGCCCGTTCCTGGCACTCCTGATGCCTACATCGTCACCTTCGCCTATGGCCGGCGTGGCAGCACCCTCACCACAGGCACCAAGACCCCGCAGCCCGTTCCGCTGGAGCAGGCCCGCAAGGTCTTCGAGAAGCTGGTGAAGTCCAAGCTCCGCAAGGGATACCGTCACACGGATGCGCCCGCTCAATCCCACTGCCACAACGACGGGGAGGGTCTCGACACCGGGATCCGCCCGCAGCTCCTCAATCCCATCGAGGAGAGCGAGGTTGGTCGCCTGATCGGCTCGCCGAAATTCTGCCTCCAGCAGAAGCACGACGGACGGCGGATGCTTGTGCTCAAGCAGGGCGACACCATCACCGGCATCAACCGCCGGGGACTGGCAATTTCCATCCCGGAACCCATCCGCGAAGCTGTCGCCGTCATTCCCTGCGACGTGCTCATCGACGGAGAGGCCGTCGGTGAAACGCTGCACGCCTTCGACCTCCTCGAGTTCGAGGGCACCAGCCTGCGCCAGCACGGCTACCTTGACCGCTTCAAGGTTCTCATGGGAATCGTTCCGATGGGAAACGGAGCCCTGTGCTGGATCGCCACACCCGTCGATCCGGAAGACAAACTGGCGACCTTCGAGGAACTCCGGGCGGAGGGAGCCGAGGGAGTCGTATTCAAGGACATCGACGCTCCCTACAGTCCCGGTCGCCCCAACAGGGGAGGGTCTCAGCTGAAGTTCAAGTTCGTCGAGACCGCCTCGTTCATCGTCGCCGGAAGGAACGGGACCAGGCGCAGCGTCGGGCTTGAACTGATCGCCGCTGATGGTGGTCGTGTCCCCGCCGGCAACGTCACCATCCCGGCCAACCACGAGGTGCCGGGGAAGGGGAGCGTGGTCGAGGTGCGCTTTCTCTACGCCCATCGCGAGAGCGGCGCGGTGTATCAGCCGGTCTACCTCGGCCCCCGGGATGACATCCCCGCTGACGAATGCACGGCGGATCAGCTGAAGTTCAAGGCCGAGCCGCTCGCTGCGGCGACGCCATGAGCGGGCCCGACCGCAACGCCGCACCCGGATCCTTCCGGGTCGGCGACCGGGTGCGGATCCACCCAGGCTGGCAGGATCCGGGTGACGGCGACTTCATGCGTGTCGTGATCGAGGCTCCGGAAGACAGCCCACGTGTCCTCATCCGGACCCTGATCCCCGGCTTCGAGCATCCTCCCACCGAATGGATCGAGGTCGAGAAGCTACTGCACCAAACGGATTGATGGCTCAGTCCACGAATGACGTGAGCCGAGCCTGACGCTCGCCCGCAGCGAGGCTCTTCACGGGCTCGGCGATGGTGTGGTGGGACTGGCGAACTAGAGAGAAAGCCCGTCCAAAGTGGCGGGCTTTCTTTTAGGTAGGAATGGAGAGCGTCAGACCACCCGAATCTCTCCTTTGGCAGTGTCCCGTCGACTGGCAACCTAACGAGCAAGGGCTGCGCGGAGCGCCTGCTTTCTATCGGGTTGCATCAGCGATGCTCCGTAATTGGAGTCCCGGACCGAGCGCATGTTTGAACTCGACGGCTGTTGGGGCCAGATCTATTTTCTTAAGCGTTATGAGCTTCGCTCCCTCAACCCCCTTGGTTTGTGCAATTTTTCTAGGCTTGAATGCTGTCTCTGGTTGGTCCGGGGATTCGCCACTGCCTTACGTTGTGCCAGCAGAGGAACGTGCAGCAGAGGTTTTGGCGCCATCATACATTGCGACGATCGGACTGACTACTCCCGGAGAGCGTGAGCAGGCGATGGCTTTGATTGAGCAGTTCGAGGAAGAGGAGATCAAATTGATCTCTAGAACTGAAAGCGAGGCGAAGTTCCATATTTCGGGGGCACTGGTGGAGGATCTGGTGAAGAAGAGGATCTCGTTCCGGTCACTGACTCCCACTCTATCGCAAGTAGGCACGGTTGCGCGTTCGGATTTGTCCTACATTGAGATGGACCAAGACGGAGATCAGCTGACGGATACCGAGGAACGCTGGTGGGGGACCAATCCAAGCAACCCGGATACGGATGGCGACGGCGTCAAGGACGGTCAGGAAATTCGGCAGCTCCGAAGTGGAGACACATCATCCGGCATCCCTTGGCCAAACTGGCCGATCTGGGGCCAACGACCGAATGCCAACCCTGGTTGGGGGTGGGGCGACGAAGACGAAGCTCCTATCGTCGATCTTGATCAGGATTCCATCCCGGATGCGGCTGAGCGGTTTGTGCTAGGGTTCAATCCATATCGTGAGTCCACGGACAACGATCGCTACGATGACGGCCAGGAATTTTGGGGTATTACCCAGATTAACCGTGGCTCACTTCCCCGTGCAGTGGATAGCGATTTTCTATTGGCCGAGATGCCCAATTTTGTCGATGCCCCGGGCAATAGTCCCTTGGTCGCTGCCTACCCAGACATCAAGATCAAGATCCCCGACAACACCATCACGGTGACAACCAGGCAGGTGATTACCTCCGAGTCCAAGGAGATCAATGAGCAGGAGAACGTGTATGAGACGACAACCACGGAGGAGAACGTAGAAAGGACCTTTCCGGAGCAATCACCCCAGTTGACGGCGATTCAGAATCAGCTTGGCAACGCTCTTACTGAACTCAGCACCAGTCTGAGTCGTTTGGCGACAAGTCTTGATGGTGGGCAACTCATGACACCTGCCTCTCCTGAAAGTGGCTTCCAGCCCTATTCAAATTTGCACATCACCCAACCCAAGTGTAATGCTTCCCTATTGGCTGAAGTCCAAGAAAACATCGGATTTTATCAGCACCAACGAGGTGATTTACTGGACTCTTACTCTTTACAAGTTGCAGAATTGGCTACCGCAGAGAGGTATCGCGCAATTGGTCTTGAGAATGTTACCGGGCTTGATTCGGTTACTCTGAGTGCAGACGCTGGCGCAAGTGTGGAAGCCGGATGGAGCAAGAGCTTTAAGGGAATCGGCAAACTTTCGGCGCTGGGAAAAGCCGGTGGTGGTGTGGGCGCCGGTCTGACAACCTCAATTTCTCGACTAGCCTTTGGTTTTTCCGATACATTAAGCGGCCAGCGAGAAGAAATCGCTGAGCGCAGGGGAAAAGTTGCACTTACGGAGTCGAAGCTTGGAGCGATCGAGGCGGATCTTAATCGCCAATACGAGCTACTTGGAAAATTCGCAACATGCGACCCGGGAGCAAGTGGTCGCAGCCTGAGTCGAAGCTTGGTGGTCAGTAGAACCGAACCTGATGAGCCTGCCACACAGAATTTTAAGAGCCAGCGAACAAGCCGGACCACCTCACGAAACTATCAGCGCATCTTCAACCGCACAGAATGGTCTCACGCCACCACGACGGACACCTCGCATGCCGCAGACCTTACGTTTGATATCGAATTCAAGAACGCTGGCACGGACGTGGTGCGAGAAATTAGCTCCGTGATTGCGAATGTCTATATCGGAGAAAGCGAAGACGTTGCAAAAACTGTGATACTGGTCGGGGGGGGATCGGGAGTCTCCTCGGTCACGAACCTCTTCCCGGGAGCTGCTTTCCGTATTAATACTCCGGTGACAATCCCCCTCACGCTGGAACAAACCAAGGAGATTGACTTGGGTAATGCGATTCGTGTGGAGATCGTTCGAGTGGAGTATGGTGATGACCAGCTATTCTACGAAAATGCCTATACGGGCGGAGTCTATGTTATGGTCGATAATGGGGTGGACGATGGCAACGAAGAGGTTCGTCCGTATCTGATCCCAACGTGGGGAGATGAAACCTACATGGATGTTTTGTCTCGAATTCAGGACGTGGTGAAGTTCGAGTTTCTTAGCAACGGCGCGATCAATTACATCGAACTCCCCGAGATGAACGGGCAGGGCCGGATCATTGGTTCCAAAAGGTATCCCAATTCCGAAAACTCAGCATGGGCGATCTACTCTCAAGGGCCGGATGGGCGGAGTTTTGGTGAGATGACCGCAGAGCCGGAATCCTCTGTAATGCTCAAATTCTTCAAGGACGAGGATCAGGACGGCTATCTGGACAGAGAAGAGCTTCGCTACGGCACCGACATGCAGGATCCCACGGATGCTCCATCGCCACGATTAATTGCGGGTTATGTGGATGAGACTGCCGCTGATGGGAAAAAACACCGCACCTTGGTCATTAAGAATGTCGGCAACTACCCCGCGACGGATATTGAGGCAGTGACATATTCCCCGGACGAGAGCGTGGAAATCACGAACAATATCTCGGGGGTCGGCGGCTACATACACCCAGGACAAAAGGTGGTGCTCGGACCACGCTTCACCGGTCTCAACCTTGAGGGATGGAGAGGAACCGGAGTCCCCGCTTTTGACGGCATCTATAAAGGGGATGAGACGACAACCTACACCTTTACCGTTACCTCCGGAGGTAACGTTGGAGCAGAGGCCAATACCGTAACGGTGGCGGCGACATGGGGAGCCAGTGGCGCCACCACTTTGAATTTTGGGGATGGGTATGAAGCGCCTGGGCCGCAAGCAGTTGGACCTGACGGACTCCAGCTTGGATTTAGCTCTGGCAATCTCAAGGAGGGCGACACTTTCCAAATCACCGCCAACCCATACGCAGACAGCTTCGCCTACGCGGCCACGGACTCACCAGTTTTGGAAACGATCATAGGTTTCAACTCCGCCCGGGGACACAACAAGATCCAAGTGAGCCAGATGCTTGCCACTCGAGACGAGGAACCAGAAGACAAGCCGGAGGCGCGCGGAACTCACGTCAAAATCCTGATGCCAAACCGATTGGCAATGGATCAACCAGCTCTGCCATACTCCATTGCCTGCTACAACGGATCCCAATTAGACTTAAAAGTGAAAATGCTGGTGGAA
Source organism: Verrucomicrobiaceae bacterium E54 (assembly GCA_022548915.1). Classification (GTDB taxonomy): domain Bacteria; phylum Verrucomicrobiota; class Verrucomicrobiia; order Verrucomicrobiales; family Akkermansiaceae; genus Haloferula. The sequence goes on from JAKZES010000003.1 coordinate 156,689, forward strand.
CTGGTCCGAGTGAAAGACGGCGTATCCACGCTCATGCAGACGGCGTCGGTGACGGATGTCATCCCGTATGGTCAGCAAGTAATCCCAAGTAGCATCGATCTCTCCTCCTTGTCCGGGGGAAGCGTGGCAGAGGGAGACAATTTGCTGCTATCTGTCACCATGGCAGAAGACGGTGTTTCCAGTGAGCAGTCATCATACATTGATTCCGCAATGGGAGTAATCACAATGGTGCAGACCAACGAGTCGGGGCAATTGTTCGCAATGAATTCGGGCCTAGACCTCGGTGATGTTCAATTGGGTGAGAATTCAGCAGTGAATTTTATTTTCGGCAATAATGGGGATCTCCCGAATGGAATCTACCTTGAACCACTAAATGGCTCCGTGTCTTCAGCGGGTTTGAGTGACATTTGGTATTTAGAGCGTGGTGACCTCGGTGAAGTTGAGTTACTGATCGACACCTCGACCTTGGGTATTGGTGATCACTCGATCCCAGTTCGATTTAGGTCCCTCGATGGTGAGGTGTATGATTACAACATTCTGATTCATGTGGACGATTCGATCGGCGGAAGTGTGGTTTTGTTTCCCGTCGAGAATCGGCCGTGGGAGTTGGATATGGTGATTAATGGGCCCGTCGGCCTGGATCAGGAGGTGGTTGTGGTGCTTCCAGAAAAATTCAGGGCAAAAAGCTTTGAGCCAATTGGTGTCTATGATCGCCAAGAGACAAAGATTGTTGGTGGCCAGTTTACCCCAAATTTTGCGACAAGCGGAGCACGAAGAGTAGAGTCCAACTCATTCACGCCGCATGTCGTGATGTTTCCTTGTCCCCAAGAGCTACAAGCTGGGGATAGTGCTCGATGGCGGCTAAAAATGGGCCAACTTGTCACTTTTGGTCTAATAGAGTCGGTTGATTTGTCTGATTTCCTCACTTCGCCAAGCCAGCCTTTTGAATGTGATTTCATTTCAGCGACACAAGGGAGAGATCCGACTGATGTATTTTACCGTGCTGCCATCAGGACGGCCGGAGTGGCTTCGGCATCGGTGTCTTTTGATGAAGAGTTACGTGAGTTGAATCTGGACGTTAGCGACAACCTCAAGCTGCCACACGCAGTCATTGCGCCGGTTGGCTATGCTGAATCTCAGATTTATGTAGATTTGGATTGCAAAGCGACGCCTGTTGATAAGCTTAGTTTTGATTATTCGTGCACTGGTGGAGCGATCGCGAAGCTTTTGATCTTTAGTGGTGGGCAGGATGAGTTGGTTCTCGCGGAGGTCATTACGATTCCCAATGGTCAAAATAGGCTTGATCTAATATTTGACCGGGTTGGTGGTCAGGTTGATCTTCAAGTTGATGGCCAACTGATCGACACGCTAATGTTGGTCGGGTCTGAGTGGAAATTCGGGCTTGGAGCGTATGCGCATGACACCAACGATTCGAGTGCCTCGGTAGCTCAAGGCACCATGCGAGTTTCACAGGTGTTTGTGGATGATGACGGTTTTGGCGTCGGCGATGGCCAATCCTTGAGTATGAGTGCAAATATTGGGCAGTATGGAAATGCGTCGATCGATCGCTCTTTGAGGTTAATTGTCGATGGTAGAGATCAAGCTCTTCGGAGCGGCCTGGTTAACTTAATGTATCCCCATGATTACAATAGTTATTCAGTTGACTACTCGTTTGCGAATTATCAAAACTGGATTGAGTCTTTGGTTTACACAGGAGTTAATGGTGGTGCGGATCTCATCCATAATGTTGCAGACGGAGATATTGGTGATAGCCTTAGATATGTAAGTGGGACAACAGTCGATCCGTTCTTATCCCTTAATCATGCGATCAGTCACTTGACGTTCGGGAATATCTCGTTCACTTCAAACTCTGCTCAGGGTGTGCTTTTGCATACGCAAACTATTAATGAAGATTCTAGAGTCTTTGAATCCTTGAGTAGTGAGGGTATTGGCGAGGAGTCTAGCCCGGCCCTTGAATTCAGCGCTCAGAACTTTGACGGTTTTCGATTTATGGTTGGAAATCTTGTCACCGGTGAGGAGGGTCCTGACTATGCGATCAAGCAGGTGACGGCTGGCGTTGATGGCCAGTCTTTAGACCTGGTGATCAGCGGGTCTGTAACCGAGGATCCCCTCGTTGTCTCATTAATTGGCCGAGAGGGTTTCTTGATTTCAAGCGAATTTGTCGTGCCGGTTTCTGGAGGGGACTTAAGCCTTAATATCCCTGTGCCGAACAGCGCCCTCGGCTATGGTGAGAACACGCTCACATTGAAAGTGGAAACATTGCTTGAAGACAGCGATTTGAGTAATAATTCAATGACCATCTCCTCTGCTAATGGTTTTGAGTTTTACAAGCCTTATCCCGAGAGTGTCGAGTTTGACTGCGGTAATGGCGTGACTGAAGCGGCCTATTTCGCGAATGGGGATGGATACCTGGATGGATCTGCCTTTACATGGGGTGGTGATTTGCAGTTGGAAACCGTTCGGATGGGTTTTGGGGGCGAGGTATCGTATCGTTTTGACTCGGTTGATCCAGCCGCGAGCTACGCGCTCTCACTGTCCCATTATCAGCCCGATAGTATGGAGGTTTCGTATCAGATCTACGCGGATGGTTTTCTGATGACCCCGATTATTGGAGATCGGTCTGCCGCTGAGCCTTCTGCAACAATCGATCTGAATCAGAACGGTGCCGGCATCACGGCGTTTGCCACGGCCTACTTGCCCGCTGCCGCGATTGCAGATGGTAGCGTGACGATCAAGGTCAAGAGCGTTGGGCCCTACCCTGCTTCGGTTTCCTCCATCGCATTGCATCGAGGGAGGTCTCTCTTTGTTGATTGCGGATTGATTTCCGCTGATCCTCCCTACGGAGAAGTAGATTCGGCGACGGGGATTGCCTTTGGTCACACAGGTCCGATGAGTATTCCTTACGGCTCTGGAGCGTCCTCGATCGATACTCGTCGCTATGCCCCGGGTAGCACCTTGTCATATCGATTCTCAGGTGGTGGGCTGGACGCCTTTGAGAACGCCTACGTCGTCAGGACGATCCTGCAGAGTGACGCCCCGATGTTTGTGCGTCGCCGCTTGGGTGATTCAGCAGTCATTGATGTGGATCCGCTAGAAGTCGGTGCACAGTTCAAGGGCCATTACCTGCAACTGAGTTCTGTATGGAACTCTGACTTCACCCTTCACGTGGACCGCGTGGACGAGGGTGGCAACCCGATTGTCGGTCCGGTCTCGATTGTAGATTTGGAACTCCTCGAGTTCCCCGGACTCTTCAATGCCAGGAATAGAGACACCGACGAGGATGGGATTCCCGACTTCTGGGAGCTTGATGACGCTCCTTTGGCTTTGCAGCTTTCGGCCACGGTTGCCGATTCGTCTCTCGATCATGATCACGATGGTCAGAGCACGCTTCAGGAGTATGAGGCGGGCACGGATCCACTCGACGGCAGCTCCAGGTTTGAACTTGTATCCTTTAGTAAGACCGAACTGGAAGGTGATTGGGTGATCAGCTGGACCAGCCGTCCTGATCGATTCTACGTCGTGGAGAAATCCAGTGACATGCTGAATTGGAATCGTGCAGCGGATCCAGTGTCAGGCAGTATTACCGGAGTGAGTAACTTGACGGTTCCTGGTAATGGTGAAGCAAGATGCTTCTTCCGCGTTTATGTGACTTCCTCTAGTCAGTAGGTTGATCGGGAGAGGTCGCTTGCCGAGTTGCTGCAGGGAAGGGCCTGTTCCTTATTCTTGCAGCGAAGGCGATCATTCCGAGGAGAGTGAGAAGACTGCTGCTCACTTCGGGAATCTGTGTCGTGGATTGGATCCAGTCACTGTGCTGGGCTACGTCGGTGTAAAAGGCGACATCACCGTAGATGGAGTTTTGTCGGTCCAAGCCGTCTTCCAGGAGCGGGTTGGTTCCCCATGAAGTGATTCCGGCGACCTCCCATTCCCCGGTGAGGGGGTTCAGAACATACAGGGGGCCACCGCTGTCGCCTGCAGCGGTGGTTCCCTCCAGAAAGGTGTCCGGCAGGCCATCAAAGAGGTCAGCTGCTGAGGGCGTCGTAGGGAAGGCGGCCAGACTTAGGGAGGTGGAATCAGGAATGAGGGCATTCTGTAGGCCTGGAAAGCCGTCGTCGTAGTGAATCGTTGGAGCAGTGGGTTGATTCAAAGAGTTGAAGAATGAGCTGCCATTATCAAAATCAGTCACCAAGAAGCTCCCGGATGCTCCACCCGGAAGCACTCGGTCGATCAGATTCATGGCGGCAAGGATCGTGCCGGCATCATCAGAAGATCCAGTGTATCCGGTCCCACTTCTTCCGCTTCCGAGTGTGATGCCCACACTTCCAATTAAAGGAGCGTTCTGAGCGATGGAGGAACTGAAGGTGGATGGCCCGCTAAACCTGATGAGTGCTAGATCAGACCCTTGGCTGAGGCCCACGGATGGTGAGCTAATCCAGTCTGGGTGATGCACGATCTGCGATGCGGCATAATCGATCCCGTCGTAGGCAATGGCGACCGAACCAGCCGATTGGCTCCCCCAAGTCACGTGGGCCGCAGTGAGAACCCAACCATCACCGATCATGACGCCACCTCCAGACCGTTGTAGAAGTCCGCTCGAATACGTCACTTCCACGAAACTCCCGAAAGGAGTCTGGGCTGCCATTGCTTCGTAGCTTGAGCTTGGCACATCGTGCCTAATCGTTACGCCTTTCACTCCTCCAAGAGCAAATATGGCGAGAACTGAAAGGCGAGGGAGCATCCGACGGGCCATGCTCTTGCCAATGTCGTCGAGCCCACGCCAGAGGTCCAGATCGAATCCCAGAGTTGCCGTTTAGGCGCGCTTGCCTGAGGGCGATCTCCGCTGCCGTGGTGTTGCCCTTGATGATGTCCATCACCACCGTGGCCGTGCGACGGGCCGTCCAGCGTTTGATCTCTTCGGGTTCCTCGCTCATGACCAAGTCGGAGTGTAAGCGTTTGCGCGAAGTGCGTCGATCTCGTCGCCGCCGGACAAAGTCCCCGACTTCGTCTCATGGGGGACCTTTGTCCGTCGCTCCTCAATCTCCTTATTCCCTGACCAACTCTTCAAGGGGAGGCTTTCACAGCCTTGGCCCGGGGCGTGCCGGCCATCTCAAGGGCGTCGTGGGTCTCGTCGATGACAGAGGCAGGGTCGTGCCCCTCCCTCCGGGCGGATTCGAGAACGAAGCAGACCCGCCGCAGGCTGCGGTTGGCTGCGCGCTTGCCCTGGAGTCCGTCGAGGCGGTCCGGGTCGATCAGCCCGATGACCTCGCCAACGATCTCGAAGGGGATTTCTGGGGCTTCCGGTTCCGCCAACTGCCGGGTGGATTCCGGAATGGGGGGAGGGGGCGTCTGAATGCGCTGCTGGGCTTCTGTAGAAGCCTCCACACGCGACGGAATCGGGTTGCTGCGGTCGCAGGACGGGAATAGCAAGAGGAACCCCAGAATGGCCGCCTGACGCTTCAGAACCATGACGCTGGCGTGGTGTTCATGGCGAGGGACGCCTCTCCACTACCCGGCATCACGCGCTCCTGCGTGGAGCCGTCCGCGCGATGCACGAGCAGCCTCGAATCCTTGGCCAGCATCCCGGCGCGGTGACGGGCGTAGTCTGCTGCACTGCGGACGTTTCGGAACCAGTGGGTGCCGACGCCTCCCAGCATCTCGCCGGACAGGTTCACGCCGTCCCGGGTCGGGCGCGGATGGATCTTAAAGGTGTGCATGCGCAGATCTTGCGTTCATTTGCTGGTCGATTTCCAGCCCGCCTGTCAGAAATCCGGCGTGAAAAGCGCGATTCAATCCATCACAGGCAGGCTGGGTGTTGGGAATGCTCTGCTTGGTGCCATTTTGCTCTGCGGAACCTCCGGGCTGTGCCTGTCGGCGGAATACAAGACGCTGATGCGACCGGGGCAGGGTGAACACGTTTTGCTGGAAGTCGAAGCGGGTTCCGTCGTCGAGGTGACGGCAGGCGGTGGAGTCTTTTATGGAGGAGACCTAGGGGACTACACTGAACAAGGGGTCGATTTGTTCGACATTGGAATAGTGAATCGGGGCGACTACATGATGGGCTTCGAGAAGTTCTCGCTGACCTACTACGGTGGCCCGGGATTCGTTACTCTTAAGATTATGACTTCCGAAGAGGCTTCACTGGGAGACGTGATCGTCTCCTCGCCAGATCAAATGAATCAAATTGATGTGCCTAATGGCTACGGTCTGAGAGTTATCGTGGCACCGGTTGAGAGCTGGCAAGGCGAACGAAACGGCACCCTTATCGCTGTGACACCGGGCGAGGGAGTTGAAGAGGAAGTGCAATACCTCAATGGTGTTAAGAGCGGCGACCTCATTGCAGGCTTCCCTCAGTTCCGGATGTGGGGATACGGCATCTTCAAGTTGGTGCTCTTGAATCCACAAGCAATGACATTGACGATTGAGCAAAGCGACAACGCCCAAGCCTGGGAAACTCTTGAGAGCAAACGAATCGAGGCAACGGAAGCGAAGCAGTTCTTTCGTGCGCGTCTTGAGTCGGTAGGCGAATGAGTTCAGAAGCAGAAGGACTGGCCGATCTCGGCCTCTGGCAGGACGCGTGGGATGCGCTCGAATCCCTCCCAGCAGAGGATCGAGCCGAACCTGCCGCCCTGCGTGTCCGGATGAGGTGCTGCCCCGGGGTCGGTGCCTGGGAGATTGGCGAGCACCTTGCCCGGGTGCTCCGTGATGGCGGGGAGGAGGATCGGGAGGTCGCGGCCCGGTTCTACCACCAGCTGGCGGTGTTCCATGCCCGGGTCGGCAACCGGGAGGCGGCGGAGGGGGCGATCAAGTCAGCCGTGGATGCCTGGCCCGACATCCGGATTGAGCTGATCGAGGGCCCGGTGCTGGCGGAGGAGATCTGGTAAGGGGGGGGGGTCGCCCTCTGGGGGCCTTCGTCTCGGGGTTGGCGTTGACCCTTAGACTTGGAGAGCTAGAAGTAGTCGTGAAGCCGTCACCAGTGAAGATCTTCTGCGTAACCGACGAGCCCGAGCGGATCCTTGAGTCGGGTTTCACCGACGAGGAGGTGATGGACTTCGGATCGGGAATGTTTTGCAGCAATAACCCAGCTGCCGAGGCGACCTTGAAGACAGGAGCAAAGAGCCTTAGCTTAACGCTTCCGGATTCACGTTCGATGAGAGCCGGTCCCGCGAAACGGAGCCAGTGAGCTTGTTATGATGTGGTAGGCTTCGGGTGGCGTCAGCCAACCGAAGAACCGTGAAGAGAAAGAGAAGAACGCACAGCGCCGAGTTCAAGGCGCGCATCGCCTTGGAAGCCCTGAAGGGCATCAAGACCATCAGCCAGATCGCCCAGGACGAGGGGATTCACCCCGTCCAGGTCAGCCAGTGGAAGAAGGACCTGCAGGAGCGGCTTCCCGAGGTGTTCGCCTCGGGCAAGGCCGGTCGTGACGAGGCCCGCAGGGCCGAGCGCGACCGGGAGCGCCTGGAGCGCAAGGTCGGCCAGCTGGTCATCGAGAAGGAATTCCTCGAAAAAAAGTGCGGGGAGCTGGGAATCGATCTGAACGAAAGGCCATGATCGAGAGAGAGCATCCCCAGCTGAGCATCCGCAAACAGGCCAAGATGCTCGGAGTGAACCGCAACCGCCTCGAAGCGAAGGAGCGGATCAGCGACGAGGATCGCGCGATCATGCGCGATCTCGACGAACTGCACACGCGCCGACCGGTCTATGGCCAGCGCAAGCTGGCCGTGGAGCTGCGCAAGCGTGGCTGGAAGATCGGGCGCAAGCGGGTCAGGCGACTCATGGAGATCATGGGCATCGTGGCGGTGGCACCGAAACCGCGCACCAGCGTGCCGGACAAGTCCCACCGCACCTATCCGTACCTGCTGCGGGGCCGGGAGGTGTCCGCGCCTGACGAAGTCTGGTGCGCGGACATCACCTACATTCCGATGGGCCGCGGCTTCGCCTACCTGGTGGCCATCATGGACTGGAAGAGCCGAGCCGTGCTCTCGTGGCGGATCTCCAATACCGCCGACACTCGCTTCTGCCTGGAGGCGCTTGCCGAGGCGGTGGCGGTTGCCGGGCGCGCGCCTGACATCTTCAACACCGACCAGGGCTGCCAGTTCACCAGCCGCGAATGGACCGGTACGCTGGAGGAACTCGGCGTGAGGATCAGCATGGACGGTAAGGGCCGCTGGATGGACAACGTCTTCATCGAGCGTCTCTGGCGCAGCCTGAAGTGCGAGGACATCTACCTGCGGGACTACCGGAATCTGGCGGAGCTGGAGGCCGGGGTCTCACGCTGGATGGTCGATTACAACCGGGAGCGCATCCACGAGGCGCTCGACTACGAGACGCCTTGGTCGATCTACCGGCCGCAACCCGAGCTTGCCGAGGCGGCCTGAAGAGATGAAAACCAGCTCCGGAAAGTTGCCCACAAGAACCCGTCGCTCCGACGAGCTTCGTCCCGGCCCATTCTCGCGCCGGAACCTTGTGGACAACTTTCCTCCAAGGGCGGAACCAACCGAACCAAAACCACCAGCCACCCGGGCCACCGCATCATAACTTAAATCCGCCCGGCACTGGCTCCGGGCAGGGGACCGGCTCTATGTGGGGCACGACACCGCTGTGCATCGAAATCAATGAGTTGCTCCTCGATGATTTTCTCGTTTCAAGCTATCCCTACTGGGATCCCGTTGAAGCCCCGGAAGAGGCGGCGGATATCCCCTGTCCAACTCCTCAGGGGGACGCTCCACGGTCAACATCCCGGCGCGATGACGGGCGTAGTCCGCCGCGCCGCGAACCGAGCGGAGCCAGTGGATGCCGAAGTGCAGATCCTTATGGCGTGACTACAACCTTCAGCCTCGCAAAAAGCTGATCGCCATCGGAAATGCTGGCGGGCAGCGAAACCGTCACCTTGTCAATACCGCGAGCAAATCCATTAGGCTCTTCCGTGATTGTAATCTGATCCTTGCCTGGTCCCTGATGGACCGCTGCCGTCCATCCAACAAGATCGCTACAATACTCCAACTGAATTTCTGTGCTCGCGTCATCTTTTGCCTCAACGAAGCGGCGGAACACGATCTCGACCTTGTTATCCTCCGAATCGGTGTCGAGTACCTCAGGCCCCAATGATCCATCGTCACCTCCATTGGTTGGATCACCTCCGAGGACCCACTCTAGACCGGTCGCAAGTCCTCCATGATCAAAATCATGCTCTGGATCTGTGTTCGTCAATCGGTTCTGGAATATGGAGCCAACCCATGCGCTGTAGCGACTGGCAAGGGCAGACGCTTCGTGGAGTCCAATCATTGATCGGCCCATCGCGTCTCCAACAAGCATGTATGTCTCAGCGTTGTAGTTGTATCGTCGTAAATAATTTCCGGGAGAAATACCTGAATCTCGCCAATATGGACGAGTGTCAACGGACATTACATTGTTTTTGAACTCAGGGTAGTTAGCTGAATCACCATCCACAGCCATTTGTGCATTAGCAATCTGCAAAAAATTTCCACTCTGAGCATCGCCAAGAAAGCCTATAGTGGCCACAACAAAGGGAGTGGATAAACTGGATCGCCCAGGGTATCGATCAGCGAAGTATTGTCTCAAACTCTTAATCAACCTTACAAGGTTCTCCTCGTATTTGATGGTGTGTGCCGCCTGCGTCTCAACCTTTCCGGCAGCGTCACGATACCCTTGCCACCACACGTAGCCGGCAATTTCAAATCCCTGGCCCGACCAATCTGGGTACTCAGTCGAAAAATTGTCGAGAATATCGACGACGTTGTCTACCGAGTAGACAGACCAGAAATTAGTCCACGATAAACCAAAGCCAGGCTCTGAATCACTATCTGAAAAATGAGCCGATTTACTAACGTAAAGTACTCCATTATGAAGAACAGGAAAATTGGAATTGTACAAGTAAGAATCTTGCCATGATCGGGATACAAACATATCGTTCTCATCGAGAAAATAATCATTGTAGTCCTTGCCAGCATACCACCCGATGGGTATTGGGTTTGAGCCCGTAGCCCAATATTCGGGTGATTCTCCGTGACCGGGATAAGTTAAGCCAGTGCCGGCGTCAAACCTAGGACTAGATGGTGGGAGCAGGTCCCATCCGAGCGCTCTGTTTCCTGTAGAGGCCCGGATCAAAAGGACGGGTTCGTCGTGAAACCAGCCAAGGACGCTACCGAAACCTAGCTCTGGACCAAAGTATCCCGGTCGCGCGTCGTACCATGTCGGAGAAAGCAGGCTCTTCTCGGCGTTGTTTCCGTTTGATTCGTAGGCGTGTATTCGAACATCCTGCCTGGTCTCCCATCCCCAATCAGGTTCACTGACTGAGGTCTGAAGGTAAGTGAACTTGTGTTCACTTCTAACGATTTGTTCGAGACTTCCTTGTAGCGTTCCTCCGACAAAGCCCCAGCCATTCATCCCGTAGGATCCTGACATGATGTAGACTTTTACGGGCTTTGTGGTTTCTCCGGGAGATTGATCGGGATTGGGAAGAGGGTAAGGTATGCGCGGCTTTTTGGATGAATCATTTGGATCTGTGAAAGAGGCATAGACCTCGTACCAGTCACCTGCACCGTCTTCATCGGAATCTGGGTTTCTTGGAGACGTTCCGGTATTTTCAGGAGAAACGTAGATCCCTGTTCCAGTCTCGGCGAAGTCTTCCAAGCCGTCATGATCAGTATCAAACCCGAGGACATTGAATGTGCTGGAAAGGAATGCAACCGCTGCCAAATAATGGGGTAGCGGAAGAACAAATTGGTTGTACGAACCTTCCCTTTTTACGGCTAGGACGATGGAGGACCAGAGGCAGCGGATGGAGGATTTGGATGTTGTGGAAGGGGTGAATTTCATGGGGAATAGGGTCTCCGCAAATCGCCTAATCCAAAATCAGGAGCGGAACAAGTTTGAACTTAGGAGTGTGTCGGTTCCAGGTGCCAGGAGTATTTTTGGGCCCTCGATTTCTCAAGAGGATCGGCAACCGGGACGCGGCGGAGGGGCCGATCAAGTCGGCAGTGGATGCCTGGCCGGACATCCGGATTGAGCTGATCGAGGATTCGGTGCTGGCGGAGGACGTGTTTTAGGGAGAGGTGAGGATGGCGACCCGCCTCCAGTCACCCGCAAACGAGGTTCTCGCGCAACTTCGCGCCCGGTGCTGAAGCGCTCCCATCCGGATCACCCGGAAGATCGCAGAGGGCGCAAACGGGAACGTTTGGGCGGCGATGGGGGATTTGGAGGTGTGGATGGGGTGACGTGCGGCGCTCAGCCTGATCGCGACCGGACCGCCGAAGGGCTGCTCAGGGATCGGGTTGGAGGGGGTATGATCCGTCCGTTTGGCTCTTCCCGGGCGTCCTGTCAGCTACGGCGGAGTCCTTGTGTCCGTTGAGAAGAAATGGAACCACTGCGTAGGCAATCCCTAAGACTAAGAGGAGGATGAAGAGTTTGCCGAGGCACCCGGACCGCTTTTTCTCCTGGCTCGATCCGATCTCATCATCGTAGGGAGGCTTGTTTATGATGTCCGCAAGAGGCACATGGCAACTACTGCAAGTAGTCGTTCCTCGCGCCCAAGGGGCATCGCACCTTGGACATTTGAACCACTTGAAGCCACAAGAGAGACAAGTGAGGGCACGCGGGTGTAGGCCTCTTCCGCATTTCGGGCAGGGTGTTTCTATTCCTTCCTCGCGTGGGCGCTCTCCTCGGCTGCACGGCGTGCAAACACCAGCGTTTCTTTCCGAAATTGCCACGAAAATTAGCGTGCCGCAGTTTGTGCAAGGAACTTGAGTTTCAATATCTATTCCCGGATTTCCGCGTCTTAAGATCTCCCTTTTCGCTATTTGCCGAAATGAAGAGCAATCGATCTTATCTTTCTCAATTGACTTTGTTGTTTCATCAATCCAGCCAAATGCATCCTCGTATTTGTAGTGGTCCTCCTTAATAAGGTTGTAATTAATATCTTCTATTGTTGCTAGTTCGAGCAGTGTTTCGTCAGATAAAACAAAAGAAGTTCGTTCGAGAATTTTGCTTATCCGCTTCGCGACTACCGAGACCTCATCGAGGGATTCTACCTCGATAGTTTCGCATTTACTTACTAGCTTTCGCAGCAAACCGGGGGTAAGCAATTTGGCAAATACACCCAAGGAATCTACAACCTCGGTTTCGCTGTAACGGTTTGAGGCGACTCTAACCTGAATAAACGCAAATAGTGGTATTGTTGGGCTATTGTCCTTTAACGGGTCTATTGCGTAGCTGTCTTTTATTCTAGCTAGGACTTTGATGACCCTGAACATTCTCTCAATGCTCACGGTGTTTAATGCCTGGACCAGTGGATCTATAGCCGGTTCCCCGACTGAAACTAAGTCATCCGATGCTTTGGCCCGTAGCCTGTAGTCCTTTTCGTTAATCAGCGTGTTTACAAGGGAGTGCATTAGATATCCTAATTAGGTGCTAGAAAATTGCATTTTCACCCTGCTCGTCATGCCCCGGATCGAAGGGCTGTCGGGTCGGTGTTAGGGGGTTGCATGAGGGGAGAGAGGAGGCGGTGGAGTCTGAGAAGCTGATATGCTGTATGGTGCCTGGTGGTTGGCGGGCGCGGTTTGGGGCTCAAACGCGGCATTTACTTCTGTTTTGTGTTGGTTGCGGCATGGCCTGGGCGATTGGCAAGCTGCTTCTAGCAGCGCATCGACTGCCTTTACAAGGCATTGACCCTCATAAGGAAATCTATTCCCGCCCCCGCCAAAGTCCTTGGGTCTCCCCACCCCCATCCAAATCCTGACAAAGTTGCCAAACGTGCTTTACACCTTTTCGGGGCCTACGACGGGCCGCTCAGGGGAAGCTGGTTTTGGCTCACCATCCAGGTAAGTCGCTGACTTCAAGGTGCTCGCAAAGGCTCGGCTGGTAGCTCGCCAGAAGCGGCCCGGTGACCTATCATTCCGGCAATGATCAAGCGCATCGTCAGTGGAGGTCAGACCGGAGCCGACCGGGCCGGGCTGGATGCCGCGATTGCCGCAGGCGTGCCGCACGGCGGGTGGTGTCCCAGGGGGCGGAAGGCCGAGGACGGACCGATTCCCGAACGCTACAACCTGACAGAGACGAAGTCGGCATCCTGCCTGACCCGCACGGAATTGAATGCGAGGGATTCAGACGGGACGGTGATCCTCACCATGGGAGCGCTCTCGGGCGGCTCGAAGTGGACGGCGGAGTTCGCCGACAAGCACGGTCGCCCGTGGCTGCACCTGCGGCTCGACGGGATGACCGACGAGGGCGCTCAGGCGGCGGTTAGAGCCTTTGTTGAGGAGAACGGGATTCGGGCGCTGAACGTGGCAGGATCCCGGGGCAGCAAGGAGCCTGAGCTCAATGGGCGGGTGAGATCGATTCTCGTGGCTGTTCTGCGCGAGTTGGGCGGATGAAGAGACCGGGGACACACATCCCCCTATCCCCATGTTGGCCGCCACGGGGTGGAGAAGGCTCGGCAGCCCCTGCCGCCGAGCCTCCTGTTCTTCATTCGTCTTCCCTGTTCGCCATCTCCAGCAGGATGTCGGCGTGGCATTGCTCACCGGGCTTGCAGTAGCAGGCCAGGTCCATGCCACGAATTTCCGGAAGGGAATCGAGGAGCTTCTGTCTCCTTTCCGCTTCGAAGTCCGGCATGTCGCCATTGATCCAGCGCTTGAACATGGCGATGGCTTCGGATCGAGTCATGCCGTTCTCGCCAATCTTGAAGGGATTTCCGAATCGGGATCGGCGGGCCACTCGCTTGGTGTTCGGCGGCAGCTTCTTGTACATGCCGCATTGGATGCGCTTGGGCATGGTCTTCTCGGTGCTCTGAGTTTCGGGACAACTTTCTGTATCGTTCATCGTCGTGTGATGGTGGTGCCCCGGGGGGATTGGACCCCGGGGCTGTGCTATTCATGCAAGCAGTCGCTCCAGCTTCTCAAGCAGGGCTACGAGCTTGTTCTTGGGGAGTCCCTTCTCGACCGCTTCGCGGAGCTCCCGGTAGGCGGCGAGCCGCTGCTCGCCCACACTGGGATCCTTGGGCTGCTTCGGTTCTTCATCCGTTTCTTCGCCGATGGTCTCGATAACCACCGCTTCGACAGTCTTCGCAGATGGAACGCCTCCATCACGCTTCACCGCCTCAGCCCACACTTCGGACTGTTGGTCACGATTCTTGAGTCGGGCGAGGGGACGAACTTGGGATTCAGCTGTGGGTAGGACGACCTTCTCGCCGGCACCAACTGGTACCGCCTCGGCCAGATGCCCCGCGATCTGTGTAGCCTTGATCAGCCGGTTCGCATGGGTCTTGGAGAGGTCCTCGTACTGCTTGCAGTACTCGTCCCACGAGTTGAAGTCTCCCGCACGCCACAGCTTGCGCTCGCGGATCTCAGCCAGCGCGCTGCCGACCTCGAAGAACGCCCGCATGCCCTTGCGGACCTTGCTGTCGAGCTTCCTGAAGTCGGCCTTTTCCTCGGAAGTCAGCTCCTTCTTGGGCCGCTTCTGTTCCCGACGGCGGGCCAGGGCGCTCGGGCGGTCGAGGTCCACCTCGTCACCGAATGGGTGCTCGTGCCAGCGCTTCCCGTCGAGCAAGGCTGGATGAGCCTTGTCCCGCTTGTTCGTGCCGGCGAAGTAGAGGGTCAGGCCCTCCCATTCGGTCGTGGTCGGGTTCTTGACCCCGGGAGTTGGTGTTTCCGCCCACGACCCCCACTGCTTGAAGAAGAAGGGGACTTCAGCTTCGACGCAGGCATCGCGAAGGGCGCGTGCCCAGTCGGGATGCATCGGGCGGGTTTCCTTAGGGTCGGCCTCCCTGTGGCTTTCCCCGCCGCAGACCACCATGTGGATCCCGTCCAGGTTGCCCCGCAGATCCACGGGACCGATCATCGGCTCGACCGAGAGCATCCGCCACCGGGCAGGGACCGCCCTAAGGATCTCGATGCGCTCCAGAACCTTCTTGTCGGAGTTCTCCACGGTGGCGGCGAGGCAGACGTTCTCGTAGCCGCTCTCGCCCCAGTCCGGCGGGAGCATCTTGGCAATGTTCTCCGGACGCTTGGTCAGGATGATCCAGATCAGGTTCGGCGTGTCCCGGATCGTCTTCCAGGCCTCTACCCTCCATGGTCCGACCTCCTCCTTTTCTTCGAAGAAGTCGGAGAGCGACGAGCAGAAGACCACGTCCTTGCAACCCATCTCGCGGGCGGCGGCGTCGAACTTCCGTGCATTTTCGTGAGCGTTCTCGACGAATCGGCGGGGGGCTATTGGGCTCCAATTCGCGCGATCAAAACGCTCGCAGAAGACTTCCGCGTAACACACGCGGCAGCCTTCGCTTACCTTGGTGCAGCCCTCCCACCAGTTGACGGTGTGATGGGTCCAGCTGATTTCACTGTCGTCCATATTCTCGTTTAGTTGGTGGTTTTACGTTTGGTTGCCCCCCGGCCACCGTGGCTCGGGTTGGGTTTGCTGCGCGTTCGCGCAGGCGGATTATCTTTTCGGGTGGTTCCCGTATCCCATTGCGCTAGTAATGGAGCCGCGTAGTCAAAACGGCAGCCAGCGTTCGCGTATGCGGAATCCGTCAACCAGACAATTTCTGTGTCTTTCATGTTACTGTAATTGTAGTAGTTTACTTTTGAATTGTCTCCCGTTCATCGCGGGAGGGTAGGGTTGGTTCTTGTCCGCAAAGGCGGATCACTTTCTTGGGTTGTCCCCGTAGGCCGGTTCGTTCCGGCACGATCTCGAAGACCTCGGGATACTTCTCCGCAAGGCCCTTCAGGCGGGCCACTGAGAGCCCGCTCGCGTTTCGGCTGACCACGTGGAGTGGTCCGTCGTGTCCCATCAGGAACAATTTCAGATCATCCCTCTCGGCTTCGTCCGGTGTTCGGTCGTCCAGGTGGATGATTTCGTAGGTGTCGAGGTGCGCGCGGAACACGATTCGGCACGCGGCCTCGACATCATTCTCGGTCACCTCCGGCATGGAGGCTCCGATCTCCTTCAATGCCGCCAGCACCACGGCCATTCGAGCCGCGTTTTCGCGCCAGCGCACTGCCAGCAAGTCCCGGAGCGAATGCTTCGGCACGCCCGCATCTTCGAACGGGTGACGGATGGCCTTGAGGCGCTCCATGGCACCGGGCGTGAAGCTGATCTCAAGGGGGGCACCAGAACGATTGGCCAGAGTGCGGTGACGCCAGATGCCGATGTGACGTTTCCAGCTCGCTGAGGCCTCGTTGATCGCGCCGCCCGCAGAGAGCCAGCAACCCGGCTGCTCCCCTTCGACCGTGAAGGCAAGGAAGCGTCCGAGAACGCCCGACATACGCAGGAGGCGGTCCTGCCAGAACCGCTCGGCAATGTCCGGCTGGATTCCGAACAGGCAGCTTATCGTCGCCCTCTCTGCGCGGCGGTTCAAATGCTTGGTGACCCGGATGGCATGAAGGGGGTCTCCGCTGTATCCGCGCAGCCATACGTTGCGCTCGGCCTCGCCAGGTTTGCCCTTCGAGCTGATCATCGCCTCCAGATGGGGGCGACCATCGGCGGTCACCACGAAGATCGCGTTCCGGAGGGCGTCCGCCAACGCCGCCTCCCGTGCCTGTGGGGTGGCGTCATCCACGATGAACCGGAACTGACGAGTCAGGTCCTTCGACCGCTCGTTCTCCAGTCGTCTTTCGAGGTGCGCGGTGTGTTGCGCGATCTCGAATGCTTCGGGATCATCGGCGAGCTTTCGCTTCGCCTGTGCCAGCTTGGCTTCCAGCTGCAGGATCCGTGGCCGGATCTCGACATCTCTGCGCCGTGAGACGCTGCGGATCGTCCGCTCCTGCAGCTCGTGGACCGGGCGCACGACGGCATCGTGCGAGCGCGATTTGCCGCTTCCGGTGGCCCCGATCTGCTGGATGAACAGGTTAACAGGGACAATCCCGCCGTCATAATTGCCAACCACATGGCCGGCCAGGACGCCCGACATGGTGCCGAGCATGGCCGAGGCGGTCATGTCGGATGGGATGCCAAGGTGCTCCTCGTGAAGGCGGCAAAACTCCTCCGCCCACGGTGGAAGCAGTGGAGCAAGAGGCTCCTTCGTTACGCCGGCGACACATGGAGCGTGCTCGACGTTGCCCTTGGCCTCGTCACGAATCTGGGAGAGGACTTCAGGCCAATCTCCATCGCCAGACGCGGCGCCTGGATCAGGCGAGTCGGTCTGGTTCTCTCCGGCGGCGGTGCCGTTAATCAGGCCGACTGGTGCGTCGGCGTCATCGTTCGGGACCTCGAGGGTCTCGGGTTGTTGTTGCATGCTTTCTCGTACTCAAGATTCGACCCAAAACCCGTGACCCGGAAGCTCCCGCCGGTTGTCCGGCGGGCCAGGTAGTTCAGGAGTTGGGTGAACCAAGCGAGAAAGTGGGCATTAGCCCGGCATCTTGATTCGAGTGCCCGGTTGCCCGAGCACGGGAGACGATTTCCATCACTCGGGATAGTTTGCAACCTGAAAATCCCTCCCGCTAATTCTTTGAATTCTTCGCATTCGATTTTCCCAACCGGGCGCCGGGTCGATCAAATGGGGGGGGACCAAGTCGGTGAAACTGAATTCCGAGTATTCGGAGTAATCACCCACCGGCTCCGGCTGGAACCACTTGGTGTCGGGGTATCAGTGTCGGTGGAGCGTTGACCGCGAAGGACGGGTCCGCTGCTGGCTGGGGAATTCCGCAGGCGATGGTTGCAGAGCCGAACTGGGGACGCATTCCGCCCTCGAAGCAGCCCTGACTGCTTGAGCTTGAGCACAGAGATCCGAGCAGCGATCAGACTTTCAGGTATGTGACCTCGACCCCCCGCGTCAGTCGCGCCTCCTGCATCGCCTGTTCGAGGGAGAACGGCCCGGTCTCGTACTTCTGGAAGATGTCGAGGCCGCGGTCCATGGTGATCTTCCAGCCGGTGTCGGTGGTGATGTTCCGGGCGTGGAAGTTCGGGTTGTGGTCGAATTCCCAGCTGAAGGACACCTTGGATCCAGTAAAGGTGTCCACGAGTTGATTGAGATTCTCCTCCTGCTTCACGCAGGAGTCCGGGTCGGATTGGGTGACCAGGTGCACGGCTACCTCGTCGCCTTCATCGACAAGATCGTGAACCATCTGCAGGAACTCCATGAGATTCCGGGCCTGGAAGAACATCCGAACGTAGGGGTCCCGGATGGTGATCTCGGAGGCCCCCTTCAGATGATCGGCAAAGAGCCGGCGGTAGCTCCATCCCTTGGAATTCTCAGGCACGACAACGTGCCCGGTCTCGGGAGCCGCCTCTTGGGGCTCCGATGCGGCTGCAGACGGCTCATCGCCCCCAGCAGGTTCGCCTTCATCTCTCGCTTCGTCGGGATTCGGAACAAGGCGCGGGGCAGCGAAGGCAGGATACTGGATCTCCTCCGGGGTAATGACCGTGACCTCCTTGTTGTCGGCCGCTCGGCGGAAGATGAAGTCGTGTCGCTTGAAGGTGTCGTCGATCCGGAGGATGTGCTCGCGGACCCTCCGGCGGCACTCCATCGAGAACTGGAGCAGCTCCTCGACCTCCTCCGCCGTGGCCTCCGCGTTCGGGTAGATCACCTTCATGAGCCCGGAGAAGGTCTTCTCGAAGCCGGTCTGGTCGCGGGTGGAGACCTCGGAGACGATCTTCAGGTGGTCCTTGTAGGCGCTGGTGAAGTCCTCGGTCCGCTGGTGTTTGAGGATCTCCGCCAGGTAGTCGACGATGAAGCCGTAGCCGCTGGTGAACAGCTCGTTGCGTACCGGTGAGACCTCCCATCCCGGGCTGAAGGCGTGGAGGCGGTCGAGGAAGGCGGAATCGATGTATTTGTCGGGCAGCTGGTCGAAGAAGTGAGAGTGCTTGAGCATGTAGGCGACCGACTTTTTGGTGTTGCCCATGAAGACCATCGAGGCCTCGGCACTGAGCTGCTCGATCCCCCGCGAAAAGGACCGGTTGGCCATGTAGTTCTTCATGATGTCGACCAATCCCTTGTCCACTTTCTTGTCCTTCCCCGCGAACTCGTCGAAGCAGATGGCATCCCAGAATCCGACCAGACCGATCTTGCCGTTGGAATTGTTGACGAAGAGCTTGGCCGAGCTGACCTCGGAGCCGGAAATGAGGATCCCGTGTGGGGAAAACTCGGCGTAGATGTGGGACTTGCCGGTGCCCTTCGGACCGAGTTCGATCAGGTTGTAGTTCCGCTCGCAGAAGGGAACGAGGCGGACCAAGGCCATGAGCTTCGCCCGACGGCTGAAATGCTCGGGATTCAGTCCGATGCTCTGGAGGAGGACACCGAGCCATTCGTCGGTCGTGAACTTCGCCCTCGCAGCAAGAAACTCTTCCCGGTCCACTTTCGCCACCTGGATTGGCTTGAGGGTGTCGATGTGCCAAGCGCTTGCCTTGGGATCTTCCGGGACCTCGTAGGTGGCGTCCACGATGCACCAGATGCCCCCGACCAGCAGCTTCGGATAGCGGCGGACGAAGTCCTCGGAAACGGGCACCTTCTTGAGCCCCAGGTTGGTGAATTCGGCCTCGTAGTAGCCACCCTTGTCGTTCAAATCGACCGTCAGCTTGTCGATGACCTTGTGCCGCCCCTTTTCCTTGATGGTCGATCTCACAAGGGCGGCCTCGTTGCGGTGCACGTAGTGCTTGGCGAGGATCCGCTGGACCGACTCCAGACCTGACTTCAACACCTCTGGGTCATCCGTAGCACAGTGCTGCCCCAGCAGGTATTCGAGCACATAGGTCGGCACCACGGCGTTTTGCTTGAGCCCCTTGGTGAGATCCTTCCGGACGACCAGTCCGGGGAACACCTCGACGATCTTGCGGTCGAGCTCGGTGAGCGTGCTGGGTTCGGCTGAGAGGATCTCCGCCGGGTCGGGAGTGTTGTCTTCAGAAGTCATCGAAGTCGGAGGCAAAGGGTTTCTGGATCTTGATGGGTTGTGACCGGTAAGTCACGGTTTGTCGGGTGCCCGGGAGCGTTTCCTCCAAGCGGACCTCGACCGTCTGGTCATTGTATCCGTCTGCGGCCGCCGAAAGCACCACGACGTGCGTCGTTTCCCGCGCACGAGTTTCCTCGCTGGTGGAATCGCAGGCGAGGGTCTTCAGTTCGGACAGCACGGTCCCGTCCTTCGCATAGACCCCTAGTTTGAGCTGCCGCGGCAGGACCTTCGCCGACACCGGTTCTTCCTGGTAGATCGAGAGGGACAGTTGCCCGGTCGTCACCTTGGCCGGCACCCGCATGAATTCGACTTCAACCCGACGGGTATCATCGGACCGAGCCTTGTGGATCTTGACGATGGGAACGACCACCTCCTGCAGGCTGAATCCCCCATGCACGTAGCGCTTGCCCGACCCCTGTCGCGGGAATCGCCCGAGCGAGCGGGGAAATGCGACCTGCCAGTCGCCTTCCAAGCCCAGTGCCTCCGCCGCAAACACCTTCACCGCCGGGGAATCCGAGATCCCCTTGCCGATGGCGAAACGGCGATTCTTGTTCAGCCACTCTTCCGCATCAGGGAATGCAGCCGCGTCCCCCTCGTGGAGCTGGTTCTGCTGGAAGAGAAACCCGTGATCGGCGGTGAGCACCATGGTCGTCCAGTTGATGCTGGCCGCCTTCTTCACTATCTGTTCCAGCTCCTCGAAACATTGCTCCACGGCGTCTGAGGTTTTCGCTTCGGTCGTCGACTGGTCGCCGATCTTGTCGATCACGTTGTGGAACACGTAGACCACGTCGTGGTCCTTCATCAGCGGTCGGCCTTCGGTCTTTGAGTTCAGTTCCAGGAAATGCTCGGCCTGGACGGCGGTTGCCCGGCCCTCGTTGGCGCGGCCGAGGATGTCCTTCCGGCCCTCCAGACCCGTGGCGCTGCGCCCATCCACCGAGACGGTGGCATCAGACGCCGAGATCGCGAACCCGCTTCCGGGAAGCAGCGAGGCCATTCCGAGCTGTGTGTAGGAAGGAAGCGAGGCCAGCATCGCCTCGATGCCCGTCGTCCACCGGTTCTCCGACTTCAACCGCTCGGCGAAGTCTGCCGCCGCCTCGAAGCGCAGGGCATCCGAGACGATCACCAGCACCTTCTGCCCCTTGCCGGTCACTGCCTTGATCGTCTCCGGGTAGAAGCTCCGCTGAGCCGGCACCGATCCCACCTGCCAGGATGGCATTCCGACCACCAGATCCGACCATCGGTCGGACAGCGGGAGGAGGAAGTTGTTCAAGTAGCTGCCCTCAACCCATTCCACCACCGCTTCCATGACGTTGACCTGCCCGTACTTCCGCTGGTGGTAGCAGAACCGGCGGTAAGCGGTGTCTATCCGCCACCAGCTCTTCGTGTAGCGGCGGAACCCCGCCTCGGCCGACTCCATGCCCAGCTCGGCACCTTCGAGCAGTTCCCGCAGTTCGATGGCTTGATCCAGCGCCTCGTAGCCATGTCGGTGAGCCTCATGCCAGAACGACTGCCGCCGGGCGGTGATCCACTGGCGGAGGTCAGACGCTCGCTCTCCCCGCTGGAAGGCCGTGCAGATACGATGGACGGCGAAGCGCTCGAAGACCTCAAAAGCATCCGACTTCCCGAGACGCGCAGGGTTCTCGATCCCCGACAGACGATCTTTGATATGGAGCTCCCGCTCCATCAACCCGGACCACGTCTTGAAGGATTCCCGGTGCGACTTGCTGTCCTTCCAGCGCTGGAGAAATACCTGCGCGTGAGGATGCAACGGAACCCCGTCGTCCAAGGGATTGGCACCACGGAACAATTCGACCACGAAATCCCGCATCCCGGGCTCCTGCGGGGCGTAGCCGAACAAACGCCCGACATCCCGCCAGAAGGCGATGACCAGATCGGCGGGGCCGAGGCAGTCCACCACTGGATCGAGCAAAGGTTCGGCGGCCGACGCATCGAGGAACTTCAACAGCATCCCGTCGATCTCGACGGCCGTCCCGGCAAGCACCGCCATCATCTTCACCCGGATGTCCTCGACCTCGTCGTCCGACTCGATCAGCTCCTTGAGCCGGCGGGTGTTCTCCGCCTTACGAAAAAAGCCGACATGCTGCTCGGCAAGGCCGCGGAAGTCGTAGGACACGCCGAGTTCCTGCACCGCCAGCGAAGCCCGGTCGGCCTTGAACTCGTGCCCCTGTAGCACGAGATCCAGCAGCCAGTTCTCGCCATCGTCCGGCCGGGCCGCGGGAGCGTAAATCAGGAACTTCGCATCCTTCGGGCTCTCCGCGAGGACATGAACCTTGATCCCGAAATCGTTGTCTGCAAGCCGCAGCTTCTCGACCTCCTCGCTCTCGAACGAATCAAACGCCGATTCCCACTCCTTGGCATCGTCATACCAGAAGATCAGCCGGTGTCGGCGGAAGAGGTCGGTGAGGCTGTCGTGGATGCGTTTCATGCAGGGGGATCTTCGGAGGTTGGAGGCTGCTCGGAGTTCGCCTTCATTTGGGAGACGGATACTAACTCAACTTCATCTCCCTCGACGAGAATCAGGTCGGGTTCCTCATCCCCGAATGGTTTGCCCCCTCTAATCGAGCACTTGTCCGTAACAAACTCGACCAGCTCTTCAAAGTGGAAGCCGTATCGATCGAGTCCTTTGCCATACAATCCATCAATTCCCTTGGGGTAGTTCGGATACTTCTTCTCGTTGTATTTTGAATCCATAATGTTGACCAATGCCTTCTCCGCATCCGCTGCATAGGTCTGTTGATCCGGGAATTGCCCAGGCTCAAGCCACATTGATTCAATGTCCTCCTCAGTAATGCAGGTTTCAAACGTCGACGGTTCTACTTGAAACATGAAAAGCACAAGCTCGTCTGAAACCCTTGCTTCCGGGGTGATTTGCCGTTCATTGGTCAGGATGGAGGTCCTAGCCTTGTGGCCAGTTCCGAAAAGCCTTTGAAAGCTATCGTTCTCTTTTGAAATCCCGACGTAATGCATTCTGAAGCGCATCAATTCCCATGGCGACTCAATGCCATTGAGCTCAACCAAATCGTTGAACCACTCGGTCAGGAGAGTATTTGGTGTACACCAGTAGATCGGCTCTTCCTCTGGATTGATCGGGCTCTTTCTAACCTTGAAGCACCTCGGGCCGATCTCGACCTGGAATGTGTCCGGAAGGTCAAACTGGTCTAGCGCCAAGGAAACTGGACCCACTTGAATCCCTCCACATTTCAGATTAAACGCGAGAACGCGCGTCTCCTCATCGACCGAGCATTCGTCAAACAAAAGCTCTTCCCTCTGACCCAATACGTAGAGTTTGCTACTGCGAAGGATATCCCGAACTTCTGGCACCTTGTATAGCCATTCGCCCTCCTGATTCGTGATCGGAGGGTAAACCAGCTTTAGGGCGTGAAATCCGAACCTCTTCACTTTGGACCTCCTTTGCTCCGTCTTGGCTGTTTGGTGGCAGCGACCACTCTTGGCCTCCTCTGCCGATTGACGTAATCGTGGGAGTCGAAGGCGAGGTAGAGGTATTGGGTCGCCTCGGCGAGCCCCTCGATTTCGTCTTCGTGGTATGGCCAGTGAGCAAATCGCTCGTACCGCCCTCCTAACTGCCGCCAGGTGTTCCAAGGCTCGGTGGAACTGAAGAGTTCGTTGCCTGTGAGGATCACCAATGGCGAAAAAGCGTCCCCCTTGAGCCTCGTGCGCCAGCCTCGCTTGGCCACCCGGGCCAGCATGCTGACCTCGCTGGGGGTCAATTCCCTGCGAAGGGTGGAGAACACCATTGCGGCACCCGGAAACTGCTGCGCGAAGCTCTCCATCTTCTCGATGTCGGCTCGGGTGAACTCGTTGTAGCTCTTGCATTCCGCGAAGATCACACCCTGCTCCGGAAAGCCCCCTCGGATTCGCCGCGTGTGCAGCGCGAGGTCCACCTCCATTTTCGGCCCTCCCTTCGTGGCATTGAAGCTCAGCATCGGAGTCACCTGATCCAGTGAGTGCCCCTTGAACAAGCGAAGCGTGAGGATCACAGCTAGGCCGCCTTGAGTTCCATGCCTGGAAGTGAACGCGCCGTGCCCGCGATAGGCCCACCGGATCTCCTTGGGTGACTCCGTGGGTAAGGCGAAATCCTCTAGGCATTGACCGCACCGAAGTTCGTAGTCCGAGTCCGCAATCGAATACCACGACCGCTGGCGGCACTGTGGACACTGAAGCTCCACTCCGAGCTTGATGATCTTGGCGTCGACCAACCACTTGGTCAGGCGATCCACATCCGCAAACTGGATCTGATTGGCCGCTTTGTGAATGAGACTTCGGAACGTTTCGGCCGTCAGCCACTTTTTCGAGGCGATCTCATGCAGGAGTTGGATAACGCACTCCTCGGTCAACCAATTGGTGCCCCACAGGCCGCCAAACTGTTTGAGCACATGCTTCACGATGTAGCCGTTGTCAGAGAGCTCCACACTCCAGCCGCGTTCCTTAAACCACGCCTTGAAGATCGGCTCCGCCTCGGGCAGATCCAAGCGGTGTTCAAACCTGCGGTGATCCACCAGCAGGACGGGACCATCTGCTGAGCAGCGAAGATCCCGCAGTATATAGCCGCCTACCGCACGAACAAGATCGTCGCCTCCCTGCGGGATCGCCTCTGCGTGGAGGCCCGTCTCACCATAGACCCGTGGCTCCAGCTCATTCGCGCACCTGGGAGTGCAATGGCGGGAGAACTCCGCGGCGAATTTCGGCAGCAGCGGGGCTAGGTAGAAGCGGTTCTCGACCGGGGCCAAGCGGACCTCCCGCCTCTCTACCGAGATCTCTCCACGACCCCCGCCATTGCGCCGCCTGTCCCACTCGCTCCAGACTCTTGGAATCCATGGTTGCCGCGTCAGCTTACCAAAGCCGTCCTGTTTGGCGGGCTTCAGATTCAGTGAGTTCGCGAATGCCTCGTGATCCTTCTCATCGACGGAAGGCGCCTTCAGCAGCGTGGTGTGGTTGAACATCGAAGGGTTGTTCCGGTAGGGCCAGTAGTTGTCTTCGACAAACTGCTCGACGAATGCCCGGACTTTATCGAGGTTCCTCGCCGCCAGCGGAACTGGAAGGATCCGCCAACCGAGTGCCCGCAGGTTCCAATAGAAGACGATGTCCTCGACGCTGCTCCCGTCCATCAGGTAGATCCAATCGTCTCTAAACGCCCTGACCCTGCACTCAATGTCCAAATTGGTGAGACGTCTGAGGAAGTGATTCTCGCTTCGGAAGTGGTCGAGGTAGGAATCATTCCCGCAGGCTACCCGCTGATAGTCGGGAAAGCGCTTGAGGTAATTCTCCGAGTCGCTTTGAAGCGAGGACGGAAGGCCACCGAAAATGCTGGTCCAAAGGAGGCTGTCGGCGACGTCAGGAATATCGAACGTCACCTTGTCGCGGCGGACGAATCGGAACTCTTCTGCCAGGAGATGGTTGAGGATCTCAAACAGTCCGACACCGTAGCGGGGCGTTCCATCCTCCGATATTCCGCTGAGGATCTCCTCCGCTTCAATCTCACGATAGCTTCCGAGATCGACATCCAACTCCTTCGTTGAACCGAGCCGAACAACGAAGTCCGGATCGTATGCCTGTAGGTATCCGTCAAAAACCTCACGGGCGTTCTTCGCTCCCATGAAGAAACGGTTTTTGCGGTCGAGTCGCCGGTGGAACGGAATGATCGGATTGTAGGTTCCACCCCACAGGAAGCTGCTGATCTGCATTGCCTCCAGCGCCGCTTGGCGATCCCAAGGCGGGATCACGAACCCAATCCGAATGGGTCGAAGCGTGGAAGTGAGTGTGCCAGTGATCATCAGTTCATTGCTTCCTGTTGAATCCCGGGATCATGCCGCGCCCCTGCCGATCTTCGGAAAGCGGATATACCCGACATCATCGACGTCGAGAGCCTCTGTGATGGCGATCTGAATTTGTGGTGACATGGATCAGGCGGGGAACGTTTTTAGGTGGCTTGCCGGGAAGCGATGCGCTGCTTCCGCCTGGATCTCTCCAGCATGCATTGTTTGAATCGATCTAGGTTCGGCATGAGGGTGGTGAGCATGATCCGTTCGTCGTCGAGCAACTCCATCAACTGATCGACCTCCGAATAGGGCAATGTGACTCTCCGAATGTAGTCCCTGATATTGGGTGCATGGTCGCCAGCCTCGGAATGCTTGGCCCGCCAGGTCGCCATCTTCTCTAAGCCGAGATCAATCGTGGGGTATTCACCCGTGAGGATGCGAAATAGATCCGCGTACTCGGGACAAGTGAACAAACCCTCTTGGGCTGCGAGATACGAGGTGGTGTCGGTTTTCTCGACAAACAAGGAATGCGACGAGAGGAGGACTTCGGCCGCTTCCCTGTCGTCTTCTCCTTCTCCCAGCTCCGACTCGGACAACGTGTGATTCCGGAGCATGAAGGGGTTTACCGCGAACACTGCGATCTTCTTATCCTCACCCAATGCGTCCTCGCCCAGCCCGGAGCCTGCGAAGAACGCTGCTTTCCGGGAGTCGTGGCTCCAGTCGAGCAGCCTGGTTGGTACTCCGTGGTGCTGCGCCAGGGCGGCGACCGAGTTCCGCATCGTGAAGTTGGCGACGCTCGGCCAGCTCCTTTCCAAGGCGCGAAAGTGATGATGCTCTTCCTTCGGGATCTCGCGGTATACTTCTTCCGGGATTTCGATCGCCTGAGTTTGAAGAACCTGATCGAAGATCTTGCTCCTGCGATGTTCAAATCCTGGATAAGAGTCTTCGATGTGCTCCGAGAATGAGGCTGCCCAACCAAAATCTTGAACTCGGATGTCGACCGACGAATGGGGAAAAGGAAGTCCCGCGTAGTTTGAGTGCACAATGAACTCCTGAAGCATGCCTAGCTCATTGTTGGATTGACGATGAACATCAGCCACTGCTTCTGGCACGGTTAGCGAGCAGCAATCGAGCATGCAGCTCATGGAGCCGAGGGTATCCACGCCGTAGGTGGCGTTGCTGAGAAGTCGAATCTCCTCACGGGTCGTGCAGTCGGTGCGCCAAGCCGACGGCAATAGCCTCCAGCTAGCATCACGCTGTCCACGGAAGACCCAACGCAACTTGCCTCGCACGAACGTCCGCCAATGTGCCCCTGAGGGGCGGAGGTGCGCGAGAAACTCCTCTGCAGTGGCAAGATCGTCCGTGTAGTCTGCTGGAGTGATCATCGGTTCAATCTTCGCTCTTCATCCCCGGGACCGAAGCCAAGGCTTTGCCGAATTTCGGGTAGTTCGCCTTCACGCCGTCATCGAGGTCGATTTCGAGGCGTTGCTGGGCGAGCGGAAGGAGGACGTCGCGTTCCCATTCGCGGCATTCCTTGAGGGTCTTCTTGAGCTTGGCTTCCTCCTTGGCCGCCGCATTCTTCTCGCGGGCGCTGCTGGCCGTGTCCTGGACGTGCTCCAGGTGCTCGATCCGCGATTCCAGCTTCTTGAGGAAGTCGCGGAGGTAGTCGTTGAGCAGGGTGTTGACGGTGTCCCTGGTGTAGCGGTGGAGGTAGACGAGAGCGCCGAAGCCCTTCTTCGGGCTCTGGAACAGCCAGTAGATCGGGCGCTTCTTGTAGGTCTGGAGGTGGTCCTTGTAAAAGTCGGTGAGGAAGTACTTCCGCAGGTCCTTGCCGAGCGCGTCCTCGATGAAGCGGAGGTTCTCCTCCAGGGTGTCGTCGCCGAAGGTGACGCGGAGGAGTTCTCTTGTCCGGGCGACGATGTCGTCGGTGAACCACTCGCCGTCGAGGAGCGGGACGATGGCGTCGTCGTCGGGAGGAAATGTGATTTCATCCCGAGATCGAGGAATGCGGTGGGCGAAGCATTTGGCCAGATCAAGGAACGCCCCGAGTGTCTCAGGTTCTGCCCACTCCTGAGTGAGGCCATCTTGCACAGAAAATTGTGTCAGGGGACGGTTGAGAACGATCCGGTCTGCGTTCTCCGTGGCGCATGATTCGCAATAGATCATCGGGCGCCCTTTGATCTCGCCTTCCTCCCGGTCGTAGAGATCCGCGAGGATGAAGCGGGCCTCTTCCGTCGGGCCAACTTTGTCGCAGGCAAAGCAAGAGCATTGTGCATCCGGGATGAGCACCACGGACTCGGGATCTTGGATCGCACGCTTCTCATCGAGTGGCTCAGTGCGCTGCCAGGTCTTGGCGAGGTAGTTCTCCACCGTGTCGCCGGCGTCGGCGAGGATGAGGCCGGGGTGGTCGAGGCTGTAGCGGCCCATCATGCAGCCGACGGCGTAGGAGAGGAAGGCGGCCATGTCCTTTTTGGAGTCGGCGCGGGCGAGGGTGATCTCGTCCTCGGGGACTTCGGGTGTCAGCTCGTCCTGCAGGCCGTAGGCGTCGATCCAGAGGCGGTTGTTTTCGGTCTCCAGCTCCTGCATGCGCCGGATGGCGGCGGTGCAGTAGGCGACGTAGTTGGCCCACGACTCAGCGAGGGTGCGGCCCTTCCACGGGCCGCCGGGCTGGCCGGGCTCGACTTCCCAATCTCCGGAGCGCAGCAGCGGCAGGTCGCGGAAGTCCCAACTGGTTTCGAAGTTGTCCCAGTCGGCACGGGCGAGATCTACCAACTCGTCAAAACATTCATTTTTCGAAGCAAGTTGAAGCACCGGTAATGCACATAGGTGCTCTGCTTCAAAATTGAGAGTTGGGGACAATAGCTGTAAGCCGAGTCGTGAAACGCAGGAATTCAAGAGACTACCGAGTTTCGAGATTTCTTTGTCAGTTGTCGGAAACAGAGCCGACCCAGCCACGTCGAAGATGAAACCTGTGGGGAAAAATCGGATAGCGAAGTCACCGGCTCCAATTTTGGACCACGAGATGCATTTCTTGAAATAGCACTGCTGATTCTTCAGTCTGCCCCCAGGGCTTGTTTTGTTTAGCTCATCGTGGAAGGCCTTTATTTCCTCTCCATCGTTCAAGTAGTTGATCACAAATTCTTGATTGCCATACCATTTGCGATACTCACCACCTTTGTTGTAGGGAAACCACTTTAAACCACTGCCTTTGGCAGCCTGCCGACTGTCACAAGCGAATCCAATTTGAGGGAATCCAACCTCATGCCATTGCCGAAGGAACCGAGCATTGTCTGAAGTTGTTGCTCCTTGCAACGGCTTCGAAACATCTTTTAGTGATGTCCCAGTCTTGAACGAATCTAACATAGCTTCGGGTGCCCAATAGGCCACAGGGCTTCCGGGTATTGAAGCGAATGCTGAAGACGAGACTGAGTAACTGATAGCTGATCCCTTCTTGGAAATTGCCTTTTTGAATGCTTCTGATTTCTGCTCCTCGGATGCCCCTTCCACGAGGCGGAAGTATGTAGCAAGTGATTTTCCGGGAGGGTCATTTTGGACTACAAATGCTGTGGCTTGAACAACTTCTCCGGCGATGGAGTCGAAAGCTCGTGAGCCCAAGTGCGCCATCGTCAGCATCCGCTTTCTCATGACAATGGATTTCCGAATCAATTCGAAGCTGGAAAGAAACATCCAGCTCTGCATTGTAATCATCGCATTGTAACCGTGTTCAGCAGCGAGAGAGAATCCGCGGTCGATGAACATGGAGAACAGATCAGCTTTTGATCCTGGATAGAATTCCTTGGCGAAACTCTTGAGTGCTTCAGACATTTGCCTTCCTCCGAGATACGGCGGATTCGCCACCACTATCTGATACCGTTGACTGAGCATCTCTGCCTGATCGGCGACGAGGCGCAGCTTGCGATGCGTGTTTTGCACGAGGAGGTCACCGGCGGGTGGCTGCTCAGCGATCTTCCCCTTGAGGGCGATGAGTTGTTTCCCATCGAGCACAGGCTGGATGAGCGAGCCGAAGGTCTCGGTGTTCTCCCGGAACTGGTGGATCTGGGCGAGTTCGTCATGGCTGAATTTGATGCCGGTGGCGTCGGTGAAGCCCTTCACTTCGTCCGGAGTGAGGGCGACGTCTCGCAGGCACATGATCTGCGGCTGGACGGGACGGCGGAAGGCAGTGCGGGATTGTTCGCGGGCCTTGCAGACAAGAGCGAACTGGGCGAGCTGGGCGGCACGGGGGCAGATTTCCAGGCCGAAGAGGTTGTGGGTGAGGATCTTTTCCGGGATCTCGCTAGGGGCGTGGCCTTCCTCCTCGTAGATTTTCACCAGCAGGTCGAAGGCGTAGGTGAGCATGTGGCCGGAGCCGCAGGCGGGGTCGAGGAGCTTGATTTCCTCGGGCGTGGCGACGGTGAGGCTGTCGGCGGGCGTTTGTCCCTCCCCCTTCGCCGAGGCTTCGGAGGACGAGTCGGGATCCTCGACGTAGTAGGGCATGTGCTCCTTGAGCCGGGAGTTCGGGCGGGAGCGCAGCCAGAGGCGGCCGAGGGAGTTCTCGACGAGGTAGCGGACGATCCAGTGCGGGGTGAAGAGCTGGGTGACGGCGGGGATGTCCTCGCTGGGCACGGCCTTCTTGCGGGCCATGACGGCGTCCTTTTTCTCGGAGATGTAGAACTGGTAGAGCCAGCCGAGGATCTCGACCTCGGCGCAGTCGTCGTCGATGATCTCGGTGCGGAAGCCCTCCGCGACGGAGGTGGCGGTGAGCAGGTCGTCGGGCAGGAGCAGCTCGGTTTCGTCGTCGATGGCCTCGAAGAGGAAGGGCATCAGCGCGTGGTAGCAGCGGCAGGCGGCGAGGATGAGGCCGCGGTAGGCCTCGCCCTGGGGATCGGCCCCGGCAATGGCGGTGGGGAGGCGACCGTCGAGCAGGTCATTGAGGCGCTGGAGGTCGGTGTGAGGGCGGAGTTCCTCAGGCAGGGAGCCTGAGCGGAGGAGCTTGAGGATTTCCGGCTGAGTCTCGTCCCGCGTGGCCGGGGTGAGGACGCGGGCCTTGAAGGGATGCCAGCCCCGGGCATCGAGAAAGCGCAGCGCGGCGAGGCGGTTGAACCAGGTGTAGGCGACGCGTTCGATGAGGGCCTTGCGGTTCTTTTCCGCCTCCCGGCGCAGGGCAGCGACCTGGAGTCCCATCTCCCGGAGGTCCGGGGTGTCGGCGGTGAGGACGTAATCGAGCTTGCGGTCCACCGCCTCCATGAGCTGGGTGCGGACTTCCGGGGCAAAAGACTTGAGGGAGGAGGTGTTCATTCGGGAGCAGCAGATTGGTTCAGATGATTTCAGCGACGGTGGTGAAGAGATCGTGCATACGCCTAACGGCAAGATTCGCGATCCCGGGCCACGCGGACGGGTCGGTGGTATAGCCTCCTTGAGTGCTGATGGATAGCGTGCAGGATTTGCCGCCTTTGGAGCCCGTGCCCACAATCCCCCCTCCAAAGTTGTGGCCTGTGATTCCGAGCCGCTTTCGGAGCGCATTGTAGCGCCGAATTTGGCCCGAAGGGATGAACACAGCGGCCCGAACCTCGTCGCCGACTACGACGTAGTGCCAATTGAGTTCGTTCAGGTTTCCACAGTTGACCTTTGCGCTGGCATTCACGGAAGCGTTGGGAGTCGGAAGCTCCAGCCCGCCCGCGTAAGAGCGGATGTGTTCGGCAGCAACCGTCGTCGCGAGCCCGTGCTTGGCCCCCTTGGCAGCGGGCACTGCATTCGTCCGCTTTTTAGGAGCTCGACGACGGTTTGATCGGGCAAGGAAAAACGACTGGATGTAATTCCTCCAGTCTCCCCCCCTGCCATCGAACAAGGCCATCTCGACCTGCTCGCCCGTCCACTTGAGTTGCTTGCCCAGATCCTCCAAAGCCTGGCAAAACCACTCGTAATCCTCCGAATGAAGATCGGGACGAGGGAACCCTCCAGTGGTAAGGAACTTTTCCGGGCGATTGTCGGGAAACAGAAGATAGGCACTCTTGGCGGTGAATTGGTCAAGAATGTAGGCTGGCTTGTCTCCTTTTCTATTCCTGCGAAGGAAGAATAAGAGCTTGGTATAAAATGAGACCTTGAGCCCTTTGATGTTCCATGCAGCAGATTGGAAGTCTTCGAAAGCCGCCTGACGTGAACTCGTCGAGCTTCGGAGGCTCGAAATCGCTCCTTTGAGTGCAGCGAAGGACTTTCCCTCCAAACTCATTCGGTAATTCGGGGAATCCACTCCCCGTCCCCCCCAAGCCATCGTTGCGGCATAGCAAACAAGGTCATCTGTCGAAGGCTTCCTGCACAATTTCCCCAGACCGTCCCGAGAAAGGGCGTCGTCAGTGATTTCTTTCGGCCAGACGAGCGTGGCATC
The DNA here is from genome assembly GCA_022548915.1 of Verrucomicrobiaceae bacterium E54. Classification (GTDB taxonomy): domain Bacteria; phylum Verrucomicrobiota; class Verrucomicrobiia; order Verrucomicrobiales; family Akkermansiaceae; genus Haloferula. The sequence continues at coordinate 188,776 of JAKZES010000003.1, forward strand.
TGTGATGTCCTCGAGACGTTGACAGTAGCTCCGCGGGCTATCTCCCACCGCCAGCTGAGTAGGCGCCTTCGGAAAGTACTCCTTCAGCTTGGCAAGGTGTTCTGGATGGACCTGGAACATCTTCAAAGGCTGATTCGATGTCCTTTCGCAATTTCTTCGAGCGCAGCCGCTTTCAGCGCTGCCAGCCATGCGTCGAGTTCGGCCTCGGTGCCGATGTAGGGCAGGTTGCAGTCCGCCCGGAGCGAACTGGCTGGAACGTAGGTGGCAGCCGGAGTTGGAGGAGGAGTGGGGTCGCCGGGCTTCTGAGGTTCGGCGGGAGTCGCGAGGCGGGCGGCGAGTTCCAGCTGGGCCGGGTAGTCCTGGTCACGATAGCGGTTCAGTCTGTCGCGGATGGCGGTCAGGAATCGGGCTGAGGCGATGGCGCTGCGGGCCTCCGTGGTCTTCGCGAGAACCTCGGCTTGGTCCGAGGCATCGAGCTTGGTGAAGTCGTCCAAGGCCCGGATCCGCTGCTCGTGATCATCGAGCGCCGAGGTGGCGGCGGCACGCTCGGCGGAAAGCAACTCGTCGATCCGCTGGCGTAATGTCGTCACAGCGGTCTTGGCGGCGGGGATCCCGTTTCCACGATACGGCGCTTCCGCAGCCGCCAGATCACGAAGAGGCTGAACCTCCTCCTGGGGAAGATCCGGGAAGTTCGCCTCTTCCTCCTTGAGGAACGCAATGACCTCATCGTAGGCGACGCGCTGGGCGCCGTGCATAAAGGACTTGATTGGATCGAGGTAGTCCTCCTTCGCGTCGAGCAGCTCGTCCTCGAAGTCCCCCAGGTGATTGAGGAAGTAGGCGTAATCCTTGTCCGCCAACTGGCCGATCCTGTCGGCGGCAGGCTGGAGCTTCCCGAGGAAGGAATAGCGAGTGGTCTGGTCCAGCAAGACGCCGAGATCCCGCTTCTCCCCAGAAAATGCCTCGGCGGTAAGCTGGCCGACAGAGCGGGCATCGGTCCCCCCGTTGGGGCGGTCGAAGAACTCTTGGTGGAAGCGTTTCAGGGCGTTGATCTTGGTGGAATCGAACTGTTCCTGCAGGCGGACCCGAAGGGCACCGTGCTGTCGCGAGTTCTTGAGGCATTCGAGGGCTCCGCGGGCGTCCAGGGGTTCGGTGGTCCGCAACTCGACCTTGCCCATGCGGAAGAGGCGGCCGAGAAGCGTCGCGACGGCCATGGGATACCATCCGTAGGGCCGGCGGCCGAACTGGCGGATCATTTCCTCGGCCGAGGTGCGCTCGCCCTCGTTCTGGTTGCGCTGCACGTAGGTCAGGATCTCCTGCTCCGCCTCCGAGAGCGGCTGCTGACCGCTTGTCAGCAGGTCGTCGTCGCTGAGGAGGGCGGCGGAGAGGGTGTTCTCGTCGTAGTTCCCCTTGAGCATCCGCAGGTTGGGGAAGGCGAACGCGATGAGTTCCTGGGCGGCCTTGTGGAAGCGGTTTCGCGGCTCAGAGTAGCTCAGGCTTTCCAGCTTCGAACCGTTCAGGAAGACGGGCCCCTTCGTGAACAGGTCCGAGCACAGCTCCTTGAGGCCAGTGCGGCGGGTGCTGTTCTGGCGACCGCGCTCGTTGAGGATCGAGCGCCGTGCTTCGTCGGTGCCGGAACCGCTGTTCTGCTGGATGAACTTCTGGGTCTTCAGGAAAAGCCGGACCTCGTCCATCAGGTGCAGGTCGGGCGGCAGCACGAAAACCAGTTCCGGCTTCCCGGTGCATTGCGCGGCCAGGGCGGTCTGGTTCCCGTGGTTCGAGTGTTCCGGGGTAATGATATTGAGAGCGACTTCGGAATCCTTCCCGACAAGCTGATCGTCGAGCTTCCGCGCGTAGGCGTAGTCCTGGCTATTGGCCTCGTAGCGGACCTTGGGGTCCCGCAGGACATCCGAGAAGAGGATGGCCGAGAGCAGCTTGGTCACTTCCGACTCGTCGATGTCGGTGTTCTTGATCTCGACCTCGATGTCCTTTTCGGTGTCGGTGAGGAATTCGTAAACGTCGCTGTTGCGCTGAAGGTAAGACTGGCGCGCCAGCAGTTCGAGGGCCTCCTTGACCACCTTCTCGTGGGCGGCGATGTCTACATCGGGCCGATCAATCAAGAGGATCGCGACGTTTCGCGGCGTGGCCTTGAAAGCCCTTACCCATTTCAAGAGAAACAGGGCTTTGAGACCGCGGACGGCAAGCGGGTTGTCCAGGTTTCTGGCGGCAGCGTGGACCGACGTCAACAGGTCGCCTCGGAGTGTCGAGGCGATCCCTTCGAACATCCGGTCGAAGGTAGCGAGCCCACCGACAGACTCGGAGCGCATCTCCTTCACAACGCTCTGGAAGACTTCCAGCATCGAGCGTTCGCCCACCGAGGTATGACGTCCGGTAAACATGTTATGGCGGGACAGTTGCTCGATACTTCGCTGAAAAAGCTCGAACTGATAGGGATGAAAGGGGTAGAGGTCACAGAATTCGTCACTTCCTCGCCAGCCCTTGTATTGCACCGAGTCGTCGCTGAACCGGTAGAGCGTCACGAGGTTTTCCTTCTCCCTGTCATAGATTGTGGTAAGGCTCTCCGGCTCGGCTTCCGTCTTCGCCAGCAGGCGCTTCTGGATGACCTCCTTCACGTCAGCGCTGGTGAGGCTGGGCCGCGTTTTGAACCGTGCCTGAATCTTGGTAAAATCGTCGCCTTGCTCCTTCTTCAACTCACCCAAGACGGTTTCGAGGTCGCCTTGGGAAGTCACGAGGATCCACGAGCGTCCGTCGCAGATGGTTGAAAGGCTTTCAGCGACCGTCTGCAAATTGAGCATCATTTTCGAATCCTGACCGATGAACTGTCCAACCTCATCAACGAAGAAATTTAGGCGGAAGTCCGGGCCCTGAGAGTCGATGTATTCTTTCACCTGCCGGGCAAAGGACTCGATGGAGACTTTAAAGCTCTCGCGGGACCGGTCGAACAGGCGGAGCGCCTCGTCCTCGGCGACACCCGCAAACTCGGAATACACCTTCGCGAAGGTCTCGTTCTCCAGGTATTCGACATCGATCCGTGCATCCTCCCACGAAGTGCCGGTGGCGCTCTGCCACGCCGCTTTGAACCCGTCGAGCTGCCCCTTCTTCGCCAAGCCGTGCTCGAACTGCGCGATGTGGCCCTGCTTGCCATGGTAGCCGCGGAGTTCATTGAGCACCTTCAGGAACACGCTCAGGATCGGTGCGCCGGGATCACCTCCGATTTGGTCGGCCTTCTGGTCGATATTGAAAAGGACGCTCGTAGCCGGCACTTGGCAGGCCCGCTGAAGGTCCCCCCGCAGGATCTCGTCTTCGATCTTCGGCAGGATGATCTCCGATGGGTGTCGACCGCTGGGGAGCGGGTTGCGGTCGAGCAACAGGGACACGATCTTGAGCAGGTGCGACTTACCTGACCCGAAGAAACCGGAGATCCACACGCCATTCGTGCCGGGCTCATCAAGGTAGCGCTCGACGAACTCGGAGAGCCCCTTGGCGATCTCGCGGGTGATGACGAACTCCTCGACCTCGGTTTCGAGATGGCGTTGGTCGTCAGCCTTGATGACCCCTTCGATGGGGCGTTCGACCGGTTTGACGAATAGTTCCGAGATTCTCATGACTGGTGAAGACGGTATTGATCGAGATTGAAGGCGCGGTAGTAGCCCTTGGCAGGCTGAGTTCCGAAGAGGCGAAGCTGGGAGCCGAGGCCCTTGGTCTGGGTGTATTCACCCGGGAAGAACAAGACCAAGGGGTGGTGCATCATGGACGCCTGGATCTCTTCCAGGAGCTGGTGGGTGCGGAGGAAGGGATAGACGTGTCCGGCTCCCGTCAGGATGGTGATTCTCACGCCAGGCTCCGCCATCTTCTTTGCCAAGGCCGGCACCACCACCTTGCCGGGGTCGGCGAGATTCGACATCAGCTCCGTCATCTTCTGGCGGGTCAGCGAAGGTTCCTTCTCGGTGATCCGGGAGAGGCGTCCGGAGGCTTTCAGCAGTTCGACGATCAGGTCGAAGAGGTCGACATGAGTGGTCGAGATCCCCGCGTTGTTCATCCTCGCCACCAGCGACCTGACAAGTGAGGACATGAGTTCCTCTTCAGCGACCGGATACGGCTGAATGAAGATGGGCACCTCGTTGCCGAGGCCCTCCATGTCGAGAAAGCGCGTGCTGCTCAGAATATCGAACAGCCTCTCGGAGATTTCGCTTGGGGATAGGGACGTCGACATGGATCAGATTTGGGCTTCGGGGACAAGGAAGGCAGCCAGCCAGCGTGGATCGTCGGCCCTGATGGCATCTTCCACTTCGGGGGGCACGATTGGACGCGCCAGAGACCCCAGTTCCGGCCCCTTCACGAGGATTCCCACTTCTCGGAGCATCCGCAGGACGACGCGCTGGATCTTTCCCTGGGTCGTGTCACTGAGGGCTTCGACTTCGGGGTGACGAACCGCCTTCTCCTCGACGAACGATTCGTAATCGGACGCCCGGAGGACGGCATCATGGAGGTCGAGTTTGGAGCGAAGCAGCTCGGATGCGAAATCATGCAGGAAGGTGTGGCGTTTCACCGCAGCCAGCCATGACAGGGCAACCCTGCTCTCCAGCGTGCCGGTATTGAGGAGTGCCAGTTCCTCGGGCGTGAGAGTCTCAAGCCGCGGCCGCAGTTCCCTTTCGAGGCGGTTGCTGCTCGCGCTGGATCGGCACTGGAGCGCGTTGGTCTCCAGAACCACATCACGCGTCTGCTCCCAGGACCCGTGCTCAAAATACAGCTCAGCCATGACGCCTGCCAGCTCGGGGCGCAGGGAGGCGGCGGTGAAGCCGAAGCTGTAGGGGTTCGTGGGTGCGGTTCGTGGCATGAGCGGATGCTTAATCGGGGCCTTCCTAGCAAGCTGGGTGGGACACTTACAGGGGCAGTCCCATATGGTCGGGTGTGATTCTGCTTCTCGAATTCAGGGGCCATCGTGGGGGGGGCGGGGAGGAAATGGAAGAGTAGACGCTGACCCACAGTTAGAATCTGAGACTTTGACGGAGTGCCTTCAGCCCGGAGCACATGGCTGAGGACCGCAAGAGATTCTGGAGGCGGACTTGGGGAGCATTCTATCTCGTGTCAGCCCGCCTCCTCGCCTCCGCATACTCCGCCGACAGGTCGATGCCGATGTCCACGGACGGGTCGATGCGCTGGAAGCCGGCGTATTCGAGGCACAGCAGCTCCAGTCCGGAGAACTTCCCTGGAAGGTTGCGCAGGGTGTGGACCGGCTCGCGGTTGCGAATGGAGAGGCCCTTGGAGCCGAGCATGGCGATCTCGAAGGTGAGGTCGCGGACCTGCTCGTCGGTCATGGTGGCGAAGCGCTTCAGGGCCTCGACAAGATGGGCGACGGCTTCCTCGCGGAGTTCCGGGGGCTCTGCCGAGGTGAAGCGGTCGGAGGCGATCCGGGTAAGCCGTTGCTCGGCGCGTCCGGCCAGCGTGCCGCTCTTGTCGAGCGAGATCACCCGGCGGTAGGCGGTTTCGGCCTCGTCGGTCACGCCGGTCTGTTCGAGGGCCATCGCGATGTTGAGCCACGCCTCGGGATCGTCTTGGAGCAGGACCACGGCGGCCTTGAGGTGTTCGAGCCCCTCCTCGACGCGCCCGTTCTGGGCGAGGGCCGCGCCGAGGTTCTTGCGGGCGAGGCCGTCCTGAGCGTCGCGCTCCACCGCGACGCGGAAGGCGGCGATGGCCTCGTCCCAGCGACCGGCTCGTCCGCAGGCCACCCCGAGGGCGATGTTTCCGCCGGGATAGTCGGGGTGGGAAGCAGTGAGTTTTCCAAGCAGTTGGACCGCCTCCTCGGTCTGCCCCCCGTTCCCGAGCGCCATGCCGAGGTTGAAGAGGGCGTCCGGGTCGTCCGGGTTGCGCTTCAGGGCGACGCGGAGCATGGCGATGCCCTTCTCCGTGTCGCCCTCGCGGAGCTGGTCGGCGGCACGCTCGGTGAGTGGAACCGGCTCCGCCTGCTCGACCCACTGCAGGATGACGAGGTCCTCGCTGATGGCAATCTGGGCGGCTCCCCCGTGCGGAGCGAACTGCCGGGTGAAATACTCGCGCACCGCTTCCTGGAACGCCTCGCCCTTCAACGCCCGTTGCTGCTGCGGGAGCTGGTTGCGGTCGAACTCGTCGAGCGCGAAGCGGATGTCATGGGGAAGCTCGGCCATCAGTCGGTGGACGGTTCAGTGTGGAAGTGGAACGCGCCGCCAAGGTCGAGGGTGGCGGCCCAGCAGATGACGAGGTCCCGGTCGGTGGAAGGGTCGTCATCGACCACTTCGAGGGCGGAGATCAGCTCCTCGGCCCGGTCGCGGTAGCCAAGGGCATCGAAGGGGATGGCGTAGCGCGGCTCGTCGTGGACGCCGGCCCAGTGGATCGCGAAGGCGGCATTCATCGTGGTGTTCGCGTCGACGATGCCGCGCGGGAATTTTCCCCGGAACTGAGGAGCGAGCGCCTTCTCCATCTCGGCGAGCTGGGCGACGATCTCGCCGTGCTGCTGCTGGCGGAGGCCGGGAAACTCCTCGCGGATGGCTGCATCGACCCGGAAGCCGACCGGAAAGCTGCGGAGCTGGTTGATGACCTGCCCGACCATGTTGCGGGCGAAGTCGTCGGGAAAGACATCGAGACCAAGCTGTTGGATCGCCACGTCCTGCTCGGCGGAGGTTCCGGCGAGGTCCCAGCGTTCACCCGGCGGCAGGGCCAGTCGTCGCCGCAGGAACATGAGCTGGCTCGCGACCAGATAGTCGAGGTTGCGGATCCCCGGCTTGAAGCGGATCAGGTGGGCGGGTGCCTCGCCTCGCGCCGGGACCACCGTGGCCCGCAACTGCATCCCCGGCTCCTCGGAGGCGTGCACCGGGCGGCCCGAGGTGGTCTCGACCTGCTCGATGAGTTGCTGGACTTCGGGGGAGAAAGGCATGCGGCTTCAGCGCTTCCGGGCGCCGGGCAAGGCTGGCGGTCGCGGGAAGCCGACGCAAGCACCGGTGGATTCTCTGGCCATGTGCTCAGGGTGGCGGGTAGCGTCGCGCCCGTGAAGCGGAAGCGACAACAGGACGACCCGGAACGGCTGGAAAAGCTGGCCGCCCAGGCACAGGACTACGCGCTGCACATGATGCGCACGGTCGGCTCCGTATTGCCGACGGTGATCGCCGACACCGACGAGGGCTACGTTTTCTGCATGCCGACCGAGCTGGCCGACGACGAGGCCAAGGACCGCTTCGCCGAGGTGGCGCGTCTCTTTGCCGTGGCCTGTCGGGCACGGGCGCTGGTGATGATCGTCGAGTCGTGGGTGCGACTTCCGGATGCCTCCGGTCACCTGGACACCAGCGTCGCACCGTCCGAGTCACCCGACCGCCGGGAAATGGTGGCGCTGTTGCTGGAGGATGCCGACCACGCCGCCACCCGGCTGATCCCCATCGTCCGCCATGAGCAGGGGGGCTTCGCCGGCTTCGGTGACGGTGGTGCGCTGGACTACGGCGAGGGCGAGGGACGATTCTCCCAGCTGATGCCGAAGCACAAGCCCGGGTCGGCGGACGTGGACAAGGCACGCCGCCAGCTTGAGCTTCTCGGCATGCGGATCGAGAACCGGGGCTTCGACCCGTCGATGAACTGAGTCATGGAGGAGAGCGACCAGGGCATCGTGGTGGTCTTTCGCGAGCAGCAGGTGCGGCAGCGCAAGCTCGCGCACTTCCTCAAGCACTACGGCCTCGAAGCGCTGCCCGAGGGCCCGGAGCTGGCCGAGCTGATGGGAACCTTCCAGTTCTTCGTCGAGGGCTGGGACGACGTGCCGGAGGAGATCTACGCGATTCCCGAGATCCGGAAGTTCTACGCCCACCTCCACAAGGTGTGGCCCTACTGGTTTTTCTTCTGCGACCTGCGGACCGAGACGCTCAAGATGATGACGCTCTGCCTGATGCCGACGCTGGAGGCCTTCAAGCGCCTGGGTGAGCCGGAGGCAGCGGTGCAGTGCGACCCCATGGAGCTGCTGCGCTTCATCCAGCGGAACTTCGGGCCGATGAATCTCATGATGGAGAAGGCCGGGATGAGCGAGATGGACATCTACCAGCGGTCGGGCGACATCATGCGCTATTTTGGCCTACCCTATGACGCCCCGCCGCCGGAGTAGGGTGTCGGGCTTCTGCTCTCGGGGAAATCGCGGTGACACCCCCGGCGTCGCCCGCCACACTCCGCGCGTGACGATCTCCTTCCACCTCGACGACCTGCGCAAGACCGCCGCTGGAGTGCCCCTCGGCCCTGCGGACAAGGAGGCGCTGGAAGCACTCGGACATCCGGACGGCGAGGCGGCGGAGGCCGAACTGCGCCGGCTGCTGGGCCGGGTGGCGGACGGAGCGGCGGTCCGGTTGGAGGACGGCATGGTCACGCTGACCTGGCCGGAGGCTCCCGACGAGAATACCGCCGAGGCCGAGCGGCTGATGAGCCGAGCGGTCGAGCGTGCCCGCAAGGGCGAGCTGTCCAAGGCCGTGGGTATCCTTGGCCGGGTGCTCGAACTCGACCCCGGACGCCACGACGCCCGACGGAACCTGGCGATGGCGCTCAACGAGCTCGGTCGGGGCGAGGAGGCGGAGGACGCCCTGCTCGACGTGCTGAAGGTCGACCCCACCGACGCCGAGGCGCTGGTCATCCTGGGCAACCGCTACGCCCGCATGGAGGATCGCGGCGAGGAGGCTCGTCGGCTTTTCGAGCGGGCCTGCGAGCTGGAGCCCGACAACCCCGTCGCGGGCAACAGCCTGGCCGGGGCGCTGCTGGAGGCCGGACTCGACCGGGAGGCGCTGGAGGAGTTCGACCGGGTGCTCGGCATCGACCCCGGCTTCGCCAACGCCCACTACGGGCGCTCGATGGTCTTCCTCGGGCGTGAGGCCGTTCCTGAGGCGCTGGCAGCGTTGCGGGCGATGTTCGCCAAGTGCGAACTGTCCGACCCTCGGCTCGGGCGGATGCTGGAGGCTGCCCGCGACACCTTCCTCAAGCTGACCAACATCGTCGGCAACGACCGCGCGGAGGAGGCGCGACAGGTGGCTGAGGAGCTGCGGAAGAGGGCCGAAGAGGAATCCGGGGTGCCGGTGAGGGTGGTTGAGGAGAAGTTGGAAGGAACGCTTCATTCATCGGTGGAGTTCGCTTGGGACCACGGTCTCGATCATCACAAGGTCGCGATCCAGAGCCAGCTTCCGGCGGTGATGCTCAAGCATCACGCGTTGGCGCACGAGGCCTGGCACATCCTGCTGGAGTCGGGGGCCCGGGAGGCGGATTGTCGCCGTCTGTTTGTGGTCACCAGGGAAGGAATCGACGCGGCGGTCGAGTCGATGCACGGTGAGATCCGCCGGATCGTCCGCAAGGGGAACTACGACGAGGGGAAGTATCTCGCGATGATCCGGGAGACGGTCAACAACACCCTCGACCGATTGCTCCGCCTGCCGACGGACATGGCCATCGAACGCCAACTCGCGGAAGTGGAGGCATTGCGCGAGGCTCAGTTCTGCGCCCTGACCCTTCAGGCGCACAACGCCGCCTCGATGACCCTCGCGAAGGGGAAGCGCGAGGTTCTTCCCGCTGCAATGCTGAAGCGTGTCGATGCCTTGAACGGCGCGATGGCGGTCTTCATCGACCGTCTCACCCGGGGTGCCACGGATTTCGCCCGTCTCTACCAATCAACCGGCAACCTCCCGCTGGCCAGCAAGCTCGAGGAGTTGGTCCGGGTTCGACTGGACGAGGGTGATGCCGGGGACGGACTCAAGCCGGGTGCATGGTATGGCCTGGTCGATGAAGTCGCCGGGGTGCTCGGGATGAAGGGGTGGCATGAGTGGTCGGGCGAGGGAGAGTGAAGGTGCCGGAAGTGTCACTGATCGGTAACGTTTGCGGGACGAGACTTCACCGTGATTTCATGCCGCCCACATACCGGCTGCCGAGCTTCCTGCGAGACTCTCGCCATTGAGATGAACCCGGAAGAAGCCCATCGACGAAGCCTACTGCGATACGCGGCCCTGATCGGACTCACCATCGCCGCCGGGCTCGCCTCGCGGTCGTCCCTTGCCGTCCACCTGCCCGCCTTCATCGCCACCTACGCCGGCGACACGCTGTGGGCGCTGACCTTGTTCCTGGTAATCGCTTTTGTTTTCCCGGGGATGACGACAAGGAAGATCGCGGTGATGGCGCTGGCTCTGTCCTTCGCCGTCGAGTTCAGCCAACTCTACCAGGCCGGGTGGATCAACGCGGTGAGGGACACCCGGATCGGCGCGCTTGTGCTCGGCCACGGGTTCCTGTGGAGCGATCTGCTCTGCTATGCGGTGGGAGTTGGTGCGGGAGCATGTCTTCAGCTTCCCCTGAGGGCACCGGAACATTCGAAAGCGCGGTGATTTTCTTCGGAGGGTAGCAGGGTCTCACCACCTCTCCGATCCACTCCCGTGACCGTCGAAATCCAGCAAACCCTGTTCAGCCAGGTCTTCCGCGATGACCTTGATCAGCGTCCGTTGGTGAGCCAGGATGAAGGGTGCCAGTCCCGAGGCGACGAGATCCTCGGCATCCTCCACTATCAGCGCGCGCAGGGCATCCTCGGTGCTTGTCCCGGCTGGCAGATCGACGACTTTGCTCCACGCCGGCTGGATTGAGCAGGGGAGCGAGCAGGGTCCAAGCCCCAGGCGGTAGTCGAGGGCGCGCAGGTGCAGCACCGGGTCGCGCGGCAGCACCCGGGGGAAGCGGAGCAGCGCCGCAGCGGATACGCGGACTTGGGCGTCGCAGGTTCCCTCCGCCGGGACGGTGAGGGTGCCACCGCCAAGCTCGATGTGGAGCATTTCGCCATCGTGGGAAAGCACCGCCTCCTCGCGCCTCCGTCTGGGCAGCGCACGGTCGAGCCGGCGCAGCGCCGTGCCGAAGTCGGCGGTGCGGGTGCGGAGGTCGAAGGTGAGCGTCTGGACGGGGAGCATGAGGGGGTGGATCCTACCTCCCGGGTCGGAGAAGTGCCGCTACAAAGATGGGGGATTTTCGCCAGTCCGAGGGAATGGTCCCAGCTGCTGCGACTCGGTCGTGAACTCTGGATCACCACCCCAAATCACCTCTCCAGCACCTGCCCCAGCTCGAGCTTCTGCACCCTCCCCGGGAACAGGTCGCCGATCTCGCAGCCGAGCACGCCTTTGAGAATCCAGAGTTCGGCGTCCGACACGCGGCGCAGCCGGGCCTCGACCTTGGACAGTCCGCCCCGGCTGAGATCCCAGCCGGCGAGCTGAAGTTTCGCCGCGAGGGTCTCCTGCGATAGCCCGGCCTGCACCCGTAGCGTTCGGACCCGGGGACCGACGAGATTGCGTGGGGACGGTTGCTCCGGCATCGGAGCTTGACCTTAGCCGTTTCGAATCGTGATATTGCTCTGACAGCGGAGCACTTTCACGGTGGGAATCGCCGCTCCTGATTGGGCTCGTGGCTGTCGTCCACAGCCCCCAGAAAGCGATGACCTCCCGCCTCCTTCCCGGCATTGCCGCAGCGGCAGCTCTGATCCTGCCATGCTTCGCGACACCACTCGTGCTCTTCGATAGCATTGGCTCACCCCAGACGGGGGAAGAGTTCAACTCCGGCACCGACAGTCCCGGCGATAGGGCCGGTCAACACTTCACGACGGGGGGCTTCAGCGTGGTACTGAACGAGGTCACAGCGCGTCTTTCAGTGGCGCGTCATGGTCTGTGCAGGTTCTCAATCTTTGAAGGGAGCGCGGACCGTCCCGATGGAGCTCAGATTGCCGTTCTATTCGATGGATGGTCGACATCGCTTGGGACCTTCCCCAACGGGACGGAGTATGTGACCTTCAGTGGCCTGAGCCTGTCGTTGCAGCCGGGCAAGGACTACTGGGTGGCACTCACCAACACCCACGATGGTCCGCCAAGCACTGCGGGCATCTTTGATTGGAAAGGGCGCTCAACCCCGGGAAGCGGTGCCGGATTCTCTTCCAAGAGCGTGTTTGGCCCATCCACCTGCACGAGCTGTTCATGGAACGAAATGTCCGCCCCCCTGATGATGACGATGAAGGTCGCCTATCCCGCAGGCGCGACGCTTTCGACCAACGGCATCACCGTGGAGGACGACACAGGCTTTAAGTGGGTGAATCTCAACGTCGGGGTGAAGAACGGGCCGCTACCGCTCGCCGACTTGCGGGTGCTTTGGTCGCCGGATCTGACCGGGCCGTGGAACGAGCTGGGGACCATCCCCGGCGACGGAACGACCTTCAGCGGGAACGTGGAGCTCCCGGACGATCCGGTTGGGGGGCCGGTGAAGAGGGCGTTCTTCATCGCTGAGGCAAGATGATCGTAGTGGGCAGGAGCACATCACCTAGATCATGAGCAAGGCGTCGAGATCGAAAGGGTTTGTCGGACTACTCCTGCTTCTGGCCTGCGTGTCAACGAGCCAAGGGGTGCTGGTTTCTTACAGCTTCACGGGAACCTTCACCTCGGACTTCGGCACGATTTCGGCAGGGGCTGTTGTGACAGGCGGTTTCAGCTACCAAGTCCCCCAGACTGGGACAGTAAGCTATCCCACGTGGGCTCACTACGTCTATGAAACGGCTTGGTTCCGGGTCGAGACGGCAGAGTTTTCTTCCGTGGCTGATCTCATCGTGATCCGCAACGGAACATACGGTCGGGACGACTTTCAGCTCCTATTGGATCCCGATATTGTCCTGGGCGGGATCAGCCTAGCGGACTACACGCCGCTGCAGATCGTCCTTCACGACTACGACGAGTCGATCTTTTCTTCGACCGAGTTGCCGATGGTATTGCCGAATCTTTCTGAGTTTGAAGATCCCCGGATAGGCGCCACGTCAACAGCTCAGTCCCAGTCCACTGAGAATTTGTGGATTGCCATCACTGAACTAAACGCGGTGCCTGAAGCCTCGTCCGCCCTACTCGCCACGTTCTCAGTGGTGATCTGCGTCTTCGCCCGCAGGCGAGAATAGCGCTTGTGAATCAGGACTGATCAGCTTCGCCAAACGCCGCCCTGAAGGCCTTCCACACCGCCTCGCTCACCGTCGCGTAGGCCACAGCTTCACGGCTGAAATCGTCCTCCGCTTCCGCGAAGCAGAACGCATCGGCCATCAAATTTTTCCCCGCCTGGTAAATCGCATCCACGCACCTGCCCAACGCCTCCAGCTCGTTCTCGTCGATGAGCTGGACCGGGAGCTCGGGATCGTAGTCGGGCAGTTCACCGTCGCCGATCTCGGCCCGGGCCTCGGTGACCGTGATGGCAGCTTCGAGCAGGGGGATCAGGTGAGGAGATCTAACGTTGCGTGCCTGCCAGAGGGGGAGGAGCTGGCGTGCTATCCGGGCGAGACTGGCTACCTTGGGCCAGCGCTTGGTGGCAGGGGATTCGGAGGTTGTGCTCATTGCCTCCGATTCTGGCCTGGCCTGCGCCGGAGGTACAGCGGAATCGTCCCTGAATTGAGCGTGTCGCTCAGGCAGCCGCCGAGTGTGCCTCATGCCCTTCCAGGGCTGCGTGGAACGCATTATAGACAGTCTCTGCTACCACGAAGTAGGTGATGGCTTCCTCGCCGAAACCCGCTTCCATAGGCGGTATCGCTGCCTCAATGAGCATCTCCCGGGCATTGGAGTAGTTGGCATCTACGCAGGTGCGAACGTGTTCGAGCCTTGCCTCGTCAAACAGTTCCTCAGGCAAACTAGGATCATGCTCTGGAAGTGGATTGTTTCCTATCTCCGCCCTTGCCTCGGCAAAGCTGATCGCGGACTCGAAGATCGGAAGGGTGCGTGGAGGATTCGTGTCGAATCGCTCGAAGAGGTCCACGAAGCCGCGAGCGATGAAGGCTAGATTGCCTACCTCCTCCCAGTGGATGGAGTCGGGGAAGATCGAGATCTTTTTCATGCCCGTATTGTCGCCTGGGACGGTGGCAAGGTACAGCGCAAAAGGCTGGATCCGGGGGATCTTGGCAAATGACAAATGGGGCGTCTTTCCGGGCCTCGAATGATGTCGCTTCCAGGCCTAGGCGCTTGGCGACCTGTGTCAGCGTCAGGCCCTCTTGGAACTTGAGACGGACCACTGCGTCCCGGGTGATCTGACCGACGACCTGCTTCTTAACCCCGGTCCGTGCGAAGCCCTTGGCGACCGTGCGGGGTTGGCCACGATTTTTTCTGGACCTCGCGGGGAAATGTGATTTCGTATCCGCTGTTGGGTCTGGAAAGGCCTGACAAAACTGAAATCCAAGGTGCACAGCACATCGACATTATCGCCCGCTTCAGAAGGGCGTGCAGCAGACGGGTCCCGTCCGGGAGCCGCACTTAAAGACTCCCATCTGGGAGCCGCCGGTAATACTGTGCCGGCGTTCGCCATCCCACTTTCGTTTATCCGGGAGTCGTGGGCCCGAGGCTGATCCTTTTGACCCGTTCGACGGGAGAGGCCTGAATGGCACTATGTGAATCGGTCGATTTGAGACCGAAATTTGATCCTGAAGTGATCAGCGAGGCGCGTTGATGTCCGTTCGTCGGAGCAGCGTGCCCATTTGAGCCCCGGAGACGGTGGACGAGGTGGTCCCCGTCCGAAGGTGGCTGCTGTTGGCCGACACGAGGCTCTCGTGCGGCATGACTGGGATCACGGTTCTAACGGATCCGGCGACTCCCACCAATAGACAATTGTGTATTCAAATCAGTGAAACCAAAAATCAAATAGAAATGAAAGACAAAGCTGACGCTTCAAAAAGCGTCACCAAAGAGGGCGCTCATCAAAGCGCCAATGATCACGACGCCAATGCTGGTGCCGTGAAGACGAGCGGCTCTGAAGGAGTCGTTGCCGAACCCGTTGACAACTGCTCTGACGGCGGAAGCGTGCAAAGCCACGAGGTCGCAGAGCAACGCGTTGTGATTCCTGGGAAACAGGGATCTGCCAAAGATGGGGTGGTTGAAGTCCTCTATCGCATTGATGGCGTTTCGCCCGGATTGCGGCAGGAGGATGTTGAATGGAAGGACTACTCCGCTCCGTTCGACCCGCTGCCGGTGGAAATGTTTGAAGGGCCGTGCGAGGTGCTGGAAAGCATATACAACCAACCGGAGAAGTATTGCGGATCGGGTCTGCGGCAACTGCAGCGGCACGATATCCTCCATGTGGTGTTCTCCCAGGAGAACCTGAGGAACGTGGCTCTAATCGTTGCAGATCTGGACGTCGATGATCAGCTGTCATATGACGGCTGTCGATGTCTCGTGCAAGGACCAGGGGCCAGGTGCCCGTTCGTCTTGATTCCATTACGCAAGACTATGGATCCATTCCATACTCCAGTGTCGTTGTTCCAACGCCCTGACTGCTCGGACGAGGAGCAGTGAAGCTGGTGTGCCGGAAATGAAATAGGCGTGCCACGGCATTTGTCCGTGGCACGCCAGATTTCAGCCAGTGGTGCCCGAGGATTACCGGATGCTGACAGACCCGCGAGCAGGGTGGTGATCGCCCGGCTCGGCAGGAGTTCGAGGCAGTCCGCGGGATTACCCGGTGGATCTTGAACGGGTTTGGCGGGCTACTTCTTCTTGGCCGCAGCCTTCTGCCAGAAGCCGCGCCCCGGCAGCTCGATGCCGAGTTTCGTGCAGTGCTTTTTGAGAGCCACGTCGCTGACGCCGAGATCGGCGGCGATGTGGGTGAGGGGCTTCTTCCAGACTAGGTGCTTGAGTTTGGCCTTGGAGGGATAGTCGAACCGTTGCGGGGTCGGCAGAGCCGACTTCAACTCCGTGCCTTCGACTCGATCTGGGAGCAGATCCCAGAACGCGCTGACGACATCCTCGTCGTCAACCACCTGCCGATAGTGGGCGTCCATCATCTCCTTCGATGTGCCGTTCTTGAGGGCTGTAAACGCCTCGTCTTGGTCTCGTTCCGCTTGGAAGCTGATCGAGGTGTGGCGGATCACATCCTGCGTCCAATTCTGTGCGCCGGTGGCCTTCTTTAGGATCTTGAGCTTGCCGTCCCAGCCGGGAGGCAGGCCCTTGAACGGGAATTTCTCCAGCCAGACCTTCAGCACCGGCGGGATCGGCACTGAGCGCTTGAGCGCGCGGCGCAGCTTTCCGCCCGACACCCGAATCTTGCCCTTGCCGATGTCGCACGGTTTCAGATCCCGGATTTCACTGGGGCGGAGTCCAGCGAACAACCCGAGCGCTACGGTTGCCGCAGCAGCCCCTTCGTGGAGATGCATGGCAGCGCAGAGCAATCGTTTGCATTCTTCGAGCGTGAGCACCCCAATCTCGCTCATGTCACGAGGGATCTTGTCGAGTCGTTCGCAGGGATTCTCTAGGGTGTAGTGATGTCGCACTGCCCAGTTGAAGAAGGCAGACAGTGAACGTCGCATGGTGCGTTTTGAGTTGAGGCTTTTGTACGTCTCAAGGATGTCCTCCATGTCGGTCACTGTGAAGCTGTGCAGTAGGCGGTTGGGTTCCGGCTTCAGGAGCTTCTTGAGGCTGGACTTGTAGTGTTCTTGGGTCTTCGGAGAGGTGACCTCCTTAGCCTTCAAAAACTTGCGGTAGGCGTTGAAAACTGTGATCTCACGGATTTCTTCGCGGTAGTGCGACTCGAAGAAGCGGATGACGGTGTCTAGGTCTACGCTATGCTTGTTCGCTCGTGCCTGCAGAGCGTCGTGGCGCGAGACAATTCGGGATAGATTCCTGCCGTTGGCCGCGGTGATGGCGGCCTCAGCATCGGCTAGTTGAGCTTCCGAAAGGCGAGTGCGCCGGGGCACCAGTTTGCCGTCCGCGTCCTCATAGCCGGCCTCGTAGTCGGCCATCGCCTGCAAGGCTTCGGCGTAGTTCGCGAAATTCCTCCGGACGCGTTCACCGCTGGCCTTCCGCCCGCTCACTCGGTGTGAGATCGTACCAGAAGGATTCTTGTAATCCTCGATCTTGAAGTGCTTGGTCTTATCGTGCGTTGCCACTGCATATTGGGCTTGGCAACTGGCTTGGCAACTGGCAAGGAAATCCTTAGTGGGAGGTCCATAAATATCTGATAACCAGCGATTCTGCTCCAAATATTGTCTTTCTACGGATCAGGAGGTTTGGGGTTCGACTCCCTACGGGTGCGCCACTTTTCGAAAAGCCCCGTGACTCATCGAGTCACGGGGCTTTTCCATCCGTGTCCCAAAAAATGGCGACATGACGAACTCGACGAATCGGGTATTCTCGACGCCGTCAGCCGGGGTCGACTCCCGCGACACAGATTTCATGACAACATCGGGGGCCGCGTGAGTGCGCGGCCCCCACTTTTTTTGGCTCTCGGCCAGTTTTGCAACCTGTTGGCCATCCCGGCTTCGCTTCAGGAAGCAGGGGTCGTCTCGGATCGTGCCGCCGTGATGTAGGCGGCGATGATGTCCTTCTTCGAGAGGCTCATGAAGGTGGTGTTCAGGCCGTCAAGAAACGAAAAGTCGAGCACCTCGAACCGCTCCCGGACGCCGGAGACCTTGGCCTTGATGAACCAGTAGCTGCCGGCGTTGATGTCTCCGACGTCGCGAGGCACGAACTTGGCACCCACCTGGGGCAGTGCGAAGTCGTACTCGGCCCGTGCCCGGGCGAGCGCTTCAGGCGACGTCCGGGAGAGGTGGAAGTGCTTCATCTCGAAGTCCTCATGGCTCGTGGCGAGGACGATCTTGGATCGCGGATGGGCTTCCCGCTTCCAGATCTGGAAGACGGTCTTGACGGTCCTCTGCTCGCCGGAATCCCGCTCGAAGGTGTCGCAGTCGAACTGCTCCTGGAGATGAAAGTGCCCGGGTACCCGGTTCAGGAAGGTGTGCTTGCGGAACGAGCGGGGCAGGATGAAGGCGACGCAGTCGCTGAACGAGCAGGCGCGCTCGACGAAGCGGACCGCAAGGCCGGCCCGCGCTCCGAAAGGCGGGTTGCCCACGGTGAGGATGGGACCGTGCAGCAGGGGGGGATTCCAGTCGAAGAAGTCCGCCCTGCCGATGCGCGGGTCCTTGGGGTCCAGGTCGATCGCCAGGGTCTTGTCGGGCGGCAGGTGATCGAGGAACGAACCCTTCCCGGCACTCGGCTCGAGGATGTAGTCGAACTCGTCGAAGGAGCAGTGCCGCAGAAGTGCATCGACACATTTTCCCGCGAGGGCCGCAGGCGTGTAGAACTGCTCTTCGGCGACGACTCTCTTCCTTCTCCTGGTCACGGGTCAGCTGGTGAGTTTGAACTGAATGGTGGCGTCCTTCCAGACGGCCAGCGTCAGGCCATCAAAGCCCAGCTTCCCGTTGGTCAGGAGAACCTTGATGATGGAAGACTGCTCTTTCGGCGTCAGCCGGAACTGGCAGCCTTCGACCAGCGTGGCCCGCAGCTTGCCATAAGCATCCGAGGTGAAGCTGTTGACGATCCGGGTGACCTCGCCGTCGTCGCCGGCGATGGCATTCAGGGTGAGGATGCTGTCATCCACTCCGAGCACGAACTCCGCCCCCTGCAGAAAGGTGTCCCACTCGATGAATCGCCCCACCCGGGAAAATCCGGTGTTGAACATGTTTGCATAGAGCCGGGCAAACTCGTGTTCGGGCGTGAAGCCGTGCTGCTTCTCGAAGTAGTCCCCCACCTGGGCCCGCCGCAAGGGGTTGTTCACCTTGCGGGTTCCGCGCTCCTTCTCGAAGGCGTCCAGGAAGGCCTTTCCTTCCGCCGAGTGATCGTAGAATTCCTCCGCCGTCGATTTGAACTGCTCCAGCAACTCGATGAAATCGCGAGCATCCGGGCCGAACATGCGCAGGAAGTCCTCATCGGAGACCTCCGGGGCACCGAAGAACATCCGGGCGAGGCTCGCCCGCGCGCTCTTGCTGCCGAGGCTCGAGGTGGACGATCGATAGGCCTTGAGGCTGACGGGTAGCTTCAGCGTTCCCCGGTCTCCGTAGTCCAACCTGAGATCGATGTCCGAACTGCCGTTCTTGTTCGTGAGGTGGCCCGTCGGCGTGATGGTTGCGGAGGCGAGTCGGTGACCGGAGAGATCGGCCGGCAATCCGAGAAGCTCGGGCTCTTTCAGCAGTTTGCCGGCGAGGTATTCGCCGAGGGCGTTGCCCTGGTTGAGCGCCCGTTCGCGCTGGGTCTTCGAGAGGTCGCCGGCGACCCGGTCGATGGCTTCCCGCACCTGCCGGGAAAGCGTTGCCCGCGAGGGCGCGCAGGCGACGCCCTGGTCCGACAGTTCGCGGTGCAGTGTTTCCGCACACTGGTACTCGGCCACCAGTCCGTTGCCCCCTTTCTGGAATAGCTTCTCCGCCATGAATGCCTGCCGCTGCAGCCTAGGAAACCCGGGGTGGATCCGTGAAGCGGGATCTGGAGTGGAGTCGAAGGACGGTCCGGGGTGGGCGAAATCCGGGGTGGACGGACGATTTCGTCTTGCAGCCTGGGAGCAAATCGGAGAAAGAAGCCGCCCGCCCGGGCGCTGGGCGGTTTCAGATATCGGGGTGTGGCGCAGCCTGGTAGCGCGCTTCGTTCGGGACGAAGAGGCCGTGGGTTCGAATCCCGCCACCCCGACCATTCTTCGCTTTCGCGTTCGCGAAAGCTACGAATGGCAGGCCAGGCTTGGCGGCTGTCGCCGCAGGTTGGGGATGGTTGTGTCCTTGGCTCCTCCAGCGGCGTATCGGTCTGACCTGCGGCCAGATGCATTTCTCACCCGTGAGAAATGCAGGCTCGCCGTCCTCCGGTCACTCCGGCGTCTCGATGGGCAGCGGGAACAGGATCTTGTGCTTCTTGATCTGCCCGGGACGGGAACCTCCGTTGAAGACGAAGATGTTCCGGCGGGTGGGCCGCAGCACCACGGTCGAGCCGCTGATTATTTTCCACTCTTTCCTGGCCGCGTGATAGAACTCGTAGAGCACGGCAATGTTGGTCGGCTTGGTGAGGGCGGGCGCCTTATAGATGTCGGCGTGTTTTGGAGGAAGGTTCACAGTATCCTTGCCCAGTCTCACACGGACGTGTTCGCGGCTTAGGTTAATGTAGAGCCGGTCTCCGCCCTTGAATTTTGCCAGATTCTGGACCTTGGCGGTGAAGATGAGGTCGTCCTTAGGCTCCGGGAGGGGCACCAGAATGATCAGGGCTTCACGCACACCTTCGGGAACCTGTGCCTCGGCAAGGATGCGGAACTGAGCTTTCTCAGGATCACTCGGATCCGGGTCCTCGGCGACGAGGCGGAGCATGCCGTCTTTGGGGATCTTCACCGGGTCGCTCGCCATGTAGCGGGGGATCTCGAGTTCGGTGATGGTCTCGCCGGCGAGGATCTTGGTGGGGTTTTCGAAATCCTTTGGCAGGGAGGTGCAGGCAAACCACGCGGACCGGCCGGGCTTGCGTCGACCCTCACCGCCCCGGTCGTCCTGGGCGGCCAGCGGCAGGATCGCCGTGGACAGGAGGCAAAGGCAGGCGAAGACTCGTCTCATGCTGATGGCGGCGAACACGTGGCGGGAGTCTAGACCTCAGAGGCGTTCAGCCAACGAAAACCCTCGATTTCGAACCTCCGTCCGAAGCGGCGGTTCACCGGGGTCAGGTCGCTGTCGTCGAGGTCCGAGAAATTGCCGTCGGCGTCGATCCGGCGGGCGGGGACTTCGGGGCCGTTGGCGGGGTCGCTGTATTCCGGAATGCGCTGGACGATCGCCTCGCACCACGCGCGGGCAATCACCTCGCCATTCTCGTCGACCGATTCTCCGTAGGCCCGGATGCGGAAGGTGTCGTCGCGCACCGAGAGGGTGTTGGCGATCGGCTTGAGCAGGTCGGACTGGATGACGTATCCCGGAATGCCGGCGAAGCGGGAGCCCACGGCGGCCTCGGGCGTCTGGAACTCGTGATTTCCAAGATCAGCATCATCGAGCATGTAATCGGAGCTGCTCTTGAAGTCATAGTTGATGGATCCGGATTCGGGGTTGTCGTCGTCGTAGTCGATGGCCGCCTGCAGGGCTCCCATGATGCCCAGATCGTCGTTGGAAAGCCGGCGGTTGATGAACTCGGAAAAGTTCAGGAAGGGCCCGCGTCGCTTGACCTGCTTGACGCATTCCTCGGCGAGCTTGCGCAACTGGTCGTCGTCGAGGAACCGCACGCCGGACCAAGCCTTCATGCCGTCGTCCCGGTCGATTCCGGATGTGGGGTCGATCCCTTCCTGGTCGGTGGTGGCGGTGTTGAAGCGCGAGAGGGCGATGCGCTTGCCGGACGGAACCTCGACCGTCTTCAGATTGCCGTTCTGATCGCGATAGACGACCTGGCGCTCCCGGATGCCGGCGAAGAGGGCGTGCCAGGCGTCCACCGAGGTGCTGTTGACGTTGAATATGCCGTCGACCATCAGGTGGGCGGCTGCCTTCAGGTAGCCATCCTCGGCTTCCAGGTCGGCCTTCACATCACTGACCGGTCGCCCGCCGAGATGGGGGAGGTAGCGCGAGTTCGCCAAGGGTTCACCGTTGACGAGTTTCTCCAGATTGGCATCGAGGCTGGCCCCGGCGGATGCCCCGGGGCGGGTCTGATCCGCCAGCGACGAGACGAAGTAGTCGTCCCAAAGGGCGTCGTTGAGCAGCAGGACATGATCCCAGTAATCGCAGTAGGCCTGGGTGTCGGTTGCCGCATGGCCCGCGGCAACATCCTCCTCGTTCAACATCTCCATGCTGATGGAGTTGTTGAAAAATCGGTAGACTTCAGTCCTGCCGATCATGGGATGGAGAAATGAATTGCCAATCCCCGGGCCTGTAATGCCACTTTGGTATGCGTTAGCCTTCGATTCGGCACCGTACAGTGAGTTGCCGGTCGTATTCGAGCCGGCGGGTGACCAACTTCTGCCCCACCTCGAGTTTAGGACATCAGGGTTGGTCCACCCCGGGTTCACCCGCATGCCCGAAAAGCCGGCCAGATTGCCGATGGGGGCGGTGGGGAGTTCCAATGCAGGAGCGGCCGTAATAGGTAGCTCAGGTCCCATTAACGCACTCTCTCCGACATTGGGAACAATGTCATCAAAGTCCAAACCCGCTCCCGCTATTGGTCCAAACCTGAACTCGTAGGGGCAATCGATTCTCTGGGTATGGGCAATCTTTGGATCTTCCGACATGTAGAGCCCTTTCACGAAGTAATACGGGGGCGCCTGTATCCAGTTTCGGCAACGCCAGTCCTGTTCCCAGCTGATTGTCGGATAAGAATGGTCGCGGAGTCCCTTGAGTACCAACTGGAAGTAACCAACCTCAAGTGGTTCACTATCACTCAAGAGAAAGCGGTCTCCTCCCTGCGGCGAGATGAGTGTCCCGTACTGTTGTGTGTTGAACCAGTCGACGTGTTGATTCAACGGCAAGTTAGACCGACTACTACTATCGTTAGGATTGCGAGCTGGAAGCCACCGGAATTCAGCGACAAACGATGCCGGAGTATTCCCCTTTCTCGTATTCCATCGATAGTAAGTGCCCCATCCTATGTGGAATTCACACCTCGGCGGCTCTTGGTTAATTCTGGCTGTTGCATCAAGGCCCCGATCAGCGCCACCGAGTAATGAAGGATCAAAGCCGGGATGATAGATTATGGAATCTTGTAGCTCGCCGATCCGGAGCGGTGAAAAAATCCTGAACTGACCCGGTTTGAAGACGATGTCATCGCGCACGTCTGACATTTCGGGCCCGTGGTGTGAACTGAATGGGCCTTTATACTGACTCCAATTGATTTGGGTCTTGGGGTCCTGCGTTCCATCCGGTCGGTAGATCATCGCCTCCAGAGGCTGAACTTCCGACAGCCCATCCCTCGTCATAAACGCCTTATCCGGGACCCTTAACTCCACATTGTATGGGTTCCATAGCACATAAACAGGCGCGGCAAGCGACTCCAGATTGCGTTCGGTTGCATTACGCGAGTTAGGAGTAGTTCTAAGTTTGAGGATGTAGGTAATATGAGTGACAATAGGGAACCGGGGGTAGGAGTCCTGACCGTCCCAATCCGAGGCCCTGGTGCTGAAGTTGCAGTCCGCCCATGGTAAGGCACCGCTCCACCTCAGTGCCGGGGCACCGTCTGTATTTGGACTGCTTGGCGTTCCGTAGGGATATCCTGGAGCCAGCGCATCGCTGTCCTGCCGGTACATCCGGTAGAAATGCCGCATCCTCGGCCACGGGGCGAAGTGTCTCGCGGGAAGCACCGCCTTGCCGGCGATCTCGGGGCTCATCGGGCGGATCGATGGCTCGCGGATGTCGCCCGGATCGAATCGGTAGGGCTCGGGCAGCTCGGACTTGTCCTTCTCGAAGAGCAGGCTCAGATCCTTCTTCAGGTGGCCGGTGCGAACGCTGGCCAACACGCCACGGCTTGCCGGGGTGAGGTCGAAGAAGTGCCGGTCCACCGAGTCGGCATCGATTCCGGCCGGGCGGAGCGTCTGGCGCGTGGCGAGCTTTTCGCTGAGGCTGCCGTCGGCATCGAGGCCGCCGAAGCCGGGCAGGACGCCGATGCCGACTTCGGCCGTGTCGCCCTGGGAAACCTCCCAGTCGGTGGCCGCGAGGTTACGCGGTTGCTTGGCCTTGTCGATGCGCGCCTTGTGGTTTTCCGGGCCGATCCACCACGCCTGGCGCCCGGTGTCTCCGATGCGCGTCAGGTAGGCACGCGTGACCCGGTCCGGATGGCTTTGGGCGGAGTCGCCCAGTGAGCCGGCGCCGACCAGAATCACGGAATTCGATTCGTCCAAGGTACCCGAGCGGAGGGGTGCGCTGACGTCATTCCGGGCAGCCTCCGGAAGCGAGACCAGCCAGCGGCGGAACATGGCCTCCCGGCGGGGCGTGTAGGTGTCCTGGATCTGCAGCGTGCTGCGTCCGGGTGGTGTGTAGTCGGCATTCAGCCAGCCGCCCCACGAATCGTAGCTTGCCAGCCATCGGGACTGGTTCACGCCATCGATCTTCTCGCTGGCTTCGGTTTGATCGAAAATCGCCGCTTCGGCGCTGACCCGCATGTCCGGCCCCATCTCCTTCTGCAGCTCGCCGACGGCAATGATCAGTGCCAGCCGCGCGTTGGCGCGGGCTTCCGCCATCGCGCCGCCGGTATCGGTCGAGCGCAGGGCGATGGTGCTCAGACTCAACAGTCCCACGGCAAGCAGGGCGAGAAGGACCATCATCGAAAGGGTCACCACCAGAGCGAAGCCCCGCTTCCGGAGAAGGGAGGGCGGCCGCCTTCCATGGATTTCGCGAGTATTCATGTTGTAATTACTTGGAAACCTTCGTGAAACACCGACCAAATGTCCATCGAAACCTTTCTGGCACGAGAAAATTCCCTCCACCGAACCGTACCGTTTTTCATGAAGTTTGTGCCACAAGAGGGTCTCGGACCGAGCGATATCAAGGTTTTGGCTCGTTTTGATCCTCCGGTTCGGCCTTGCCAGTGCCGGTTTTCCCGCGTAATGGCTCCGCCGCCCGGAGAGTTTCCGGGGCAAGCGGGTTTGTTCAAACCCATCCGTGTCCGGCCTTCATCGATGAGAGGAAAGGGTAGCGGTTCATCCAACCACCCTTCATCGATTCCGCCCGAGCCATCTTTCGGCAGACGGGCAAGACTGACCACATGACTCCGAATACCTTCGAGGCGCTGCCGTTGGCGGCGCCCCTCCAACGCGCGCTCACCGAGCGCAACTACACGACGCCCTCGCCGATCCAGGCGCAGGCGATTCCGCATCTACTGAATGGCCGCGACCTGCTGGGTTGCGCCCAGACCGGCACCGGCAAGACGGCGGCCTTTTCGCTGCCGATCCTCGATGCGCTCCACCGCGACCCGCGCCGGGTGCAGCGGAAGACCGCCCGGGTGCTGGTGCTCACGCCCACGCGCGAGCTCGCCAGCCAGGTGGGCAAGAGCCTCGAAACCTACGGCGCCCACCTGAAGATCCGCCATGCGCTGGTCTATGGCGGCGTCGGTCAGCGTCCGCAGGAGAATGCAATGCGCAACGGTGTCGAGGTGCTGGTGGCCTGTCCGGGCCGCCTGCTGGACCTCGTGAACCAGGGCTTCATCGATCTCGGCTCGGTCGAGTTCTTCGTCCTCGATGAAGTCGACCGGATGCTCGACATGGGCTTCCAGCGGGACGTCCAGAAGATCGTCTCCATGCTGCCGAGGAAGCGTCAGTCGCTGTTCTTTTCCGCCACGCTCGCCGACCCGATCGTCAAGCTGGCCCACGAGATCCTGAGGGATCCGGTGACGGTGAGCATCGAGCCCGAAGTGACCACCGCCGAGAAGGTCGAGCAGCGCGTCTGCATGATCGAAAAGGAGAACAAGCGGGCACTGCTGCTTGAGCGTCTGAAGGCCCAGGGCGACGGTGAGCTGGCGATCGTCTTTTCCCGCACCAAGCACGGCGCCAACAAGCTGGCGAAGCAACTTTCCAAGGAGGGGGTTTGCGCCGAGGCGATCCATGGCAACCGCTCGCAGGCGCAGCGTGACCGCACGCTCGACAAGTTCCGGGCAGGCCGTCTGCCGGTGCTGGTGGCGACCGACGTCGCGGCGCGCGGGGTCGATGTGAAGGCGGTGACCCTGGTGGTGAATTTCGATCTTCCCAACGAGCCCGAGGCTTATGTCCACCGGATCGGACGCACCGGGCGGGCCGGCGCCACCGGCCATGCGGTGTCTTTCTGTTCGCCGGACGAGCGCGAGTATCTTCGCGACATCGAGAAGCTCATCCGCAATGAAATTGCCGTGGATGCGGATCACGACTGGCATCTCGAAGGCCTGGAGAAGCTCCAGGTGCGCCCGCAGGGAAGGAACGGGGTGCGCAAGGATGGCCCGAAGCCGAATGGCGCGCGTCGTCGCCGTCGTCGGCGTCCGGCAAGGGTCTGATGGCACCGCTTGGAGAGGCGGCAAGGCAGAGCGGTTGGGGTGACCGCGATGCGGTGGTCTGCGGCCGGACGTGTCGGTCCCGATGTCCCTCCCGTATTTCCGGCTTCAGGTCTTCGGTAAGTAGGGCGGTCGGAAAATCTAGACTGCGGCGATTCATCGCCGCTTTGGCGAAGCATTTCAATGCGAGCCGGGCCATCGGCGATGAATCGCCTCCATCAAAGCGGCGATGAATCGCCGCAGTCTACATGGGGGATGCCTGCCTGCCGGCGTCGGCCCGGGAGAAGGCCCCGCCGCAAGGGCGGACTGAGGTTCTCGTACGGCTTCGCTGGCCAATCCGAAATCGTGACGCCGGGAAGGGTTTCTGGCCGGCAAGTCCCGGCCATGCCCACCACTTTCAGTCTCGCGGGGCCCTTTCACTGTGTTTCAGGAGCTGGCCTCCATCTGGGCCGACATCTTCCTGCGGATCGACCGGACCAGCGAGACGATGCCGAGAACGATCAGCATCGCCACGATGACAACTGCCGGGATGACCCACGCGGGCAACGGGATCGGCGCGGTGTAGCGCTGGTGGATCGGCTCATCGAGGGCCTGACCGAGCGTCCGCTTCCAGATCAGCGTGCGACCGTTGTCTTCGACAAGGTCGGCGTTGTGGTTCTCGGCGGCCTTGGGGAGGTGGATGATGTACTCGAACTGACGTTGCTCTCGTTCCTCCCGTCCGATGGCGAGGGTGGCCAGTCCGAGGGCGTTGGCGACGTTGATCTCCCGATGGGTCTGAACCTTCAGGCCGTCGAGGCGGACATCAATCGTTCCAGCGAGGTTGCGGCTGCTGGCCGGGAGATCCTGGAACGCCTCGGTCTGCTTGAGATCCATGAGCGCCAGCATCGTGTCGGCGACGATCTCGATGTGAATGCGGGCATCGGTTCCATCGTCGATGATTTCCAGCGTCTCAAGGCGGACCCTGGGTTCGGAGGCGATCAATTTGTCGATCTCCTCGCGGATGCCTTCCTTTCCCCTGACGGCTCGCAGCGCCGTTGGTGGGACCGAGTAGTCGAAGACGAGTCGGCCGGAACCGTCGGCGGCGACGGTGACCTCTTCCCGGACGTCGAAGCAGGACGACAGGAGGAGCGTCAGGGTGAGCAGCAGCAGGCGCTTCATGCGCGGGAAGATGGGGGAGGAAAGATGGGGGAGGAAAGGTGGAAGATGGGAGGGTGAGGCTTGCGTGGTTGGAGATGGGCGCGATGCTGGCGGCGTGCGTCGGGTGGTTGAGCCGGAAATTCTTGATGACTTGCCGACGGATGATCCCGAGGCCCAGTCCGCCCGTGCCGATCTGCGGCTGCTCAACTTCCTGATGGGGAATGACCGCTGGATCCTACGGCGGGTGGCGGAAATGCCGGATCGGGCGCGAAGCGGCATCGTCGAGTGGGGGGCGGGCTCGGGAGACCTGCTGCGGAGGTTGGCGGGTTTCGGGCCGGCGATCGGCGTGGACCGGGCGACGAGGCCGGACGGGCTGCCTGCGGAGATCGGTTGGAGGCGGGAGGATGTTTTCCACGACCAGACTTCGGGAGGGGTGCTGGTGACGAACTTGTTCCTGCATCACTTCGAGGCCGATGCGCTCCGGTCTCTGGGTGAACGGATGAGCGGATTTGATGCGGTGGTGGCGGTGGAGCCGTGGCGTTCCCGCCTCGCCCTCGGACTGGGCGGGCTGATGGCTCCCTTCGTCGGCCGGGTGACCCGTCATGACATGCCGGTGAGCATCCGGGCGGGGTTCCGACGGGGAGAGCTGGCCGGGTTGCTGGGCCTGGATGCGGACGACTGGGAGATTTCGGAGCAGTTGGACGGGCGCGGCGGGCTGCGATGGCTGGCCCGGCGGCGCGACGTTCCAGGTGGCATGGTGGAGGGGAGGTGCTAGCCTGCGGCGTTGAAGCAGGGAGTCATCATCGCGGGGGGCGGTCTGGCCGGGCTGGCGCTCGGGCTGGGTTTGCGGCGTCGAGGGGTCCCGGTGACCCTGCACGAGGCGGCGAGCTATCCCCG
Source organism: Verrucomicrobiaceae bacterium E54 (assembly GCA_022548915.1). Taxonomy (GTDB): domain Bacteria; phylum Verrucomicrobiota; class Verrucomicrobiia; order Verrucomicrobiales; family Akkermansiaceae; genus Haloferula. Next base: position 216,552 of record JAKZES010000003.1, read on the forward strand.
CCACCGGGTGTGCGGTGAGTTCATTTCCGGCGTCGGGGAGGCCACGCTGGAGGCCTTGGATTTGACCGATGACCTGGCGGATGCCGCGCGGCATCGCTCGGTCGTGTGGTACCGCAAGGGTCGGAAAATCCTTGAGGATGAACTGCCGGTGCCTGCCCTCGGGATTTCGCGTCACCGGCTGGACCAGCGTCTGGCGGCGAGGTTGCGTGAGCGAGGCGGCGAGGTGGTCGAGGACTCGCGTTTTCCGCGCGAGCCGAAGCCCGGGGTGGTGTGGGCAGCGGGCCGCATCCCGGCGAAGGGCGGGTGGGTCGGACTCAAGTGCCACCTGCAGGATTTCCCGATGAGCCGGGGGCTGGAGATGCACCTCGGGTCGAACGGCTATCTCGGACTGTCACCGGTGGAGGACGGACGGGTGAATGCCTGTGGCCTGTTCAGGGTCGACCGGTCGCTGCGGGCGAAGGGAAGTGACTTGCTGCTCGAGTATCTGCGACGCGGCGGTCATGAGGCGCTGGCAGGCCGGATGCAGTCGGCCCGGCGGGATGAGGATTCGTTTCTGGGCGTGGCCGGGTTCCGGCTTGGCTGGCAGACCGAGGAGCCCGGGGTGTGTGCGATTGGTGATGCGGCGGGGATGATCCCTCCCTTCACCGGCAACGGCATGAGCATGGCGCTGGAGTCTTCCGAGCTGGCGCTGGAACCGATCGCGGCCTGGAGCGGCGGATCCTGCGAGTGGAGCGAAGTCATCGAGGTCGTGCGACGCGATGCACGGCGGAGATTCCGGCGGCGGCTGACAAATGCGATGGCGATCCACCGGGTGCTGCTCCATGGTGTCGGCCAGCAGGTGCTGGAGTGGACCGCCCGGAGCGGGTTGCTGCCGTTCCGTCCCCTTCTTTCCCTCGTCCGTTAGATCATGTATCTGGAATCCATCGCCACGGCGCTGCCGCCTTACCGCTACACCCAACCGCAATGTCTCGACGCCCTGCGCGAGGCCGGCCTGCTCGAAAATCTGCGGCCAGGGTCCGGGGTCCTGCTGCAGAAGGTTCTGGCGAATGGCGGGTCGGGCATCGACTCGCGCTACTTCTGCCTGCCGGACATCGCGCCGGTGATCGGGCGGGGGGCGCAGGAGTTGAACGAGTTTTTCGAGCGCGAGGCACCGCGACTGGCGGCCGCCGCGCTGGTGCCGGCCTTGGAAAAGGCGGGCCTGCGGGCGACCGATCTGGATGCGCTGCTGGTGTGCACCTGCACCGGTTATCTGTGCCCGGGAGTGACCAGCCACGTCGCGGAAATGCTCGGGCTGAGGTCGGACGCCTACCTGCAGGATCTGGTCGGTCTCGGATGCGGTGCGGCAGTGCCGATGCTGCGCGGGGCTGAAGGCCTGGTGGCGTCGGGCATGCGGGTGGCCACGGTGGCGGTCGAGGTGTGCTCGGCGGCGTTTTTCGCGGATGACGATCCCGGGGTGCTCATTTCCTTGTGCCTTTTTGGGGATGGAGCAGCGGCGGCGGTCTGGTCGGGTGATGCCGGCGATGGCAGGTGGCAGGCGCGGAATTTCTCCACGGTCCACCGTCCGGAGGAGCGCGAGAAGATCCGCTTCGTCAATGCCGGCGGAAAGCTGCGCAACAAGCTCGACCGGGCGGTGCCGGGGCTGGCGGCCGAGGCGGTGAAGGAGCTCTACGACCAGCTTGATGAGAAGCCGGACCGGGTGCTGGCGCACTCCGGCGGGCGGGATGTGATCGAGGCGCTCGAAGGGGTGCTGCCGCATCGCTTGAACGAGACGCGCGAGGTACTCGCCGAGTGCGGCAACATGAGCAGTCCCTCGGTGTTGTTCGCGCTGGAGAAGGCTCTGGCATCGGCGGGCGACGACTCGCGCTGGTGGTTGACGGCCTTCGGGGCGGGTTTCGCCGCGCATGGATGCGAGATGAGCCGTTAGGCAGGACCGCGCGACGCTGTCGCGCATTGATGGGCCTGGGCGGATTGGATTGGCTGGCGGCCATGCCGCGGTGTTGGTGATGCATCCCGGCTCCTCGAATTGGAGAGCGTCGTCGGTGGCTCAGGGCGCGACAGCGTCGCGCGGTCCTCCTCACGTCGCCGGCGTGAACTTCTGCAGCAACAATGCGGCCCCGAATGCCAGCGGCGGCAGCAGAAAGCCGATCCAGGTGGCGTAGGGCAGGGGGGTCTCGGGAAGCATGAAGGTGGTGGCCAGCGGAATGGCGGCGATCCAGTCGATCAGCGGGATGCCGGCCAGCAGCTTGGAGACGAAGCGCGGGACCGGCTTGCGGAAGACCGTGAGGCAGAGCGCCATCCAGATCGCGAAGGGAATGAGGGCGAGCGCCCCGTAAAGCGGATACCACGGAATCCACCACGCTGACATCGCAGCAAGGGGAAGCAGCAGCATCGCCCGGGAGAGGATCAGGGTGCTGCGGGGGGGGTGGGGCAGGCTCTCGCATCGAGCGGCCAGCGAGAGTCCGGCGATGTAGGCGAGCAGTCCCAGGGCGTGGGTGGCGATCACGAGGGCGCTTTGCAAGGCGCTGGCGAAGTCGATCCTCATGGTCGAGTCGGGCATGATCATCAGGAGGTTCGTTGGCCACGCCGCAAGGAACCCCATCACGTAGAGTCCGGCCCGGCACAGGCCCATCGGCACCACCCCCCAGGCGGTCTTCTTGTGGATCGCCGTGTAGATCGCGATCAGGACCACGATGATCAGAGCCGTGATGCCCGAGCGCGCCGCAACGACAAAGGCAAAGGCGACGCCGAGCACGGCGGCGATGATGGCGAACTCAAGATAGGTCGAGCTGCGGAAAGTTCCCTGCGGCAGCGCGCGCTCGGGGCGGTGCTTCTTGTCCCAGTCGCGGTCGAACCAGTCGTTGGCAAGGTTGCCCGCGAAGTAGAGCAGGAGGGCGGACAGGCTGAGCCACAGCAGCACGGGGCCGATCGCCTCGGCGCCGCCCCAGTAGAAGCGCCCCAGCAGGCAACCGAGCACGACGTTGCTCACCACGCTGGGAGCGTTGGCGGTGCGCAGGCTGGCGAGGAGCGATCGCATCATCAGGCGTCGGTCTGTTCCAGGACCCAGCGGTATTCCCCGGCAATCTGGTCTTCGACGGGGCGCTTCATTTCCTCGGGCAGCACGCCCCAGGTGTAGGTCTCGATCTCGAAGTGCGAGCAGATGCCGGGATCCTCGTCGCACAGGCGCAGCACCTGCTCGGCCTGGATGCGGGTCGACTTGAGCGGCGGCGCGGGCTCGTGGTCGAGCGGGATGTGGAAGTGGATGCGCCATTGCTCGGCGGAATCGCCGGGGTCGTGCGCGGCGACGGCATCGGGCAGGTCGGTGTGGCGGACGATGCGCCCGTCGGGCCGGCGCTCGATGACCTGGTGGAGGTAGGTCGGCTCGTCGAAGCGCTGGGCGGTTTCGACGGCGTCGAAGTCGCGGGGGTCGAGCGCGAGCGCGGCCGAGAGGTGGATCTTGGAAATCCGCAGGCCCTCGCGGCGGAGGACCTCGAGCGAACTACGGCAGTCCTCGTACTCCAGCGCGAAGTGGCAGCAGTCGTAGTTGATGCCGATCCGCTGCTTGACCCGTTCGTGGTCGTCCGCCTCGTCGAGCAACCGGTCGAAGAAGCGCAGAGTTTCCTCGGTGTTCTCGAAATGGCCGAGCGGCTCGGGTTCGAGTCCGAGGTGAAGGTCGGTGCCGGAGACCTCGGCGAGGGCGTCGATGTAGTCGGCCAGCTCGATCAGGTTCTCGCGGATCAGGCTTTCGTCGGCGCCGAAGGCCTTGAACGAGCCGGGCAGGGTGGAAACCGAGCCCCCGACCTTTTCCGGGGTCAGCTCGGAGACGATGGTGAAGAGGTTCTTGGTGTAGTTGACCCGGTCCGGCGAGGTCCAGTCGGGCAGGTAGACCTTTTCCTTCACCCGCGTGCCGTGGAAGTCGCCGTAGGGGAATCCGTTGATGGTGAAGACGTAGGTGTTGGTCTCGCCGAGCCAGTCCTTGAAGCGGGCGAGCTGGTCGCCCTTGAGCAATTCCCGGGCCGCGTTGGCGGAGAGCCGCAATCCGATCGCGAACGGGGCGGAGGCCCCTCCGACGAGGTCGCGGACGCGCAGCGTGTGCTTTTCCAGCACGGCGAGGGTTTCCGCCCAGGACTCGGCCGGGTGGATGTTGGTGCAGTAGGCGAGGTGGCCGTGGGGAAAACGCATGGGGGATTGAAAGCCGCGACGCGCGTCGGGGCAAGGGCGGGGGGGTGTGAAGGAGCGCCGATGATGAGATCGGCATGCGCAGGTGGGGGCCGGAGACGGGGGGGTGGCGCTTTCCAAGCGCCATGACGGGGCGCGGCGGCCTCCGGCCGCAGGGAGCGGGTTGCCTCATGGTGGCGGATCGCCAGCCGCGACCCGGAGGTCGCCTCGCCCGGGTATGGCCCCTGCAAGGAGCCACTCCTTTGCATCCCGGCGGTTCTTCGGTAGGCTTCCCGCGAATGGAGGAGTTGCTCGATGCTTTGCGCCCGGTGGGCCGGTGGCCTTCGTTGGCGGAGGCCGACGAGCGCGCGTTGGTGGTGCTGGCGATGAATCGTGACTGCCGCGTGCGGGCCGAGCCGGAAGGCTTCGTGCTCGAGGTGGATGAGGAGGACGCGGAGCCGATCGAACAGGAACTCGCGCTCTACGAAGAGGAATGCCGGGAGGTTCCTGCGGCGATGCCGGAGGCGGTCGGCCACTCGCCTGGTCTGGGCGTTGCGCTGTTGTGGGTGCTGGCGCTGGGCTTCGTGTTCCTGCGTCAGATGACCGACCCGGCGATCACCGATCGTTTCATGAACTCGTCGATCGACGTCATCAAGGGCGGGGAATGGTGGCGGCCGCTGACGGCGCTGTTTCTTCATGCCGACTTAGAGCACCTCATGGGCAACATCGCGATCGGCGGATTCTTTTGCCTCATGGTCGCGACGGCCTTCGGTCCGTGGCGCGGGTGGGTTCTTGTTTTCCTGTGTGGCTACGTCGGGAATCTTCTGAATGCCTGGCTCCACATGCCGGGGCCATTTCATTCCCTCGGCGCCTCCACCGCGACCTTCGGCGCGCTCGGCCTGGTCGTGGGTCACGGCTCGGTGGCCGTCTTGCGCTCCCACCACCTGCGCGAGATGAAGCGCCTGCTGGTGCCACTCGGCGTCGGCCTCGGCCTCTTCGGCTGGTTCGGGATCGGCGGGGCGGACACGGACGTGAGCGCCCACCTGCTGGGTGCGGGTTGCGGGGTGGTGCTGGGAGTGTTTGTTTCGCTCCTCAGACGCGACGCAGCATACCTCCGGTCGCCTGGAACACCTGCATCCACACGCCATTCTTCATGAACCGCCGCAGCTTACTGATCACCGGAGCCAGCCTGCTGGGAGGCGCACCGACGGCGATGGCCGCCGTGTCGGCAACCGCCGCCGAGGGGCCGTCACTTCCTGCATTCACGCCCGGCACCCGTCTGCTCTTCCAGGGTGACTCGATCACCGACATGAAGTGGGGGCGCAACCAGAAGGACCGCAATCATTACCTGGGCCACAGCTACGTGTTTCTGCTGGCGGCCCGTCTGGGCGTCGACATGGCGTCGATACCGCTCGATTTCCTGAACCGTGGCCACAGCGGGAACACGGTCGCAGATCTGCGCAAGCGGTGGCGGCAGGATGCCGTCGATCTCAATCCGGACGTGTTGAGCGTTCTCATCGGCACCAACGATGTCGCCTCCGGAGTTCAGGCTGACGCCTATGAAGCCGACTACCGTCATCTTCTCGAGACCAGTCGCGAGGCCAATCCGGACCTCAAACTGGTGCTGCTCGATCCCTTCGTCCTGCAGTCGGGCCCGCTGAGCGAGGAGGGCGTGTGGAAAACCCGGCGCGAGGCGACCGACGCGCTGCGCAAGGTCGTCGCCAGGCTGGCCCGCGATTTCAATGCCGTGCATGTGAAAACACAGCAGGTGTTCGATGCTGCGGCGAAGGAGGTTCCACCCGATCACTGGATCTGGGATGGCATTCATCCGCTGCCGCAGGGCCACGAACTCATCGCCCGACAGTGGTTGCATGAGGTCAGCCGACGCTGGCCAAAGGAATGATCAGGCTTGCTCCGGCCATCGTGGCCATGGGGGACCCTCAAGGTGTTTCTTCGCAGATCCCCAGCACTGGCCACGCCCGGATATTGCGGATTTGTCGACTTGCGGGATCGATGTGGCCGGCCGGTTGACAGCCCGGGCGGGATGCGTATTTTTCGCGCCGCCATGAGCGACGCGACTGCCGAAAAACACGTCTTCCAGGCCGAGATCCAGCAACTGCTCGATCTGGTCGTCCACTCCCTCTACACCGACCGCGAGATCTTCCTGCGCGAGCTGATCTCCAATGCCAGCGACGCGATGGAGAAGCTGCGCCACGTCGAGGCGACCGAGAAGGACGTCCACGACGCCGGGCTGCCGTTGCAGGTCGAGATCATCGCCGACAAGGAGGCCGGGACGCTGACGATCCAAGACCACGGGATCGGGATGACCCATGACGAGCTGGTGGAGAACCTCGGCACCATCGCGCATTCCGGCACCAAGGCTTTCCTGCAGGCGATGAAGGACAGTGGCAAGTCGCCGGAGACCATGATCGGCCAGTTCGGGGTCGGCTTCTACTCGGCCTTCATGGTGGCCGACGAGGTGAAGGTCTTCACCCGCAGCTGGCGCAAGGACGGCGAGGGGCTGGTGTGGACCAGCGACGGCACCAGCGGCTACGAGATCGAGCCCGCCGAGGGTGTGGCGCGTGGCACCAAGATCGTGCTCAAGCTCAAGGAGGACCAGAAGGAGTATGCCGAGGAATACCGGGTGAAGCACCTGGTCGAGACCTACAGCAACTTCGTCGGCTTCCCGGTGATGATCGATGGCAAGCGCGTCAACGAGGTCGAGGCGCTGTGGCTGAAGAACAAGAGCGAGATCAGCGACGACGAATACAAGGAGTTCTACAAGTTCCAGGCGAAGGCTTTCGACGAGCCGCAGTACCGGCTGCATTTCTCGGCCGACGCGCCGCTGGAGATCAACGCGCTGGTCTTCGTGCCCTCGGAAAATCCGGAGAACATGGGATTCGGCAAGGTGGATCCGGGCGTTGCGCTCTACTGCAAGAAGGTCCTCATCGATCCCGAGCCGAAGGGTCTGCTGCCCGACTGGATGCGCTTCCTCAAGGGGGTGATCGACAGCGCCGACCTGCCGCTGAACATCTCGCGGGAGACCATGCAGGACAGCGCACTGGTGCGGAAGATCGGCACGGTGATCAGCAAGCGGGTGCTCAAGATGTTCGACAAGGAGGCCGACGCCGATCCGGAGAAATGGCGCGCGTTCTACAAGAAGTTCGACCGCTTCTTCAAGGAGGGCGTGGCGACCGACTTCGCCAACAAGGAGGCGCTGGCGAAGCTGTTGCGTTTCGAAACCTCGATGACCGAGGCCGGCGAAGTGGCGGGCCTCAAGGACTATCTTTCACGGGCGAAGGACGGCCAGGAGGAGATCTATTACATTGTCGGTAATTCGCGCGACCAGATCGAGGCGAGTCCCTACCTCGAAGCCTTCAAGACCCGCGGGCTGGAGGTGATCTACTTCACCGATGCGGTGGACGAATACGTGGCCGACTCGCTGGCGGAGTTCGACGGCAAGAAGCTGCGCTCGATCACCAAGGGCGGCGTGGATCTCGACGATGCCGAGGTCGAGGGTGAGGCGCTCTCCGAGGAGGAGACGACCGCCCTGTGCGAGTTCCTGAAGACCGAGTTCGGCGACAAGGTGACCAAGGTCGGGGCCGGCAAGCGGCTGGTCGACAGTCCGGTGGTCGCGCTGGTGCCGGAGGATGCCATGACGCCGCAGATGCGGCAGATGATGAAGGCGATGGACGAGAACTTCTCCGACGAGGTGAAGGTCGAGCTCGAGATCAACCCGCGTCACGAGCTGATCAAGCGTCTGGCTTCGGCCAAGGACGACAATGCGGACCTCGCCAAGATGGTGGCGGGTCAGCTTCTCGACAACGCGCTGATGGCCGCCGGTCTGCTCGAGGATGCCCGCGACACCGTGCGACGGATGAACGAGCTGATGGCCAAGGCGCTGGGGTAGGAGTGGCGCTCTGCGAGCGCCATGCCGGGGCGGGTCGGCTTGCAGCCGACTCGGTGTGGCGGAGTCGCCCATCTCGGTCGGGAGGTCACACTCGCGGCCTGCCTCTTTCCGCGACGTGGACGTCGCCCGGCCCCGTCATGGCTCTTGGAAAGAGCCACTCCCTTCAACGCTCGGCGACCGACAGGCTCGGCAGGCAGTTGATCAGGAAACGCCCGGTGCGTTCGGCGTCGTTGCGGATGGCTTCGGCCTCGCTGCCCAAAGGATTGAGTTCGAGGTCCAACGCACCCTCATCCGCGGGCGCGGGCACGGACACGAAGACTTCTTTCGGAACCGGCTTTTCCTGTGGCGACAGCACGACGACGAGCGCGACGACGGCAGTGGCGGGGAGTGCTAGCCATGCGGGTGAGAGATGCCGGTGGCGCTGACGGAGCGCCGCGTGGATGCGGGCCTCGAGACCGGGGCGGACCGGGATTTCGGGAGCCTGCAGGCGAAGCAGGCGGTCGATGTCGGACTCGTTCATGACGGGACGTGGGCGTTGTTCCAGATGGAGGGAAGCGGTGGCGGGGTGTTGGGCAGCGGCGGCGGACCGGACGAATCCTTGCGAATTGCCTCGGCCAGGGTTTTGCGGGCGCGATGGACGAGCACCTTCACCGCGCCCTCGCGCTTGCCGAGAATCCGGCTGACTTCGGCGAGCGGCAGATCCTCGCGGTAGTGCAGCCAGAGGGCGCTGAAGGCATCCCGGGTGAGATGCTTCTCGGCGGTCCGCCACAGGTCGGGGGCAATCGAAGGTTCGGGAGCGGGAATGACCGTGTCGATCTCAAGCGCAGGCAGAGGGCGCTTCTTGCGCAGCATCGAAATCGACTGCCGACGGGCGATGGTCAGCAGCCACGGAAGCAGTGGGCGTGAGGGATCGAAGTGATTCAGTTTTCGCCAGGCCCGCACGAAGGTGTCCTGGGTCAGGTCCTCGGCGTCCTGACGGTTGCGGGTGAGGGTGAGGAGAAACCCGAAGACCCGCGGATGCAGTTCGTGGACGAGGCGGTCGAAGGAGGCCGCCGAGCCGGCACGACTTTCCCGGACGAGCGCGGCCTCGTCCGGGGTCGGGTGCTCCTGGTTTTCGGGCATGCGTCCGGCAGTCTAGACGATGAATGCCGATGGGGACAGGATCATTCGCCAATGCGATCGAAGGCGCCGTCTTTCTCCATCATCTCCATCATGGTGGTGCTGGGCAGGCTGAGGGTGCAGTTCACCCGCCGTCCACCGTCCTCGGCGCGGGCCTCGAACCGCATGTCGGCGTCGCGAAGGATGGCGTTGCCGAGTTGACCGAGGGCAATCATGCCGTCCATCACCTTGCGGAAGCGTTCGCCATCGGCGGGGTCGGCGGTCTCGATGAGCATCCGGCCTTCCATGCGGTCACCGGCTTCCGCCACCGCAATCTTGAGGGTCTCGGCATGGCCGAGCAGTTTGGAACCATCGTCATCCATCTCGACTTCGGACAGGTTCGCGGATCCGACCAGGAAGGGAGCCGTGGAGCCGGCGGCGACGAAGGGGTCGGGGTCCATGCCAGTGCCTCCCAGCGTGTCCATCGCGGTTTTGAGCAGGGATTCAAAATGGCTGAACACCAGGGTGTCGTCGGCGGCGAAGAAGGCGTGCTGGCGCTTCTCCTTGTCGGTCCAGGAGTGGATGGTGAACTGGCCCTTCTTCTCCGAGCTGTAGTCATCGGCCGCGGCCACGAGATCCTCGAGATGGGCGCGGTCGAAGCTGCCCTGGATGATGGCGACCGCCCGGTCCTTGCCGCCGTCGCCGTAGAGGGTGATGCCCGCGAGATCGGTCACGGGGTTGATCGAGAACATCCGCTTCACGGCGCGGAGCTGGGCGCCCTGCTTGTCTTCGATGGTCTCGACGACGCGTTTTCCGATTTCGGTGTCGCGCACCGCTTCGAGATCGGCATGCAGCCACCAGTTGGCGTCGGGGGAAATGTGGGAGGGGTTGAGCTCGGCGGCGTGGACCGAGGCGCTGAGGATGAGTGGAAGGATGAGAGGTTTCATGTTGAGCGCGGATTCGTCCGGGGGTACGCGGTGGGGTGGGGGGATGGTTACATGGAGTGGCATGGAGTGGCGCTCTGCGAGCGCCATGCCGG
>JAKZES010000040.1 GCA_022548915.1 Verrucomicrobiaceae bacterium E54
GGGCGGAACGGCCCGCTTCTTTCCTTCGGTTTCCTGAACCCGTGTCTTTCCGCGCTCCATTCTGCGGCGCGTCGCATGGGGTCGGGGATGTGGTTCCCGGTGAGGGTGATCTTGAGTTCTTCGGGATGGGGTCGGCCGCGCTTGATCTTGAAGCGGTATTTGCCGGGTCGGAAGCCGTGATCGGCGGCGTGGTATCCGATGACTCGCAGATCGATTGCCGCCTCTTCGGGGTTTCGACCGCTGCGGCTGTATCCACCTCGGAGCCTTGTCGGGTAAGGAGCCGCTCCGGCGGCTTCCAGCCGCCATCTTCATCGTTTCCGGCCATGCTCCACTTCAAGCCCAACTTCCCGCACGACCTCCGCCCGGTCCTGCGCGACGTGATGCTCTGATCCCTTCGCGCTCCCTCTTCCTTGGGGACCAGTACCCCCTCAAGTTCTTCCAACAGTTGCAACTCATCGGAGGAATCGAGGTGACGCCAAGCGTCCAAGTCATCAAGAATCCGGCCATCGATCCTATCGACGACTGGAGCGTGTTTTTCGGGCTTCGCTTGCGGACCGCTCCCTGACGCTACAGAGCCATATCATCCATCCCACCATGAGAGCCGTCTGTATCCTGATCACCAAGCTTGCCCTGCTGCTCGCCTTCGCCGGCTGCGCGAATTTCCAGCGCCTGGGAGAGGACCTGAATTTCCTCGACCGGACCGTGCTGCTCACCGGGCGGATCACCAATGCCATGGACCACCGGAACGTGGTCGTCGTCGTCGCCGAGTGGGATCGCGACGAGAACCGGGTGCTCTCGGGAGACTACTACCGCATCGAGGACATCGGCGTCTTCGGCTTCTTCGTGCCGAACTCGCGGCAGCAGTACCTGGTCGCCTACAGCGATGCCGACGGCAACACGCTCTACACGCCCGGAGTCGACCCGGCCTGGATCCACAGTTCGGCATCCGGCGAGCCGGCTCCGGTCTCCATCGACCGGAAGACGGGCCGCGGCCGGGCGGAGGGAGCCCTTTCGAAGTCCACGATCCTGCCTCCCGGGCTGGTGCAGGCCGTGCGGGATTTCAAGGGCGATCGCACGGACGACGAGGCCGCAAGCGGCTGGCGGATCCCGATCACTCTCGGCAAGGTGGCGGATCTCGACGACCCGAAGTTCAGCTCGGAACGGGGTTCGGCCGGCCTCTGGGAGCCGGCGTCCTTTCCCCTGCAGTCGGGCATCGGCATCTACTTCCTCGAGCGCTACGACCCGAAGCGAATCCCGGTTCTCTTCGTCTATGGTGCCGCCGGCTCGCCGCAGGACTGGCAGCCGTTTTTCGAAAGGCTCGATCGCAGGAAATACCAGCCGTGGTTCTATTACTACCCGACCGGCCGCCGGCTTGACGAGATGGGTGCCGCCCTCAACGGCAGTGTGGAACTTCTCCAAGCCCGCTACAACTTCCCGCGCCTGCACGTCGTGGCCCACAGCATGGGCGGCCTCGTTTCGCGTTCCTTCCTGGTCCAGCACCTCGATGCCGGCCACCGCTACATCGACCGCTTCGTCACCATCTCCACGCCCTGGGCCGGCCACGAGTTCGCCTCGATGGGGGTCAAGCGCGCACCCTCGGTGGTGCCCTCGTGGTACGACCTGTCACCCGGCAGCGGTTTCCTCGACGACCTCTTCGATGAGCGCCTCAAGGGCCGGATCGATCACCTCCTGATCTACGGCCACAAGGCCACCCGCTCGATGGTCCTGCCGGCCGAGAACGACGGCACCGTGAGCGTCGCCAGCGAGACCGCCCCGGACGCGGCCGAGGACGCGGTGAAGGTCGTCGGCTTCGACGAGGATCACGTCTCGATCCTCTCGAATGACGAGGTCTTCCGGCTCACCGAAAAGCACCTTGCCGGGAAGTCTTCCGAGCGGTAAAGCGACCGCCCGATTGGGCGGTGAAAACCAAGCGCTCAAGGATTCCTCATGCTCCACCTCGAACGTCACGCCATCGAATGGATCGAGATCCGCGCCGGCAGGGTCCGCGTCCTCAAGGGCAGTCTCGGCGTTGCCCGCCTGCGTGAAATCGAGGCCCTGATCGACATCGACGGCTTCCCCGCCCACACCGCCTTCTGGGTCACCCGCTCCCGCCAGATCCACTTCAAGCCCAACTTCCCGCACGACCTCCGTCCGGCCCTGCGCGACCTGATGCCCTGATTTTGCGGTCCTCGTGGCCGGGCCTTTCAGGCCCGTAGCCGCAACGTGTTCAAAGAGTGGCCCCGGGGCTGGAAGCCCCGGCCACGTTCCTTGCCGGCCCTGCAAGCCCGCCATCGGTGATACACGGCGGCATCGGCACCGGTCCGAGCCTTCTTCCTTGGCGACCTTGGCGTCTTGGCGGTTCAATCATCCAGATGCCCGCCGCCCGCGTTCTCATCGACGGCCCTTCCGAGCTCGTCTTCGACTACGCCATTCCCGAGGGGATGGCCGTCCAGGCCGGGTGCCGGGTGCGGGTGCCGCTGCGCAACCGCAGTTCCACCGGCACCGTCCTCGCCGTCAGCAGCGACGACGACAATGCCGACCTCGGATTCTCTCTGCGCCCGATCGACGCCCTCACCGATCCCGAGCCGCTGATCACCCCCAGGCTTCTCGAGCTCGCCCGCTGGATCGCCAACTACTACGGGGCCAGTATCGAAAGCGTCATCCGCGTCCTCCTCCCCGAGGCCGTGCGCACCGAGGACAAGTCCGCCAAGACCCGCAAGGCCGTCGTCCTCGTGCAGCAGCCCGACCCCGAGACCTTCGCCCAGCTCGAGAAGCGCGCCCCCAAGCAGGCCACCATCATCTCGCTGCTGGCCCACGCACCCGACCTCAAGCTCGCCCTCACCGAGCTCGGCAACGCCGCCTCCCCCAGCGTCAAGTCCCTCGAGAAAAAGGGCCTGGTCCGCCTCGTCACCCAGGAAGTCCGCCGCGAGCCCGACGCCGACGGCACCGACGAACTCCTCCCCACCACCGACCTCACCCTCACCGACGAGCAGCAGGTCGCCCTCGAGGCGATCCTCACCTCAAGTGCCAAGTCCGAAGTTCCAAGTGCCAATGGAGCGCCGGCTTCAGCCGGCACCTCACCCCCCGACGTCCCGCGGACGCGGGACCGCAAGAATTCACTGATCACTGATCACCGATCACTGATCACTCCGGCGAAGCCCTTCCTCCTCCACGGCGTCACCGGCTCCGGAAAGACCGAGATCTACCTCCAGGCCGCACGCCAGGTCCTCGAGGCGGGCCGGACCGTTCTCGTCCTCGTCCCCGAAATATCCCTGACCCCGCAAACCGTCCGCCGTTTCCGCGCCCGCTTTGCGGACATCCAGGACCAGGTCGCCGTCCTCCACTCCCACCTCTCGCAAGGCGAACGCTTCGACGAGTGGCACCGCATCCGCAAGGGCAAGGCGCGCATCGTCATCGGCGCCCGCTCCGCCGTCTTCGCTCCGCTGCCGGACCTCGGCCTGATCCTCGTCGACGAGGAACACGAGAACTCCTACAAGCAGGATCAGATCCCGCGCTACCACGGCCGCGATGTCGCCGTGCTGCGCGGCCATCTCGAGGGGGCCTGCGTCGTCCTCGGCTCGGCCACCCCGTCCCTCGAGTCGTGGCAGAACGCCCTGGACGGCAAATACCAGCTGCTGCGCCTGACCAAGCGCGTCGACGACCAATCGATGCCGCTGATCCGCGTGATCGACATGCGCCTCGAGTCGCGCAAGCAGAAGTCGAAGGACTCTTTCCTCTCCGACCGCCTGCGCAACTCCATCAACGACCGCCTTGAGAAGGGCGAACAGACGATTCTCTTCCTCAACCGCCGCGGCTTCGCCCGCTCGCTCCAGTGCCCATCCTGCGGCCACGTCTGCACCTGCCCGCACTGCGCGCTGGCGCTCACCTACCACCGCACCGACGAACGCCTCATCTGCCACATCTGCGGCCATCAAGCCGTGGTCCCGCGCAAGTGTCCCGAGTGTTCCGACCGCGGCATCAGCCTGCAGGGATTCGGCACCCAGAAGGTCGAGGATGTCTTCCGCAAGGTCTTCCCCACCGCCCGCGTCGCGCGCATCGATGCCGACGCCCTGCGCAAGAAGAACGCCCTGCGCGACCTACTCAACGCCTTCCGTTCGAAGAAGATCGACTTGCTCATCGGCACCCAGATGATCGCCAAGGGCCTGCATTTCCCCAACGTCACCCTGGTCGGCATCCTCAACGCCGACATCGGACTCCACGTCCCCGACTTCCGTGCCGGCGAGCGCGTCTTCCAGCTGATGACCCAGGTCGCCGGACGCGCCGGACGCGGCGAACTCGAAGGCGAGGTCGTGGTCCAGACCTTCACCCCCCACTCGCCGAGCATCCAGTTCGCGAGGCATCACGACTTCGACGGCTTCGCCGAGCAGGAACTCGAAATGCGCCGCCAGTTCGGCTTCCCCCCCTTCACCCGCTGCGCCGTCCTCACCAGCCGCTCGACCCACGAGCGCCGCGCCGAATTCACGCTTGAGACGCTTCACCGGAGACTGAAGGAGGACCTTCCCGCCGGGATCGAGCTTGGTGAGCCGCTGCCCAGCCCGCTGGTCAAGGCCCACGGCCAGTTCCGCTTCCAGCTCATGCTCCGCGGCCCGAAAGCCCGCGCTCTCACCAAACACGTCCAGCAGGTGCTGGAAAAGACCACCCTGCCGGAAGACGTCACGGTGGTCTTCGACATGGACGCGCTGAGTTTCACCTAGAGAAGACGCACACCATCGGCTTTGCGATGCCGCCGAGATCGACGCGGAAAGGAGCGGCCGCACCCGCCAAGAAGCTGAACTCCGGGGCTTTCAGCCAAAGCCATCGGCTGCCGCTCGGTCGCCTCAAGTTTCGTCATTGACGCCTGATTCTCAGCAAGATAACCCATAAGGTTTAGCATGGGGAACTTTTCATCACTCAAGCCCCTCGCTGCCCGACGTGCCGGGAAAGCACAAGCTCCCTCATCATGAAGTTCCCCATCCCCACAACCCTGCTGGCATGTGTTCTGATCAGCCAGGCAACCGCCTCGGAAACGACCTCCCCACCGATTCTGGAATTCACCTCGGGACCCGCCGGTCAACAGGTCCGCCTCACCTGGCCATCGCAAGCTGGATTGAGCTACCGGATTGAGAAATCGACGACCCTCGACAACGAGAGCCCGGGACGGTGGATCGAGATGGCACTGGTCGAGGCCGATGGTGAAAACACCTTGTGGGTGGATCCCCAGCCGACCACCACGCGGGCCTTTTACCGCGTGTCGCTGCCGGAGGTCGAAGTCACCCAGATCTCACCACCCGTGCTCTCCACCACGGGCGGCATCCTGCAGATCCACGGCCAGTGCATTCCCGCGGGGAGCCTCCTCATTCTTGAAATCGATGGCGAAGCGCCGGTATCGATTCCCCTCTCCTTTCTAGGCGACGGTGTTTGGGAGGCCGACGTCTCCGGAACCTTTGTTTCCGGAGCACGGGTCATCGCCGCGCGCATTGAGGACGGTAGCAGTTTGGTGCTTCTCGACCTCGAACTACCGATCGCCGTGACCGAAACCGGTCGCGCCGAGGATTCCCCGCCATCGCTGCCCCCGGCGGCACCCATGGCCTCACCGGGTGATCCCGTTCCGGGTATCGGAATCACTCATGACTTCAGTTTACCGACCAGCGCGGACGATTTGATCGATTGCACGGCGAACGACACGTGCCGCACCCAGCGGTCCGGCACGAACCCGCTCCACAGTGGATCCGAAACCACGGGTGACAATCCCTTGTTCGGCAGCACGGCTCGGCTCGGCAAGAAGGGCTATGACTACTACAAGGCACAGAGTGACCACGACGCAGCGTCACTCGCCAGCACGGGATCATTCAGCAAGAAGGGTTATGATGCCTACCAGGCGAAAGGTTCCATGGGAGCGGCCGCCCTCCCTTCGGGATCAACCACCAAGAAGGGCTATGATCACTACGTGGCCTCGAGTCGCTCCCACGCAGCGGGTGCCCAGACGAATCCCTATTTTGTTTCCAACGAGATGGCTGGCGAGATGGTGTCTCCGGCAGCGGCTCCTTCCGGGCTTCCTGGCGAGGTGTCGTTCAGGATCACATCCTTGTCCATCCCCTGCCCGGCAGGTCCTCCGCTGGCCTGGACCTGCACCTACCGCTCGTTGAAGCCGGTCAGTTCCGGTCTCGGTGACGGCTGGGATTTTTCCTACAACATCTCGATCGAGCCGCTGCCCGCATCCGACGGCGCCGGCGCATCACGGTTGGTGATCCGCGATGGCGGCGGGCGCGCCGATGTCTTCCATCGCCAGTCCGACGGCAGCTATCGCTGCGACGGGATGTTCCGCGAAGGCCACTTCAACGGCGAGGTCTTCACCCTCACCTTCGCCGACCAGGGAACCTGGACATTCAATGCGCTGGATGGATCGCCGGAAGCCGGAAAGATCTCCTCGATCACTGACCGCAACGGCGTGGCGCTTGCCTGCAGCTACGACGGGCTCGGGCAGCTTGCCCGCGTCAGCGACGGGTTCGGCCGCAGCCTGCAGGTCGGGTGGGACACCCTTTCTCCCCCTCGGATCACTTCGGTATCATCCACCGGTGACCGTGGTGCGGTGTTTGCCACGGCAACCTTCAGCTATTCCGCGAACGCGCGACAACTGACCGCCTGCTCGGCGCCCTTTGTCGAGGGTACTCCACCCGTCGCCGGAAACACCACCTTCACCTACTCCTCCGGCTCACCCGATCCTCGTCTCAATGACAACCTGCTGAGCATCACCGATGGCGCGGGACGGCTCTTGGAAGCCTTCACCTACTCCACCTCCACCGACTCCGGGTCCATCACCTACGACACCTCGACCAGCCACGACCGAAATCGAATCCAAGGGACCGGCCACGTGGTTCGAACGAGTTTTGCGACGTTCCCCGGCGGCTACACGATGACCGGAAATGACGAACTCGGCCGGGTATGCGAAACCGACTTCGACCTCCAGCACCGCGTGATTTCGCGCCGCGAATACACCGGATTTGCCACACCTGGCGAAATTGTTACCGCGAGTTCGAACCGCCCGGCCGGCAAGCTCCGGACCAGTGATCCGGATTTCTTTGAAACCACCTTTCGCTACAATGCGGACAGCCGCTGCACCTCCATCACCCACCCCGACGGCAGCCGTGAACGGGTCACCTACGAGCGCGACTTGAAGCCCGACTGCCCGGTGCGCGAACGGGGTAATGCCCGCGTTGTGACGATCGAGACTCCTGCTGGAGAAGCCCGCACGGTGACTTGCCAATACCTGCCGGGTTTCGGTGCCCCGGAGTCCGCGCGACCCGGCAATCCGATCGGCGGATTGAACGTCAAAGGCGGACGAAACCCCGGCGGGAGCCATGCCACCCGGGGAGGCGGGCTTTCTTCCGGAGTGATCGCCGGAATCGCGATCGGGGCCTACAGCATGGCACTCGATGATGACGGTGACGGCATCCCCACCGGCAGCAGTCGCCGGGGCTGGGACGGCACCTACAAGGGGAATCCCAGGCTCTCCTCGGCCACCGATGGCATCGACGACGACTGCGACGGTTTTGTAACCAGCATGACCAGTTCACTCGGGCAGACCTTCACGCAGACCTACGATGCCAGAGGCAATTGCACGGGGTCATTCAGCCCCCTCCCGGACAAGGGCGCGCTCTATCAATACGACGGCCTGGGCCGCTGCACGAGTGTCACCACCCTGAATGGTCCCGCCTCCTCCTTTCGCGACGAATTTGTCTACGACGGCGATACCGGCTTCCTGCGAAGCCTGACTTGCGACAGCACCGGTCTGCAACTCACCACCACCTGTGTCCGCGATGCCCAAGGCCGCATCACCCGCATCGTCGATCCCCGGGGAAACGACTGGCTCTACGGCTACGATCCGCTCCACCGCTGTATTGTCCAAAGAACCCCGGCGACTCCCACGCGCGTCACCACTCTCCACACCTATGACGCCGGAAACCGCCTGGTCCGCTGCGACACCGACCACCTCGCACCCGACGGATCACCCGTCGCCGCCAATCCGGTCTATACCACCTTCCTCGTTTATGACTCGCGCGCCCGCCTCATCCGTGTGGCAGAGGAGGAGCGTCCCGTCGACTCCACCGGCCTACTGACACCCGACCCGGCCACCATCTCGGACTATGCCGTCACGGATATCACCTACGACGACGCCGGCCAGGGTGTCACCCTCAGCACCCCTGCCGCCTGCCGTGCACAGACCACGGATCTTGCCTGCGATTTCCTCTACGACGAGAGAGGCCTGCTTCTCCGGGTCGTTGAGGGCGGGCTGAGCAGCCCGTCCCCGGTGACCACCGAATACGATTACGATTCCTTTGGTTCCCTCGTCCGGTGCGCCACCGTCGGCAATGGTGTCACCAGTGCGGAAACGCATTATGCCTACGACGGCTTCCACCGCCTGCTCGCCGTAACCGATCCGATGGGGAACGAGACGAGCTTCGATTACTCCGTTCCCGGCGAGGTCACTTGCTCGGTCTTCGGAGAGCCAAACGATGTGCCCGGGGCGACCGGCAATATCCTGCTCTGGCGAAGCAGCGTCCGCAGGAATGGCTATGAAATTGGAGTCGACGGCGGTGGCCCGATGGCAAGAGCAGGGCACACGACCCGTCGCAGGGTTGAGGTCCTCAAGAGCAACAAGCAGGGTGATCCCAACGCCAACCGCTATGATTTTGGTGCTGCGCCTACTGGATCGACAACGGCTCGGCGCAGGGTCGAGGTCCTCAAGAGCAACAAGCAGGGCGATCCCGACGCCAACCGCTATGACTTCGGATCGCCGGCATTCTTCGACCTGGATGTCGAGGACGATACGATTGTATCGGAGCGCTTCACTCCGGGTGCGCCGGGGCCGCATGCCACGGAAACCACCATCGTGGACCGCTCGCCCGCTGGCCTCGTGGAAGGTGTGACCCGCAATGGCGACCTTCTGCTGGCCTGTACCTACGACAGTGCCGGCCGCCTCGCGAGCACCTCCAACGGCGCCTGCACCGTCACCCTCGTCCGTGACGCCAACGGCAACGTCCTCGTCTGCGGGAAGACCGATCACTTCCTCGCCGGCGGCGGGGGGCCTCCCGACAAGACCTTTTCCGTGACACGCGCCTACGATCCACTCAACCGATGCCTCCAGAGCACCGATGGCAGCGGCAACGTGACGCAGTATGCCCATGATTCGCTCGGTCGCTGCGTTTCGATTACCGAGCCCGGAGGCCTGGTCATCACCACCGATTTTGATGGATCCGGACCCGGCGGATTGTTCAGTTCCCGCGTCAGCGCCGACGTCAATGGCGATGGCTCCCCCGAAGTTCTGGCCAGCAGCTTTGCTCGCTGTGGTGAACTTGTCAGCACCACGGACTCCTACGGACACACCACTTCCTACACCCGGGACTCCCTCGGGCGCGTTGTTCGCTGTGACCATCCGGACACGACTTTCGAAACGTGGAGCTACAGCTATCTCGACGAAAACAACGAGTGGGTCTGCCAGGACGCCTGCGTCCGAACCATCGTGCACGATCTCAACGGACGACCTCTGAGTATTTCCTGGTCCAATCCGCCCACGGTGGAACCGGCCGCCCCCACCACCCACCTCTGGGACGGCCTCGGACGATGCGTGCGCAGCGATCAGGGGACCTCATCGGTCGTCTTCGTCTATGATTCCCTCGGCAACCCGGTCAGCGAGACTTCCGACGGGCTTACCCTCACCCGCAGCTTCGATCATCGGGGACGGACCGGCATCACCTATCCGGACGGGCGTTCCTTTGTCGAAAGCCGCAGCGAACTCCGTCTGCTCTTGTCCGTATCCGCCATCGACGAGGTCGGAGCGCCGGTCTCCCCGCCGGTGGTCGAGATGGAATACGCCGGCGAACGGGTCTGGCGCAGCACCCAGGCCAATGGTGTGGTGACGACCTGCGTCTATCGAGGGGACGGCGAATCAGCGCAACCCGGCGGCAACGATTCCTCCTTCGATCGCTGCGTGCGGATCACCGTAACCGACCCATCCCAGAACATCCTCAGCGATACCGTGCTGCGGCGGGATGGAAATCAAAGAATCACCAGCAGCGAAACCCTGTTCACCGATTCACCCCAAGGTCCCGCCCGCTCGCAGACCTTCACCCGTGACGCTCTTGGCCGGATGACCGGATGCGTCACCACCCGGCGGGAGACCCCCGGTGCGGACCCGGTGATCGAAAGTGACGTCACCTACACGATCGATCTGGAAGGCCGCCGATTGACCGCCACGGGCGGCGACAATCCCGGCACCTACAGCCAGGCCAGCACGATTCCCCCCGGCGATCAGCAGATGGGGCAATACACCACGTGGCCCGGAGGAGGGCTGACATGGGACGCTGTCGGAAACCTTTCCTCGTTCTCATCATCCGCCGGACAGCTCGACTACGTGCATGACGCCGAGGGACGACTGGTCGCCCTCGAAGATCCGGCCACGGGGACCGCCGTGATCGAATATGGCTACGATGCACTCGGTCGACGGACGGTCCGGGACGATCAAACCGGCAAACCGGCGCGCTTCGTCTATGATGGCGACGTCTGTGTTCAGGAACTCGGAACCGATGGAAACGCCGATGTGAGTTTTGTGTGCGTTGGCGGAATCCAGCGTCGCATTTCCACCCGGACTGGCACGCTGCTCTATCCCCAGAGTGGTGGAGCCGTGACCACAAACGTCGGCCTGACGCTGGTCACCGATGGCACGGGCGCCCCGACGGAACGCTTTGCCTTTGATGACGCCGGTGGCCCGATCTTCCTTGAAGACGACGGCACACCAAGCTCCAGAAGATCAGCGATCGGCCCGATCCGCTGGATGGCACCCGAGTCCATCTGGGAGCCGGACTACGGGATCTTCCTCGGTGGGGATGGCATCGACAGCCCCGCCCTCGGCATGACCGTTTCGAGTCATCACGGCCACGTCACCGTCTTGAAGGCTCCCGGGGGTGGCGGTGGCCACGTCACCGTACTCAAGATCGCTGCGGGCGGCGGTGGATCCGGGAATGTCGTGCGGGCGACCGACCACAACTCAAGCCGGTCGAACAAGACTTCCAGCACGCGGTGACTTCTTGATCCCTCCAACGATCGAAGAGGCCGCCGGCAATCAGGATCTCGACAGGACCCTCCGCAAACGTCGTCCCGGTCTTCGGTGCTTCAACTGACCGCTGGCGCCCCGGCAGGCGACCAGCCGAGACCCGGATCCGTGCCGAGGCGATAGTGGAACTGAATCCGGTCGCCGGTCGCCCACTTGCCTTCCCCGGGAAAGGCCCGCGGACTTGTCAGGCCGCAATCGTGGGTGCGCAGGATGTGGTTCCCGTGCGTGACGATCGTGGTGAAGAGGTAGGGCTCGTAGTGGGGGCCCGGAGCCGCGGGCATCTCGATGGTCGCCGCGGGCAAACGGTCGCCGGTCAGAGTGGTCCACTTTCCAATTGTCGGGGCATCCAGTGTGAAGACCCGACCGAGCGGAAGGCGATCGGGGCTGGACGCCGGGATCGAATCCTCACGATCGGGTTCGATGCGTTCGGGCTCCCTCGAAGTGTCGAGCAGGAAGGCGTCCACCTGGACCGATTCGGGCACGAGACGGGCCCCCGGCGCCTGGCTCAGCAGATGCCGCATGATCGCCACCTGAGGCTCGTTACCGAGGGCGGCATCCATGGTTTCGGAGACGATGACCGCGGGGATCTCCCCTTCCGGAATGACATACCGACAGGCATCGGCCACGACGCACGAAGCCACACTCTTGCCGAGGCCCAGGCGGCCGACGATGGCCTTCACGGATTGGATGGAAACCGGGTGGAGGTCGAGGATGGTGAAGCGGACCTGCTCCGGCGGGAAGAGGGTCATGAGGGGGATGCCCAGGGTGGCATAGGGGCCCGATCCGGCATACAGCACCTGCACCGCCTGCTGAGTCTCCCGCGGAGTGGCGATTGCCTTCGAGATGGCATCGTGAACCCCGCGCAGGAAGACGGCGGTTCGGGTCGGTTCATCCGCACACAGTGCCGCCTGTGCAGGTGAGATGGCCAGACCTCCGCCGGACCGGATCCCGCCCTCGACCACCTCACCGCCGGGATCGGCCCGGAACCCCGCCGATCGATCGAGAATCTCCACCAACTCCATGACAAGCCCGACAAGGATTCCGTAGGAGCCCTCGTGGCCCAGCACCTCGACGGTGAGCCGCTTGAGCTCATCACGGTCCGATGCCGGATCCGGGAGCTGGCCATGGGGTGTCATGGAGAAACGACTCAATGAACCGAACTGATCTTGTCGAGCGGAAGCTTTCCGATCACAGGCACCCGGCAGTCCTCCTTGGGGTAACCCGCCACGAGCAGCACGAAAGGTTTCTCGGTGGAAGGGCGCCCCAGTAGTTCGTTGAGAAAGCCCATCGGGCTCGGCGTGTGGGTCAGGGTGGCGATGCCGGCCTGGCGCAGGGGGCGCGATCAGTGGCTGACCCGGGCGCGGCCCCCGCTGCCGAGAACGCGGACGCGTTCCCCGACATAGAAGGGCTCGTCCTTGTCCGCCTGCTGCACGATGGCGACCTCGCCACCACCATCCAGCTTGACCGATATCTCGACCCCCTGGCGGCGGTTGGCCGCCTGCCCGGCGTAGGATCCTGCGGTGCCCCCAAGCGCAGCTCCACCAATGGTGGCCGCGTCACGGCCCGAACCACTTCCCACCTGTCGACCAAGGTAGCCGCCGGCCACCGCGCCGAGGATGGCGCCTCCGGTGCTGCTGCCTTCCAGCGTCACGAAGCGGACATTGGTCACCTTCCCATAGCGAACCTGCTGGGCGGATTGGGCTTCACCGCGGGAGTAGGTGTCACCCGTCAAGGATGGCTGGGCGCAGGCGGCGAAGAGGACGGGGACGGCGAGGAAAAGCAAACTTTTCATGACACAACCATGCCCGAGATCCGTCAGATCGAAAGAGAAAATCGGTGCCAGATTGGATGGCGTCAGCGCCGCGTGGCGACAGCCCCTCCACCACCCGCTCGCGCCCCTTGCCGCGGATCGGTCGCACTGGCAGGCTGCGCCGGACGGATGCAGCTCGGATTCTGGAAACGCGGCGGCGGCTGGGTGCTGGCCCAGTGGATTCTAATGCTTGCGGTCGCGGCCGTGGCACCGTTGTTCCCCGGCGACTGGGACGGCGCGGCAGGCATGTGGGTGGCGCTCCCACTCTTCGCCCTGGGTGCCGGCTTCGGAATCGGCGGCGTCGTCGCGCTGGGAAAGTGGCGGACCATTTTCCCCCACCCCTTGCCCGAAACCCGCCTCGTCCACCACGGCGTCTACGCCATCGTCCGCCACCCGCTCTACACCAGCCTCGTCTTCCTTTCGGTCGCGTGGGCCCTGGCATGGCAAAGCGGCCCTGGACTCGTCGGGGCCGTCCTCATGTCCGCCTTCCTCGATGCCAAGGCCCGCCACGAGGAACGCCTTCTCCGGCAGCGTTTCTCCAACTATGCGGGCTATGCGCGGAAGGTGAAACGCCTGATTCCCTGGCTCTACTGACAGGTTCGCCATGGACGCCGCGGCCCGGCGTGCATAGACCTTCCCAATGTTCACCGAAACCGCCGGGAGTCGAAAAGCCATCGGGGATGTCGATGTCCTGCGCCACGAGGGTCTCTACCACCTTTTCCACCTCGTCCTCCCGAACCACGACTTCATCGCCCATGCGGTCAGCACCGACGGCATCCGCTGGCGGCGGGTGCGCAACGCCCTGTTCATCGGCGACCCCGGCTCGTGGGACGACCTCATGCTGTGGACGATGCACGTCACGCCCGACCCGCATCAACCCGGGCGCTGGCGGATGTTCTACACCGGGCTTTCCCGGCGGGACCGGGGCTGCTACCAGCGGCTCGGACTCGCCGTCAGCGACGACCTCTACCACTGGGAAAAGCACCCGGTCCACTGGCGGGATGACCGCGGACCGAACGACCCGGAAATCATTCAGCAGGCCCGCCAGGCGGCTTGCCGCAAGCACCCGAACGACACCACGGCGCTCATCGACGAGACCAGTGCCTTCCCGCTTTCCCCCGATCCCGAACACTACGAGGCCAGCCTTGAACAGGGACGCGGCCTGGTGAGCTTCCGCGACCCCTATTTCTATGAAGGCGAGGGCGATCACTGCCTGCTCGTCTCCGGCCGCGTGCCGGACGGTCCGGTCGTCCGGCGCGGGTGCGTGGCCCTGCTCCGGGAAACCTCCCCGAACCGCTTCGAGTCCCGTCCACCGCTCCACTGGCCGATGCTCTACGACGATGTGGAGGTGCCGAACCTCATTGAGATCGACGACCACCTCTACCTGATCGGCAGCATCCGCGAGGACGCCAAGATCCGCTACTGGCACGCCGAGACGCTCGATGGCCCGTGGTGCAGCTATCACGACAACGTGCTCATGCCCCAGGGCAACTACGCCGGTCGCCTCTGCCGCGACGAGCATGGCTGGCTGTTGTGGTGCTTCTTCGCAATGGAGCGGAACGACCGGACTGCGAACAACCTGATGCCACCGCCCAAGCGGCTCGTCCGCAGCGAGGACGGCCTGCTCCATATCCGGACCTTCGAGGGATTCGAGGACCTGCTGGGGGATGAACTCGATACGCGCTGCGTCCAGCCCCTCAAGCCGACGAGTGAAGGATGCGAATGCCGCCTCGACCCGCACAAATGGGAGATTTCCAACAAGCACGGCTTCCAGGCCTTCGTCTTCGAGGAGGAGGTGGAGAGCTTCCGGATGCAGGGAACCCTGCGGATCCAGGGCAAGGGCAAGTGCGGCCTCGTCTTCCGGATCGATCCGGAGACCCACGATGGCTACTACCTGTCCTTCGACCTGCGGAAAGGCCTCGCCCAGCTCCGGGCCTGGGGCACCGACCGGGAGGCCGGCGGCGAGCACATGATGTCCTTCCACACGCTTCAGAGCGCGTCCTGGTTCACCGAAACCCCGGGCGAGGCGTCCTTCTCGCTGCTGTGCTACGGCAGCTACCTCGAGCTCTCGATCGACGGCTTCATCGTCCTTTCACTCGCCGACCAGCGGTTCCAGCACGGCCACGTCGGCGTCTACCTCGAAACCGCCTGCCTTGAGGTCCATGACCTGGAGCTGCGCCACTTGCGAAATCCCGCGCAGCTGGATGATCACTTGGTAGGGGCCTGAATCCGGTAAACGTGGGAACGCGTCCGGAGGTAGAGCGAGTCGCCATCGAAGGCTGGCGAGGCCATGAAGCCGTCATCGAGCGAGTTGCGGGCGACGACTTTCATCTCTTCACCCGGCTGGACGACGATCCCTTCGCCCTCTTCTCCGAGAAAATACAGATGGCCGTCGGCGTAGGCCCCGGAAGCCGTGAACTTGGCGCGCAGCGGGATCGCGTCCTCGATCCCGCCGGTCGCCGGGTCGATCCGGCTCAACACGCCGAGCTCGGAAGCGACATAGATCCTGCCCTCGACCACGGTCGGCGAGGAAAGCTTCGGGATGCGCTTGATGACATCCCACTCGACGTGCGAGCGGGTGACGTCGCCCTTCATTCCGGGCTCGAGCCGCACGCCCAGCAGGTGGGCCTTGCCGAAGCCGGTGTTGAGGACAGCCATGCGGTGTCCGATGAAAACCGGGGTCGCGGCGGCCGAATAGCCATCGTGGGTCACCTTCCACCGTTCCTCGCCGGTCGCGGCGTCGTAGCCGTAGGCGGCCTTCGCACCCATGCTGACGAGTTGGACCTTGCCGCCGACCTCGACCAGGCCGGGTGTTGAATAGGCTTTCCGGAAATCCCCGCCGCCGCGGATGGTGCCGTCGGATTCAACATCGCCGAAGTCGGCGCTGCGGTCGGTCTTCCAGACGGTCTTCCCGGTCTCGCGGTCGAGGGCGACGACATACTGCACGTCGATGCCGTCCATCGTCAGAATGATCGTGTCCTGATAGAGCACCACCGACGAGCCGGGGCCGCGGAAGTGGCGGCACGGCAGGTCGCGGCGCTGCCACGCCACCTCGCCGGTCTCGCGGTCGAGCGCGGCGGTGCCGTAGCTGCCGAAGTGGATGTAGACCCGCTCTTCGTCGATGGCCGGCGAGCAGGATCCGTAGCCGTTGACCGCGTTGCTCAAGGGCTCGGGATCGGCATTCTCGAACAGCAACAGGTCGTGGAGCTTCCGCCCGCTTTCCTTGTCGAGGCACACGGCATACATCTTCCTGCCGTCCTCGGTGGCATTGGTCAGCCAGACCTGGTCGCCCATCACCACCGGCGTCGACCACGCACGGCCGGGCACCGGAGTCTTCCAGGCCACATGCTTCTGCTCACTCCATTCGACGGGGAAGCCGTGGGGTTTGCCATCCTCCCGGGGCGGATAAATCCCGTCGCCCGAGGGGCCGCGGAATTGCGGCCAGTTGCCCAACACCGGGCAGGCAACGGACAAAAGCATTCCCACGACAAGGAGTTTCATTCGGGAACGCTCCGGTTCCAGCGTGGTCCGGACAAGCAGGAAATCGCCGCTACATCGAAGCGGGGGAAAGGAAAGCCCTGCGATCCGCGTTCACCGAGGGTGATGAAACTCCAAACCCTCCCCGCCTTGTGGCGGATCCTGACCGTCGCCCTGGCAACCGTGGTGGCCCTGCCCGCCGCCATCTCCGAGCGACCGTCCCGCGACCTCAAGGAAGACGTCGTCGACACCCCCGCCATCGGCGACGGCCTGGTGCTGAGCAACGCCTTCCAGTCCCACATGGTGCTCCAGCGCGACAAACCGCTGAAGATCTGGGGTTGGGCGGCACCCGGCGAGGGAGTGACCGTCGCCTTCGCGGGTCAGAAGGCCGTGGCCAAGGCCGGCGACGACCGGGCCTGGAGCGTCACCCTCGAACCCATCCCCGCCAACGCCACGCCCCAAACGCTGACCGTCAGCAACAAGAACACGGAACTCGTGCTGGAGGACATCCTCGTCGGCGACGTCTGGATTCTCGGCGGCCAGAGCAATATGGAGTTCTCCATCGCCCAGGTGAACGACGGCCAGTTCGAGATCGCCTCGGCGAACTTCCCGAACCTGCGCCTGCTGTCGATGCCCGTCGGCAAGGGCTTCGACTCGGTTCCCAGCTTCGAGCGGCTGTGGGAATACAGCAGCTGGTCGAGTCGCCACTTCCGCAAGGGTGACTGGGAAGCCTGCACCCCGGAAACGGTGGCGGAATTCTCGGCGATCGGTTACATCTTCGGACGCCGGTTGGCGATGGCGACCGACATCCCGATCGGCCTCATCGACGCCTCGCAGGGCGGCACCACCGTCGAGGCCTGGACACCCGAAGACGTCCTGAAGCAGCTCGAAGCCGAGGAAACCCGGGCCATGATGAAGGACTGGCAGGAAAAGATCGCCGCCTGGGACCCGAAGGCCGACCTCGAGCAGCGCGTCGCGAACTACGAGAAGAACATCGAGAAGATGAAGCAGCGCGGCACCCCGAAGCCGACCGACCTCCGCCCAGGCCCGGTGGCCGACAAGAACCGCCCCGGCTGCCGCTACGCCAGCGCGATCGAGCCGCTCAAGGGCCTGGCCGTCGCCGGCGCGCTCTTCCACCAGGGCTTCAACAACTGCTTCGGCGGCTCCGAGGGCGCCCGCATGTACGGCCAGGTCTTCCCCGCGATGATCACCGCCTGGCGGGCGACCTTCGACGACCCGAAACTGCCCTTCGGCATCATTTCGCTGTGCACCGCCGGCGAACCTCAGACCGAGGAAAACTTCCTCGAGCCGATGTACGATGCCGGCGCGCCGATCCGCGAGGCGCAATACCGGACCTTCGTCGATTTCCGTGAGTCCGGCGACGAAACGATCGGCTTCGTCAGCAGCTTCGACCAGCGCAAGAGCTGGTATCACCCGCAAATCAAGGTGCCGGTGGGCGAGCGGGCGGCAAAATGGGCGATGGTCACCCGCTACGGCCTGCTTGCCGGGCGCGATGCCGACCAACACTGGCTGCCTCCCGCCATCGACAAGGTCGAGGCGGTCGACGGCACGCTGCGCCTGACTTTCAACACCCAGGTCATGATGCCCGACGACAGCACCAAGGACATGGTCGGCTTCGCCATCGCCGGAGAAGACCGGCATTTCCACATGGCCGAGGTGAACTACTACACCGATGGTAGAATGGACAACAAGAACCGCCCGGTCTACCAGAAGAACGTCCTCGTCCTGAGCAGCCCGATGGCACCGACTCCGGTGCACTACCGCCACGCATGGGCGCGCAACCCGCTGACCAACATCGTCAACAACCAGAGCATCCCCGTCGCCACCCAGCGCAGCGACGACTGGCCCCTCGAACAGGTGCCGCTCCAGCTCGAGAAACCCGAGAACATGGATGACCGGCAGTTCAATCGCTGGGCGGGAGGCCAGCAGAAGCGCGAGCTGAAGTTCGACGACACCGCGCGCCGGATCAAGGAGGCCAAGGCACTGGTCGAGGAGCTCGAGGGGCCGTTCCTGGAAGAGAAGAAGAAGCGGGAGGAGGCGAAGTAGCCGATGCACGGCGCCCTGCGATCGATCACCGCGCTCGGCTGCCTTCTCGGGGCGGTCGGGGCGGAGGACACCCGCTGGTCCTTCTACGCCGGCGGCCGGATGACGGACGAGTCGGTGCTGTTCAGCGAGGACGTCGATCCCCGCAGCGCCACCCTCCTCTTCAAGCCATCCAAGGTCCACTCGGTCTCCGCCGCCAATGGATCCCAAAAGTACGAGCAGGGCGTCGACTACACCGTCGACCTCGAGCAGGGCGTGCTGCGCCTGACGCCGGACTCACGCATCCCCTGCCCCCGGCTCTACGGGGGCGAGGGGCCCCGGTACAACCGCTTCCGGAATCGCAAGGGTGAGGGAATGCTCTTCGGTGAAGGCGACCTTTTCCATAGCCTGCAGATCCGGGTCGACTACGACCACTCCGGCGACGAGTGGGACGGAAAAGCCTTCGTCCCGGAGAATCAGTCCGACCGCCTCCCCGGTCTCCATGAAAAGCTGGAGCGGAAGCAACCGCTCCGACTCTGCCTCATCGGCGACAGCATCTCGGTCGGCTACAACGCCTCGGATTTCGTGAAGGCCGAGCCGGGACAGCCCGCCTTTGGTGAGCTGGTGGCCAAGGAGCTGCAGGCGATGACCGAAGTGGAGTTCCAGAACGTCTCACGGGCCGGCGCGACCGCCTCATGGGGACTCAAGCAACTCGACCGTGTCGAGTCCCCCGACCTCGTGATGATCGCCTTCGGCATGAACGACGGCAACCGGGCGGGCAGCACTCCGGCTTACGAGAAGAACGTCCGCACCATGATCACCGCCTTGCGGAAAGATCAACCGGAACTGGAGATCGTGCTGGTGGCGAACATGCTGCCCAATGAGGAGTTCCGCGCCCACCAGACCCACTTCGAAAACCGGGACGCCCTGAAACGCATCGCTGCCGACCTCGACCATCTCGCAGTGGCCGACGTCATGTCCGTGACCGCCGCGATGCTCGAGCGCAAGAAGTTCGCCGACATCTGCGGCAACCACGTCAACCACCCCAACGACTTCATCCACCGCCTCTACGCCTCGGTGATCCTGAGGACGCTCGGGGCGGAATGAAGCTCGTGAGGCCGTTCACGGCCAGGGGTGGCCACTGCTGTTCTCCGCCTCGACTCCCGGCCCTCAAAACGAGGAGGCATTCGGGCTTCCCTTTCCGCGGGGCTTTTGTGCAGGATGGGAAGACTATTATCCCCCATCGGCATGCATCGACTCATTCTTCCCCTCGCCCTCGCCGCCAGCCTCGCCTCTCTCACCAGCGCCCAGATCACGTCCAACTGGACGGGCGCCGTCGACCAGCAGTGGCAGAATTTTGTCAACTGGGACAACAACACGGTGCCCAACAACGCCGGCCTGAACACCTACAACGCCTTCCTCGGCGGTGGCTCGGGGTTGGTCTTCCTCAACGCGAACAACACGCTGGAGAGCATGACCTTGCAGGCGGGCGCGGCGCTGTCGATCAGCAACGGCTTCACCTTCACCGTCCGGGATTCGGTCATCAACGGTGGCGAAATCCGCCTCGAGGGGAACACCAGCGCTTCCCGGTTCTCCATCAACGACTCGTCCGGCGACCTGGCGGTGCAGCTCTCCGGCAGCGGCACGATTGTCCTCGACCATCCGCAGGACCGGATCGGCGGCATCACCAACCACGTGCTGGTCCACGCCGCGGCCCACACAATTTCCGGCCACGGGCAACTCGGGACGAATTCGATCAACCTCGTCAACCACGGCGCGATCGCGGCCGATGTGACGGGCGAGGTGCTGGTGGTCGACCCGATCTCGAGCTTCCAAAACGACGGCGGCACGTTGACCGCGAGTTCGGGTGCGACGGCCCGCTTCGAGCCCGGCAACTACGGCGTGGCGAACAGCGGAAGGTTCATCATCGGCGACGGCTCGACCTTCGACCTGCGCGGGGGGACCTGGAGCGACCTGACCCTTGAAATCGACGACCAGCTCGCGGTCGATGCCGAGTTTTCCTTCGACCTCTCGGGCTGGAGGGCGGCCGGCCCGAACCGGGAGATCCTGTCCGACACGGGCGGCGTGCGCACGCTGCGCTTCTACGACACGGTCGCGCTCGGGGCGGGCGGGCGATTGTTCACGCGCTTCCGCGGCGACGGGAACGCCGAGCCCTGAAGCGGGCGGCCGTCTATTTTTGAAAGTTCCGCGTCCCCGCCGCGCTATTGGAGGTGCGAACCCTGATGACCGGGTCGGAGCCTGCCTCGCAACGAGGTTTCCGCGCCACCGCCCCACCGACCGCAACCACCGCCATGAAAACGAAATCCATCCTCACGATCGCGCTGATCGGCCTGACCCTCGGCGCGCCGAACGCCTGGGCGAAGAAGAAACAGCAGCCCGAACCGGCCCCGCTCTCGCTGGCCGGCCAGCAGCTTGAAGCCCAGTATGCCAGACAATTCGAAGCCCTGAAGCAGGAGATCCTCGCTGCCCTGCCGGCGGTCAACGACACGAAGAAGGCCGCCTTCCTCGCCGCCCGCGAGGCCGAGGTCGCCGCCGACGCCACCCTCAAGCAAGCCCAGGCCGACATGGCCGAGATCAAGAAGGCCGAAGGTGCGGTGGCCCACGCCAAGGGCAAGTGGATCGGTGGTGCCGACAAGGGCATCGCCGAGGCCAGAAAGAAGTTCGCCGCAGCCAAAACCGATGCCGAGAAGGCGGCCGCCAAGGAGGAGCTCGCCAAGTGGGAACAGAACCGCGCCGATGGGGTTGCCGCCCTCAAGGAACGCCAGGCCAAGCTCGACGCCGTGCTGGCCAGGAAACCCCAGCTTGAGAAGGCAATCGAGCAGGCGACCGAGAAGCGCGACGCCGCCAAGGCCGCCACCCTGCAGGCGGTCAAGAACCTCGGGCTGGATCCGGTGCTCACCAGCGACGAGCGCGACGCCAGTCTGGCGAAGTTCGTGGTGATGATGGAAGTCACGCCCGGCGGACTCGCCGCCTATGCCGACCAGGGCAACCAGCAGCTGATGCTCATCGACCAGTTGCTCTCGGATGACGAACTGCTGGTCCGGATGGTCAAAGCCGACGGCGCCGCGGAGGGCAACTACGGTCGCGCTATGGAGATCCTCCGCGACATCTCCAAGGCCAGTGCCAAGTCGAAGGAAGGCCCGCTGAACCGCCTGGCCCTTGCCGTGGCGCTCGAGCATGCTTCGCCGATCAAGCAGCGCAACGCCGTCGCCGACACCACCGCCCCGGAGTTCGTCGACCCGGTGAAGCGCTACCTGCACTTCGAAAAGGCCTTCCTCGACAAGGAACTCGACCCGGCCTTTGAAGACCTCAGCACCTGGGACTACCGCATGGTGGTCGATGGCGAGGAGCCCGACAAGATCCTCACCTGGGGCCGCGAGATGCTCCGCAACTATCGGCCGGACCAGGTCACCAAGCCCGACTACCGCTGGCGCTACGTCGAACTCGTCCGCAGCGACATCCGCTACGGCTCGCAGGACAACCAGTTCGACGAGCCGGAACTCCAGTTCTTCCAGAACATCCTCAAGAATGGCGGCATCTGCGGTCGCCGCGCCTTCATCGGCCGCTTCATCCTGCGCGCCTTCGGGATTCCGACGACGGCCCGTCCGCAGCCCGGCCATGCCGCGCTCG
The DNA here is from genome assembly GCA_022548915.1 of Verrucomicrobiaceae bacterium E54. Classification (GTDB taxonomy): domain Bacteria; phylum Verrucomicrobiota; class Verrucomicrobiia; order Verrucomicrobiales; family Akkermansiaceae; genus Haloferula. The sequence continues at coordinate 22,092 of JAKZES010000040.1, forward strand.
CCCACTGGACGCCCGATGGCTGGGTGATCTGCCTTGGCGGCGGCTGGGGCGCCGGCAACACCAAGGGCCGCTACGGCAAGGACCTCGATTTTCTGGCCAACACGCAGGCCCGCATGGCGGGCGACGACTTCATGCAGGTCAAGCGCGCCCAGTGGATCGGCGACGTGATGGGCGAGCCGCGCGTGTTCGGCTTCCACTCCAGAACCCAGCCCCAGTTCTGGTATGGCGTGTCGCTCTACATCCAGAAGGGCATCATCGAGGCCTCGAATGCCAAGACCCTCGCCGCCGTGGGCGAGGACATCGGCGAGGCCAACGTCACCAAGGAGAAGATCGAACTGACCAAGGTCACCATCACCGAAGAGGACCGGAAGATTCACCTTGATGACAAGGGTGCGATCATCATCCCGGCGGCAGCCACCAGCGAGCCGACCAAGAGCACCGGCGAGATCATCTTCATGGACAGCGTGCTCGGCGGAAAGCAACTGCACTACAGCCGCAACGGCGGCAACCCGGTCTTCAAGTACAGCTTCGAAGCGCCGGCGGCCGGCAGCTACGAACTCACGGCAAAACTCGTGACTCCGAGCTGGCAGCAGAACCTGATGCTCACCGCCAACGGCGCCAAGGATCCGGTCGAGATCCCCCTGCCCTTCACGGTCGGCATGTGGGGCGAGACCAAGCCGGTGACGATCGAACTGAAGAAGGGGCAAAACACCCTCAGCTTCACCCGCAGGAGCGACGGACAGGCGAAGGGATTCTCCATCAAGGAATTCAAGCTGACCCCGGTCGGCGGGCAGGCGCGCCGCTGAGCCGGCCACATCCTGATCGAATCACGCCGCCCCGTTCCTTGCGGACGGGGCGGTTTTTCGTTTCCATCCACTCTCCGCATGAAATCCATCCCGCTTTTCCTGCTCTCCACACTGCTTTTGCTGCCCCTCACTCATGGCGAGTCAAAGCGGCCAAACTTCCTGATCATCTTCATCGATGACCTGGGCTACGGCGATCCGGGTTGCTACGGCAACCCCGGGATCGAAACACCCCACATCGACCGCCTCGCCGAACAGGGCACCCGCTTCACCTCCTTCTACGCCCAAACGGTCTGCGGGCCGTCCCGCGGAGCCTTGATGACCGGCCGGTATCCGAAACGAATCGGCGGCGGCTGGCAGACAAATGCCAACGAAGTCTTCATCTCGGAAATCCTGCAGGAGGCCGGCTACCGCACCGGCTGCATCGGCAAGTGGGACATGTCCCGCCGTCGCTATCAGGAAAAGCTGGTCCCGAACTCTCAGGGGTTCGACCACTACTTCGGCGCGCTTGGCGCGAACGACGCCAACAAGGTCACCCTCTACGAGAACCGGGAAAAGCTTGAGACCACCGAGGACATGGCCGGGCTGTCCCGACTCTTCACCGACAAGGGTATCGAGTTCCTCGAGCAGCAGAACGCCGATCAACCCTTCTTCCTCTATCTCGCCCACACCATGATGCACGTGGTCATCGATGCCTCGCCGGAGTTCCGCGACAAGACCGGCAAGGGACTCTATGCCGACACACTGGTCGAACTCGACCATGAGATCGGTCGTCTACTGAGGAAACTCGACGAACTCGGACTGGCGGAGGACACCCTGGTTCTCTTCACCTCGGACAACGGCCCATGGTCGAACGACGTGAAGCGCCAGCGCGCGAAGAATGCCCGATACGTCGAGTGGACCGAAGGCCCCGAAACGGCCTGGGGGCGATCCGGTCCGCTGCGCGGTGCCAAGGCCACGACCTGGGAAGGCGGGGTGCGCGTGCCCGGCATGGTCCGCTGGCCCGGCCGGGTGGCCGCCGGCACCACCCGCGATGCCATGATTTCCACCCTCGATGTCCTTCCGACCTTCGCCGCGCTCGCGGGCGTGGCCGACGCCGTGCCGGACGACCGCCCGATCGACGGCTTCGACCAGACCGGACTGCTGCTCGGCAAGAGCGCAGAGGGTGCCCGGGACCATTTCTTTTACTACGACGAGGGTGAGCTGCAGGCGGTCCGCAAGGGGCCGTGGAAGCTCAGGCTGCCGGGATTGAAGAAGCTGAGAAAATGGCCCGACCTCGACCGGGGCACGCAGGAAGTGGAGCTCTACCATCTCGAAAACGATCTCGCGGAATCCAACAACGTCGCGGCGGAGCACCCCGACGTGGTGCGGGAACTCACCGCGTTCGCAAAGGAGGCGGAATAAAGAGACTGCAGGCACCGACCGCAGCGAACAGGCTCGAAAACCCCGATAGCGTTCCCTCGACAACTGGCCGCGGCGTGTGAGAATCCCCCCGTTTCACCCGTAAATGCCAAGCATGAGCACCCTTGCCCGCCGTACTTTTCTCGGTCAGTCCCTCGCGACGGCCGCCGCCACCTTCGCCATCACCGGCCGTGGCCTCGCCGCACCGAGTGAGACCCTCCGCGCCGCGGTGATCGGGCTCGGGGGGCGGGGCATGAAGCTGGCCGGCGAGGCCGCCGGCATTCCGGGCCTGACCATCACCTGGCTGGTCGATCCCGACGAGACCCGCGCTCGCGGCGCAAAGAAGATCGCGCCCGATGCCAGGGTCTCCCAGGACCTGCGTGAGGCGCTCGACGACAAGGATGTGGATGTGGTGATCATCGCCACCTGCAACCACTGGCACTGCCTCGCCGCGATCTGGGCCTGCCAGGCGGGCAAGGACGTCTATGTCGAAAAGCCGCTCGGCCACAACATCGCCGAACAGCGCCGTCTGGTCGAGATTTCCGAAGCCGAAGGCCGGATCGTGCAGGTCGGAACCCAGCAGCGCTCCGACGGGGTGCAGGACGAAATCCGGGCGTTCCTTCATGATGAGAAGGGCCTCGGGGAGATCCAGTACATCCGCGCCAACCGCTACGGCGTGCGGGAGCCGGTGAAGAAGATCCCGGGTGCCCTCAAGATCCCGGCGGGCGTCGACTACGACCTCTGGTGCGGACCGGCCGAAAAGCGCGAACTGCACCGCAGCGGCCTCCACTACGACTGGCACTGGGACTGGAACACCGGCAACGGCGAAATGGGCAACTGGGGCGTCCACATCATCGACGACGTGCGCAACGTCGGCCTGGCCGACAAGGTCGGCCTGCCGAAGCGGCTGCTCGCCGGAGGCGGCCGCCTCGTCTGGGAAGACGCGGTGGAAACCCCGAACGTTCACTTCGCGTATTTCGACACCGGCTCGACTCCGGTCATCTTCGACCTCACCAACCTGCCGATCAAGCCGGGCTCCAAGTCCGCGCCCGGCTACCTGAGCACCCGCAGCGGCTACACGGTGCACTGCGAAGGCGGTCGCTACAGCGGCGGACGCGGCGGCGGCGCGGCCTACGACAAGGACGGCAAGCGCATCCGGAAGTTCAGCGGCAACGGCGGCCGCGGCCACATCGCCAACTTCATCCAGGCGGTCCGCGAACGGAAGCGCTCCATTCTCAATGCCGACGTGCTGCAGGGCCACTACTCGAGCGCCTGGTGCGAACTCGCCAACGTCGCCTACCGCACCGGCTCCGGCTACTCGCGGGAGCAGGCACTCGAGATCAACGCTTCGATGCCGGCCTGGGGCGCGCTTCTGGACGAAGCCAACGAGCGCCTCTCGGCCCACGGAATCTCATTCGACAGCCCCGGCGTCGCCCTCAGTCCGGTGCTCGAGATGGACACCGCCACCGAGCAGTTCACCGGCGCGATGGCCGGCAAGGCCAATGCCTTCCTCAGCGGCCACTACCGCCAGGGCTTCGAACTGCCCAAGGCGTGAATCGGGAGGGCGGGTTTCAAACCCGCTGCCGCCGACACCATTGCGGGAATGGGTGAAGCGACTTCGAAAGTCGGCCTCCCCATTCCTCCCTCAGCGATACGGCTGAAAGCGCAGACAGCGCGCGCGGGCAGCGGCCCGCAGGCGTAGTCGCACGTCCTTGCGGGTGCCAGGGGTGCGCTGCCTCATGCGGATTCCGAAGCTCGCCGACGGCGGCGCTGTCGCCCGGCTCAATCCAACGCCTTGATCCGGATGTTCTTGTAATAGACCGTGCTGCCCGGGTCGTGCGCCTGCAGCGCGATCATCCCCCCGCCTTCGACCAGCTTGTCCTGCTCGCCCTCGGGCTTGAAGTCCTTCACGACCTCCTTGCCGTTGACGGTCACATTCACCACGCCGTCCTCGACGCGGATCACGTACTTCATCCACTCGTCGTCCTTGAACGGCTCCTTGTTGTCGACGATGGCATAGAGTCCCCCGGTCTTGCGCCAGTCCTTGTGGGTGTTGTTCACCTGCACCTCGTAGCCCTGCTTGATCGGCCATCCCTTTTCCTGGTAGGCCACGTGGAAAAAGACACCGCCGTTGGAATTCTCCTTGGTCATCACGTCGAGCCGCAGCTCGAAGTCCTCGAAGGTCGCCTTGCCGTCCTCTCCCACGTAGAAGGCATGGGCCCGGGGACCCTTGGCGACGAGCATCCCGTCCTCGATCACGAACGAGTCGGGATTCTCCGAAACCTTCCAGCCGTCGAAGGTCTTGCCGTCGAAGAGGGTGACGAATCCTTCCTCGGCGGCGAGGAGCGGGCTGGCGGCGAGGGCGAGGGCGAAGAGTGTGAATTTCATCGTGGCGGACTCTACGCACGGTTGGCCCCGGTTCTCACTCCAAAACGCCGCTTGCCGCGGCGGCCCTCCACCGCCACGACTCGGGGGTGTCCTCGCTGATCCGCCGCAGCGGTCCCTTCGCCCACCGCAACGCGCGGCTCTTCGTGCTGTTCCGGGTGCTCTACAACGCGCGGGCCTACTACCCGATCCTGGCAATCTTCTTCACCGACCTCGGGCTCACGCTCGACCAGTTCGTGATGCTCAACTTCATCTGGGCCGGCGCGATCTTCCTGCTCGAGGTGCCGTCCGGCGCCTTTGCCGACACCCTCGGGCGCAAGCGGCTGCTGGTCATCTCCGCAGTGATCATGGTGGTCGAGATGGGCATCCTGCTTTTCGCCCCGGCCAACGGCGGCTGGCTGCTGATCTTCCTCTGCGGCCTCAACCGCTTCCTCTCCGGTGCCTCCGAAGCGGCGGCGAGCGGTGCCGACGAGGCCATCGCCTACGATGCGCTGCCCGAGGAGGATCGGGAGTCCGGCTGGGACGATGTCATGGCCACCACCATGCGCTGGCAGGCCGCCGGCTTCCTGATCGCCATGTCGCTCGGTGGATTGCTCTACGATCCGAGCTGGCTGCAGAAGATCAGTCCGGCGCTGGCCATCGACGAAGCCATCGCCCACCGCCTGCCGATCGCGCTGGTCTTCCTCCAGGCCATCGCCTGTCTGGTGATCACGCTGAGGCTTGAGGAGAAGGGTCACGACGAGGAGGCCGACACCACCGACCGTTGCCGCTCGGCCTTCCGCCTCACGCTGCAGACCGCCAGATATGCCTTCACCACCAGGAAAATCGCCATGGTGCTGGTCGGCGCGCTGATGATCGATGCGGTCATCCGCAACTTCGCCACGATCAACAGCGAATACTACCGCCTCATCGACCTGCCCGAGTGGTCCTTTGGCTTCATCGGCTCGGTCATCGCCATCGGCAACTGGTTCGTCCCGGGCATCGCCAAGCGGGTGAACCACCGTTTCGAGACCATGACCGTGCTCGCCATCGCCGGCGGGGTGACGATCGCCTCACTCGCCCTGCTCGCACCGGCCTGGCCCTGGATCGGACTGTTGCCCGCGATGCTCACCCTGTGCCTGCTCGGCTTCGTCGGCTTCACCGTCAGCCGCTTCCTCCACAGCGTGGCCGACTCGTCGCAGCGCGCCACGCTGCTCAGCGTCAAAGGTCTCGCCTTCAACCTCGGCTACGGCCTGTGGTCGCTCGCCTTCTCGCTGCTTCTCGCCGGCCTGCGCGATGGCCCGGATGGGGATGCCGCCTTCCGCAGCGCCCTCTGGTGGCAGGTCGGCATCGTCGCCGCCCTCATCATCCCCTTCTTCGCCTGGGCGAAACGGCGCGGGCACCAGGATCGTTGACTTCGCGCGTGGCCAACCACGAAGAGATCAGCTCTCCCGTCAGATGGGCCTGCCCACATTTGAAAAAGACCCTTGTTTTTTCAAATTTGAGTCCTAGCTTGTGAACAGGGTTCGATTTTGATCCCGACAAGTCGAAGAGCAATCAAACGAAACACGGGATCGATTTCGAAACGGCACAGGAACTCTGGCTGGATCCGTCGCGAATCGAGTTGGAGGCCCGTTCTGATGGTGAGCCTCGCCGGGCCATCGTGGCCAAAATCGGGCGGAAAACTTGGTTTGCGGTGTTTACGCTGCGAGGCGCAAAAATCCGCCTCATCAGTGTCCGCCGGGCCCGGAGAAAGGAAGAGGCCATTTATGAAGAAGACGACCAACAAGGTGATTAGCACTGACGGCAAACGCTCGATCAGCGTGGAGGAGTTCGACCGACTGGCGGATTCCGGATCGGATGAGATCGATCAGTTCCTCGACTGGTCCAAGGGCAAACGTGGCGGTGCACGTCGCGGTGCCGGACGCAAGCCCAAGCCTGCCGCACGCCTCGAAGTCATGATCCGCCCCGAATTGCGGGACAAGCTTCGCCGCATCGCGAAGGATCAGGGAGTCACCCAGGTAAAGCTGGTCGAGTCGGCGATCGAGCGGATGTAGGAGCACCCATTCTGGGCCGTGGAAACAATCCGCTCGCCTGAGGAGATCCGGTGTCGGCCAAAAGACTTGCCCTCCGTGGAAACATGGGGTCCGCTGCGGGCGTTTCCCCAGCACGATCATGAGCAAGACCATTCGCATCCTCTGCGTCGGTGCCGGCCACATGGGCCGCTCCCACGCCCTCGCCTACCACCGCATCCCTGAATTCGAAATCGTCGGCATCTGCAGCCGCGACGATGGCTCCGGCGAAAGGGTCAACGACGAGCTTGGCGGCGGCTACACGGTGTTCCACGACTTCGAGAAGGCGCTGGCGGAAACCAAGCCCGACGCCGTTTCCATCTCGACCTACCCCGACACCCACGCGCCCTACGCCAAGGCCGCCTTCGAGGCCGGGGCCGACGTCTTTGTCGAGAAACCCCTCGCCGACACCGTGGCCGGGGCCGAGGAGATCGTCGCGATGGCCAGGGAAAAGGGCCGCAAGCTGGTGGTCGGCTACATCCTCCGCCACCACCCGTCGTGGCAGAAGTTCATCGAGATGTCGCACGACCTCGGCAAGCCGCTGGTGATGCGCATGAACCTCAACCAGCAGTCCTTCGGCGACAACTGGACCACCCACAAGAACCTGATGTCGTCGATCTCGCCCATCGTCGACTGCGCCGTGCACTACGTCGACGTGATGTGCCAGATGACCCGCTCGAAGCCGGTCCGCGTGTCCGGACTCGGGGCCCGGCTCACGGACGAGCTGCCGGAAGGAAAGATCAACTACGGCCACCTGCAGGTCACCTTCGAGGACGGCTCGGTCGGCTGGTACGAGGCCGGCTGGGGTCCGATGATGTCGGAGATGGCCTTCTTCGTGAAGGACGTGGTCGGCCCGAAGGGCTGCGTGACCATCGAGCCCCGCGAGGCGGCCGGTTCGGGCATGTCGTCGGACATCGATTCGCACACCAAGACCAACACCCTGCGGCGCCACTATTCCAAGCTCGATGAGAACAACCAGTTCGTGAAGGAGGACTCGTGGGTCGAGACCGGCGACGAGCCCGACCACGACGAACTCTGCAAGCGCGAGCAGGAGTATTTCCTCAAGTCCATCCTCGAGGACCTCGACCTTTCCGACCACATGAACGACGCGCTGAACTCGATGCGCATCGTCGATGCCGCCGACCGCAGCTACCGCACCGGACAAACCATCAACCTCTGAATCCCATGAGGACCCTGACCTCCCTCCTGCTTCTCGCCGGCCTCGCCGTCGCCGCCGAGCCCAGCTTCCGCCCGATCTTCGATGGCAAGACCCTCGAAGGCTGGAAGGGCGAAGGCTACATTGTTGAAGACGGTGCCATCGTCTGCACGCCGAAGGGCCGCAATTTGATGACCGAGCGGATCTACTCGAACTACCTCCTCGATTTCGAGTTCAAGCTCCCGCCGGGCGGCAACAACGGGGTCGGCATCCACTACACGGGCGAGGGTGACCCCGCCTACAACGGCATGGAGATCCAGGTCCTCGACGACACCGCGGAGAAATACAAGGACCTCAAGGACTACCAGTTCCACGGTTCCATCTACACGATGGTGCCGGCGAAGAAGGGCCACCTCAAGCCGGTGGGCGAATGGAACCAGCAGCGCATCACGGTGCTGGGCGACACGGTGAAGGTGGAGCTGAACGGCGTCACCATCACCGAGGGCAACCTCGCCGAGCTCGCGAAGGAACACCCGAAGCACCGCGGCGTGCGCCGACGTGCCGGTCACATCGCCCTCTGCGGCCACGGCGACCGCGTGTCCTTCCGCAACCTGCAGATCGCCGAAATGCCGCTTCCGGCGAATGAGGAGAGCGTCAGGAAGGAAGGGTTCAAGCAGCTCTTTGATGGCTTCACCCTCAATCGATGGAGAGTCGAGAAAGACGCGAAGGAGCACTGGGTTCCAGTCAACGGGGTGCTCACCTACGACGGCAAGGGCACGCACCTGTGGTCGGAGCAATCCTTCAAGGACTTCACGCTGGTCTTCGACTGGCGGTGGGCGGCCCCGGGGCCGATGATGGACCGTCCGATCATCGGTCGCGACGGCAACGACACCGGCCAGAAGGTCCGCGTGCAGGAGCTCGACAGCGGCATCTACCTGCGCGGCAAACCGGAGTCGCAGGTGAACCTGTGGAACTGGCCGGTCGGTTCCGGCGAAGTCTGGGGATACCGGACCAACAACAACCTCCCCGCCGAGATCCGGGCCGGAGTGACCCCGAAGGTCAAGGCCGACCGTCCGGTGGGCGAGTGGAACCGGATGATGATCACAATGAAAGGCGACAAGCTGTGGGTCGCGCTCAACGGCCTCGCCGTGATCGAGGAAGCCCGCCTGCCCGGGGTGGCTCCCGAGGGCCCGATCGCGCTGCAGCACCACGGCTCGAAGATCGACTTCGCCAACATCTGGATCAAGGAGCTCTGAAGCGGCAGGAACGCGCGACCACGTCGCGCGGTCCTTTCCCTCCCGCGATCACGTGATCGTCCGGAGGGATTTCCCTGCTACGGTTGGGGTTGTTCCGGTCCACCTGACGACTGGAGCACCCCCCCAATCCCCCCCAGACATGAAATCCGCATCCCCCCTGCGGACGAGGAAGCCTGCCGGCCTGACCCTGCTCGAACTGACCGTGGTCATCGCCGTGCTGCTCGCCCTCGTCACCGTCACCATGATCGGCACCCGCGCCTGGAAGCGAGGCTCCGACCGAGCCGCCTGCATCATCAGCATGCGCAACATCCAGGCCAGCGTGCGTTCCTACCAGAACCTGTATGGCTACAATCCCGGCACCATCCCGATGGCCCAGGACGGAACCCAGTCCATCGCCGACCACCTGCTGGCCAAGGGCTACATCGCCGAAAATCTCCACGAGATGATCAAGGGCCGGCGGGAATGTCCCGGCGGCGGCTCCTACCAGATCGACCGGGAAGAGGTCTTTCCGGTCCACGGCGAGCTCTACGTGACCTGTTCCCTCGCCGCCAGCCGGCGCCACGCCCTGCCGGGCGGACGCGATTGGTAGGCATCCGCCGGCCCGGCGGCAGCTCGCGCCGGAGCCGGCCCGGGTCAGCGGCAGGCCGAAAAGCGCCGTTCCCTCCAGCTTGACACCGGGCGTTGAGCATGCATTCTCCCCGCCCCCGGCGCGCTGGAAACGTGTCGGCCACCTCTCCAGACCAATGAAAACGGATCTTCATCCCGATTACCATCCGGCCATCTTCGTCGACATGACGACCGGTGCCCGGTTCATCACCCGCTCGACCAAGACCTCCCCGAAAAAGGAGACGATCGACGGCGTGGAATACAACGTGATCTCGGTCGGCGTCAGCTCCGACTCGCATCCGTTCTTCACCGGCCAGAAGCAGTTCGTCGACACCGAGGGACGCATCGACAAGTTCCAGAAGCGTTTCGGCAGCGTCCGCCGCGCCGGCAAGCCGAAGCTCAGCGGCAACTGATCGACGGAAGCATCCGCGATTTTCCAAACGCCCGTTCCCGCCACCGTGGGAACGGGCGTTTTTTGTGTGATCGATCCGGCGGGCGGTTTTATCACAGAGGCCTTGAGAGGAATTCGATCTGCAATCATCATTCTCAAATTCCGATGCCCCTCATCCGCGAACGACGCTCGGTCAGCTACGCCGTGATCCTGGGGATCTGGGCCACGACCTTTCTCTACTGTCTGCTCCACGACCAGTACCTGGTGCGCATCGCGCCGGAGCATTTCACGGTGTATCATGAGCCCCTGTGGGGCATCGCGGACCCCGCGCTTCTGGCGGCTGCGTGGGCCTTCCGCGCGTCGATCGGGCCGGGCCTGATCATGGGCATGGCGGCACTCTTCGTCGGGCGCGCCGGCCGGGGTCGGAAGGTGCCGGTCGGCACCATGCTCAGGGGCTATGCGGTCGGTCTCGGAATCACCGAGATCGCCGGCCTCGCTGCCGGGGCGTGGTCGTGGTTCACCGGGCGGACGCTTTACCCGGAGATCGTCTACCCGGAACTCACCCGGGCCCTGATCACCACCCAGTCCATCCAGTTGACCTGCTACCTGGCGGGCGTGTTGGTGGGCATCGGCTACCTGGTTTGGCTGAATCGGAGCCGGTGAGTAACGCTCAAGGACCTCGAGGACGTCGTCGAACCCTATCTGCTTGGAGGCAAGGACGTGCCGGACCCCGGGGCGGGCGAAACGCCGGAGTAGCCGGGCTCCCGGTCCGCTCAGGCCGTGCCCTGCTCGGCGGCGAGCTGCTGCTCGTGGCTCCAGAAGCCCCAGACGATGGCACCGAGGCCTCCGGTCAGAAGCAGCAGGTTGGCGTTCTTCACCAGAGCCAGCATGAAGGGATCGAACTGCTCCTGGTTGAAGGGCGTCACCACCTGGGTGAAGAGCAGGATGCCGATGCGCCCCGCGATCATCGCCAGGGCACCCCAGGTCATGAAGGCGGCATGGTGACCCGGCAGGCGCTGGGCTAGGCGCAGCGCCGCGAAGGCCACGAGGCCCAGGCCGATCACTCCGAACAGGTCGAGCAGGAATCCCTGCTGGATGATGATTTCAAAGAGCAGGTTCATGGCAGTGCGGGGAAGGACTTCGGTTTGCGGAGGGATTCAAACAGGCGGGCATGCAGGGCGAGACCCAGGCCGAAAAGGAACCAGCCGCCATTCATCGAAAGCAACTTCACCAGATGCCAGCCAAGCGCCGTGGCGGGATCGGCACTGGGAACGAACATCACCAGATTGAGCGGGACCAGCACCTGGACGGTGTAGAGCGGCAGCACCACGCCGTAGCCGAAGGCCAGCAACAGGGCACCGGCCACCATCACACGCGTCGGCCAGCCGGAACGATGGCGGGCCAGCCGCCAGGCGACCAGAAGAAGAACAAGACCCATCAGGATCAGGAACACTGGCCGCATCGCCTCACTGGGCTGAAGAGCGGCCAACAGCGCGGGGGGAACTGCAGTTGGCACGATGAGACTTAATCATCGGCACAACTCATTGAACAAGAGTTATTAACAACGGATTTATCAAATACCAAGAAAGAGGTATTTCTAAGAAATCCTGATGAATTGGAACCTGTGATCGGATTCCTCAGCAGAGTCGGACCATGTCCTTGATGAACTGGCCCCAGAGGAAGAACAGGCCCCGGACCGAGTACTCGAAGTGCCTCGACTCGGCGGTGGGCCGGATGATCCCCGCCTCGAGGTTGTGCCGGATCTGATCCTGCATCTCCGCCTCGATCGACGACTCGATGCCCTCGGGATCCGGCACGCGCAGCGACTCGCGCGAGACGCCGATCCGCTCCAGGAACTCGTGATGATCCTCGAGGATCTGGTGGAAGCAGTTCCGCTCGCAGGGCACGTGGTTCCAGCGGACGTTCGGCGAGCATTTCAGGGTCGGCGAGAAGGGGAAGTTCGTGGTCCGGAGAATGCGACCGTCGGCATCGCGCGAGGTGATCGCCATGAACGCGAAGGCCACCTCGCCCTGCTCGCAGAGGCACACGCTCGCTTCGGCCCGCTCTTCGGGATGCCAGTAGATCTGGAAAAACTGCTGCATCCCGGCCCATTCCCAGCCGCAGTCGTCGACATGCTCGAAGCCGGCCTCCTCCATGCCCATCGCCGCCTCCGGCGCGTTCGGGAAAAAGGAAGGGTCGGGCACCTGACGGTGGCGCAGGCGGTTCTCCATCGGCAGCCGCATGCGCCGGATGCGGGTGAGGAGCTCGATCCACGGCAGCAGGAACCAGGGGATCACTCCGAGGAACCCGAGCCACCACGAACCCGTGATGAAATAGAAGGCCGCGTAGCCCGCGATCAGAAAGGTCAGCGCGCCCAGTTTGCGCGGGAGTGCCACACGGGCCGAGCGCAGCCCGAGGGCCAGCGCGACCAATCCAATCACGACAAGGGATTCACGCATGGGTTTTCAGCCAATCATTCCAGCAAGCGAGCCTCAGGCAAGGTCTGGAAGACCCATCCGTCAAGCAGCTGTTTATTCTCATTTCGAGAGCAGGTTCACCTGTCGCCCGGGCGCAGCCCGATGTCCAATCCTACCTGCGCTGGCGGAGCGTCGCGCGCCGTGGCACACTCCCGCCGATGGCCATCGAGACCTACGAATCCCACCGCCCGGAAATCGACCCGAGCGCCTTTGTCGCCGCCAGCGCCGATGTGATCGGACGCGTCGCCCTGCACGAGGAATCCAGCGTCTGGTATAACACCACCCTGCGTGGCGACATCAATGAGATCGTCATCGGCCCGCGATCGAACGTCCAGGACAACGCCGTGGTCCACCTGGCCGACGACTACGGCTGCTACGTCGGCGAGCTCTGCACCGTGGGGCACTCGGCGGTCATCCACGCCTGCACGATCAAGGACGAGGTGCTGGTCGGCATGGGGGCCATCGTGCTCGATGGCGCCGTGATCGGGGAACGAAGCATCATCGGTGCCGGCGCACTGGTCACCGGCGGCACCGAGGTCCCCCCCGGGTCGCTGGTCCTCGGCAGCCCGGCCAAGGTCGTGCGCACCCTTTCGAAGGAAGAGCAGCTGGGCGTGAAACACTGGGCCGAGAAATACGTGGTTCAGTCGCGCAAGTTCATGGCGCGGCGGTGATGAAATCCGGCGTTGACATTAGTATCAAAAATGATACGTTCTCGTTGTAGCCTCACCCGCCCCACGTCCACTACGAACAGTCTTTTTCCAGACCAATGCCGGGAACGAACCGGTTCGGGACTGGTTGAAGGAGCAGCCGAGAGCCGATCAGAAGGTGATCGGAGCCGACATCCTCGCCGTTCAGTGGAAGTGGCCGGTTGGCAAGCCATTGGTCGATTCTCTCGGCGGAGGGCTCTGGGAAGTCCGCTCTTCGCTGAGGGGCCGCATCGCCCGGATTTTCTTCGTGGTGGTGAACGGGGAGATCGTCCTACTTCATGGCATCATCAAGAAATCCCAGACGGCACCGAAGAAGGACTTGGACTTGGCCCGAAGCCGCCAGTCCGCCTACATGAAAGGAGAAACGAACGATGAAAAAGAAGGCACGCGCAAACGCTCACCGCGGAAGTGATTTCAGTGACTTCCTGGCGGAGGAGGGGCTCTTGCCCGAAGTTGAGGTGCTCGCGCTGAAACGGGCGGTCGCCCTCCAGCTTCAGGAAGCTCTCGAACAGGAAAAGCTGTCCAAGACGCAACTGGCCAAGAGGATGAAGACCAGCCGTGCGGCCTTGGACCGGATTCTGGATCCAACCAACCCGTCACTGACCGTCGCCAGCCTTGGAAAGGCGGCGGCTGCCCTTGGACGCAAGGTGGACCTCAAGCTCGTTCCTGCGTGACGGGTGAATCCGGGGCGAGGCAGACAAGGGTGACCCGAGCATTCCCCCTGTTCTCGGGTCTTCCGTCTCCCGAGTAGCGGCCTCAAGTCCCCGACTCCTCGAGGTGCTTCTCGATGCAGGCGAGGATGGTCTCGAAGTTCGAGGTCTTGCTGACAAAGGCCAGGCCGCCGGTGACCGTCTCCCCGTCGATGCTGTCGGGGTTCTCCTCGACCAGCGCGGTGAGCATCATCACCGGCATCTGCGAAAGCACCGGATCCTCGCGAAACTTCGCCACCAGGTCGCCGCCGTCCATCCCCGGCATCACCACGTCGACAATGCACAGGTGCGGGCGGAACTCCCGCGCCGCCTGGATCGCCTGATCGGAGTCGTTGACGGTCCGGACCAGAAAATCACCCGCCTCGACAAGGTTCGCCTTGAGCAGTTCGGTAAAGTCCGGCTCGTCGTCGATGATCAGGATCCGGGTCGATCTCATGGCAGCCGTTTTAACGCCACCAGCCGCTCCGCCGCAAGGGAAAGCGCCCGCGGTTCCGGGGCATCCACGCTGGGATTTGGGAACCACGAATGAACACGAATGGACACCAATCCGATGGCTCGACGACGAGCAACCCGAGCCAGCCCTGCTCGGAAGGTCGTCATTGAACCCCAAAAGCATGCATTCAATGTTCCCCTTCGTGTGAATTCGCGTCCACTCGTGGTTCGAGTTCTCAAAGGCAGATGCCCCACCGGTTCGGGGGGCCTCAAGCTGCGGGTCGTCATTGGTCGGATCCGCGGAACACCCGGGACGGCCACTGCGGTAGGATCGTCATTCGCCCCATGAGATGCCCGCAGCCTGCCATCCTTCGCCGGAGCCTCGCCGTGCTGACGCTGGCCGGCTCCCTGGCCCCGCACGCCCTGGTCGCCGGGGATCCCGCCGCCGATTCCTTTCCACTGGCCGGGGCGGGCCGGGCGGTCGACATCTGGGTCGCCGAAAACGACTGGAAGGTGGCCCGGATCGCCGCGCGCGACCTGGCCGCCGACATCGGCAGGGTCGGCGGCGTGCCCGCCCGGATCACCCACCAGCCCGCCGGGCTCTCCTCCCAGGCCGTGATCCTGGGAACCCTCGGCCGGAGCGCGCTGATCGACCAACTCGTCGAAACCGGCCGACTGGACGTCGCCGACGTCGCAGGCCGGTGGGAAACCTTCGTCATCACGGCGGTCGACGACCCCCTGCCCGGAGTCGCGAGGGCGCTGGTGATCGCCGGCAGCGACCGCCGCGGCACGGCCTACGGCGCCTATGAAATCTCCCGGCGCATCGGGGTGTCGCCCTGGCACTGGTGGGCCGACGTGACGCCGGAGCAGCAGCCCGAGCTGCGCGTTTCCGGAGAGCGGACGAAGGTCGGGCCGCCTGCGGTGAAATACCGCGGCATCTTCATCAACGACGAGATGTGGGGCCTGCGCCCGTGGGCCGAGGGCACCTTCGCCCCGGACGAGGGCAAGGGGATCGGCCCGAAGACCCATGCGAAGATCTTCGAGCTGCTGCTGCGGCTCCGCGCCAACCACCTGTGGCCGGCCATGCACCTCCACACCATTCCCTTCAACACCTACGAGGAGAACAAGCAGGTCGCCGACGACTACGCGATCGTGATGGGCTCGAGCCACATCGAGCCGATGCTGCGCAACAGCTTTCCCCATGCCGAATGGGACCGCGAGGGCGGCGGCGACTGGAACTACCTGACCAACCGGGACGCCATCTACAACTACTGGGAACGCCGTATCAAGGCCAACGGACGCCATGAAAACGTCTACACGCTGGGCATGCGCGGCCAGGACGACGAGCCGATGCTGGGCGGGAAGACGCGGGAGGAGAAGATCGCCACCCTCGAGCGGATCTTCCGCGACCAGCGGGAAATCCTGACCCGCCACATCGACCCCGACCCGGCGATGATCCCACAGGTCTTCATCCCCTACACCGAGGTGCTCGGACTCTACGACGCCGGCATGAAGGTGCCCGACGACGTCACGATCTGCTGGCCGGACGACAATTTCGGCTACATCCGGCGGCTGCCCACCGCGGCGGAGCGGAAGCGGTCGGGCGGTTCCGGCATCTACTACCACATCCAGTGGCTCAACGGCGCGACCACCGCCTACACCTGGCTCAACACCATGCCGCCGCCCCTGATCGCCACCGAGATGCACAAGGCGTGGCAGCACGGCGCGGACCGCCTGTGGGTGCTCAACGTCGGCGACATCAAGCCGGGCGAGATCGGCACCGAGTTCTTCCTCGACATGGCGTGGGATCCCGGGCGGCTCGGACCCCGCGACGTCCGCCGCTGGCTCACCGCATGGGCCGCGCGCGACCTCGACGGGCGCTTCGCCGACGAGATCGCCGACATCATGATGGATTACTACCAGCTCGGCTTCACCCGCCGGCCGGAATTCATGCTGCAGAAACGGGGAGGCCAGCCTTTCGAGATGTCGTGGTTCAGCCACGACCAGCACGGCGACGAGGCGTCGCGCCGGCTCGAGCGCTACGCCGGCATCGCGGAGCGGGCCGAGGCCATCTATCAGGAAATCCCCGGATCGCGGAAGGCCGCCTTCTACCAACTCGTCCTCTATCCGGTGAAGGGCGCGTCGCTGATGAACCACAAGATCATCCACGCCGACAACAGCCTGCGCGCCGGGGCCGCCGGCCGGGCCACCGCCCTCGGCCACGCCGAACAGGCCCGGGCCGCCGCCGATGCGATCCGTGACCTCGACCACCACTACAACCACGAACTCGCGGGCGTCCGCGACAAGTGGCGCTACATGATGACCAGCACCCCCGGCCCGTGGGGCGGCCAGCGGCACCAGTTCGAGATGCCACCGCTCAGCGAGTTCGCCGGCGGCGGTCCGCCCACGCTGGAGGTCGCGCCCGAAGGCGGTCGCCCCGGCGTCGTTGCCGGCCTCAGCCAATACACCCGCGGCAAGCGCTTCATCGACCTTTTCAACCAGGGCCGCGGCTTCATCCAGTGGAAGGCCACCTCGCCCCAGCCATGGCTGAAGATCGAGCCGTGGAACGGCCGCTTCGAGGCCGGGCAGCGGCTGTGGATCTCGATCGACTGGGACGCCCTCCCCGCCAATCCGCCGAAGGCCTTCATCCGGATCACCAGCGACGCGGCGGACGACGCCGTGCTCGAAGTCCCGGTCTTCGCCCCGGCCTCCCCGAAGCGCGACGAGGTCACGGGCCACATCGAAAGCCACGGCTGCGTGAGCATGGAGGCCGAGCATTTCACCCGCCGCCACGATCGACGCGGAGGTGGCTGGCAGGTCATCGAGGGACTCGGACGCCACGGCGACTCGGTGACCGTCCTGCCGGCCACCCTTCCCGGCCACACCGAGCCGGAGGCCATCCGTTCGAACAGTCCGGCGCTGGAATTCGACATGCACCTCTTCAGCAGCGGTGAGTTCGAACTGCACCTCGACTGCCTGCCGACCCATCCGGCCTCGCCCTCCGAGGGCAGCCGGCTGGCGGTGAGCCTCGACGGCGGCGAACCCTGGATTCCGGTGGAGTCCGGCCCGAAAGGATGGGAGGAGCGGCTTTCCAATCTCCGCCGCTGGAAGACCCCCGTGAAAATCGACGCGCCCGGCAAGCACACCCTCACCGTGTGGATGGTCGATCCCGGCGTGATCCTCGACCGGCTGGTGCTCCACACGCAGAAGCCGGCGCCCTCCTACCTCGGTCCCCCGGAGTCGTTCCGGCGGTGAGGCTTCAACCGGCGTCCGGGCACTTCAGCGTGATCCGGGCCCTGGCACCGCCTTCGTCGCGGTTGAACAGTTCAAGCGTGCCGTGATGCAGGCCGATGATCTTGCTCGAGACCGAGAGGCCGAGGCCGGTGCCCATGCCGGTCGGCTTGGTGGTGAAAAACGGGTCGAAGAGCTTCTTCTCGACCTCCGGCGGAATGCCCGGGCCGGTGTCGTCGATCTCGATCCGGATCACCGGGTCGCCGCCACGCAGGTGCCCCGCCGTTCGCGCGCCCTCGTCGCGCTTCATCTCGCCGAGCGCGGTCCGGTAGGTCCGCACCGTCAGGGACCCTCCCCCGTCGCCCATGGCCTGCATCGCGTTGATCATCAGGTTCACCAGGACCTGCTCGATCTTGGTCGTGTCCATCTCGATCTCGGGCAGCCCCTCGGCGAGATCCTCCTTGAGGACGATCCCGGCCTTGCGCAGCTGGAACTCGACCAGCGAGAGCGCTTCGGTGACCACCTGGTTGACGTCGGCACTCTCGAGTGACAGCTGGCGCGCCGAGGAAAAATCGACCAGGCCCTTGACGATGCGCTTGGCCCTCTCGATCCCGCGCTTCATCCGCTCCAGCGCCTCGCGGCCCTGCTCGTCGGTCTCGGGGATGCGCCGGGCCAGCAGCTCCAGACCCATGCCGATCATCGCCAGCGGGTTCTTCACCTCGTGGGCGACACCCGAGGCGAGCCGTCCGATGGACTCCATCTTCTCGGCCTGGATCAGTTGCTCGTGGGCCCGCTGCAGGTTCTCGTTGGCCTGCTGCAGGTCGTTGTTGAGCTGGCGCATCGCATCCTCCGCATTCTTGCGGTCGGTGATGTCCGTGGAAATTCCCGCAACCGAGTGCACGTGGCCGTCGACATCCCGGAGGGGAAACTTCACCGACACGTACCAGCGCGGTTCGCCGTCGACGAAGAGCCGCTGGTCGAACTGGATCGGGCCGCCGGTCTCGAGCACCTTCTCGTCGTGCTCGCGGAACTCGGCGGCCGCCTCCTTGTCGGCGATGAAATCGTCGTCGCGCCGCCCCAGCACGTCGTCCCGCTCGAGCCCGAAGAGCTCCTCGAAGCCGCGGTTGACCATGCGGTAGCGACCGCCGCGGTCCTTGAGGTAGATCACCGCCGGGCTGTTGTCCATGAGCTCCTGGAGCTGCTTCTGCACCTGCTGGAGCTTGGCCCGGGCGCGGCGCTGCTCGGTGACGTCGCGGTCCATGCCGACGATTCCCCAGCAGCGGCCGTCCACGTCGACCAGCGGCACCTTGGTGGTGATCATGTGGCGCACGCCGCCCTTGCCACGATCGATCGTCCACTCGCGGTTGAGCACCGGCTTGCCGGAAGCAAGCAGGTTGAGGTCCTCGCGCGCCCCGTCGCGGGCGATCGTCTCGGGATAATAGTCGTCCGGCGTCTTGCCGAGCATCTCCTCGGGGGACTCGGCCCCGACCCACTCGGCCATCGCCTTGTTGACGACCAGATAGTGGCGCCCCGGGTCGCGGACGAAGATCTTGTCGGGGAAGCTGTCGATGAGCGACCGCAGCATGTTGCGCTCCCGCTCGAGCGTGTTGCGGGTGATCATCAGCTCGGTCACGTCGCTGGAGATGCCGAAGGTCCCGATGATCTTCCCCTCGCGGTCGCGGAACGGCATCTTGGTCGTCAGTGCCCAGGTTTCGCGTCCGCCGGAGAAGGTCTCGTGCTCGATCTTGTCGCTGATGCCACGGCCCGACTCCATGATCTCGCGTTCGTCCTTGAGCGCCTGATCGGCGTGCTCCGCCTCGAAGAAGTCGTGATCGGTCTTGCCGAGCATGTCCGCCGGATGGCCGCAACCGAACTTCCCGGCCATGCTCTGGTTGACCTTCAGAAAATGCGAGTCGGCATCCTTGAAGTAGATGTTCGCCGGCACGTGCTCCATCAGGGTCTCGAAGTAGTGCTCCAGCGAGCGGTGCTGCTCCTCGTGATGGTGGAGCAGCCTCGCCAGCTCACGGTTTTCCTCGACCAGGCGCCTGGCGAGCAGCTCGGCCTCCCGGCTGCTCTCGCCGACGCGCCGCAGCTGGATCCAGGCGAGGGTGATGATGGAAAGCGCACCGATCCCTCCGGCCGCGGCGCGCGACATCGGGGAGCCCGGCCCCATCGACAACCACAACACCGCCAGCAGCCCGCAGAACGCGAGCGCCACCCGGGTCGCCCGGGCGTCCCGGCTCCGGGGAGCCTCGTCCTCTTGCTGCTCGTGATCCATCCGACCGTGCTCTATCAGAGAAGCACGGCGCGCCCGCCCGTGTAAAGCCGGACCGGCCGGACGCTCACTCGACCGTCACCGGCGTGCCGACCTTCACCTTGCGGTAAATCGTCGGGACCACCGAGCGCGGACCGCGGATGCAGCCGTGCGAGGCCGGATAGCGGGGCACGCGGCCGATGTGGTGGCCGACGCCGTCATTGGTCAGGCGCATCCAGTAGGGCATCGGCGCGCCGACGAACTTGCCGCCTTCGGGCACGTCGCTCGGCTCCTCCTTGCCCCAGATCCGGGAGCCCTCGGCATCGTAGACCTTGCCGTAGGCATTCGAGGCCTTGTCGACCTTCTTCTCGAGGATGGTGTACTCGCCGGCCGGGGTGCGGAAGCCGCTCTTGCCGGTTGAAATGGGGTAGTCCATCGCCACCTCCTCGCCGTTCATCAGGAAGGCCCGCTGCAACTCGAGGGACATGACCAGCCGCGAATTCGCCGGCGTGGTCTTCGACATCAGCTCCTCGTTCTTCCAGACCTTCGAGGTTTTCGGGTAGTCCTTCTCCGCCTTGAAGTGCTCGTAGGTCCCCGGCTCGAAGGGATTCACGTGATTGCCGTCCTTGTCGTAGTACTTGCCGTCGTCGGCGAGATTCACGCCCGGGCCGGTCGCACAACTGGAGAAAATCAGGGCGAGGCCGGCGGCGGCGAGGCTGGTCACTAGGGCTTTCATGGCAGGGTGTCGAAGCGGATGAAGGCGGGTGATTAGCCCAAAAGCAGAATTCGTGCAACCCTGCGAGGAGGTGCGAAAATCACCCGCCTTCCGGGTCGAGCGCCTCGGCACGCTTCAAGAGCGGCCGGATTTCGGCTTCCGAGCGGCCCTGCTGCTGGAAAATCGCGGCCAGCCGCCGGTAGGCCCCGGCAAGCTCCGCCTCCTCATCCGCTCCGTAGCCCCGGATCGCCGTGCGCACCCGGTCCGCCGCCGGTTCAAGGTCGCCGGAGTCGATCAGGCACTCGGCAAATTCACGCTGGAAGGCCGGCTCGGTGGCCGGTCCGTCGGTGCCCGAGAGCGCCTCCGCCTCGCGGAAGCGCCACGCCGCCTTGTCCCGCGTCGAGGGGTCGCGGCGGGTCGCAATCGCCAGCTTCACCGCGATGGCCGGATCCTCGGCGTGGTGGAAAAGCCCCTTCTCCAGAAGCAACCGCGCCTGCCGTGGCTCATCACCCTCGAGCAGCTCGTCCGCCAGCTTGACGAATTCATCGGCATCGCCGCCACGGATCTTCAAGGCCTCGACGGCATGCGGCCGGGCCCGGTCGGGGTCGTCCAGCCGACGGTAGTACTTCGCCAGCGCCTGATGCGCCAGGCCCTGCCGCGGATCGATTTCCAGCACCGCCTTGAGCACCGCTTCGCCCTCATCTCCCCGCTCGGCGGCGAAGAGCAGCACGCCCAGACGCACCCGCAGCTTGAGTGAGGTGGGCACCGCCTCGGTGTGCCTTTTCAGCATCTCGACCGCCTGCGGCAGCCGTCCCGACTTGCGGAAGTGCTCGCTCGCCGCGCGGGCCAGCACCGGGTCCTGCGGCGAACGCTCCATGGCCTGCTCGAAGACCGCATCGACCCGCGCCCGGGCCTCGGCGTCATCGCCGGGAAAAAGCGTGCGCGCCATTTCCGCCGCCGCCAGCGCCGGGCCCGCCCCCGGGCGCTCCGCCACCTGGTCGAAAAGCTTCTTCGATTCTTCCCGCATCCCGCGCTCCTCGTAGCTGCGGAACAGGCGCCGGATCACCGCCAGCTCACCCGGATGACTTTCCAGGGTCTTCTCCAGCGCCTCGCCGGCGAGCTTGGCCGCGAGATCGTCTCCCGGGGAACTTTCCCGCAGGAAATCCGCGTAGGCCAGCTGCACCTCCAGCCGCTCCGGATGGGCGGTCGAAAACTCCCGCAACAGCGCCGAAGCTCCGGCGATGTCGCCTCCCATCCGGCGCAGCCCGGCGACCTCGGCCGCCAGCGGCCAGGCACCGGGATCGGCCTCCAGCGCCTTGTCAAACCACCCGGTCGGGTCATTTCCCCGCGACCGCTCCAGCACGCCGCGGGCGTAGTCCTGCTTCGGATCCGCCATGGCGATCAGAGGAAGGAGAAGCAGCGGAAGCACGCGCATCGCCCCCATCCTCGCCGCGGCAACCCACAAATCAAGCTCGCGGGCGGATGGCCAGGAACGGGCCGGGCCCCGCAGCCTTCGCCCCATCGCCCGCAGGGCGCCTCGGAGAAAGGTCCCTCTCTCCGTACGCCAAACGAGGGACCCGGTCACCCGGATCCCTTGTGTCAATTGGTTTGCCTCAATCAGGTCAAGCGTCCCGCGCGTGGAGCGTCAGGACTTGTAGCGGAGCCGCTTCTTGTGGCGGTTCTGCTTCATGCGCTTCTTGCGCTTGTGCTTGCTGATCTTTGACTTACGGCGCTTTTTGAGCGAGCCCATGGTCGTGTTCGGTTCGGGGTTCGGTTGCTGGGAAATGTTTCTTTGTCCTCAGCTCACCAGCTTGTTGAGCGGGAATTCGATGATGCCTTCGGCACCCAGTTGCTTGAGATCGGGAATGATGTCGCGGACGACCGACTCGGCGACCACGGCCTCGACCGCGACCCATCCGCCGTCGGCGAGCTGGGCGATGGTCGGACGCCGCAGGGACGGCAGCCGATCGAGCAGGGCGGACAGCCTATCCTCGGGAAGATTCATTTTCAAGCCCACCTTGTCGCGGGCGTCGAGCGCCGCCTTGAGCAGCAGGCAGATGCGCTCCATCTTCTCGCGCTTCCACGGGTCGGCCGCCGCTTCGGGGCTGGCGTAGAAGTGCGGGAAGGAGACCAGCAGGGTGTCGACGATGCGCAGCTTGTTGGCGCGGATCGAGTTGCCGGTCTCGGTGACGTCGACAATGGCGTCGACCAGGTCGGGCACCTTGACCTCGGTCGCACCCCAGGAGAATTCCACGTCGGCCTTGATGCCCTTGGCGGCGAGGTAGCGTTCGGTGATGCCGACACCCTCGGTGGCGATCCGCTTGCCCTCGAGGTCCTCGGGGTTCCGGATCGGCGAGTCTTCCGGCACGACGAGCACCCACTTCGTCGGGCGCACGGTGGCGCGCGAGTAGGGCAGTTCGGCGAGGTCGACGAGTTCGCGGCCCGCCTCGGTCGCCCAATCGAGTCCGGTAATCCCGCAGTCGATGAAGCCCTGCCCGATGTAGCGGCCGATTTCCTGGGCACGAATCATGTAGAGATCGAGCTCGGGGTCGTCGGAAGCCGGGCGAAGCCCGCGCGACGAGACGTAGATGTTGTAGCCGGCCTTCTCGAGCAGTTCGAGGGTCGGATCCTGCAGGCTGCCTTTCGGCAGGGCCAGCTTCAGGGATGGGTCGGAAGTCTCCGGCATCGGCGGGCGGTGGGGATAATGGCGGAACCCCGCGAACGCAAGGCAAGTTTTGGCCTTCAAAGCCCCTCGCCCGCTACAAAGTCCGCCCGTGTCGTTCGTAGTTCCGCCTTCAGGCGGTCTTCCGGCCTGTTATTCTGGCGGGAGTCAACGGACCACTCTTCGGACCCCCTGAAGTTTTGGGCTTGGAAGCTCCAAAACTTCCCAGGTTCCGCCAGTGTGGTTCGTAGTTCCCCCTTCAGGGGGTCTTCCGGCCTGTTATTCTGGCGGGAGTCAACGGACCACTCTTCGGACCCCCTGAAGGGGGAACTACGAACGCTTGGCCGCGACGCTTTCCCGTCCCGAGCGACCATCGGACCTGGCCAGCCGCTTCCGCTGCCAGTGGCGGCAGCCAAGGAGGGTGCCGAGCCGGAGAGCCCGCCAAACGAGGAAAAGCAACCAGTAGGGCAGGACCATCCGGTCATCTCGGGAACCGAGATCGGTGACCTTGCCCACCGAAGGATCTCCTGAAAGCTTCGCCCGGTCCCGCGCTTACTCCTCGGCGTGAAACGTGCCTTTCTCGTTCCGGCTCTTGCCGCCGGTCTTCTTGGCGGAACCAGCCACGCCGCCGGGCCCGCCGATCCCCTCGCCACCCTCCAGCCCGGCCACCCGCGACTGCTGGTCCGTGAGGGCGACTGGGACCGGCTGAAGACCCGGGCCGGGGCCGACCCGATGCTCGGCCAGGTCACCGACCGCATCGTCGCCGACGCCACCGCGCTCCTTGACGAGCCGCCGCTGGAGCGCATCAAGACCGGCCGCCGGCTGCTCTCGGTTTCCCGCGAGGGTCTCGAGCGAGTCATGCTGTGGTCGATGGCCCGCCACCTCACCGGCGAGAAGCGCTACGCCGACCGGGCCGAAAAGGAACTCCTCCAGCTGGCCGCCTTCACCGACTGGAACCCGTCGCACTTTCTCGACGTCGCGGAAATGACCGCCGCCCTGGGCATCGGCTACGACTGGCTCTTCGACGACCTCCCGCCGGAGTCGCGCGAGGCGATCCGCGAGGCGATCCTCGAAAAGGGCCTCGCCCCCGGCAGCAAGGACAGCTGGTGGTGGAAACACCGCGACAACAACTGGAACCAGGTCTGCTTCGGCGGCCTCACGCTCGGCGCACTGGCCATCGCCGACACCAACCCGGAGCCCGCCCGGCAGTTGCTCGACGCGGCCCGCAAGGGCATCGGCCACGGCCTCGGCACCTACGCGCCCGACGGTCTCTACCCCGAAGGCCCCGGCTACTGGAGCTACGGCACCGTTTACCAGTGCCTGATGATCGATGCGCTGCGTTCGGCGCTCGGCACCAGCTGGGAACTCGAGAAGGCACCCGGATTTCTCGAAAGCGCCGCGGCGCAGGTCGAACTCACCGGCCCCACCGGCCAGTTCTTCAACTTCTTCGACGGCCACGCGGGGCCGTCACTGCAGCCCGCGCGCTTCTGGTTCGCCCGCGAGCTGGAGGACCCCGGCCTCCTGCTCTTCCAGCGGGGTCCCTTGGAAAAGATTCTCCATCGCCGGGGACACTCCAGCCGACTGCTCGTCCCCGTCGCCCTGTGGTGGGCCGGACTGCCGGAGTCCTCGCAGGCTCCCGAGCTGCCACTCGCCTGGAAGGCCGATGGCCCGAACCCGGTTGCCATCTTCCGCAGCTCCTGGACCGATCCCAACGCCCTCTACCTCGCCTGCAAGGGCGGCAGCGCCGATCTATCCCACGCCCACATGGACGCAGGATCGTTCGTCCTCGAGGCCGATGGGGTGCGCTGGGCCGTCGATCTCGGCAGCCAAGGCTATTACTCGCTCGAATCCCAAGGGATCCGGCTGTGGGACGACGGCCAGAACGGCCAGCGCTGGAGCGTTTACCGGCTCAACAACCGCAGCCACAACACCCTGACGATCAACGATCAGCTCCACCGGGTGCGGGGCTCGGGCAGGATCACGGATTTCAGCCCCCGCGGTGCCACCCTCGACCTTTCACCCGTCTTCCAAGGCCAGGCGACGGCGGTGACGCGGGAGTTTCAGGTCGAAGACCGCAAGGTGGTGGTCCTCGACCAACTTCGCGGCCTCGAACCCGGAACGACCGTCCGCTGGACCATGGTGACCCGCGCCGATGTCACTCCCGAAGACCGGCAGGCAACTCTCAGCCAGGACGGCAAGACCCTGGATGCCCGGCTTTCCCATCCGGCCGACGCCCGATTCCGGGTGCTCGACGCCGCCCCCCCCGAGGATGACTTCAATGCGCCGAACCCGGGTGCCAGGTTGCTCGTGGTCGAGGCTCCCGCCCCGGAAAGCGGCGAGCTTCGGATCAGGATCAGCCTCGAGCCGGGAAGCTGAGGTTTCCGGAGAATCGACATTCCTGTCGATCATCGGGTGAGAGGGATGATCGACAGGAATGTCGCTTCTCCGAAAGTCCGACCGGCTCCGATGCCTTCTTTTCAGTCGGCCTGCAATTCGACCGCAGCCCTTTGAAAATCAGCCTTTTTCCGCTTGTCATCGGACCCCGGTCCCCTAGCTTCGCGCCCCCGTTTCTCTTTCCTACCGCCAGCACGCAGTCGGAGCCCCATCGCGTGTTGGACCAACATTCGGGGCAATTCGGAAAGGCAAGCGAGTTAACCAAACCAACCAACCCCTAACCACATGAGCACCCAAGTGCTTGAACCCCTGAACCAGGAACTCAGCGAACTCATCGATTCGAAGTTCACCGAGTTCAAAGAAGGAACCATCGTCAACGGCACGATCATCGAGATCCGCCCGCAGGTGGTCCTCGTCGACATCGGCTACAAATCGGAAGGCACCATCATGGCCTCCGAGTTCGAGGACGAGGAGATCGAAGTCGGCGATGAAGTCGAAGTCCTTCTCGAGCGTCTCGAAAACGACGAAGGCACCGTCGACCTCTCCAAGGAGAAGGCCGCCCACAAGAAGAACTGGGACAAGATCGTCGGCGTCTACGAGGACGGCGGACTGGTCCGCGGCAAGGTCAAGGCGGTCGTCAAGGGCGGCCTGACCGTCAACGTCGGCGTCGAGGCCTTCCTGCCCGGCTCCCAGGTCGACATCATTCCGCCGAAGGATCTCACCGAATACGTCGGCAACATCTACGAGTTCAAGATCGTCAAGGTGAACGACGACCGGAAGAACATCGTGCTTTCCCGCCGCGAGGTCATCGAGGCCGAGCGTGCCGAGCTGCGCCAGCAGTTCCTCCGGACCGTCAAGATCGGCGACAAGGTCACCGGCGCGGTCAAGAACATCACCGACTTCGGTGCGTTCGTCGACCTGCAGGGCATGGACGGCCTGCTTCACGTCACCGACATGTCGTGGGGCCGCATCAACCACCCTTCGGAGATGCTCATGATCGGCCAGTCGGTCGAGGTGATGATCCTCGACGTCGACCGCGAGAAGGAGCGCGTGTCGCTCGGTCTCAAGCAGATGACCGACAACCCGTGGGAGGACATCGAGCGCAAGTACCAGATCGGCACCAACGTCAAAGGCAAGATCACCAAGCTTCTCCCCTACGGCGCCTTCGTCGAGCTGGAGCGCGGGGTCGAAGGCCTCGTCCACGTCTCCGAGCTTTCCTGGGTCAAGCGCATCACCCGCCCGAGCGACGTGCTGGAAATCGACCAGGAGATCGAAGCCGTCGTGCTCGGCATCTCCATCGAGGAACAGAAGATCTCGCTCGGCGTCCGCCAGCTCGAGCCCAATCCGTGGGACGAGATCGAGGTCCGCTACCCGATCGGTGCCACCATCAAGGGCCCGGTCCGCAACCTCACCGCCTACGGCGCCTTCGTCGAGCTCGAGGAAGGCATCGACGGCATGGTGCACGTCTCGGACATGTCCTGGACCCGCAAGATCAACCACCCCTCCGAGGTCCTCAAGAAGGGCGACGAGGTCGAGGCGATCGTGCTTTCCATCGACAAGGCCAACCAGCGCGTGTCGCTGGGCGTCAAGCAGCTCGAGGACGACCCGTGGAGCCTCATCGACGACCGCTTCAAGGTCGGCGACCTGGTCAAGGGATCGGTGGCCAAGATCGCTTCCTTCGGTGCCTTCGTGGCGCTCGACGGCGACATCGACGGTCTCATCCACATCTCGCAGCTCAGCGAGGGCCACGTGGACAAGATCAAGGACGTCATCAAGGTCGGCGACGAGATCGAGGCCCGCGTGATCAAGGTCGACAAGGTCGAGCGCCGCATCGGTCTTTCGATCAAGGCCGTGAGCTACTCGGAAGAGGAGCTCAAGAAGGAGAGCGCTTCCTTCGAAAGCCTGCGTCCGTCGTCCGAAATGGTCGGCCTCGAACAGGCCTTCAACCTCGCGACCGCCGCCGCCGAGGAGTGGAGCCCGTCGTCCGAGGAAGGCGAAGAGGAAGAGAAGTAATTCCCTTCCGCAACCCACTCACAAAGCCGGCCCCGGAAACGGGGCCGGCTTTTTCTTTGGATCCTCCACCCGTGGGAAAGGCCGGGCCGGACGGCGAACCCGGTGCCGGGTGCAACTGAAAGTGGTGGGCAGAGCGGTTGGGGTGACCGCGAAGCAGCGGTCCGCGGCCGGACTTTTCAGGCTCGGTGTTCCTCCCTTGCTCTCCGACTTCACTCCGCCCCGGATGGGGAGCCGCCGGGAAATCTAGACTGCGGCGATTCATCGCCGCTTTGATGGAGGCGATTCATCGCCGATGGCGCGGCTCGCATTGAAATGCTTCGCCAAAGCGGCGATGAATCGC
>JAKZES010000041.1 GCA_022548915.1 Verrucomicrobiaceae bacterium E54
ACGTCGTAGCAAATCGACCCGTGCTGACGATGGTAAAATCAGGCCTGATCCGTAACCTCCTCGCGGACGATCGTCTTCACGTTCACGAACTCGCGAATCCCCTCGCGTCCCAGTTCCCGGCCCCATCCGCTGTCCCGGATCCCGCCGAAGGGCAGGCGCGGGTCGGAAACAACCTGCGCGTTGATCGCCACGGTGCCGGCACGCAGCTTGCAGGCGATGCGCTCGCCCATTTCGAGGTCGCCCGTGAATACCGCCGCCCCGAGGCCGAAAGCGGAGCGATTGGCGAGTCCGACAGCCTCGCTCGGCCCGTTGACCCGGCACACCGCGGCGACCGGCCCGAAGGTCTCATCATCGAAAAGCGGCATGCCGGGCGCGACGCCGGTCACCAGCGTGGCCGGATACCACGCGCCCTCCCGGTCCGGGATTTCGCCACCCATCAGCACCTTGGTCCGCGGCCCGGTGCTCGCGACCACCTGGCGGTGCAACTCGTCGCGCAGGTCCTTGCGGGCCATCGGTCCGAGCCGGGTGTCGGGATCGAGCGGGTCGCCCATGCGGTAGGCCTTCAACTCGTCCCACAGGCGCTCGACGAACTCGTCATGCACCGGCGCGGCGACCAGCAGGCGCTTGGCGGCGATGCAGCTCTGCCCGTTGTTGATCATCCTCGCCTGCGCGCAGATGGCGGCGGCATGCGCCACATCGGCATCCTCCAGCACGAGGTAGGGGTCGCTGCCGCCGAGCTCGAGCACCGGCTTCTTGAGGTGCCGCCCGCAGTTGGCCGCCAGCTCACGACCCGCCCGGGTGCTGCCGGTGAAGGTCACGGCCGCGACCCGCTCGTCGGCGATCAGTTCCGCGACCCCGCTGCCGGGCACATCGACCCACGCCAGCAGGTCGTTGCGACCGCTCGCTTCCTGGATCAGTTGCTCGATCGCCCGCGCGCAGGTCTTCACGTTGGAGGCATGCTTCAGCAGTACGCGGTTGCCCGCCATCAGGGCCGGCGCGACGAAACGGAAGACCTGCCAGAAGGGAAAGTTCCACGGCATCACCGCGAGCACGATGCCCAGCGGCGCGCAGGTCACCCTCGAGTCGGCACGCCCGGAGTCGATCGCCTCGTCGGCGAGAAACCCCAGGGCGTGATCGGCGTAGAAGCGGCAGACCCAGGCGCACTTCTCCGCCTCGGCCCGGCCCTGCGAGACCGGCTTGCCCATCTCCCGGGCCATCATCACGGCGAACTCCCCCGCCCCGGACTCGAGCCGGTCGGCGATCGCCCGCAACCACCCGGCCCGTTCCTCCATGCCTTCCGCGCAACCCGGTACCAGGGGTGCGTCGAGCCGCGCCAATGCGGATTCGATTTTCTCGTCCATGCCCCATCATCGCGCCGGATGGCCGGACTTTCCAGAGACGATCCCACCCGGGAGGGAAAGATTGAACCGGAACGCTTCCCCCGGCACCCTTCAACCCCATGAACCGCCTCATCGGTCTTCTGCTGCTCCTGCCCGCGCTCACGTGGGCGGAGGACTGGCGCGTGGACCTGCTGGCGGAGGCGGGTTTCGGCACCACCGAGGCCGAGCTTCGCAAGGCGCTGAAAGGGGACGAACTCGACCGGAAACGTCTGGCGACCTCCTATGAGCAACTTGGCTCGGAAAGCTACCCGGAAAGGCAGCGCGCCCAGAAGGCCATCATCTCGGCAGGCCCCGAGGCCCTCGCCTGGCTCAGAGAACAACCACCCACCGACAATCCGGAGATCCACGCGCGCGTGGCAAACATCCGCCGGCTCCTCGAGCTGAACTCCGACGACCGGCGCGACCGAATGGTCGTGCACGCCGCCCGCTCGCTTCTCAGGGAACTCGGCAAGGCCCGCGATCCTGCCACCGGCGGGATCTTCTACGATTGGTTCGGCGACAAGGTTCCCGAGCTCGGGAAGGGCTACCGCCGGTTCCACCTCATGGCCCCGGCGGGCATGAAGTCCAAGGTCGAGGAGCGGACGCTCGTGCACGAGGGCCAGCGCCCCGGCGATGATGACCAACGGCTGGTTCTCCGGGCGACCGAGTGGCCGGGCACCGAGGTCTTCCCGGACCAATTCACCCTGACCGCGACCCTTCAAGGCACGCCGGGAGGCTCCGGAACCTGGCATCTCGGCATCACCGTCGGCGGCGTCCGGGCGCTCTACCATCCGGACTACCGCGGCGGCGGCTTCCGCTTCGAGGGGGTCGATGGCAACAAACACCTCGGAGGCAACCAGAACATGGGATTCACCCCGTCGACCGAGAAGCCCCAGCAGATGCGGGTCTCGGTCCTGCGGCAGGGCCACGACAGCGTGCGTCTCTCCGTGACCGTGACCCAGCAAGGCAGCGATCCCTACGAGCAGACCATCGAGGTGCCCGCCGAAACCATCGGCGCGCTCACCGAAGTGAGCCTCGATCGCAGCGGTCGCAGCGGCGGCGACGCCCGCTTCTCGGAGTTGATGATCGAGGTCGAGGGCGGCTGACGCCGGGTTGCGACTTGCAGGACGCAGTTCGAAGTCGCTTTGCGGGGGACTTTCGAGTCTCCTCCCGCCGTGAAGCAGACTCTCACCTTCGCCGTCATCGGCTGCGGATCCCGCGGCCGCACCTACATGCGGATCGCCCGCGACCTCGGGCACTCGATCGCCGCCTTCGCCGATCCCCTTTCCGAAGCCCGCGAAACGATGCGCGAGATTTCCGGCGACCCGGCCACCCGTGCATTCGAAACCGGCGAGGAACTGCTCGAGGAACCCCGGCTCGCCGATGTCGCGCTGGTCTCGACCCAGGACGCCCAGCACTTCGAGCACGCCAAGGCAGCCCTCCTCCAGGGCTACGACGTCCTGCTGGAAAAGCCCGCCGCCACTTCCTCGGAGGAAGTCGAGGAACTCGCCCGGCTCGCCCGCGACCGGAAACGCAAGCTGCTGCTCTGCTTCGTGCTCCGTTACACCCCCTTCTACCGCGCCCTCAAAAAGGCGGTCGACGACGGCATGATCGGCGACCTTGTCTGCATCAACGCCTCCGAAGGCGTCGGTCCGTGGCACTACTCGCACTCATACATCCGCGGTCACTGGGCGAAGAGTGCCGAGTCCACACCGATGATCGTCGCCAAGTGCAGCCACGACACCGACCTCCTGCACTGGCTCACCGGCTCCGAGGTGACCTCCCTTTCCAGCTATCAGGACCGCCCCTATTTCACGCGTGACCGGGAACCGGAAGGCGCCACCGACCGCTGCACCGACGGCTGCCCGCACGCCGGCACCTGCCGCTACGACGCGCATCGCTACCTCGACGACCAGCGCCGCTGGCTGCGAATGGTCCGCGCCGATGCGGAATCGATGACCGACGAGGACATCCTCGAGTGGCTGCGGACGAGCGACTGGGGACGCTGCGCCTGGCGCTGCGACCAGGACGCCCCGGAACACCAGGTCGTCTCGATGCAGTTCGCCAACGGGGTCACCGCCACCCTCACCATGACCGCCTTCGACACCGGCCGCCGCATCCGCCTCCACGGCACGCGGGGCATCATCGAAGGCGCCACCCATGCCGACGGCCGGGAGCCTTGGATCGAATGCCGCCTCCACGAGGGCGAAACGACCGTCATCCCGGTCGACGACACTCCCTCTGGCGGCTACGCCGGCCACGGCGGCGGTGACTTCGGGCTCATCGAGGCCCTGCCCGACCTGCTGGCCGGCGACGAGGCCGACTTCATCGAGGGCCACCGCATCGCCTTCGATGCCGCCGCCTCGGCCGCCAGGAACTCGGGTTGACCCCGGAGGCTTCCAGCGAGAGGGTTCGCCCCAGCGTGAAGATCCCACCAAAACGCAACCGCTGGGTCAGCCAGGGCACCGCCAAGCCCTCGGGGCGGCCTGCCACCGAGACCGGTTTCCAGGAAGACGTCTTCCGTGAATTGGAATTCGGCGCCGACGAAACCAAGCGCGCCGCCGAGGTTGACCGCATCCTGGAAGTGCTGGTCGCCCGCCTCGGCGACGACAAGGTCTCGATCCGCACCGATGACCTCGAGCTCCACGCCACCGACAAGTGGCACGCCAGCCGCCAGCCCGACGTCGTCGTCTTCGCCGAGTCGACCCTGGATGTGGCCGAGACCCTCGAGATCGCCCACCGCCACCGGGTGCCCGTGACGACCCGCGGTGCCGGCGTCGGCTACGTCGGCGGCTGCGTTCCCATCCGCGGCGGCATCGCCCTCTCGCTGGCGCGCATGAACCGCATCGTCGAGGTCAACCCGGAGGACGGCGTGGCGGTCGTCCAGCCCGGCGTGATCACCGGCGACCTGCAGAAGGCCGCACGCTCGCTCGGCTGGGACTACCCGCCCGACCCGGCCTCGCTCAAGGAGTGCTCGATCGGCGGCAACATCGCCACCAATGCCGGCGGCCCGCGCTGCCTGAAGTACGGCGTGACTCGTAGCTACGTCCTCGGCCTCGAGGTCGTCCTGCCCGATGGCCGCGTGACCCGCTGCGGCGGCCGCGTCCACAAGAACAAGACCGGCTTCGACCTGGTCGGGCTGTTCACCGGCTCGGAGGGCATGCTCGGCGTCGTCACCGAGGCCACCCTCCGCCTGATTCCCAAGCCCCCCGCCCGCTCGATGCTGGCGGCCCTTTTCCCCGACTTCGCCACCGCGGCGGCCGCCGTCCAGGGCGTGCTCGACCGCGGACACCTGCCGTCCGCGCTGGAAATCACCGACAGCTTCACCCTCGCCGCCGCCCGGCGCCGGCTCGGCCCCGACTCGCTGCCCGCCGGCGAGGCGCATCTCATCGTCGAGATCGACGGCCGCCCGCGCGCCGTCGACTACGAGCTCGACGAGCTGGAAAGCCTGCTCGGGGAACTCGGCGCCACCCACATCGACCGCGCCGAGGACGAGGTCGCCTGCGACGCGATCTGGCAGCTCCGCCGCGAGTTCTCCTACTCGCTGCGCGACACCGGCCTGACCAAGCTCAACGAGGACATCGTCGTCCCCCGCTCGAAGCTGGTCGAACTCGTCAACTACGCCCGCGAACTCGAGCGGACCACCGGCATTCCCGTCGCCTGCTTCGGCCACGCCGGCGACGGCAACATCCACACCAACCTGATGGTTGCCGACTACGACGACCCGAAGGTCCGCGAGAAGGCCGATGCCGCCGTCGACCGGCTGTTCCAGTGGGTTCTCGAGCATGGCGGCGCGATCACGGGCGAACACGGGGTCGGCCTGGCCAAGCAACCGTGGATCAAGGCCGCCCTCGGCGAAACCGGCCTCGACGTCCACCGCGCCCTCAAGCGGGCCCTCGACACCAAGGGCATCCTCAATCCTGGAAAGTTTCTCGATTGAACAGACCTCCGGTTAGGAACCCGGCATCTTCCCGCCACCGACGGGCCCGGCCATCATCGGGTGTAGTGGTAGCGCGCTTGGGCGATCCACAGTTCGCCATCCGAGACCTTGTAAACCAAGCGGTGCTCGTCCGTGATCCGCCGGGACCAGTAGCCGGACCAGTTTTCCCGCAAGGGTTCCGGTTTGCCGATCCCTTCGAACGGCGTCGATCGGCACTCGTCAATCAAGCGGATCAAGCGCTTCAGGACTTTC
The DNA here is from genome assembly GCA_022548915.1 of Verrucomicrobiaceae bacterium E54. Classification (GTDB taxonomy): domain Bacteria; phylum Verrucomicrobiota; class Verrucomicrobiia; order Verrucomicrobiales; family Akkermansiaceae; genus Haloferula. Next base: position 5,572 of record JAKZES010000041.1, read on the forward strand.
CGATCGTTGGACATCCAATGGCAGACGTCCTCCCAAGCCTGATCCGCAAAGATCAGCCGCAACTTCATTCCGCTTCCGGAAGCGCCCTCTCCCGACCGCGGCCCGATTCGAGCTGGGCGACGGCGGCATCCAGTCTCTCGGCATTCGCCGGTGAGCGGCGCAGGTAGGCAGTCTCCTGCATCGATTCAAAATCGTCGAGGGACATCATCACCACCGCCTGATCGCGCTTCCGCGTGATGATCACCGGCTCCCGGTCGTCGCAGACCGACTGCATCGTGGCCGCCAGAGTCTCGCGAGCGGCCGTGTAAGAAATCGCCTTCACCCGGACAGGATCGCGTACAGGAATATTTCAGCAAGAAGATTTCCCGTTTCGGCACGACCATCGCTGATTGAAAGGAGCGCCGATGATGAAATCGGCTTCTTCCCACCATCCGTCGATGTCGATCCCAGCTTGAACCTCACGCCCCAGACGAGGCTTCGCCGCCGAAGGTCTGGTGCATTCTCCTCAACGCAGCAAGCGCACCTTCAAGTCCGCCCTTGAGGTAGCGGTGGTGAAACACAAATCCACTGTTCAGGGCATCCGGAGTCTGCTCCTCCCGCTCTTGCTTGCTCATCATCCGCACCTCGGAATCGGTGTAGCCGTTCCATGCCTTCGAAGTGCCGGAGAGATCGAAGCCTTCGCTCTTGAGGCTCCTGTCGCACAGCACCTTCAGGGCCCTCGCCTTGCGGTAGCGAATCTCCCCTCCGAAGGTGGCCTCGCCCCCGGCCACGGAGAACTTGTGCCCTCCCACACGATCCCGCCCGGTGATGATGCTGCCTTCGCCGATGTCGACGACGGCATCCCACGGAATGAGCTTGGTGTCGTCATCCCGGCGAATCACATCGAAGGACCGGGTCTTCTCGTTCCAGACACTGTCGGACCCGCCTGAGACCAGGGTGATCCCCTGCGCATCGCTCGCGGATTTCTGCGCATCCGTTCTGGGATCAGGCGGCAAACGTTCGGAATCCGCCGCTTCCACCGTATCCGGGGAGATGACAACCAACGCTCAGTTTTCACGTCGCGGATTTATTCAGAGCACCGGATTGACCGCTGCCAGCTCGTTGATCGGGACCACCGGCAGCCCCGCGGCCACCGGCACCGTCGAGGCACCCGCCATCGTCAAGGGCGTCGAGCCGACCGCCGAGCCGGTGCGGGTCGCTCAGATCGGTATCGGCACCCGGGGCCAGAACCTGATCCAGGCCGCCGGAAGCCGGAAGTCGTGCCAGGTCGTGGCCATCTGCGACGTTTACAAGCCGCACCTCGAGAGGGGCATCGAACCCTCTGGGAATCCCGACGTGGCGACCTTCACGGACTACCGGAAGATGCTCGAGGATCCGAAGATCGAGGCGGTCATCATCGCCACCCCGGACCACTGGCACGAGCGGATGCTGATCGACGCGGTGAAGGCCGGAAAGGACGTCTACTGCGAGAAGGGGTGGACCACCACGGTCGAGTCCGCCAAGCGCATGCGCAAGGCGGTGAAGGACGCCAAGGCGGTGATGCAGCTCGGTCACCAGGGCCGCCAGCTCGCCGCCGCCGACGAAGGCCGCCGGTTGATCGAGGAGGGGGCGATCGGAGAGGTCACCCTGGTCAACACCGGCCGTTTCTTCAACGGCCCCGACGAGCGTCCGCCATGGCGCTGGTACGGCACCTACAGTAACTATGAACGGCCCGATCCGGAGCAGGTCATCCGGGACCTCGACTGGGAGAGCTGGCTCGGCGATGCGCCGGCCATCGATTTCAACGAGCGCCACTTCTGGCACTGGCGTTGCTACTGGCCTTACGGCACGGGCCAGGCGGGCGACCTGCTTTCCCACGAACTGGACCACGTGCAGACGGTCCTGCGCTACGGCATTCCGGACACCTGCACCACCCACGCCCACAACGCCTACTGGAAGGACGACCGCGAGGTGCCCGACACCTGGCTCAGTTCCTTCGTCTTCGAGGACAAGGACTGCTCGGTGATCTACGAGGGCTGCATGAACTCCCGGCGCTCGCAATCGCCGGAGTACATCGGGCGCGACGGCCGGATGATCTTCAACTCGATCGGCCAGAATGCCTCCTTGTTCGAGATCTTCGGCGACGAGGCCGCCCACCGCATCGCCCGCCACCCGAGACCCGAGCCGACGGAGTTCTTCAAGGCCGGCAAGGAGCACCGGCGGCCTGACCACATGGAGGACTTCCTCAACTGCGTCCGCACCCGCGAGAAGCCGCGCTGCGACGAGGACGAGGCCTTCATCGAAACCGCGGTCATCGCGATGTCGATGGAGTCCTTCCGCGAGAAACGGCAGGTCCGCTGGGATGCCGCGAAAGAGGAGATCGTCTGATCCATCCGGAGGGGAGGTCCGGCACCACGATTCCTCCTGAACCGACCATGCCGGGCCATCGGTCCGGCCATCCAAGCCGATGAGAACAACGCCCATGTTTCCCCGCCGCCGGTTTCTGCAGTCCTGCGCCATCGCCGCGGCTCCCATGGTCCTGCCCGCGCGCCTTTTCGGCGCGGAGGCGCCGTCCCGCACGCTCAACGTGGCCGTCGCCGGGGCCGGTGGACGCAGTCGTTCGCACGTCGCCGACTTCTCCCGAATCCCCGGCGTGCGGGTGGTCGCGGTCTGCGACATCTGGCCGCTGAGGACGATGGAGCGAAAGGCGGAGGTCGACCGACAAAACGGCGACACCCACTGCAAGACCTACCACGACTACCGGGAGATGATGGCCGACCCCGAAGTCGATGTCGTCAGCATCGCCGCTCCGGACCACTGGCACGCGCTGATGGCGGTCGAGGCGGCCAACCACGGCAAGCATCTCTATCTCGAGAAGCCCTTCGCCTACTCGATCGAGGAGGGGCGGGCGGTGGTCGAGGCGGTGAAACGCAACGCGGTGCTGCTGCAGCACGGCACCCAGCAGCGGTCGACCCGCTACTTCCAGCGCGCGACCTGGCTGGCGAAGCACGGCTTCCTCGGCGAGATCGAGAAGGTCTATGCGATCTCCCCGGTCGGACACATCGGGGGGGATCCGACCGACACCCGCATGCCGGAGGGCTACGACTACGATTTCTTCACCGGCCCGGCCCCCCGGACGCCGTTCTTCCGCGAGCTGGCGATCCGCAAGGGAACGCCCGGCTGGTACTTCACCTCGGCCTTCGGTGGCGGCTGGGTGACGGCCTGGGGAAGCCACCACGTCGACTCGGCGCAGTTCGCGCTGGGCAAGGACCATGAGGCGCCGGTGAAGGTCGAGGCGCGCGGCAAATATCCCGAGACCGGCATCTTCGACACCTGCCACTCGTGGCATTCCGAGATCACCTACGCCGATGGAAAGAAGATCATCTACCTCACGCAGGATCGCCCGGAGTGCCCGAAGGTGCCCGGCGAAATCGTGGTGGTCGGCAAGAAGGGCTGGGTGGCCGCGACCCGCGGCAAGGTCTGGTCGAATCCGCCCCATCTCGTCGAAAGAAGCTGGCCGAAGGACGACCCGGAGCTGCAACTGCTCGACCGCGGCGGCCAGGCGGAGCACTTCCGCAGCCTGATCGATGCGATCCGGGACGGCTCCCGGCTGACCGCGCCGGTGGAGACCGGGCACCTATCGACGACGCTTTGCCACCTGACCCAGATCGGCATCGACGTGCAGCGGCCGCTGCGCTGGGACGGGAAGACGGAATCGATCATCGATGACGCCCAGGCCAACCGCCTGCGGGGCCGGCCGATGCGCAATCCCTGGAAGCTGGCATGAAGCTCGAAGCACCTCGGATGATGAAACTGTTTTTCCTTTTCCTGACCTGCGGCGCGCTGGCCGCCGCGGAGCTTGGAGACGCGCTGAAGAACTTCGCCACCTACAAGCATGGCGACTCGAAGAAGGTTCTGCACGAGGCAAGGATGGGCGCGTTCCGCGGGGCCGACGACCCGGTGAGGCGGGCGAAGCACGAACAACTGCTGCTCGAATTTGTGCAATCGGAGGCGACCCTGGCAGCGCGGCGCGAGGCCTGCCTGTGGCTCAGTGACCTGGCGACCGAGGCGAGCGTTCCGGTGCTGAAGACACTCGTGGCGGACGAAGATTTTTCCGACCTCGCCCGGGCGGCGCTGGACGCGCTGGGGGAGCGGTCGGCTGCCGGCGCGGCGGCGACCAGCCGGACCGGCCGTTTCAAGGCGGAGGTGATGTCCTCGGATGACCCGGTCGGGGTCCTGACCAGGGCATGGCTCGGCGACGACGAGACCCTGGCGCGGGCGGCCATGGAGGTGGTCGCCGGGGGAGTGGCCGCGAACAAGGCCTGCGAGTGGCTCGGCGCAAACATCACGAAGCTCGGCACGGCGCGCCAGGTGGTGGCGATGAACGTGCTGCTGCGCCTGGATGCACCGGAGAAGGTCGAGGTGATTCGCCATCTTTCGAGCGAAGGTGGCGGCCATGCCAAACTGGCGGCGATCCGGCAGCTCGGAACGGTGGGTCGCGATGAGGACCTTGAACGGCTGTTCGAGTGGGCCGGCGCGGCGGAAGAGACCATGGCCGCCGCCGCCCGGGACGGGCTGCTTGCCGCGCCAGAGGGAGTGCTGGAGGCGCTTTTACAAGGCGCCTTGCGGAGCGACCGCCCCGACCGGCAGGCCAGGGCCATCGAATTGGCCGCGGCGAGAGGCACCACCGCCTGCGTCGATCAACTTCTCGGGGTGGTCGGCGACGAGAACAACCCGAACCGCAAGGCCGCCGCGGCCGCCCTCGGAATGGCATCGCCGCCGGAAGCCTTCGATCAGGTGATGCAGGCCTTCACTTCTGCCGAAGGCTCGCCGGTCGAGAAAGACCTGCAGGCCTCGGTGTGGACCCTGGCGCGCCGCCAGGCCGACTACGCAAAGGCGGCGACCCGACTGAGGGCCCGGGGTGGCGAATCATCCGCGGGAGTCCGGAAAGCATTGGAGTCGATGGCGAACCGTCTGGAGACGCTCAAGCCGGAGGCACCGCTCGATCCGATGGGTGGGCCGCCTCAATCCGGCAGGCCATCCGGAGGTTTCCTGCCGCCGGGAAAGTTTGATGCGGACACACCAAGCCGGTTCGAGGTGGCTGCCTACCTGGACTGTGGACCCCGGGCCACGATCCAGCAGGGAGGCGTGACCCTCGAGTGCCTGAACGGCCGCGACTGGAACAGCGGGCCGGGCACCGATCCCTCGATGTCGGTGGCCTTTGCCGCGGAGTCGCTCGACTTCTCGGTCCGTGGCCTGCTCCCCGATACCGACTACGTGCTCGGCATGACCTGGTGGGATGTCGACGGGAACGGCCGCCGGCAGGCCCTGGACATCAACGGCCGAGAGGTGCTTCCCGACACGCGGGCGGTGGCCTGGGACGAGGGCAAGCCGACACCGGTGCGGATCCGCTTCGCCCTGCTTCCCGGGCAGCTTGTCGATGGATCGCTGAAACTCAGCATCCGCAAGCTTGCCGGCCCGAACGCGGTGTGCAGCGAGCTGTGGATCATGAAGCGAAGCGGGACGGCCGCAGACAAGCAGGTGCTGCTCGTCTCCGGCCAGGACTTCCCCGGGCATCACTGGCGCAAGACCGGCCCGGTGATGGCCGGGATCATCGAGGAGGATCCGCGGATGGAGGTGACGATTTGCGAAACTCCCTACGCGCTCGGCCTCACCCAACTCGACACCTACGACGTGATCTTCCTGCACTTCAAGAACTACGGGGGCCCGCTGCCATCCACCCCGGCGATGCACCAAAACCTCGACCGCCATGTGCGCGGCGGCGGGGGCATGTGCCTTTCCCACTTCGCCTGCGGGGCGATGGAGGAATGGCCGGAGTTCGTGGAGCTTGCCGGGCGCGTCTGGAACGGCGAGGGGCACGACAAGCGCGGCCCGTTCACGGTGCGGGTGGTCGACCCGCAACACCCGGTGACGCGCGGACTCGGGGACTTCGTGACCGACGACGAACTCTACTTCTGCCTCAAGGGAACCGCGGAGATCCACCTGCTTTGCGACGCCTACTCGAAGGTGAAGAAGTCCCCGCAGCCGCAGGCCTTCGCCTTCGAACCTGGCAGCGGGCGGGTCTTCCTCTGCACGCTCGGGCATGACGTTGAGGCCTACGCCGCCTCCGGAGTCCGGCAACTCTACCGGCAGGCGACCGCGTGGGCCGCCGGCTTGAAATCCCCAAACCCATGAATTCCACGATGAAGATTTCCTTCCACACCGACGCCTTCAACACCTCCTTCAAGGACTTCCAGCACTGTGTCGACTGGGCCGAGAAGAACGACGTGCACTGGATCGAGTGCGGACTGATCGACGGGGTCAGCTGGATCCACGGTCTCGGCTACCAGCCGCACGTGGCACTCTACGAGGACCCGCTGATGCTCAGGAACCGGATGGCGAAACAGGGGGTGGCCTTCTCGCAGGTCGATGCCGCCTTTCCGCTATCCGGCGTGGATGGCCCGACCTACGGCGTGCCCTACGTGCTGAAGACCCTGCCGTGGGCGAAACTCGCGGGCTGCGAGCGCATCGCGACCACCGACGGTCTGCACCGGCCGGAAGGACTTTCCGACGAGGATGCGATGGAGATGATGAAGCGCCAGTATGCGCAGATCCTCGAGGTGGCCGAGGCCTACGAGATCACCATCAACATCGAGGTCCATGGCTACTTCACCACCAAGCCCGAGATGCTCGAGCGGATGCTCGACTTCGTCGACAGCGATTTCCTGCGGCTGAACTTCGACACCGGCAACAGCTTTATCGCCGGCCAGGATCCGGTGGCGTTCTGCGAGCGCTTCAAGGACAAGATCAGTCACGTCCACGTGAAGGACGTGAGCGAATCGCTCGCCGCGATCGCCCGCGGTGGACAGACCGGCATCGCGCTAAGCCACTGCTCGGTGGGCGAGGGTGCCAACGCGGACAACATCAAGCGCTGCCTGGAGATCCTGCGGGACCATGGATTCGACGGCCACCTCAGCATCGAGTGCGAGGGACAGGGCGGTCCGCTGCTGGAGAAGTCGCTGCACTGGTTGCGCGGCACATTGAAGGAACTCGAAATCGCGGAGGAACGCTGAGCAGCACCGATGCCGGTTGCCGGGCCGAACCTCCTCCCCCGCCCCGCAAATCCCGGCAATCGCTGCGCATCGCCTGCGTATTCATGAGTCATTGCTTGTGAATGAGTCACAAAAATCCGAGGATCCTTCCATGACCGCTTTTCGGTCGTGGCCGACTTTGCTCGCGCCGCTCGCTTTCGCGCTGCTGGCGGGGGGTCTGCTTGTCTTCGCCTTTCGTGGTGGGCCGGATGAGGTTTCGCTCCGGATTCCGGCGGCAGGGCGGAAGGACGCGGCCGCGTTGAGCGGACCCTCTCCGCTCGAGTCCGGGACCACCACCGCGGGTCCGGGTATTGCCGCGGAACTGCCGGGCTCATGGCCGGGCTTTCGTGGTGCGGGCCTCGATGCCATCTCACCGGAGCGCATCCCGCTGCTCGACTCGTGGCCGGAGGAAGGACCGCCGCAGCAGTGGTCGGTGGCCGTCGGCGAAGGCTACGCCGGGCCGGCGATCCATGCGGGGCGCGTCTACCTGATGGACTACGACCGTGAAGCGCAGGCCGATGCCTTGCGCTGCCTGTCGCTCGCCGACGGGCGCGAAATCTGGCGCTTCTCCTACCCGGTCGCGGTCAAGCGCAACCACGGCATGTCCCGCACGGTGCCCGCGGTTGCGGGCGATGCGGTCGTGGCGCTCGGTCCGATGGGCCACGTGAGTTGCGTCGATGCCGCCACCGGCGAGTTCCGCTGGGGCGCCGACCTGGTGCGCGACCACGGCACCGAGATCCCACCCTGGTATGCCGGCCAGTGTCCGCTGGTCGATGGCGACCGGGTGATCCTCGCACCGGCCGGCAGGCCGCCCGACGGCCCCCTGCTCTGCGCCCTCGACCTCCCCACCGGCGAAACCCTGTGGAGCACCCCGAACACACTCTCCTGGAAAATGACCCACGCCTCGATCGCGGTCGCCGAGATCGAAGGGGTCCGGACCTACGTTTACTGCGGTCACCGCGGCGTGGCCGGCATTTCCGCCGAAGATGGCACCCTGCTGTGGAGCACCCCGGAATGGCGGATCAGCCTGGCCACCGTGCCGACCCCGGTGCCGCTGCCCGACGGGCGGCTGTTCCTGTCCGGAGGTTACAAGGCCGGCAGCCTGATGCTGCAGGTCCGCTCGGGAACCGAGGGTTGGAAAAGCGAACCGCTGTTCCGCCTCGACGACGATGCCTTCGGCGCGACCCAGCAGACCCCCATCTGGTATGAGGATCACCTGTTCGGTGTGCGGCCGGACGGGGAGCTGGTGTGTCTCGACCCCGACGGCAGCGTGCTCTGGAGCAGCGGTCCCTCGCACCGCTTCGGGCTCGGACCCTTCCTGATCGCCGACGGCAAGCTGCTGGTGATGGACGACCACGGTGAACTCACCATGGCGGCGGCATCGAACGAGCGCTTCGAAATGCTGGCCCGGGCCAAGGTGCTCGACGGCCACGATTCGTGGGCCCCGATGGCGATCGCCGGCGGCCTGCTCATCGTCCGCGACCTGACCGAAATGCGCTGCCTCGATCTTCGCCTCGATCCTTCCCCATGAAACCCACCCTCACCCGCCGCGAAATGGTCCGCCGCAGCCTTCGCTACGGAGGACTCGGGGCCGTCGGTGGCGTCGCCGCATGGCTGGGTGCCCGCTCGCTGAAAGGCGAATGCCGCACCCGGGGCCCCTGCGGCGGCTGTCCGCTTTTCGATGGCTGTGCGCTGCCAAAGGCAGAATCGGCCAAGCATGCGGGCATCCCCCGGACGTATCCTTCCGACGATGGCTGAGCAAAGGTCAGAACCCGATTCGGGTCGTCGCCGGCTGCTGCGGGCGACCCTGTGGGGCGGCGGTCTGGCCGGCCTCGGTGCGCTGGGCGGGATCGGCGTCAAGCGCCTCACCCAGGACCCCCCGGCCCCGAAGCGTCCACCGCTCGGACCCGAGTTCACCTACGACGTCTCCCGTTTTCAGACCTCCGACCCCGGCCTGATCCAATGGCGCGAGCTCAGCCGGTTCCCGAGCGGCCTCGAGCGCCCCCGTAATCTCTGCACCACCCCCGGGGGCCACATCCTCGTCTGCGGCGACGACGGCATCCGGCGCTTCGATGCCGACGGCCGGGAGCTCGGGTTCAGCCCGATCCAAGGCCGGGTCCACGCCGTCGCCGTGCTGCCGGACGAAAGCCTGCTCGCCGGCCTTCCCGACCAGGTGCAGGTGATCGCACCGGACGGCAAGGTCCGCGCCGTTTGGGAACTTGAAGACGTGCTGCCGACCTCGATCGCCGTCGCCGACTCGCGGATCTTCCTCGCCGATGCCCATGCCCGGGTGATCCGGGTGCTCGATCTCGAAGGGCGCCCGCTCCAAACGATCGGACAACGGGATCCCGACAAGGGCATCGAGGGCTTCGTCGTGCCGAGTCCCTACTTCTGCGTCCGTGCTGCACCCGACGGACTGCTGCGCATCGCCAATCCCGGCAAGCACACCATCGAAGCCTGGACCACCGACGGCGACCTCGAGCTGGCCTGGGGCCGGGCCTCGTTCGCGATCGACGGCTTCTGCGGCTGCTGCAATCCCGTCAGCTTCGCGCTGCTTCCCGATGGCGGCTATGTGACCGGCGAGAAGGGCCTGCCCCGCGTCAAAACCTACGACGAGTGCGGTGCCTTCACCGGCATCGTCGCCGGCACCGAGTCCTTCCCGGAGTATGTGCAGGCCACGCAGGCCGGCACACCCGAGGCGGCAAGCGCGGGGATCTACGTGGTGGTCGATGCCGCGGGCCGCGTGCTCATCCTCGACGCGATCGGCGGCACGGTGCGAATCATGGTTCGAAAGGAGGACGGCGATGGCTGAGGCCCCCGGAATGAACCGCCGCGCACTGCTCTCGGGCGGCCTTCGCGGGCTGGGCCTGCTGGGCATCGGCACCGCCACCGGAGCGCTGGCGACTCGCGACAAGCGCGACGACGAGGTGTGGCAGATCGATCCCGACGCCTGCATCCAGTGCGGTCTGTGCGCCACCGAATGCGTGCTTGAGATCTCCGCGGTGAAGACGGTGCACTCCCATGGCATGTGCGGCTACTGCGAGCTGTGCACCGGCTACTTCGAACCCGACCCGGTGAACCTCGACGAGGGTGCCGAGAACCAGCTGTGCCCGACCGGGGCGATCGAGCGGACCTACATCGAACATCCCTACTACGAATACCGTATCAAGCCGGACCTCTGCGTCGGCTGCGGCAAATGCGTCAAGGGCTGCAACATGTTCGGCAACGGCTCGCTCTACCTCCAGGTCAACCACGACCGCTGTGTCGACTGCAACCGCTGCGCGATCGCCACCGCCTGCCCCGCAGAGGCCTTCCGCCTGGTCCCCCGCTCCGAGCCCTACCTGCTGCGAGGAAAGGAGGAGGCGTGAGAATTCTGCTGCTCCTGGCGCTGCTGGCACTGCCCGCTCTGGGCATCGAGCGCTTCCCGCCGCCGGACTTCAGCGGCGGGCATCAGATCCCCGAAACCGTCGTTCCCGCCTCCCAAGCGAGAACGCAGGCGTGGATCGATGTCGCCGCGCTCAGCCTCGGCCTTCTCCTGGCCTCGTGGATCTCGCTCCGCCTCCGCTCGCGCAAGGGCCTCGTCATCCTTTCGCTGGTGGCCCTCGCCTACTTCGGCTTCTGGCGGCGCGGCTGCGTCTGCGCGATCGGCTCGGTGCAGAATGTCGCGCTCGGGCTCGCCGATCCGGGCTACGCGGTGCCGCTGGCGGTGATCGCCTTCTTCAGCCTGCCGCTGCTCACCGCGCTGATCTGGGGCCGCAGCTTCTGCGCCGGCGTCTGCCCCCACGGGGCGATCCAGGACCTCGTGCTCGTCCGTCCGCTGAAGGTTCCCCACTGGCTCGACCAGCCGCTGCGCCTGCTGCCGTGGATCTACCTCACCCTGGCCGTCCTGCTGGCGGCCACCGGCGGGATGTTCCTGATCTGCAAGTACGACCCCTTCGTCGGCATCTTCAGGATGGGAGGCCCGCGGACGATGCTGCTGGTCGGCGGCGTTTTGCTGGTGCTTTCGATGTTCGTCGGCCGCCCCTACTGCCGCTGGCTCTGCCCCTACGGCGCCCTGCTCGGCCTGCTTTCGCGGGTCTCGCGCTTCCGCCCCTCGGTCACGCCCGACCACTGCTCGCAGTGCCGCTTGTGCGAGAACGCCTGCCCCTACGGCGCGATCCACCTGCCGACCCGGACGCCCACCGCCCCCGCCGACGACCGGGATGCCCGGTTGCGCACCCTATCCCTGCTGGTTCTCGTGCCGCTGGCCGCCGTGCTGTTCGGCTGGCTGGGAGGAAAGGTCGGCCTGGTTTCGGTGGCATGGCATCCCACCGGGGAACTGGCCGGGCAGGTGGCGATGGCCGATGCCGGCACGCTGCCCGAACCGGCACCCGACGAAATCACCGCCTGGCGGCAGTCCGGTGCGGATCGCACCTCGCTGAATACGGCGGTCGCCGTACTTGAGGAACGTTCGCTCACGCTGGGACGGATCCTCGGGGCGATCTTCGGCGTGGCCGCCGCGCTCCATCTCATCCGCGTGGCCTTTCCGCGGCCGACGGCGGACTACGAGACCGACGCAGCCGACTGCGTCTCCTGTGCCCGCTGCTTCAGCTCCTGCCCCTACGAGCGGCAGCGGCTCGGTCTTCCCACTGACATCCCCGGAGGCAGCCATGTCTGATCCCGAAGTCCGCTCCGCCCTGCGTGTCGCCGTCCACCGGATCGCGATCGTGGCCGGCGTGTTCTGCGCCGTCCTGGCAGGCCTGCTGTGGCACAACGGCATCCAGCTCCACCGGGCCGACGAAAGCTTCCGCCTGGTCGATTCCGAAAAGCTCGTCGGCCTCAAGCAGCAACTCGCCGCCGACCCGGGCGACGCCGACCTCAAGGACCGGATCCGAACCCTCGATCAGGATCTCCGGCTGGAGTATTTCCGTCGCCAAAGCTTCGCCACCCGGGGCGGCTTCACCCTGCTCGGAGGCGGCCTGGCTTTCATCGTCGCCCTGCACCTGGCTCGCCACCTGCGCGGACCCCGGGTCCCGGTCTTTTCCGCCAAACCGGAGGACCGCATGCGTTCCGCCCAAGTCGCGGCGAAGGCCGTCGGCGGCACGCTGATCGTGCTCACCGGCCTGACCGCCGCCATGGTCGGCGGCCGCACCCGCCAATGGCAGGCCGCCCCCGCCGTCGGGGGTGACCTCCCCGAACCGGCGCCAACCGTGAACGAGGCGTGGTGGCCCGAGCCCGAAGAATGGGCGGCCCAGTGGCCCTGCTTCCGCGGCCCCGGCGGCATGGGCGTCGCGACCGTCGACAAGCTCCCCGCCGGGTGGAATGGAGAAACCGGTGAAGGCATCCTTTGGAAGACCGCCATCCCCCTCCCCGGGGAAAACTCGCCAGTCGTCTGGGAAGACCGGATCTACCTGAGCGGCGCGACCGAGGACGAGCGCGCGATCTACGGCATCGATGCCACGACCGGCAGGATCCTGTGGAGCGCGCCCGTCAGCACTCCCCAAGGCAGCCGCTTCGATCCCCCCGCGGTGATGGAGGAAACCGGCTTCGCCGCACCGACCGCGGTCACCGACGGTCGTCGCGTGATCGCGATCTTTGCCAATGGCGAAATCGTCGGAGTCGGCACCGATGGCAGCCCGCTCTGGGCGCGGCACCTCGGCGAGGCCGACAACCTTTACGGCCATGCCAACTCGCTGGCGATGTGGCGCGACCTGGTGATCGTCGTTTACGACCGCGGCGGTGCCGAGGACGGCCTGTCGCGCATTCTCGCGCTCGACGCCGCCACCGGCGAGACCCGCTGGTCCACCGACCGGCCCGTGCCGGCCTCGTGGGTCTCCCCCATGGTCATCGAGCACGAGGGCCAGCCGCAGATCCTGACGGCGGCCAACCCCTGGATCATCGCCTACGACCCGGCCGACGGATCCGAGCTGTGGAAGGTCAAGGCGATGTCCGGCGATGTCGCCCCATCGCCGGCGTATCACGACGGCGTCGCCTATTTCACCAACACCGGTGCCTGCCTGATCGCGGTGAAGGTCGACGGCCGCGGCGACGTCACCGACAGCCACGTGCTCTGGAAGCGCGACGAGGACGACTACCCGGACATCTGCAGCCTGCTGTGCGACGGCCCGCGGGTTTACACCGTCGTTTACGGCCGGCTCTTCGCCTACGACGCGCAGAGCGGCGATCAAGTCTGGGAACACGATCTCGAGGACGACTTCCAGGCCTCGCCGGTCCTGGTGAACGGTCGTCTCTGGCTGCTGACGATGGAAGGCGAGACGATCATCGGCGACGTCGACGCCGAAGGTTTCCACGAAGTCGCACGCCACCCGCTCGGCGAGGAAATCGGAGCCACCCCCGCCTTCGGACCGGGCCGCATCTACCTGCGGGGCCGGGAACACCTTTACGCGATCGGAGGCGATGAAGGCTGACGTCGATCTCGGCTACGTGGATGAGGTCGTCGCCCGGCTCGGCCACGGCACCGACCAGGCATTGCCCATCCTGCAGCAGTTGCAGAGCCACTATCGCTATCTGCCGGAGCCCGCGCTGGAGCGCGTCTGCCAACTCACCGAGATCGACCCCGCCACCCTCGCGGGGGTTTCGACCTTCTACACCCAGTTCCGGCACCGGCCGATGGGGTGCCATCACATCCGCGTCTGCAACGGCACCGCCTGCCACATCCAGGGCGCGGGCATCGTTCACGAGGCGCTTTCCGACCACCTCGGCCTCGGCCCCGGCGAAGACACCGATGCCGACCAGCGCTTCACGCTGGAGAAGGTGTTCTGCGTCGGCTGCTGCACGCTCGCCCCGGTGGTGCAGATCGACGACCAGACCCACGGCCACCTCACCCGCGAACAGGCACCCGGGCTGATCGACCGCTTTCTCGCCGGACAAAAGCGCGCACGCAGACGCCGCAAGCCGCGTCCCCTGGCGCCCCCGTCCCGTCCGCTCGGGGAAGTGAGCCTGTGCCTCGACTCCTGCTGCGTCGCCCGCGGATGCGGCGCCACCCACGACGCGCTGCGGGAGACGATCCGGCGCCGGAACCTGCCGGTCGCCATCAAGCGCGTCGGCTGCGTGGTGATGTGCGATCGCACGCCGATGATCGGGCTGGCGCGTCCCGGCGAGCCCACGCTGGATTTTTCCGGGCTGACGCCCGAGCAGGTCGAGCCGACCTTGCTGCGACATTTCCGGCCGGAGGGCCTGTGGCCCCGGATCCGGAACGGGGTCTCGCTTGCCTGCGACCGCCTGATCGGCGGATCACCCGACCCCGTCCCACCCGAGCAGGATCCGCCGCCACCGGTGGCGGCCTTCTTCGGACCGCAGACCCACATCGCCACCGAACATTACGGCCGTCTCGACCCGCTCGACCTCGACGACTACCTCGCCCACGGGGGCTTCGACGGACTGCGGAAATGCCTCGCCGGGATGGCTCCGGGGGAGGTCATCGACGAGGTCGAGCGGAGCGGCCTGCGCGGGCGGGGCGGCGCGGGCTTTCCCACGGCCCGCAAGTGGCGGGTGGTCCGCGCCACCGCGGCCGAGCACCGCTACGTGATCTGCAACGGCGACGAGGGCGACCCCGGTGCCTTCATGGACCGGATGCTGATGGAGTCCTTCCCCTTCCGCGTGATCGAGGGCATGGCCATCGCCGCCTACGCCGTCGGTGCCGACAAGGGATTCCTCTACGTCCGCGCCGAGTATCCCGCGGCGGTCGAGCGCCTGAACGAAGCCCTCCGCATCTGCCGCGAAAGGGGCTGCCTGGGCAACAACCTGTTCGACTCCGGGATCTCCCTCGACCTCGAGGTGTTCCAGGGAGCCGGTGCCTTCGTCTGCGGCGAGGAAACGGCGATGCTCGAATCGATGGAAGGCCGCCGCGGCATCCCGCGCCTCAAGCCGCCCTTCCCCGCCGAGCAGGGACTGCATGGCAGGCCGACATTGATCAACAACGTCGAGACCTATGCCAACCTGCCATGGATCCTGCGCCACGGCGCCGGGGCCTTCCACGTGATCGGCACCGAAAAGAGCAAGGGCACCAAGGTCTTCGCGCTGGCTGGAAAGGTCGCGCGCGGCGGGCTGATCGAGGTGCCGATGGGTCTCACCCTGCGCGAGATCGTCGAGGACATCGGCGGGGGAACGCCCGATGGCTCGCCCTTCAAGGCCGTCCTGATCGGCGGCCCGTCCGGCGGATGCGTGCCGGCGGAACTCGCCGACACCCCCATCGACTACGAGTCGCTCTCGGAAGCCGGCGCGATCATGGGCTCCGGCGGACTGGTGGTGCTCGACCGGCATGACTGCATGGTCTCGATCGCCCGCTACTTCCTTGAATTCTGCCAGTGCGAGTCGTGCGGGAAGTGCACCTTCTGCCGGGTCGGCACGCGACGCATGCTCGACATCCTCGACCGCCTGGTCTCGGGCCGGGGAAAGCGCACGGACCTCGACGAACTACTGGAACTCTCGGAGATGGTGAAGCGCGCCTCGCTCTGTGGCCTTGGCAAGACCGCCCCCAACCCGGTGCTGACCGCGATCCGGCATTTCCGGGACGAATTCGAGGCCCATCTCGACGGATGCTGCCCCGCCGCCAGTTGCCGCGACCTGATTCACTACTCGGTCACCGCCGAATGCATCGGCTGCACGCTCTGCGCCCAACGCTGCCCGGCCGATGCGATCGCCGCCACCCCCTACCAGCGCCACCACATCGACGACGCCCTCTGCACCCGCTGCAACGCCTGCCTCGAGGCGTGCCCGGAGAATGCCATCACCGTCGCCAGCAAGGAGCGCGCGACGCTGTCGCGCACCGCCTCGAAACCCGCCACCGAATCCACTCCGGCCACCATGCCTCACGATTGAGGGAATATCCCAACGCGACCTCTTCCCAATCCCGCCAACCCATCCACTCCACCAACTTCCAGAACTCACGATGCGCGACAGCGTCGCGCGCTCCTTCACCCATGCCCACCATCACCATCGACGGCCGCGAAATCCCCGCCCGGGAGGATGGCACCATCCTCGAGGCGGCCCGGGCCGCCGGCATCGAGATCCCCACGCTCTGCCACATGGAGGGCTACGAGGCCGGGGCCTCCTGCATGGTTTGCGCGGTGAAATTGAAGCACAGCGGGCAGCTCATCCCATCCTGCGCTTCAAAGGTGGTCGACGGCATGGAAATCGAGTCCGCCTCCGACGACGTCCGGGGTGCCCGCCGGATGGCGCTCGAGCTTCTCTTCAGCGATCACATGGGCGACTGCCTCTCGCCCTGCCAGCGCATCTGTCCGGCGCAGCTCACCATCCCCGCCGTGCTCGAGCACCTCCGCCAGGACGAGCCGGACCAGGCCGCCGGCATCGTCCGCCGCGATCTGGCGCTCCCCGGCGTCCTCTGCCGCGTCTGCCACCGGCCCTGCGAATCGGGTTGCCGTCGCGGCACCCACGACGAACCGGTCGCCATCGCCGAGCTCGTGCTTCACGCCATCAATGTCGGGGCGACCTCCGCTCCTTCCCCGGCAGCGGAGGTCCGTGACGAACGGATCGCCATCATCGGCTCCGGATTCACGGGTCTTTCCGCGGCCTGGTTTCTCGCCCGGCAGGGCTATCGACCGGTGGTCTTCGAACGCGCCGACGGCCCCGCCGACAGCATCCGCCGCGAGTATCCCGATCTTCCCGGCACGGCCCTCGCCGCCGAACTCGACTTGCTGAAGTCGTCCGGAGTCGAACTGGTGACCGGCCGGGAGATCGACGATCCGGCGCCCCTGCTCGGCGAGTTCGATGCCGTTCTCATCGCCACCGGACCCGGGGACGACAAGCCGGAGGTCGACAAGGACACGATGAGGGTCGTCGGCACCGCCGGGATTTTCGCCGCCGGCCGGGTGCTGCGACCGACCGGCAAGCCGGTGCAATCGGTCGCCGATGCCAAGGCGGTCGCCAGTTGCATCGACCAGCACCTCCGCGGACGGCCCGTCCAACGCCCGCCGAAGCCTTTTTCCATCTTCATGGGGAAACTCCTCGACGGTGAGATGGACGACTTCCTCAAGGAATCCTCGGACGCCCACCGGGAAGAGACGGTCGATATCGACCACGCGCTGGCCGAATCGCGGCGCTGCGTGATGTGCCACTGCGCCAAGGCGGACACCTGCAAGCTGCGCCAGCTCGCGATCGACTACGAGGTCAACCCGAAGCGCTACAACACCGGCGAGCGGCTCCGGTATTCGCGCAACATCGAGCATCCGCTGGTCCGCTTCGAACCGGCCAAGTGCATCCGCTGCGGCAACTGCATCAAGGTCGCCGGCAGGCATGCCGAAGCGCTGGGGCTGACCTTCATCGGCCGGGGCTTCGACGTCCACCTCGGCGTGCCCTTCCACGGCACCCTCGACGAAGGCCTGCGCATCGCCGCCGAGGAAGCCATCGCCGCTTGCCCGACCGGTGCGCTGACCCACCGTGAGGTGGAGCGCCGATTATGAAATCGGCCTCATCGTCCTGAACTCGAATCGTGCGGGTGCCGATTTCATAATCGGCGCTCCTTGCTCCTTATCGGCCCCACGCCCGCTGCACTTCCTCACCGATGATGCGGATGCCCTCGCGCACGGTCGGCCCGTCCATGGTGAAGGTCATGCGCAGGCACTCGTCACGGTGACGCCATGCCTCATCCTCGAGACCGAAGAAGAAGTAGTGCCCCGGCACGATCAGCACGCCGCGCTCCTTGAGTCGCTGATAGAGCTCCCTGGAAGTGATCGGCAGGTCCGGGAACCACAGCCACAGGAACAGCGCCCCCTCGCTGCGGTGGACCCGGTAGGGGAAGTCATCGCCGAAGGACTCCGCCACCCACTTCTGCGCCAGCCGGCTTTTCTCGACGTAGAACGGCTGCACGGTCTCGTTCGACAGCTTCAGGATTTCCCCGCTCTCGACCAATGGCCGGGCGATCGCCTGGCCGATGTTGGGATTGGAGAGCCCGACAACCGAACTCATCCCCGCGACAGCCGCGGCGATCTTGGGATGGGCGACGACGATTCCCGTTCGCGTCCCCGGCAGGCCGATCTTCGACAGGCTCAGGGTGAGTATGATGTGCTCGTCCCACACCGGCGTCGCCTCGGTGAAGATGACATTCGGGAACGGGGCACCATAGGCATTGTCGATGATCAACGGGATGCCGTGGACCTTGGCGATGTCCGACAACTGGGCGATCTCCCCGTCGGTCAGCACGTTGCCGGTCGGGTTCGTCGGTCGCGACACGCAGATCGCGGCGATGTCGTCGCCAATCTCCAGCCTGTCGAAATTGACCCGGTACTTGAACTCGTGCTCGCCGATTCTCTCGATCTTCGGTGGGACGGCGCGGAACATTTCGCCGCAGGTGCCCTGGTTCGCATAGCCGATGTACTCCGGAACGAGCGGCAGCAGGATCTTCTTCCGCCGACCGTCGGGCATGTTCCCGGCGAGGAGGTTGAAGAGGAAAAAGAACGCCGTCTGGCCCCCGGCGGTGACCGCGAAGTTCGATTCATCGACTTCCCACCCGAACTCGCGCCGGAACAACTTCACCAGGGCGGCGATGAACCCTGGCGAGCCACGGGGAGGGTCGTAGTTGGCCAGCATCCGCTCGAGGGCGCCGGGATCGGCGAGGATTTCCTCCATCCGCCGACGCCACAGGGCATTGACCTCCGGGATGTGCGCCGGCTGGCCGCCTCCGAGCATCTTTACATCCTCCCCGGAGTTCAGCGCACTGCCGAGATCCTCCATCAGTTCGCTGATGCCGCTCGGTGACGCAAGCTCGTGCCCGAGCCGTGAAAATTCAAAATCCATGAGCCGTTGACCTCCGCCCGAGCATGGTCATAGTCCGCCTGAACCTCAAACCAACAATCCTCATGGCACTCCAGATTGGCGATCAAGCCCCCGATTTCAACCTCGTCAGCAAAGGCGCGGACGGCCCCGAAGTGGTGAAACTCAGCGACCTGACCGACAAGGGCAACGTGGTCCTGCTTTTCTTCCCGATGGCCTTCACCAGCGTCTGCACCCAGGAATTCTGCGACCTCACCGCCGGCATGTCCGAGTATGAGGCGCTCGACGCCGTCGTCGTCGGAGTTTCGGGCGACAACCCCTTCGCTCAGGAAGCCTGGGCCCAGAAGGAAGGCATCAAGGTGCAACTTCTCAGCGACTACGAACACGAGGCGGCCAAGGCCTACGGCGTGGCCTACGAGCAGTTCCTCCCCGAAGCGAACCTGATCATGGGCGGCGTGCCGAAGCGCTCCGCCTTCGTCATCGACAAGGGCGGCATCGTCCGCCACGTCGACATTCAGGACCACCCGAAGGATCTCCCGGATTTCGACGCGATCCGCAAGGTGCTCGGCGAATTGGGCTGAGCGGCCCTCCTCTGGCTCTCCTCTTCCTCTGGCTCTCCTCTTATTCCGCAGCGGGCGCGGGGTCGTTCCCGGCCTCGCCGTCCGCAGCGGCATCCTCTCCAGCCCCATCCGCTCCGGCATCCACCGGATCGGGAAGTGGCGGAATATCGACCGCCGGATCGTCCTCCGGCGCGACGTCCGGGAGGATTGGCTCGTCGATCGGCGCGTCCGGATCGATGTCGGTCGGCACGAGCGGAACGTCGGGATCCGCTTCACTCGGATCCGCAACCGGGATCGGGCCACCATCCACCGGCGGCCATACCTGAACTTCGGAGCCCGGCGGCAAATTCGACCCCTCGTTTTCGCCCATCACCTGCACGGTCGAGACGTATCCGAGCTCACCGGTGTCGAGCTCGACTTTGACGAAGCTTCCATCGTCCGAGATCACCTTCATCGAGGTATCGGCCTTGAGCAGCTTGTCGGCATTGGCCTCGCCGTCGGGGCGTTCCTTGTAGAATCCGGTGTTGTCCATCACCGCGGTCACGAACTCCCCGGCACGGTAGCCGGTGTTGATCACGTTGGCCTGGGTGCCATACCCGCCCGCGGCATCGAGTGGGTCAAAGCTGGAATTGATCGGTCCGCCGGTCTCACAACCGACGAGAAGCAGCCCGAGAGCTGAAATACAGGGAACGCGCGCATTCATGATCAGGGAAAAGCTCGCATGCCGGATCCCCCGGGTCAACGGCTTAGGAGATCGTCCAACAGGACCGTGACGTGCTCGCGCATGGCTTCCTGCCACGGCCGCAGGGGCCGGCCGAGACGCTGCGCGAGGCGTCCGGTCGCCATGGCGGTGTGGCGCGGACGGCGGACCTTGAAAAACGGGACCTCGTCGAGGTGCTGGGCGATCATTTCCGGACGCCCCGGGATGGCTTCCCTCTCGAGCATGATCTCCACCACCCACTCGGCCATGTCTTTCCAGCTGACCGGCTCGCCCGGATTGCAGGCGTGGAGGAGCTCGTTGCCCGGTCCCCGGTCGATCAACTCCGCCACCCATTCGGCGAGGTCGCCGGTGTGGCACGGCAGCGAGAACTTGTCGTCGATCGCCGCCAGCGGCTGCCCGGCCAGCGCCCGCCCGACGACCTGCTCGGGAAAGGCCGGACGCTCCGGACCATGGACCCACGAGACCCGCAGCACGCAACCGCCCCCGGCAAGCACCGCCTCTTCGCCCGCGAGCTTCGTCCGGGCATACTCCGACAGCGGCCCGACGGCTGCCGACTCGTCCCGCAGGCCCGGCGACGATCCCTCGAGCACGTAGTCGGTGCTGAAATGGATCATCGCCGCGCCGTGCCGACGACACAGCGCCGCCAATGCCGCGGGAGCCTCGGCATTGACCCGCCTGGCCAGCTCCGGCTCTTCCTCGCAGCGCTCGAGCGAAGTGACCGCCGCGGGATGGACGAGCAGGTCGAACCCGAGTCCGCCCACCCTTTCGACCGTCGACGGATCGGAAAAATCCCAGTCGGTCCGTGGCAGTTCGATCACCTCGTGATCGGTCGCCAGCCGCCGTGCCAGCGCCCGCCCGACCCGACCGGTGGTGCCGGTGACGGCAATCCGCGGCATCAGATCACCCCGGCGTCTTCGAGCTGGGTCTCGACGAAGCCATCACCCGCGTCGCGGATCCCGCGGATCCGGCGCTGCACACCGCGGCGGGAATGCGGGCCATTGATCAGATCGACAATCCCCGACACCGCGAGCGGCATCAGGGCTGCCACGCCCAGGGCGGCCAGGCCGATCGCCACGCCACGGCGGGCATTGTCGTGCATCACCTCCCCGAGGATCAGGCCGGCGGCGGCTCCCAGCAGGGCGGGCGACGCCAGCGCGGAGGCCTCGGTCCACTCGATGTCCGGATCAACGTTCTCGTGACTCATGAAGGGAACCTAGCAGTGCCCGGCGCGGGGACAATCCGGAAACGCACCGCGCCGATTCAGGCTTTCCGTCCGAACCCTCGTGCCTAAAGTGCGCCCGGTTCACCCCCTCAGCCCATTGCCGACATGCCTTCGACCTACGCCCTGATCCTCGCCGGTGGTTCCGGCACCCGTTTCTGGCCCTTGAGCCGCGATGCCCGCCCGAAGCAGCTGCTGCGGCTTTTCGGTGAGGAAACCCTGCTCGAGCAGACGATCCGCCGCCTCGAAGGCCTGGTCCCGCTCGAGAACATCCTCATCCTCACCAATGCCGTGCAGCTCGACGCCGTGCGCGAGGTCGCCTCGATGCTGCCGGAGGAGAACATTTTCGCCGAACCGGCCAAGCGCGACACCGCGCCGGCGGTCGCCCTCGGCATCGGCCTCGTCGCCAACCGCGACCCCGACGCCACCATGATGGTCCTGCCCGCCGACCAGCTCATCCGCGACACCGAAGCCTACCACGCCGTGATGCGCGACGCCGTGGCCACGGCCGAAGCCACCAACGGAGTGGTCACCATCGGCATCAAGCCGACATGGGCCTGCCCGTCCTACGGCTACATCGAGCGCGGCTCGCCGGCATCGATCCCGGGCTTCGAGGGTGAAAACCGCCCCTTCGAGGTCGAGCGGTTCCGCGAGAAGCCAAGCGCCGAGCTGGCCGAGACCTTCATCGCCGCCGGCAGCTTTTCCTGGAATGCCGGCATGTTCGTCTGGTCGCTGCCGACCGTCGTCGACGAGCTCGGCCGCCATGCGCCGGAGCTGGCGGACTTCGTTGCCGAACTCCGCAACTCGACCGACCTGGACGCCACCGTCGCCGCACGGTTTGCCGGACTCACGCCGATCTCCATCGACTACGCGCTCATGGAAAAAGCCGGCCGCGTCCTCAACATCGAGGCTACCTTCGACTGGGACGACGTCGGCTCGTGGCTCTCGGTGGCGAAGTATTTCGAGACCGACTCCGACAACAACTGCTCCAACGACCCGGTCGCCCAGATCGACTCGCAGAACAACATCGTCTTCAACGATCGCAAGGGGGCCAAGATCGCGCTGCTCGGGGTCGACGACCTGATCGTCGTGCAGACCGGCGACGCCCTGCTCATCGCCAACCGCCACCAGGCCGACGACATCAAGAAGCTCTCCCCGAAGCTCCCGCCCGAACTGCTCTAACCAAGTGCAGAGTGCAGATTGCAGGGTTCAGGTCCGGAAATCTGAACTCTTAAATCTGAACTCCGAACTCCACCATCCCGCCCTCGGCATCGACCATGGCGACGCCCGCATCGGCATCGCCGCCACCGATCCACTGGGCATTCTCGCCCATCCGGTCGAGACCATCGACCTCCGCACCACCCCGCCGATCGACCGCATCGCCGGGATTGCGGGCGAGCGGCGGATCCGGACGCTTGTCCTCGGACTCCCGCTGAATCTCGACGGCGAGGAAGGCCCCGCCGCCGCGAAAGTCCGGAAATTCGCGGAAAAACTCGCCGCGCGACTGCCGGAAATCCCCCTCGTCCTGGTCGACGAGTCCCACACCACCGTCGACGCCGCCGAAAAACTGCGGCAGGCGGGCCGCAAGGCGAGGCGGCAGAAAGAGGTGATCGACCAGGCCGCCGCCGTCGAAATCCTCCGGAGGTGGATGGAAACCGGGCTTTGACAAGAGGGCCGCCGCCACCGATTTTCCGCGCCATGCGATTTGCCTTCATCCCGCTGCTCGTCACCCAGGCCTGGGCCGTTCAAGCGACCTGCCAGTTGACGCTGGAACCCCCGGGGTCGGGTTTCAATGTCCTGTCGATGACGGTCGATCCCTTGCCCGCAGAGGGCTTCGATCTGCCCCCATCCACCGATACCTGTGATCTCAACGGCTCGATGAATGCGACGCTCGACGTAGACCTGACCACACACAAGACGTCGGAGCTGACCCTCACAAGCGGTACCGTTTTCGCCGACGATGGCGACCCCGGCGACGACGACTTCATATTCGGCGGAAGCGCACGCGACGGCCTCACCACGGTAACCTATGACCTGAGGGCCAATGGACTCTCCACCGTGGTCTTCACGACCACTCGTCCAGGCGCGATGACAAGCATCGCCAATGGGGAGTTCGATGCGTCTGAACACACTTTTAATGTGATCGGCGGCACCCTTGAGGGGGATATTACTGTGAACGTATTCGGTTTTCCGCCTAGCGTGAACCCCATCGATCGAACCGTTTCAGAGGAGGAACCCATCGCAGGCACCGGCAACGGCACCGGAACCGTGACACTCACACCAACGGGCAGCTCTCCAGGATCCTACAATGTGACACTGATCCTCCCCATCTCCTCATTCAAAACCTACCAGAACGCCGAGGGAACCGCCGACTCCTTCACGGTCGAGACCAACGCCATCATCAAGGCCACCGGCACCCTGCAGGTGCCGGTCGGCGCCCCGAAAATCGAGTCGGTGGGCATGATCCCGGGCAACAAGCTGCAGATCCAGATCAGCGGATTGGCCCCGGGCTCCGACTACCTGCTGACCGAATCCGGCGATCTGTCCAGCTTCGGGGTGCCGGCAGGATCGGTCACCGCCGACACGGTGGCGGCACCCGGAGGCGCGTTCACCGCCACCGGAGCCACCACGACGCTGGAAGTCGTGTTGCCCGCAGGCACCAGCGCCTTCTACAGGGTCGAGGATGCTCCTTGAAGTCGTTGATGGAAGAAGCTGCCCGCTTCAGGATCATCATGAGCTTCGCGCCTGAGGGCTAGTGTGGTCCGTCCAACAGATTGGTGGTTTTGGGAACCGCAGATTGAGGGGATTACGCAGATTTGCAGGGACCAAAGAATCTACGTAATCCGTTTAATCCCCCTAAATCCGTGGTAGCCGGCCCGATCCAGCCCTGACGGATAGTTGCTCGTCCGTAAGGCGGCCTACACCAGGTAGGGACGAGCGGCCCGCTCGTCCGGCAGAACACCGGGGATCCCCGACCCGCGGTCGGCCCGGAGGTCCGGCCCGACCTTTGCCCTCGCACGACCGGAATCCCGCTGCTATTCCCCCCGCCCCACTCCATGTTTGAAGTCCGCGAAAAGCCGGAGATGGTCGAACGGGCGCTGCTGGTGCGCCTCTACTTCGATCCCCGCGAAGCCGACGAGTCCGAGGCCCTGCTCGAGGAACTCGAGGAGCTCGTGCGCACCTTGGGCATCGGGGTGGTCGACAAGCTGCTCGCGAAGTCGCGCTCGATGCACAAGAAGTTCCTCTGCGGCACCGGCAAGGCCGCCGAGATCGTCGAACTCGCCAGGGCCCACGAGTGCGACTGCATCGTCTTCGACAACCAGCTCGCCCCCTCGCAGCAGCGCGAGTGGGAGGCCGCCTCGGACCTGTGCGTGATCGACCGCGAGGAGGTCATCCTCGACATCTTCGCCAAGCGGGCCGCCACCCGCGAGGCGCGGCTGCAGGTGGAACTCGCCCGCATGCAGTATGCCCTGCCGCGGATGGCCCGGATGTGGGGCCACCTCGACCGCGAGGGCGGCGGCGGCTCCGGCGGCGCGGCCGCCGCCCGCGGCATGGGTGAGAAGCAGATCGAGGTCGACCGCCGCATGGCCCGGGTGCGCATCGACCGGGCGAAGCGCGAACTCGAGGACGTCCGCAAGCAGCGCGCCACCCAACGCCAGAACCGCGAACGCCTCGACACTCCGCACGCCGCCATCGTCGGCTACACCAATGCCGGCAAGTCCACCCTGCTCAACCGCCTGTCAGGCTCGGACGTGCTGTCGAAGGACATGCTCTTTGCCACCCTCGACACCACCACCCGCCGCATCGACCTGCCCGACGGCCAGCCGCTGCTGCTCACCGACACGGTCGGCTTCGTCCGCAACCTGCCCCACCGCCTGGTCGAGGCGTTCAAGGCCACGCTCGAGGAAGCGGTGCTCGCCGATTTCCTCATCCACGTCCTCGACGCCTCGGCCCCGGAGATCGAGCGTTTCCACGACACCACACTCGAGGTCCTCGAGGAGCTGGGCGCCGGCGACAAGAAGGTCATCACGGTGCTCAACAAGATCGATCGCGTCGAGGACCCCGAGGAACTCGCCCGGATCGACCAGCTCTATCCCGACGCCCTGCGTGCCTCGGCGCTCACCGGCAAGGGGATCGACGCCCTCCTCACCGAGTGCTCGCACTTACTGGCCGACCGCGTGCGCCGCGTGCGCTACCGCATTCCGCAGTCCCGGGCCGACCTCGTCGCCCTGCTTCACGAGGACGCCAAGATCCTTTCCACCGACTACGAGGGAAACGACGTGCTGGTGCACGCCGTGGTGCCGGCCGCCGTGGCGGGGAAGTTGGAGGATTTCCGCGAGCACAGCGAAGCGACATAGGTCCCATAGGTCCCATACGACCTATTGCCCCAGGCTCCCGCATCCCCCATAGTCGGCACGCTTCATGAAGGAAACCCTCGCCGAGCTGGAACGCTGGGGCGCCGATGTGATCTTCGGCCGCGCCCGGGGATTCCGCGCGGGCATGACGCGCCTGGCGATGAGCGCGCTTTCCTTCGTCTTCCGCGGGCTGGTCGCGCTGCGGTTGCTCATCTTCCGCAAGCGCTGGAAACAGCAGGCCCATCTGGGCACCCACGTCATCTCGATCGGCAACATCACCGTCGGCGGCACCGGCAAGACCCCCGTGACCGAAATGCTCGCGAAGACCCTGCGCGACCGCGGGCGCAAGGTGGCGATCCTCTCGCGGGGCTACAAGAGCCGCCGCCTCAAGGAGACCCAGAAGTGGAAGGACTCCGAAGGCCAGCCGATCGACGCCGAGGACATGCCGAAGGTCGTCTCGGACGGCCGCGCGCTGCTGCTGGATTCGAAATACGCGGGCGACGAACCCTTCATGCTCGCCCGCAACCTCGACGGGGTCTCGGTGGTCGTCGACAAGGACCGCATCAAGGGCGGCCGCTTCGCCGTGCGGCAACTCGAGGCCGACACGCTGGTGCTCGACGACGGCCTGCAGTACCTGCGGCTCGCCCACGGCACCGACATCGTGCTGGTCGACAAGACCGCCCCCTACGGCACCGGCCACCTGCTGCCGCGCGGCACGCTGCGTGAACCGCCGGCCAATCTCTGCCGTGCCAGCTACATCCTCATCACCAAGTGCGACGGCACGCCGAACGACACGCTGATCGAGGAACTCCGCCGTCACAACCGCTTCGCCCCCATCATCGAATGCACCCACGGCCCCCGCTATCTCGAGGAGTTGTTCACCGGCCGCCGCGAGGATCTTGAATTCCTGCGCGACAAGTGGGTCGCCGCGATTTCCGGCATCGCCGTGCCGGAAAGTTTCGAGCGCAGCATCGAGCGGCTCGGAGCGCGGGTCGAGATCCGCCGCCATTTCCCCGATCACTACCGCTTCACCCGCAAAGAGGTCGACGCCTTCATGACCCGCTGCATCGAGCGCGACATGGAGCTGGTCGTCACCACCGAGAAGGACGCCGTGCGCTTCCCCCGCCCCACCGACATGACCGTGCCGATCTGGTTCCTGCGCATCGAGGTCGAGATCCTCAAGGGCCACGACGAGTGGGAGGAGATGATCGACCGCATGTGCCTCCCGCACGCTCCCGGCGACCCCGTGCTCCGCTTCCGCGAGGCCTACGCGGTATGAAGTTCTGTTCGTAGTTCCCCCCTTCAGGGGGTCAAACCGTTAGCGGCTACAAGCTTGGGGAACTCAGCAGACGTCTTGAGTTCCGGATGGTGGACTTTGATCTCACCGGTCCGGACTTTACGCCCTTTGCGGTGAAGCCCAGCACATCGGATCATCCCGGAAAGATCTAACGTCTCGCCACGCCAGGGGCTTCACCCTGGCTCTGAAGACCCCCTGAAGGGGGAACTACATACTCAACTGACCGGCCTTACTCCGCTTCGACCGGCACTTCCGTCTTGTAGCGGTCGAGAATGAGGTCCGCCACGCTGTCCTCGATCAGGCTGGCGCGTTCGAGGTCGCGGGCGAGTTGGCGCGCGGCGGCGGTCTGGATCGCATTCAGTTCACGATGCGGATCGGTCTCCGGCGGGTGGATCTCGAGGTTGGGAACGATCTTCTCGAACCCGGGTGAGATCGCCGGGTCGATGAGTGGAAGGATGACCGGCCGCCCAGCATCCGTGCGCGGCATCTCCCCGTCGCGCAACGATTTCAGATACCGCGAACTGAGGAGGCCGAGTTCATCCGCCGCACGATGGGCCTGGTCGAGCGTGCGCCGGACCAGCTGCTCCCGCACCGGGTACTGCTGGGATGATCGGTAGTCGAAGCGGTCCTTTTTCCGGCGCTCATAGACGCGGTCGAAAAGCTCGGTCGGCGGCAGACCCAGGTCGCGGGCATCCTCCACGGCGGCAACGGTGCGCAAGAGCACGCTCTCGGCCCCGGCGGCATCAAACTGCCGGTAGAACGACGCTTCGGACGTGAGTTCGCGGACTTCGTTCACCAGCTCACCCTTGTCGCGATAGATGCGGTACTGCTTCAGCGCCACCAGCACGCCGACAAGCACGGCAATGCCGACGAACAACAGGCGGAGGACGTCTCTGACGCGGAGTTCCATCAGGTCCAGATCGATTTGGGTTTCTTGGGCGGCTCGGGCTGGTCGAAGTTACGCCGCTCGCGCGCATGGGCAATGGCTTCCTCGCGGGTGATCACGCCGTTCTCCAACAGGGCGGCGATCGACTGGTCGATCGTGCGGTTGCCGTCCTGATGGGCGATCTCCATCAGACCCACCAACTGCTCGACCTTCAGGTCGCGGATGCAGGCGCGGATGCCGTGGTTGGCGCGCAGCACTTCCGAGGCCAGCACCCGGCCCTGCCCGTCGGCGCGCGGCATGAGCCGCTGCGAGACGATGGCCTCGAGCACCCCCGCGAGCTGGGTGGTGATCTGCGCCTGCTGGTCGGCCGGAAAGACGTCGATCAGCCGGTCGATCGACTGCGGCGCGTCAAGCGTGTGCAAGGTGGCAAGCACGAGGTGTCCGGTCTCCGCCGCCGTGAGGGCGATGCGGATGGTCTCCAGATCCCGAAGCTCGGAAACCACGATCACGTCGGGGTCCTGCCGCAGCGCCTGACGCAGGGCGATCGGGAAGGCCCGCGTGTCGCGGCCGATCTCCCGTTGCTTGACGAGGCAGCTGTTGTGGGAAAAGAGGAACTCGATCGGGTCCTCGATGGTCACGATGATGCCCGAGCGGGTCTCGGAAATCCGGCGGATCATGGACGCAAGCGTGGTCGACTTCCCCGATCCCGTGATGCCCGTCACCAGCACGAGGCCCCGGTGCAACTGGCAGATCTGGTCGACCACCGGGTGGTGACCGAGCGTCCCCAACTCCGGAATTTCCTCGGGAATGTGGCGGAAGGCCGCCTCGGGACTGCCACGGACGATGTGGACGTTCCCCCGGAAGCGGCCGACGTCTTCGATCTGCAGGGCATAGTCGAGCTCCAGATCCTCGGCCAGCTTGGCCCGCTGCTTCTCGCTCAAGGTGTCGTCGATCAGGCGGGCGACGGTGCCGGGATCGAGCAGGAAATCCTCAAGAGGCCGCAAGACTCCGGACACCCGCGCCGCCGGCGGGGCCCAGGCCGAAAGGTGAAAGTCGGATCCGCCGAGTTCGACGGTCTGCCGCAGGTATTCGGTGATTTCTCGGACTTCGCTCATGGCTTGGAGATTGCGATTCAGGAGATCCCTCGCAGGGCACGATCCAGATCCTGCGGGCGGTCGCTGGAAGCACGCGCGGTGTCTGGATCGATGATGTTCTGCTCCACCGCCGCCACCAGGTAGCGCAGGAAGGAGCAGGCGGTGTCGTCGCGACACTCGTCCACGTGGTCACGCAATTCCGCGAAGCGACCCTCGGCGATCCACTTCCGGGTCACGGCGACATTCTCGAAGAACTCCAGCACCACCGCCATGCCGCCGTCGAGTCGCGGCAGAAGTTGCTGGGAGATGACCCCGATGAGCTGCTGGGAAAGCAGACCCGAGGCTCCCATGCGGTTGTCGCCGACGAGTCGCGACACCCGCTCCATCGCCACCGGCACACCGGAAACCCCGGAGCCATGGATCGTCGAAATCACGAGATGCCCGGTCTCCGCCGCCCGCAGGGCGCTCAAGGCCGACTCCGAATCGCGGATCTCGCCGAAGAAGATGACGTCGGGATTCTGACGCAGGGCCTGGCGCAGGGCCTTCTCGAAGTCGCCGGTGTCGTGGTGCACCTCGCGCTGGGAAAAGAAGGATCGGTCGTTCCGGAACAGATACTCGATGGGATCCTCGATGGTCACGATGTGCCTCGCCTCGCGCTGGTTGATCCACTGCAGGCAGGCGGCGACCGTGGTCGATTTCCCCGAGCCGGTCGGCCCGGTGACGAGCACCAGCCCGGAGCGGCGTTCCAACCAGCGGCCGAGCACCTCGCCGGGAAGTCCGAGCGTGTCGAAATCCGGAATCTCGCTCTTGATCGGCCGCATTACGACCGCGAGGCGGCCGAGGGTCCGGAAGGCATTCACCCTCAGGCGGCCGGCACCGGGAACCTCCAGGCTCGCGTCGCCATCCAGATCCCGCTCCGGATCGAGGCCGCATTGGTTCCAGATCGAGGCAATGGCCGCGCGATCCACCCCGCCGCCATGGGCGATGATCACCTCTCCATCATGGCGCACCCGGGGCCGCTCACCTTCCGTAATGAACAGATCGCTCGCCCCGCCGGTAAACGCGGTGGTGATCAGCTCCGTGAGATTTCCATCCATCGTCAACGCGCAACCTAATGGACAATTCCCGGGTTGGAGAGGCAAAAACCCGTCACCCCTTCGGCAGGAAGAACCCGCGCTGCTTGTCCGAGATCGGCAGGCCGAGCATTTCCATCACCTCGAGCATGTCCTCCCAGATCTTGCGCTTGTCGCCGAGGGCGGCGGAGCCGTGCAGGAGATAGGCCGGGTGATAGGTCACGCGGACCGGGATCCCGTCGAACTCGTGCCACTTTCCGCGCATCGCGCCGACCGATCCGCTCAGCCCGAGCAATCCTTCCGCGGCGGTGCCGCCGAGGGCCACGATGCACTTGGGACGCACGACCTTCACCTCCTCGCGGACGAAGGGCAGGCAGGCCGCCATTTCCTCGGGGGTCGGTTTGCGGTTGTTGGAGGTCTGCTTCGGCATCGCCGGGCGGAACTTGACGATGTTCGAGATGTAAACGCCGGTGCGCTCGACCCCCATCGCCTTGAGGATGTCGTTGAGCTTCTGGCCGGCGGGGCCGACGAAGGGCTCGCCCTGCCGTTCCTCGTGGTGGCCGGGAGCCTCGCCGACGAGCATCAGCTCGGCCTCGGGATCGCCCACCGAAAACACCATCTTCTCCCGCAGGGTTCCCATCGCCCTGGCCGGCTGCCAGTTCTCCGCCTGCGCCTTGAGCGAGGCGACGCGCTCGGCCGCCGTGGCGCCCTCGACCTTCAACTCGGCGGGCGGCGGCGCGGCGGGTGCCTCCCGCGGCCTCGCCGGGGCCGTCGTCTTCGATCGAGCCGGAGTCGCCTGAGTGGGGGCCGACGAGGCGGTCCCTCCCTTGTTCTTCTTCGCCGCCACCGTCCGTCGATGAAGGTCGCGCAGGACCTCGCGCGCCTCCTCGTCGAGGTACACATGCTCCACCCCCCGGGCCTGCTCGGCCCGCAGGTGATCAAGGAGGAGATCCACCGCCCGGCTCACGGACGCAGCCTATCGGTGCGCCCCGGTGCTTGGCAATGCCCCTCGACAAATCCCCGGCCCGGCGGCGCTTCCGGGATGAATGCGGGACAAATCCACACCCGCCGATCCGTAACCTTCCCCCACGAACCATGATCCGCCCGCTTCTTTTCAGCCTGTTCCTGCTGCCCGCAGGGCTCCACGCCGCCGTCGAGATCGACATCGAGGCCTTCGGCGAGAGCCTCGGCGGATGGAAAAACAAGACGGTCGACTACACCCTTTCGGGAGCTGACTACCGGACCTACCAGCCGGAGATCTCGCCCTCGCCCGACGGCGGCATCTTTGCCTCGATCCGCATCGACCACCGCCGCGGCTGGCTCGCCAGCGACGACCATGCCGTGCTCGAAGTGAGCTTCGGCCCGGACGGATCGGTGACCTCGGCCAAATCCACCCTCGCCGTTCAGGGGCGGACCGTTTCCAGCGACCTCATCCGCAGCACCGCCGACGCCGGAGGTGCCCTGGTCGGGGCGGAAGGCGCGGTGAAGATTGGCAGCAACCTGGTGGCCGACCTTTCCAGCAAGCTGATGCGCGAAAAGATCGTCGAAGCCGGGCGGGTGTCCTTCCCGGCGGCGGTCCGCCACAACTACAACCTCCTCTATCAGGCCGTGCGCCTGCTCAAGGCCGAGCCTCCCGCCGACGGCGGTGCCGGCCGGGCCGAGGACGACCGCGAAGCCGAACCGCAGAAGGCCGTTCCCCTGCCCGAAGAAAAGACGCCCCCGCTCGAGATCAAGCCCTACGGCTCGAAAGGGCAGTGAGGGAGTGGCGCTTTGAAAGCGCCATAACGGGGCGGGGCGGACTCCCGTCCGCTGGGAAAGGTCCCGTGGTGAATCGAGGCAAGCCGTCAGTCGCGACCTGAAGGTCGCCCCGCCCTGCCATGGCTCCTGCAAGGAGCCACTCCGTCCGGAGTTCGCTACCCGCGCGGGTGGAACTTCTTGTGGATCGACTTCAGCCGTGCGCCGTCGATGTGGGTGTAAATCTGCGTGGTGGAAATGTCGGCGTGGCCGAGCAACTCCTGGATCACCCGCAGGTCGGCACCTCCTTCGAGAAGATGGGTCGCGAACGAGTGCCGCAGCAAGTGCGGGTAGATCTTGCTCTCGATCCCCGCCTGGGCCGCCCGCTCCTTGACGATCTGCCGCACCCGGTCCGGAGACAGCCGCCCACCCCGCACGCTGAGAAAGACCTCCGAGCCCGTTCGTTTCCCGACCAGGCTCCGGCGCTCCCGGGCCAGATACGCCTCGAGCGCCTCGCGGGCCTTTCCGCCCACCGGCACCACGCGCGTCTTGTTGCCCTTGCCGGTCACCCGCAGGAAGCGGTCGTCGGCATCGTATTGCTCGAGTTTCAGCCCGCACAACTCGCTCAGGCGCAGTCCCGACGAATAGAACAGCTCGAGCATCGCCCGGTCCCGCAGCCCCAGCGGCCGCGTGAGATCGATGCCGTCCAGCAGCCGCTCGATCATCGTCCGGTTCAGTGTTTCCGGCAGCGCCTGGCCGGAGCGTGGGGCCAGCAGGGGCTCGGCGGGATCCATCGGCAACACCCCGGTCGCCGCCAGCCAGCGGAAGAACACCTTGAGGTGCACCGTCGCGATCCGCAGCGACGACGCGGCGAGTCCGCCACGCTTGCGATCGGCAAGAAACTCCGAGAGTTCGTCGGTGCCGAGGTCCTCGATCGGCAGCCCGCGCTTCTTCATCCAGCCACCCAGCGCCTCAAGCGTCTGGCGCAGTGACAGCTGGTAGGCCTCCGAAAGCCCCCGCTCCACCGCGACAAAGCGGATGAATCCTTCGATCTCCCGATCCACGTCGGAAGGCTGCGCCTTCAATGACCAATGATAAATGACAAATGACAAAACCCGCTCCCCGGTCTGGGCACTTGGAAGTTGGAACTTCTCACTTGGAACTTGGAGGCGCAGCCTCCCCCCCATGCGCTTGAAGCTGACCCTTTCCTACGACGGCCGGCCCCACGAGGGATGGCAGTCGCAGCCCGGCGGCAACACGGTCCAGGACCTTCTTGAAGCGGCGGCCACCGAGGTCGCCAAGGAGCCCGTCCGCGTCCATGGTTCCGGACGCACCGACGCCGGCGTGCACGCCCTGGCCCAGGTCGCCCACCTCGACGCCCCCGAAGCGCTCACCATGAACCCCTTCAACTGGGTCCCCGCCCTCAACACCAAGTTGCCACCCAGCATCCGCGTCCTGGGTGCCGAGGAAGCCTCGGCGGACTTCCACGCGCGCTTTTCCGCGAAGGGAAAGACCTACCACTACGACATCGCGACCGAGCCGGTGCTCTCGCCCTTCCGCGCCGGGTTGGCGTGGCACCTGCCGCGGCAGTTCGATCCCACCCAGCTCGAAGCCGCGCTTCAGATCACCCTCGGCCGGCACGACTTCGAGGCCTTTGCGGCGAAGCGGGGCAACGAGACCGAAGCCACCGACCACCACCGCACCCTGACCCGCGCCAGCGTCGAGCCCCTCGACCACGGCTGGCGGCTCACCTGGAGCGGCGATGGGTTCCTCTACAAGATGGTACGGCTGCTCACCGGAGCCGTCGTCCGCGTCGCCGAAGGCCGTTTGCCGCCTGACGACTTCGCACGGTTCCTCGATCAACCGGAGGGCCTACCCCACGGCCGCTCCAGCTTCTGCGCTCCCGCCGACGGCTTGTATCTGCAGTCGGTGGATTATTGATTCGGTTCACTCGACGTAATCCGCCGGCTTGCGGGGAACCACACCGAGCTTGTCGTAGGCGAAGCCGCTGTCGAGCGGCTTGTAGCTGCCGACGTGGTCCACGCTGCGTTCGGGATCGATCCTGTCTTCGATGCCCATGCCCCAGTAAACTCCGTTGATCACCAGGCGACGCAGACCCTCGGACCGCAGATCCTTGGCGCTGCCCATGGTCGAGTGCAGCACCCGGGCGGACCCGCCCTTGCTGGTCTTCCAGTTCTTCACCCACACCACCGGAAGCGGTTCCTTCTCGGGATTGTCGGCGCCACCCTTCTCCCGGCCGATCAGCGGCTGGCCGTTCACCAGGGCCGTGCAGCCCTCCGGCAGCCCCTCGCCCTCCTTGTAAGTACGGTAAACATCGGAGGTCCCCCAGATGTCCCTCACCCCCGCAAGCACCGGATGGTCCTTCATCTCCGGCACGATGTCACCGCGGGTCGAGTCGCGCTGCCAGTTGCCGTGGTGCGCGAGAAAGCGACCGCCGATGATGTCCTCGAAGCGCACCGGCTTCC
This sequence comes from Verrucomicrobiaceae bacterium E54, assembly GCA_022548915.1. Taxonomy (GTDB): domain Bacteria; phylum Verrucomicrobiota; class Verrucomicrobiia; order Verrucomicrobiales; family Akkermansiaceae; genus Haloferula. The sequence continues at coordinate 39,797 of JAKZES010000041.1, forward strand.
CATCGATCTCGTAGGGGATCGGCCCGCGGAAACCATGGTTGGCGGTCCGCAGCACGATGATCGGCTTGCCGGAGTCGAGGTAGGCGACGATGTGCTTGAGCTGGTCGTCCGGCAAGGTCAGCAGGCGGTGGAAGAAGATCACGCAATCGGCACTCGCGAGATGCTCCAGTCCCGGAATGTTGTGCTCCTTGAATTCGGACTCCCTGCCCTTCTCGGGGTAGACCGGCAGCGTCGGATCCACGAGGCCGTCCTCGTTGACCCCGAAGAGCACGGTGGTGTCGAAGCCGTGGCGCTCGGCGAGGATGCGGGCCATCATCGGCATGGCCTGCTCGCTGCGATATTCCTGATCGGCGGCGATGAGGACGACGTGCTTGCCCTTCCCGGGACCCTCCTTCCCTTCGAAGGTGAGCCAGCTCTCGCTATCCGGCACCGGGTGGGCGGCGGACAGACTGGCGATGCCGGAAATCATGAGAGACGTGATGGAAGGGAGTTTCATGCGATTCGTGGGTGGAGAGAGAGCGGACCGACCCCGCCTGGCAGGGGAAGCTTACGGTCCGGGACCGGTGCGTCGATCAATCCGACAGCCGCCGGGTCGTTTCGACCAGCTGCTTCATCACCCCGGTGAGTTTTTCGACCGCTTCTTCGTCGGTCAGCTCGCCGGAATCATCGAATTTCCCGTAGGCGCCGGCCAGGGCATACTGGGCGGGGATCACGTGCACCCCGATGTTCCCCAGGATCGAACGCAGGTGCACCAGGCCCCGCATGCCGCCCAGACCACCCGGTGACGCCGACACCAGGCCGGCCACCTTGCCGCGGTAGGCGGAGAGTGGTGCCTCGTCCCCGCTTGCCGGACGGCTGACCCAGTCGATGAGATTCTTCAACAGCGGCGTGATCGACGAATTGTATTCCGGCGAGCAGAACAGCAGGCCGTCCGCCGCCTCGAAGGCCTTCTTCAGTTCGACCGCTCCCGGCGGCAGACCCTCCTTCTCCTCAAGATCGCCATCATAGATCGGAAGCTCGTATTCACGCGGGTCGATCAATTTGCAGCTCGCCCCCAGTCCCTCTCCGATCCGGCACGCAACGCGACCGAGCTTGAGGTTCACGGAGTCACGCCGCGCACTGCCGGAAATCACCAGAAGCTTGATCATACGCGCAGTTTAACCGGATCCGCCGAAGGTCCAATGAAAACCGGTTTCCGGTGCCCGGCGATTCAGCCCCGGCTCTGGCGAAAGATCGCCTGGATGACCGGATCCGCCCCACCGGCGATCACCTCACCCGACGAAGCCTCGGATGAAAAAATCCACGAGCTGAGGTCCCGCTTGACCAGCTTCTTCGAGCTTCCGGCCCGCTCGACCGCGGAACGGAGGGCCTGGGAAAAAGACTCCCGCATGCTCTTCTCGGGATTCACGGGGGTGACGTCGACCTCTCCATCGACCGCGCCGTCCGGACTTCCGGAAGCCGGAAGGATCGGCTCGGGACGGGTCGTTTCCCCGGTGGTGAATTCCCTTCCATCCACCGTTCCCTCCATCGACATCGTCCGGACCAGGCCGTCCGGGGAGATCAGCATCCGGAGCGAACCTTCAAAGACCGGGGTCCCTCCCTTGAGTTCGCGAATCACCGTCGTGGCGATCAGGTTGCCGTTGGCATCGTTCCGGGTCACCGGCCGGGTCACTTCGAAGTTCGTGCCGGAAAGCGAATATCGGGCCACTCCGCCCCGCCAGCCGTTGAGATCGCGGCCGACGGCCTCGACGTCGAGATCCGCGCCGTGGCAGAGCCCGGCGAGAACGAAAAGGAAGGAGAGAAGCCTCATGGGATGGATCGGTCAGAATGAAACGCGCGCCCCGGAATGCCAGATCCACGCGTCGGTGTCGAAGTTGCCGCCGGCCTGATCCTCCAGGATGGTGTATTCGAGACCGTTGAGGAAGACCACCTTATCCTGATAGAGATGGACGTTCGCTCCGAGGTAGAACGAATGGAATTCATCACCGACGAAGACCGGTGAGGAATCATAGAAGGGATCGCTGCCGGCCCCCAGACCGCCCACCAGGCCGCCCGGGTTGTCGGTGTCGGCGTAGTGGTAGCGGCCGACGACATTGAGCGTTCCCGGGATGGCCCAGTAGCTCGGAGTCAGGGTGAGACCCCAGGCGTTGAGATCGCCGTTCGCCAGCATGAAGTCGCCCTCGAAGGCAAAACGCTCCCCCTCCAGCTCGATCCCGGTGGAGACGAGGTGCCGGAAGGCCGGATTGGCCGGAACCGGCTGCGGACCGTTCGAGGCCGTCATGCCGTTCGGGCGGTAGCGCGGGGTGCCGGCTCCCTTCCGCCCGTCCAGGTTGTAAATGTAGTCGAGGTGCCAGCGGGTCCGCATGACCGAGTTGTCATCCAGCCGTTCACCGGTCTCGTAGGCCAGGTTGGCCGCGATGAAACCACGGCCCTCGATGCCGGGGACGTAGCGATCGGTGTCGCCCGAAAACCAACCGACGCTCCAGTCCCAGGGCGCGCACTCCTGCCCGAAGGCGATGCCGAGGGTGCTCGCCGGCATCAGCATGCTGGTCAGAAGCGTGGTCTCGGGCGTCAGCAACGACGCCGGATCCCTCGAATATTTCGAACCCTCGATGCCGAAGCGGGGGCGGAACTTGCCATACTCGACGTAGTGGTTGGGCAGCACCTTGGTCTTGCCCTTGAGCGTCTCGATCCGCTGGTAGCGGGCATCGCCGGCGAACTCGCCCACCGCCTCCAGCTCGGTATTCCCGAAGATCTTCATCCGGGTCCCGAGACGCGCCCGCCGGGTGCGGGTGGTGTCGAGTCGCACGTTCCGGCCGCCCTCGACCTCCGCCGTCCCCCACGCCCCGCCCCACTGGTAGAGACCCATGATCGCCACCTGCTGGACCCACGGATTCGTCTCGTCCTCGAACAGGACCGCCCGGGACCAGACCGGATCGAGCGGACTCGGTGCCCACTCGGGCTCGACGAAGACCACGGGTTCATCGGAGGCGGTTTCCTCTTCCTCGGGCAGCGGAGGAAGATTCAGCTCCTCCACCTGCTTGTTGCCCTCGAGGATATCGAGGGCTTCGTTGGCACCCGCCTGAACGGTCAGCGCCACGATTCCCGCGACGACCGGAATGGTTCTCATGATCATTGGTTGGCCTCCTTCTCGGCTTTCTCTTCCGCTTCCTTCGCCTCGCGCTCCGCCGCCTCGCGCTCCTCGCGCTGCTGCTGGCGGTCGGCCGCCCGTCGCACCTTCGCGACATACGACTTCAAGGTGTCGCTCTCCTTCAACTCCAGCGCCCGCTCGAGCTTCGGCAGTGCATCCACATACTGCTTCTCGCGGACGTGAAGCTGGCCGAGCGCGAGATTGGCACCGTAGGCCACCTCGTCCATGCCCGACGCGATCTGCAGGCGGGTCTTGGCCTCGGCAAGAAACTCCCGGCGTTGCTCGTCGTCCTCCTCCAGCTTGGCCAGGGTGTCGTAGTGCTTTCCAAGTTCGAGCACCACTTCGGCATTCGCCGGATCACGGGCGAGCAGGTCCTCGAGCAGCACCCCGACCCGGTCGAGGTCCTCCGCGCTGCGGGCGATGCCGACTTCGACGAGGCGGATCGCCACCTCGTCCTCCTCGCTGAGTTGATCCCCTCCGAGTGCCCGCACGCGCCGGACGAACTGGTCCGCCTTCTCCGGGTAGCCGTAGTCGTTGAGGATTTTCGCCGACTTGAGTGCCTGCTCGATGTCCAGCTCCTTGCCCTTCTCGATCGCCGCCAGGTAGGCGAACAGGGCCAATTGCGGTTCGCCCTGATCCATGTAGAGATTGCCGAGGAGATTGAGTTCGGATTCGCCGGCCAGCCCCTTCATCCGCAGGATCTCGAGGTTCACGGCCGCCTCCATCTTGCGTTCCTGCCCGAGCAATGCCTGGGTCTGCTGCAACCACAACTGCTGGTCCTCGGGGTAGCTTTCGATCAGCGTGCCGAGCAGCGCGGTCGCCTCCTCCAGTTTCTCCTGCTGCAGCAGGGTCTGGGCCAGGCCCAACTTCCAGTCCTTCGAGCCGGGATCGAGCAGATAGGCCTGGCGGTAGGCGTTCTCTGCTGCCAGCGGCTGCTGCTTCAAAAGATAGCAATAGCCGAGCAGTCCAAAGACCCGGGGATTGCCCTCGCCCAGGGACACCGCCTCCTGGAAGTGCCGCATCGCCTTGTCGAAGTCCTCCTTCGAGACGTAGAGATAGCCGAGGTTCACGTGGGCCCGCCGGAACTTCGGAAAGCGGCGGATGGCTTCGAGGAATGCCCGGCGCGCCTCTTCCGTGCGGTCCGCCGAGAAATACAGGTTGCCGAGAACGAAGACCATCGCCGGGCTGATCTCCCGCGGCTGCTTCTCGGGATCACTCGGCGCTTCGGTCTCCTTGATGAAGCGGACCAGTTCCGACTCGGCTTCGCTGAAACGACCTTTCTCGAAGAGTTCGCGCAGCTTCACCAGGATACGGCTTTCCTCGGGCGACACCTTGGGCTCGACCTCGGAGTGGAAGCCGTAGCTGCCGACGAAGTCGCGGACGAACTGCGGATCGCGGAACAGGTTCGAGGGAGGGATGATCTTGTCGCCGAAAGCGGGTGTCATCAGGGAAACAGCAGTCAAGGCCCCCATCCACCACCTGGCCGCCGTAGCCTCGGCAAAGGAGGATCTTCCATCCGCCATCTTCCATGGTCGGCATTCGCGTCCACCTGTCCGACGTAGCCTTGGCGTAGTTGGATTCGCGTCCATTCGTGGTTCTCTCTTCATCGCTTCACTTCGAAATTGAACGGCACCAGCGCCGTCGCCTTGACCTTCTTGCCGCCCCGGACAGCCGGCTGAAACCTCCACTTGCGCACCGCCTTGAGCGCCGCGTTGTCGAGATCGCGGATGCCCGAAGACGTCCGCACCCGCGCACTGGTGACCTTGCCCGAGTTGTCGACCACCACCGCGACGATCACCTTGCCGCCGATGCCCTTGCTCAGCAGTCGGCTGGGATAGACGGGCTGCGACTTGGAAATCGGCTGCGGCGGGCTGTCCATCATGCCCCCGCCGAAGGGGTCGTCGCCGCCGGCCATGGCGAACTTCGGAATTTCCACCACGAAGGCCCCGCCGGTACCGACCGAGAGGTCGCCGAGATCCATGCCCAGATCGAGATTCGCAGGTTCCTCGAGTGGCTCCTCCGGCGGCGGTTCGTCCGGTTCCTCCGGAGGTTCCTCCAACTCGACCACGAAGTCCTCCGGCGGATCGATCGTCACCTCCGGCGGCGGTGCCGCGGGTGGCGAGAACTGCTCGGCCAGCCTCTGCGAAAGCGGAATCGCCACGAAGACCGCAACCGTCGCCACGACGCCGCCGAGGATCGCGAAGATCCCGGTCCTGCGCCCGCGGGGCGGTCGGTAAACGTGGAGTTGCCTTTTCACTTACTTCGTTGAGATCGAGATCTTGTCCTTCTGCGCGCCGGCAAGCAGCGCCTGACCATGGACCTTCTGCACCGCGCCGTGGCTGGCCGACTCGTCGCCCTGGATGATCACCGGCATGTCAGGGGTCTCGGTGAGCAGCGGCTTGATCTTTCCGATCACCCCCTGGATGCCGATGCTCTCGCCGCCGTAGAAGACCTTGTCCTCTTCCGTCACAGCCAGGAGGATGGAATTGCTGTCAAGGGCGCTGGCGGCGGCGCCGACGTCGGGCTTGTTCACCTCGACTCCCGTTTCCTCGACGAAGACCGTCGAGACGATGAAGAAGATCAGGAGGATGAAAATACAATCGATCATCGGGGAGAGGTCCACGTGAACCTCCTCGTCGGCTTCGTCTCCGATACTGCGTCCGAACATGATCTAACCTTTCTTGAACCGGGTGGTGAGAATCAGGCTTTCGAGCCGGGCGAGCGCGCCCGAGATGGCGTCCCGTTTCCCCTTCACGACGAGCGCGATGAAAAGTCCCGGAAGGGCAATGGTCAGCCCGGTCTGGGTGGTGATCAGCGCCTCCTGCATGCCGCTGGCGACCGCCTCCATGCCGGCCCCGCCCTGCGCCAGGCCGCCGAACATCGCCAGCATCCCCATCACCGTGCCGAGCAGGCCGGCGAGGGGAGCCGCCGCCGTCAGGGTGTTGATCACCAGCAGGCGCCGGTCGATGGCCGAGACGAGGTTGAGCCGCACTTCGCGCACCCGTCGTTGAACCGTCTTAATGGTCAACCGGTCGCCGTGCAGGACATAGCGCAGCGCCTCCCCCATCCGGCCCTTCGCATGCTCGGGATCCTCGAGCCATTCGGGCCACTCCTCCGCGTCCTTGCCGGTCAGGTTTCCGCGGTTCACGTAGGCCAGGGCCGCAAAGGCGCTGGCGTAGAGGATGAATGCCACGCCGCCGAGCATGTACATGATCCCCCCACCGGTGGTGAAGATCTGCAGGGCTTCCCGGAAAACGTTCATCGAGCTCAAGCCGGGTTCGGCATCAGTTCGGGATCCATGTCCTTGTCATCGTCGGAATCCTTCGAGGAACCCGGCCCGGTTTTCTCCATTTCGGTCGTGCCGTTCATCAGCGCGATGGCGACCCCCTCGACCTCGCTGAACTTGCCCTTGGCGAGGCTGCGCATGAGGCCGTGCAGGACCAGCACCGGAATCGCCACCACCAGGCCCTCGGCGGTGGTGATGAGCGCCTCGGAGATCCCCTGGGTGAACGCCTTCTGGTTGCTGGAACCGTAGAGCGCCATCGCCTTGAAGGTCTTGATGATGCCGAGAACGGTGCCGAGAAGACCCATCAGGGGCGCCGCCGCCGCAGTGAGCCCGAGGAAGGGCAGGAAGCGCTCCAGCCGCGGCTTCACGACCACCAGTTTTTCAAACAAGGCCTCCTCCAGCACCCGGCGCTTCTCGTAGAAATTCTCGACCCCGGCCCTGACCATCAGCCCGGCCTGCCCCTTGAGCTTGGCGGCCCGCTTGGCCGCCTCCTCGCGACGGTCGGCAAGCAGGTCGTCGATGATCTCGTTGATCACCCGGCGCGACGGCACCGGGAAGCGCGTGATTTCGAGCACTTTGAAAACGGTCAGCGCGATCGCCACCAAGCCCAGGGAAAGGATGGCGTATCCGACGATGCCCCCCTTGGCGATCGTTTCGCCGATCGTCTCTTCGGCCGCCTGCACCTCGAGGGCCTTGCCCATGCTGGCATCGAGCGGCAGCTTCCCGGATCCCGTCGCCAGAACCTCGGAGATCGCATCGTCCTCGACGCCGGTGATGCCGACCACGGTCGGCAGGGAGGTACCGGTCGCGGCGAAGGTCGCCACGCCTTCGAATCCATCCTCGCCCTCGCTCAGGTAAACCGCCGGCCCGAGCACCAGCAGCTTGCCCTTGACCGCCTCGCTGCCGTTGCGCAGCCCCTCCCCCTCGAAGCGGTGCCCGCCGGAAACCGCCGCCAGGCGCTCGAGCCCGATCCTTGCCGCTTCGAGGCGATGACCCAATTCCGCCGCCAGGTCGTCACCGGCGGCCGCGGCCTTGGCCGAGGCATCCTCCAAGCGCTCCTTGTAGAGCTGGTTCTCGGCCGGGTGGGTGCGGGTCAGCAGTCCGCCGCCGTAGTTGTTCAACACGCCGGTGGCGTAGTCGAAGCCCGCCTGCCGGCCCTCGATCTCGCGCTGCAGGGCCGCCCGGCGACTGGTGCGGCGGGCCGCCTCGGTCTCCAGCGCCCGCAACTCCCGACCCAGCTCGATCGCCTGGTCATCGAGACGGTTGATGTCACGGAACAAGGCCGTGCGCATCCCGGTGTATTCCATCTGCGTTTCCTTCAACTCCTGCCGCGCCTCGGCGAGCTGCTTCTCGGCGGCCGTCTGCCCGAGTGCGGGAAGCACCGCCAGGACGGGCAGGATCATACGAATCAAGGCTCTCATTTCAAATCGATCGGAAGTTCCACGAAGCGGGCGTCCACGTCGCCATTGAGCACGTCCACCATCTCCTTGATGTCCCCGGCCAGGTCGTTGCGCGTTTCAAAGACCCAGCCCTCGTCACCCGGTGTGCCCACCAGCGCGAAGTTGCCCGCGCCGTTCACCGCATAGGCCGCGCCCAGCCCGAAATAGACGACCTTCATGTTGAACTTCTGGCCGTCGTCGGAGACGTGCAGTTCGTCGCGAAGGTGCACCGTCTGCTGCCACTTCTCGGCTTCGGTCAGCAGGTTGATCACGTTGTTCAGTCGCTTGGTCAGCCCCCCCTCCGCCTCCTTTCCGGAAAGGGCCGCATCCTGGCGAATCTGCTCCATCAACTCCTTGACCCGTGGCTCGTCGGCCAGCGGGCGGGGAAACGACGGCAGGCGCTCGACCATCGCGGTTTCCAGCTTCCTCACCTCTACGGCCAGCATGTCGTTGGCGGCGACCAGCGCGTCCCGCTTGGCAATCTCGTCGAGCGACTCCTTTTCGGCACCCTCCTTTTCAACCTTCGCTTCCCCGACCCTTTCGGTCAGGTCCGCGATCTCGCTTTCCAGCGCCGACCGCTGGTCTTCCAGCAACACGCGATCGCGCTCCCACGCATCCTCGGCGTTCTGGATCTCGCGCATGGTCTCGATCCACTCACGGACGGAATCCTTGAGTTCCTCGGTCTTCGAGACCGGCTCGTCCTGGGCGAAAAGGACCCCGCTTCCCAAGGATAGCAGGGCGATGAAGAATCGGCTCAAACGCATGGTGGTGGCAGCGCCGGAATCCAATCGGGAACACCCGCGCTTGCCGATGGCCCCAATGTGACGGTTTCGTCAAACCCATCGGCGCGGCAGGTGACGACACTCTGGATTGACCCGGCTGGAGAACACTTTCCATCGCTGTCAAGCATCCGCTTTGTCCAGCGATTGCTCCCCGCTCAAGAATGCCGGGTGAGCCCGGCGCTCCCCTAGCAAAAAGCCGCCCGGTCGGATGACCGGGCGGCTTGGATTTCGCAATCTTTCAGCAGCAACTTAATTCGCGTCCTGGACGTTGAGCCGGTAGAACTGCTGATCAAGTCCTGTGACGTCAACGTCAAGGGTCATGTTGCCGGCAGGATCCCAACCACCCAGGTTGTCGGACTTCTCAACCGGCACGGACAGGGTGGCGGTGTTGCCGACCTTCTGCACCGTCACACCAGCAGCGGTACGAAGGTCCAAGATGGCGGACTCGGTGTAAACACTGCCAAGCACCGTCGCGGCGTCGTCCACGAGAGGATCAAAACCAAGCGCGACATTCGCCACTTCCACACCGTCACCCACGCCGTCACCATCGGTGTCGGGGTTGTTCGGGTTGGTGCCGTAGATGTTGTTCTCGTCGTCGTCGCTCAGGCCGTCGCCGTCGGTGTCGGCCGCGGTGGGACGAAGCAGCCCGTAATCCGAAAGTGCCGTCCACTTGAGGATCCAGAGATCCTCCGAGTCAAAGGCACCGCGGTAAGCAGCTGCCACGGGGGCGCCGGGCTGCACACTCGTGTTCAGCACCGTCGGGCGGGGATCGATCGAGGTCACGTTGTTCGATCCGTCACGCGTGTAGAAGCTGAACAGCGGGTCGGTCTGCGGCTCGCTGTTGTCGTCGAGCAGCGCATCGGCAAAGTCCACCGCGTAGAAGTCCGAAGGACGTCCACCACCGGCCACCACCGACTG
>JAKZES010000042.1 GCA_022548915.1 Verrucomicrobiaceae bacterium E54
CAAACCGCTGACTGGACAGCCGGATGCGGGAGATCCGCACGTCCGGTTCGAAGGGAGGGGCGGCGCAAGCCAATGCGCCGTCCCTACCCCTATCCCATTCAGGGCGCGAACACGATGCACATCGCCCCGGGCAATTCAGCCCGGTGGCCGCTGAATTTCAGCATGCCGTCGTCGCCCACCCGGAACACGGGAACTCCCCCGCTCTTTTGCCCGGCCACCAGCAGCCACCGACCGTCGGGGCTGAGCTGGATGTTGCGCGGGATGGAAACCTCCGCAGGCAGGGTCTGGATGCGCTTGAGCCGTCCTTCGTCCTCCACCCGGAACACGCTCAGCGTATCCCGGCCGCGATCACCGACGTCGCGATTGGCGGTGTAGACGTGCTTTCCATCGGCGCTGACCAGGATCTCCGAGCAGGTCATGTCACTGCCGTCGGCGTCGTCGGGCAGCACGCTGAGGACCTGTCTCCGCGTGAGCATGCCGTTCCGGGTGCCGCGATCATAGACGATCACGGTGAGATCCAACTCACCGAGCACATACGCCTGCCTGCCATCGCGGCCGAACTTCATGTGGCGAGGACCCGATCCCGGAGGTGTCTTGGCGCTGCCGGCGGGGGTGAGCTTCGCCGCGGTCGCATCGAGTTCGTAGATCACGACCTCGTCGATGCCGAGGTCCGGCGCGTAGGCGAAGCGGTTGTCCGGGCCGGGGTAGATCGAGTGGGCGTGGGGTGCCTGCTGGCGTTTCGGGTTCACGCTCGATCCCTCGTGTTGGCCGAGCGACGCCCGCGGACCGAGGGAGCCGTCCGGTTTCACCGGAAAGGATGCCACCGAGCCACCCCCGTAGTTGGCGACCATGAGGGTCTTGCCGTTGGCATCGAGCGCGACGAAGCACGGTCCGCCGCCGCCGCTCTCCTGCCGGTTGAGTTCCTTGAGCGTCGCCCCTTCGATGGCGAAGGCAGCCACCGCCCCTTCCGGCCGCCCGCCGTCGGCGGGCTCGGTCAGGCTGGTCGAGTAGAGGAACCCTCCCTCCTTCGAGAGCGTGAGAAAACCCGGCCGCGGCACTTCGGCGGCCAGGGTCGGTGCGGACAGTTTGCCACTCTGCGGATCAAACTCCGCGGTGTAGATGCCCTTGGCTTCGTCCTGGCCGGTGGTCCCGAGCCAAACCCGCTGCGTTTCCGCCGCCGAAGCGGTCAGGATGAGAGACGCTGCCGCTGCCTTGAGGATCCCGTGCATGACGGGAGAATGGTGGATTTTGGCCGATCGGTTCAAGGCCGGTGCCACAAGGAGCGCCAGTAGCGTTCGTCGGTCTTGTAGGGATCGATGGGGGCTTCCGGCGCGATGTCGGCAGTCAGGATGCCGTCGGAGCCGGGGTCCTCATCGCGTTGGAACCCGCGACGACGGTTCATAATTTGCCGGAACGAAGCCTTCGAAGTTCTCGCTTCGGCGCCACTTCTCGGCGGCATCGGGGTCCTGCTCGCGCCAAGCGCGGAGACCGTCGGCGATCCATTGGTCGCGGCGTTTCTCCGGGACCGACGCCTGCTTGGCCCACTGGACGGCACTGAAGGGATCGGATTCGATCCAGAAGTCGAAGATCGTGTCCATGAGATCGATGCGCTCGGACTCTCCGAATTCATCCGGCGTTTCGATCTCCAGCGTCTCGGCCAGGCGCATCGTCGCGATCGGATCGGCGTCCGCTGCACCGACGAACGCGTTGTGCAGGGCCTTGGAATGCAGCCGGACGTTGTCGATGCCGGAAAGGTCGGCCAGAGCCGCGTCGAGGTCGAGCCGCCCCCATTCCTGGTAGAGCGCCATTTGTCGAAGGTAGCGCATGAGGTCCTGATCCGCGCCTTCGCCCAAACGAGCAGCGAGTTCGCCGTAGTAGGCTTCCGGAATTCGGGCGACCAAAGCGCGGTAGCGCAACGCGCAACGTTGGCTCTCTTCGCGGTCGCCCTCGCGGATCGGCATCAGATCGAAATCCAGCAAGGCCTGCTCCGCCTCCTCGAGGCTCTGGAATCGGGATTCGCGCTCCCGGACTTTCCCGGTTGGATCGTTGGCGGGGTTGCCTTGGCTGGCGGTGCCGCGGCGATCGGCATCCAGCGTCTCTCTGCCGGTTCCATCGTCTTCCTGGCTGAGGATGTAGGTGGTGGTTCCGACGGCTGCCAGGGTGACCACGATGGCGGAGATGAGGATGGCTTTGGTTTTCATGAGAATGGTTGCGGTGGTGATGGTGCAAGAAACGGATGTGGTGCTGGCAAAGGCGGCTTTGTCGGCCAGCTGCAGGATGTGGGGAGAAACCCCGGCCCCGCCGGGGGCCGCGGTATCGAGGACGGAGGAAAGGATAGCGGGCGTGAATGGGGAGGCCTTGGCCTCGGCTTCGAAGAGCACGCCGAGCGCTCCGACCGAGGCAATCTCGACCCCCCGTCGGCCGAGAATTTCGCGCAGCTTTTCCCGGGCGCGGGAGAGGCGGGTGCGCAGGGTGGATGGTTGGAGATCGAGACGGCGGGCAACCTCGTTGAGCGAAGCGCCCTCGAGGTGGAAGAGCACCAAGGGTTGGCGGTAGCGATCCGGAAGGCGCTCGAGCGCGGCATCCAGTTCGCGTCGGAACCCGGTGCTCGCGGTGGCGTCCGGGGTGATGTTTGAGGATTCATTCATGGCGGCTTGCTCCCGGCGCTGGCGGCGTTCCCTTGACTTGCGGGCATCCAGCGACAGGTGCCGGGACACCGTGTGGAGCCAGCCGGCCACCGAGGGCTTCCCGCCCAACTTGGCCGCCTCCCGTGTCAGGACGAGGAACACGGCTTGGGTGACGTCCTGCGCGTCGTGATGATTGGACAGGATCCGCATCGCGACGGCGTGGACCATCGGCCCATGGCGCCTCACCAGGGTGTCAAAGGCGGCGTGGCAACCTTTGCCGGAGAAGTCCCTCAGGAGATTAGTGTCGGTTCTGTCGCTCGAATGAGGCATGTCACAGGATACCACGATTCCGCTGACCGAAATGTCCCAGGAGTTTTCGAAGTTTTTTTCCCGCGACCGCGGTATCGTCCCGGTAGGGAGCTTCACTCACCGGGTTTCCGCCGCCGGTCCCGTGAGGATGAAAGAAGCTGCCGCTGCCTTGAGAATCCCGTGCGTGGTTCAAGAATGAGGGACCCCGGAGGTCCGCTTCAAGGCTGGTGCCACAAGGAGCGCCAGTAGCGTTCGTCGGTCTTGTAGGGATCGATGCGGGCGTCCGGCGGCAGGTCCTGTGGCAGGATGCCGAAGCGCTTCATTTCCCGAATGTAGGCGCGCCGCGGCCGGAAGTCCGGCATGTCGAAGCGGGTGATCTCCTCGAGCCGGTCGCGCCCTGCGGCGACCATCGCGAGCAGCGTGCGGTAGTCTTCATCGTCCGTGCCGGTGAAGACCGGGCCTTTCGAATCCGGCGTGGTGCACCGGCCGAGGCCGCCGGCCTCGCGGGCCAGCGGGGCGAGCAGCAGCAGGGATTTTTCCGGCCGGCTGAGGTTGAAGACGAGGTGGCGGCTGGTGCGGTGCGCGGGGTGGGGCATGCGCGGCATCCAGAAGGACACGTTCCGTTCATCCGAAAGCGTCCGGGGGATCAGCGGTGGATCGTGCCCGCGGTTGTGGCAGGTGTTGCAGCGACGGTCGATCACCGCGGCCCCGGCGCGGGTCGTCGGCCAGTCGTGATCGGTTTCGACCTGCCGGTTTTCCTCGTAGCCGCCGATCATGCCGGTGCCGAGGGCGGCGTAGGTGCCGGGGTAGGTGGCGGCGGCCTCGATCCACAGGCGCAGCTTCTTTTCCTCCAGCGGCGTCACGCGGGCCCCGTGGTGGGAGCCGTCGACGAGCTTGAGCAGCCGGCTGGCCGAGGAGCCCAAAGTACGAGGAGCATAGTTGCTTTGGGCGCGGTTGCGGCCGTCGGAGAACAGGCCCTCGACCGTGAGCGTGAAGTAGCTGTGGCTGAACATCGGCCCCCGGTCGCCGCTGAGCACGAGGCCACCGTCGGCCGGGCCGCCGCGCTTTGTGGCGTCGTAGCCGTGGCAGTCGACGCAGGCGCGGTCGAGGATGGGCTGGATGTCGCGCGGGAAATCGAAGACCTCCGGGACGTTGCGTTCCGGTGTGATGCGGCTGGGCGGGCGCCCGAGGGCCAGCAGCGGGCGGGGCGGCAGGGTGGTGCGGGTGCGCTGCTCGTGGCAGCCCACGCAGCTGGTCACCTCGCCGGGCTGGACGGTGAGGAAGCTCTGCATCCGCTTCACCGAGAGGTCGTTCTCGTCGAGCGCGACGAAGAACAGGCTGCGGCGGGCGGGCAGCTCGAAGTAGGCGGAGCCGTCGGCCTCGACCGGCACGGTGCCGAGGATGCGCTCGAGGGTGAAGGAGCCGCCGTAGCTCAGCGGGTCCATGCCGCCGGTGTAGTTGATCGGCTTGGGCAGCGACTCGACCACCAGCAGCTTGCGGATGTCGCCGGCTTCGACGCCCTCCATGTTCCGGCCCTCCATGATGTTGGCGAGGATCAGCTTGCCGGTCGCCTTCGAGCGATCGACCCGCGCCGGGATGATCTCCTCGCGCGGGCGCGGCAGGACCGGCCGCGGTTCGTGGAGATCATAGCCCGCCTTGCGGTCGGCCTCGGAAAGGACGTGGAGCGGCTCGGTTCGTCCCTCGCCATCCATCGCCAGCAGCTCGGCGCCGCGGGCGACCAGGAAGGCGTCGGAGGCCAGTGCCCAGGGGTCGCGAAAGGCGGTGTCGTCGGCGATCACGCGGGCGGCGGCCGGATCATCGGGGCCGCGGTCCGGGTGGAGAACGGCCACGCGCCCGGCGTGTTCCTTCTGCCCGTGACCCGGGGAGAAGATGGCCACCACTTCGCCGTCGCTGCCCGGCACCGGTTTGGCGTCGATCATCACCAGGCCGGGGCGCATGTTGCCGAAGTAGGCCATCGCGTTGGTCCCGTCGGGATTCATCGTCCACAGGTGGTGATAGTGGACCTGGGAGCGGTCGATGTATTCCCAGCGCTGGTGCAGGATGCGGCCGTCGGGAAGCGGCCAGGGGGTGTTGTCGTGCTCGATGTTGGCTGAGATCGGCTCGATGTCGGAGCCGTCCCGATCGCAGCGGTGCAGGGTGGCCACCTGGGTCAGCCAGCAGTTGACCCAGCGCTTGCAGCGGCTGGAGACGAAGACGATGGAGTCATCGGGCAGGATGCACGGCTCGAGGTCGTCCCATGGCCCGTCGGTGAGCTGCCGCAGGCCGGAGCCGTCGAGCGCGCACTCGTAAAGGTGGTGGTATTCGCTGTCGCCCTTGCGCCAGGAGAAGACGATGGTCCTGCCGTCGTGGCGGAGCACCGGATCGCGGATGCCGCCCTCGGGGTCGTCGATGATGTCGGTGACCTCGCCGCTGGCGAGATCGAGCCGGCACAGCCGTCCGCCCGGGCGGTAGGCGAGGCGCTTCTCGTCGGGACCGTAGTAGCCGAAGTTCGCATACCAGTGCGGGTCCGAGCCGGGCTTGCGCAGGGCGAAGACGATCTCCTTCAGCTCGGGCGCTCGCTCGAGGACTTTGCGCCGGGGGGAGGCGATTGCGGGGGAGACCAGCAGCCCGGCCAGCAGCAGGGCGGATAGCCGGGAGGCGGTCGCCTGCCCGGAAATGCGTGCCGCCTTCACATGGGAGAATACGCGGATCGCTTCCGGACCATTTCGGGCGATTTGCGGCATCACCCGCCGGGTGTCACTGGAAGTGGGGGGCATGGCCGGGACTTGTCGGCCGGAGAGTCATCCCGGCGTCAGGATATCGGATTCGCCAGCGAAGCCATATGCTGACTTCAGTCCGCTCTTCCGGCCTGTCTTTCTCCCGGGCCGACGCCGGCCGGCAGGCATCCCCCTCTAGACTGCGGCGATTGATCGCCGCTTTGGCGAAGCATTTCAATGCGAGCCGGGCCATCGGCGATGAATCGCCTCCATGAAAGCGGCGATGAATCGCCTCAGTCTGGATTTCCCGGCGGCTCCTCATCCGGGGCGGAGTGAAGCCAGGGAGCAAGGGAGGGACACCGAGCCTGAAACGTCCGGCCGCGGACCACTGCTTCGCGGTCACCCCGATCGCTCCGCCCACCACTTTCAGCTGCACCCTCGCCTGACCGGCCACCTGCCGGGCGCCCTACTTCTTCCCGGTCAGCTTCCGGATCAGCTCGACCTCCGCCTTGCGGAAGGGGGTGCCGTCGGGGCGCAGCACGTCGTGGTGCCAGACCTCGGGCTCGGCGGTGAACTTCTTCCGCCACGACGACCAGGGATACTGGGTCTGGATCTTGCCGGCGACGAAGCCCCAGTTCCAGGCCCCGATCTTGTTCGCCTTGAAGTAGGGGAGGTGCGTTTCAAAAGTGCTGCCATTGGTGCGCGCGATGTATTCCGTGCATAGTAGTGGCCGCCCGAAGGGCTTGAGCGAGCCGACCCGCTCGGCGGTCCGCTCGAGTCCGTCGTAGCTGTGGAAGGAGATCACGTCGGAGTTGTCGCGCATGAAGATATTCACCGGGGTCGCCTTGGGGCCGGTCCACTCCCGGGCCCACAAGCCGGCGGTCAGCGGCTGTGAGGGGTTCACGTCGCGCGCCCAGGTGAACATCTTCGTCAGCAGCATCAGACCCAGCTTCTCCTTTTCCTCGGTGCTCATCGCATCCCCGGCCCCGTCGTTGCCCGGCTCGTTGTAGAGATCCCACACGACGACCCGCGGGTCGTCCTTGAAGCGCCCGATCACGCCGCGGAAGTAGGGCTCGAGCGAGTCGTGTCTCGCCGGGTCGCGCAGCACCTCGATGTGCGGCGACTGGACCCAGCCGGAGTTGTGGACGTGGGGTTTCGGCTCGGGCTGCCGGCCCAGCTTCGGGTGGGGATTCCACACCGCGTCGCACAAAACCAGCATGGTGCCGATGCCGTGCTTGTCGGCGATCGTGAGGAAGCGGTCGATGCGCTCGAGGAAGGCCTCGCCGTCCTTTTCCCAGACGAGGTCGTGGAGATAGACCCGCACCGTGTTCATGCCGATGTCCGAGGCCCAGCCCAGCTCCCGGTCGATGGTTGCCGGATCAAAGGTCTCCGCCTGCCACATCTCAAGCTGGTTGATCGCGGTCGAGGGCGTGAAGTTGCAGCCGACCCACCACGGCTGTTCCTTGTACCAGGCGTTGGCCTTTTCCTCCGACCATCGGCCCGGGATGATCCCTTCGTCGGCGGTGGCGGATGGAACGAGCGCGAGGGTGGCGAGGAGCAGGGTGGGGAGCTTCATGGGGACGGGCACAGTTGCATCGAACGCTACGCCCGCCGGGCGCTCTTTTGTCATTCCATGCCCGGGGATGAAGATTCTGGTGTCGGCAAGCGTAAACGGGTTGATGAAACGTGGCTGGATTTTGTGGTTGGCAGCGGGGGTTTTGGTCGGGATTGGAATGGGGGGAGCCCGCGAGCTTCATGTCGCGGTGAACGGCGATGATGGAGCGGACGGCACGACGTCGAACCCGCTGCGCACGATCCAGGCGGCGGCCGAACTCGCGCAGCCGGGGGATGTGATCACGGTCGGTCCCGGCACCTACCGCGAGCGGATCGATCCGCCCCGCGGCGGCGAGTCGGAGTCAAAGCAAATCATTTATAAGGCCGCGGCAGGTGCCGAGGTGGCGATCAAGGGCTCCGAGGTCGTGAAAGGCTGGGAGAAGCTCGAGCACGACACCTGGAAGCTCACCCTGCCCAACCGTTTTTTTGGCGACTTCAACCCCTACGCCGATGAGATCCGCGGCGACTGGTTCCGGCCGCAGGGCCGCAAGCACCACACCGGGGCGGTCTATCGTGACGGGCACTGGTTGGTCGAAGCCGCGAAGCTCGACGAGGTCCTCGAGCCCGCGGGCGAGCAAGCACTGTGGTTCGGCCGCGTCGACAAGATCCAGACCTCCCTCTGGGCCCAGTTTCCCGGTGTCGATCCGAATGAGGAGGGGATCGAAATCAACGTCCGCCAGAGCGTCTTCTACCCGAGTGAACCCGGCCGGAACTTCATCACCGTGCGTGGCTTCACCCTCGAGCACGCCGCGACCAACTGGGCCCCGCCGACCGCCGAGCAGGTCGGCCTGATCGGGACCCACTGGAGCAAGGGCTGGATCATCGAGGACAACACCATCCGCTACTCCGTCTGCACCGGCGTCACGCTCGGCAAGCACGGCGACGAGTTTGACAACACCTCGGCGAACTCCGCCGAGGGCTACGTCGAGACGATCAAGCGCGGCCTCGCCGCCGGCTGGTCGAAGGAGAAGATCGGGTCCCACGTGGTGCGGCGGAACCACATCTCGCACTGCGAGCAGGCCGGGATCGTCGGCAGCCTCGGTCCGGCCTTCAGCGTGATCGAGGACAACCACATCCACGACATCCATATCCGCCAGCTCTTCGGGGGTGCCGAGATGGCCGGCATCAAGTTTCATGGCGCGATCGACACCCTCATCCGCGGCAACCATATCCACCGCTGCGTCCGCGGGATCTGGCTCGACTGGATGACCCAGGGGACCCGAGTCACCCGCAACCTCGTCCATGACTGCGCACCGCGGGAAGACCTCTTCGTCGAGGTAAATCACGGGCCCTTCCTGGTGGATCACAACCTGTTCCTTTCGAAAACCTCGCTGGCCGACTGGTCGGAGGGCGGGGCCTACGTTCACAACCTGTTTGCCGGCAAAATGATCGCGCGCCCCGAGCCGAACCGTGAAACGCCCTGGCAGGAGGAACACGGCACGGCCATCGCCGGCCTCGCGACCACGCAGGGCGGCGACAACCGCTTCTACAACAACGTCCTCGTCGCCCCGGCCGGGCTTGACCAATACGACGATTCGAAGCAGCCCAACCGCATGGCCGGCAACCTCGTGCTCAAAGATGCAGAGGTCCGGCTGCGCGAGGAGGAAGACGGCTGGACGCTCGAGCTGGAAGGTGGCCGGATTCCGGAGAAGCCGGGCCCGCAGGTCACCTCGGACTTGCTCGGGAAAACGCTGGTCAGCGGCCAGGGCTACGTCCGGCCCGACGGATCGCCCTACCGGCTTGACCGCGACTACTTCGGCACGGAGTCCGACCCGCTGCCCGGCCCGTTCGCCGGCCCCGGGCCATGGAAGGTCTGGCCGTGAGGGGAGGGCGGACGGGAGCGTCCGCCATGATCTGTCCGGGTTCTCCTCGCCCTCACCCAGCCACGTTTCAGTAAACATGGCAGGTTGCGAATGCCGCTCTTCCAGCCGCATCAAGGAACCCACCCGTGACCTCCCGCGGTTCATTGGCGGCCCCCCTGCGATTGGGGACCCATTCGTAAGGGATCGGCCCAAAACGGAAAAATCCCGGAGACAGGCCCGGCGAGGCCTGGCCGTATCTCTTGCCGCCTCGGTTTCGTGAACTCAATCTCCACCACCGTGACTCCACGCCTCGATCTAACAACCCTCCGCTTCTTCGCCTCCCTTGCCATCGGCCTGCTGTGGGTCAGCCCGGCCGGGGCCGCCAAGCTCAAGAATTTCCCGAACCCCGACTTTACCAAGGGTGAGAAGATCCCGGAGGGGGCCACCAAGGACTGGAACCTCGGGGCCACCGGGTGCCGCGGCTGGATGTACTCCAACCAGCTCGAAACCGCCAAGGCCCGCCAGATTTACGTCACCGAGGTTGCCAAGGATTCTCCTGCCGACGGCGTGCTGAAGGTCGGCGACGTCATCCTCGGCATCGGCGGCAAGCCCTTCGACTCCGACGCCCGCAGTGCCTTTGGCAAGGCCCTGACCGCGGCCGAAGCGGAGACCGGAAAGCTGCCGCTGCTGCGTTGGCGCGACGGGAAGAACGAAACGGTCACGCTGAACCTTCCCGTGCTCGGTGCCTACTCCGCCACCGCGCCCTACGACTGCCCCAAGTCCGCGAGGATCCTCGAGCGCGGCTGTGGGCGGCTGGCCGAACGGATCGCCGATCCCGGTTACAAGACCAACCCGATTTCGCGCTCCCTCAACGCCATGGCGCTGCTCGCCAGCGGCGACGAGAAATACCTGCCCGTTCTCAAGAAGGAAGCCGAGTGGGCCTCCAACTACTCGGTCGAGCAGTTCAGCACCTGGTACTACGGCTACGTGGTCAGTTTCCTCGCCGAGTACGTGATGGTCACCGGCGACGAATCCGTCGTCCCCGGTCTGCGCCGGCTGGCTTTGGAATCCGCCGCCGGCCAGAGCAAGGTCGGCTCCTGGGGCCACAAGTTCGCCGGCAAGGACGGCCGCTTGGTCGGCTACGGCATGATGAACGCGCCCGGCGTGCCGCTGACCATTTCGCTCGAGCTGTCCCGCATGGCCGGCGTGAAGGACGAGGAGATCCCCGAGGCCATCGAGCGCAGCGCCAAGCTGCTGCGCTTCTACATCGGCAAGGGTGCGGTGCCCTACGGCGACCACCACCCGTGGATCAACACCCACGAGGACAACGGCAAGTGCGGCATGGCGGCGGTGCTCTTCAACCTGCTCGAGGAGCCGGAGGGTGCGAAGTTCTTCTCCCGCATGAGCCTCGCCTCCCACGGCAACGAGCGCGACTCCGGGCACACCGGCAACTTCTGGAACATGACCTGGGCGATGCCGGGGGTGAACCAGTCGGGACCCGAGGCGACCGGGGCGTGGATGAAGGAGTTCGGTGCCTGGTACTACGACCTCGCCCGCGATCACGAGGGACAGTTCACCCATCAGGGCCCGCCCCAGGCCGCCGGCGACTCGACCCGCGGCTGGGATGCCACCGGCGCCTACCTGCTGGCCTACGCGATGCCGCTCAAGAAGCTCGTGCTGACCGGTCGCAAGGCGCCAACCGCCAAGCAGCTCAGCGCGGCGGAGGCCGATGCGATCATCAACGACGGCCGGGGCTGGCGCAAAAGCGACCGCTTCGGTGCCTACGATGCCCTGCCCGGCGACGTCCTGCTGGAACGCCTCGGCTCGTGGTCGCCGGTCGTCCGCGAGCGCGCCGCCATCGCGCTGTCCCGAAACGAGTCGGTCGAGGTCGGGCCCATCATCGCGCTGCTTGACGACCCTTCGCTCGACACCCGCCTCGGAGCCTGCCAGGCGCTGGCCCAGTTCGGGCCGAAGGCCGCCGCGGCGGTGCCCAAGCTGCGCGAGACCCTGAAGGCCGACGACCTGTGGCTGCGGATCAAGGCGGCCGATGCGCTGTCGGCGATCGGAGACGCCGCCCGCCCGGCCATTTCCGAACTGCTCGACATGCTCATCCGCGAACCCGGCCCCGACGACCCCCGCGCCATGGAGCGGCGCTACCTTTGCTTCGCGCTTTTCAACAAGGGCAAGCTGCTTTCCAAGTCGCTCGAGGGCGTCGACCGCGAAAAGCTGCTCGCCGCGATGCGGGCCGGCCTGCTCAACGAGGACGGCCGGGCGCGCGGGGCGGTGTCGGGCATCTATCCGCTGCTCAGCGAGGCGGAAATTCAGAGCCTGCTTCCCGACGTCCATCGCTCGGTGGTCGAGCCCTCGGCCAGCGGCATCATGTTCACCAACCAGAGCCGCATGGAGGGGATGAAGATGCTGGCGGACCTGCGGATCGAGGCGGGCATCGACGCCTGCCTCGACTGGCTGAAAAACCAGAACCACTGGGGCAGCCAGAAACGCACCCCGGAGCTGCTCGGCATCCTGCGCCAGTATGGTGCCCACGCCAAGCGCACCATCCCCGACCTCGAGAAACTCGCCACCGACTTCGACGCCGGCATCCCGCACTACTTCCCGAAGCACCTGAGCAAGCAGAAGGCCGAGGCCGTGCGCGAGACCATCGAGTGGCTCAAGAAGACCGACGACCGCCCGGAGTTGGAGCCGCTCAAGTAAGCTCTTTCGCGGAGGGCACCGATATTTCCTTCGGTGCTCTTGGGACCCGGACGAGGTTCTCAATTTTGGCACGGTCTCTCAGGGCCGGGTGGAATTGACACCCCGGCATCCCCTCCGCAGGGTCTGCGCCGCCGCCGGGCATCCCGGCGATGACCCAAGCTTCCGATCGACCATGGCCGACCCAAGCTCTCCGAAATCGCCGCCCGTTGCGCAGTTCACCTGGCGTGCGGTGATCACCGGCATGCTCTTCGGGGGCATCCTTTCGCTGTGCAACCTCTACGTCGGCCTCAAGATCGGCTGGGGGATCGGCATGTCCCTCACCGCCGCGCTGCTGGCCTTCGGCCTGTGGCGGCTGCTTCAGCTCAGCGGTCGTTGCCAAGGTCTCTCGATCCTCGAAACCAACATCAGCCAGACGGCCGCCTCCGCCGCCGCGTCGATCTCCGCCGCCGGCCTCGTCGCCCCCATCCCCGCCCTCACGATGATCACGGGCCAGACGCTCTCCTGGGGCGCGCTGGTGATCTGGACCTTCTCGGTCTGCATGGTCGGCGTCGTCGTCTCGATCGGGCTGCGCAAGCAATTGATCGACGTCGAAAAGCTCCCGTTCCCCAGCGGCTTCGCCACCGGCAAGACGATCCAGGAGATCTACAACCACGGCCGGCACGCGATGGTCCGGCTGCAACTGCTCGGCGGCACCGCGCTGTTCGCTGCGGTGATCAAGGGCATCGAGCATTTCAAGAACCTGCCCAAGGCACCGATCCCCGGCTGGTTCAAGGCGCAGCCCGGCGGCGGTCTCGAGAAGGCCGGCCTGGGCGGCTTCTCGTCGTCCAACCTCGGCTTCGCCATCGAGCCGACGCTGATGATGTACGGCGTCGGTGCGCTGGTTGGCCCGCGGGTCGGCATCTCGGTGCTGATCGGCTCGATCACCTCGTGGGCGGTTCTCGCGCCGTATGTGTTCGAGGCCGGCTGGGTGAAGCCCGGCGGCGCGGACGAAGTCTGGTACGGCCAGGGACTCAAGTGGCTGATCTGGCCGGGTGTCGCGCTGATGGTCGCGTCGTCCCTGACCTCCTTCGCCTTTTCGTGGAAGTCGATCGTCGGCGCGATTCTGCCGGCCCGCTCCGACGCGCCGGCCGCCGAGGCCGGTTCCGAGGTGCTCCCGAAAAAATGGTTCATCACGGCGCTGGTGTGCGTGACCGCCTTGTCGGTGATCCTGCAGACCCTGTTCTTCGGGATCGAGCCATGGGTGGCGACCTTCGGCGTGATGCTGACCTTCCTCCTCGCGCTGGTCGCCGCCCGCGTCTCGGGCGAGGTCAACGTCACCCCCGTCACCGCCATGGGAAAGGTGACCCAGCTCACCTTCGCCCTGATCGCGCCCGCCCAACCTTCGTCAAACCTGATGGCAGCCAACGTCACCGGAGGGTCTGCGGCGCTGTGCGCCGACATGATGCATGACCTCAAGACCGGCAAGATGCTCGGCGCCGATCCCCGACCGCAGTACCTCGCCCAGATCTTCGGCGTGTTGGCCGGATCGCTGGTCGGCTGCGCCGGCTACTTGATCCTGGTGCCGGATCCCGCAAGGCAGTTGCTCACCGCGGAGTGGCCCGCTCCCAGCGTCGCTGCCTGGAAATCCGTCGCCGAGTTGTTCATGAAGGGCCTCGATGCGCTGCCACCCGGGGCCGTCAACGCGATGATCGTCGGCGCCCTGGTGGGCATCGTGCTGGCGGTGCTCGAGAAGGTCCTGCCGGAGAAGGGCCGTGCCTGGGTGCCGAGCGGGCCGAGCGTCGGTCTGTCCTTTGTCATCGCGCCCAGCACCTCGTTCTCGCTGTTCTTCGGATCGATGGTGGCGCTGGTCGCCGGCAAGATTGCTCCGGACTGGAGCAGCCGTTTCATGATCATCGCCGCCTCGGGCATCATCGCCGGCGAGAGCCTGTCGGGCGTCTTCCTCGCCCTGATCGCCATCCTCGGTGGGGGAGGCTGACGGAGATCGGTTTGGTCGGAAGAGCCGATCCGATCACCCGGCCTCCGCCAGCGTCGGGAAGTCGGTGTAGCCCTCGGCGCCGGCGGGGGAATACCAAGTCGACATGTCGGATTCGGGGTTCAGCCCGGCGCCCGCGGCGAAACGCTCGACCAGGTCCGGGTTGCTGAGGTAGGGGCGACCGATCGCGATCATGTCGGCATGGCCGTCGGCGACCGCCTTTTCGGCCGACTCCTTGTCGTAGCCACAGTTGCCCATGAGCGGGCCGGAAAAGAGCGCGCGAAATTCCTCCAGCGTCATCGGTTCGCCCAGCTCGTGGAAGCCGAAGGCGAGGCCGTCCATGACGTGAAGGTAGGCGAGCCCGAAGCGGTCGAGCTGCTTCGCGGCATGCGAGAACTGCTCACGATAGTCGGGCGAACCCATGTCATTGAACGCGCCGTTGGGTGCCAGCCGCACGCCGACCCGGTTGGCCGGCCAGACTTCGGTGACGGCCCGCACCACCTCGTCGAGCAGGCGGTAGCGGTTTTCGATGCTGCCGCCGTATGAGTCGGTGCGATGGTTCGTCTTCGACTGCAGGAACTGATCGAGCAGGTAGCCGTTGGCCGAGTGGACCTCGATCCCATCGAAGCCCGCCTCCTTCGCCCGCTCGGCGGCGCGACGGTAGTCGGCGACGATGCCGGGAAGTTCATCGGTCTCCAGGGCCCGCGGTGTTTCGTAGGGAACCTTGCCCCCGGCGGTGTGAATGCCGTCGCCCTCGAGCTTCACGGCCGAGGCCGACACCGGGAGCTCGCCTCCGTGGAAGCTGCTGTGCGACGCCCGACCGGTGTGCCAGAGCTGGAGGAAGACCTTGCCGCCCTTCGCGTGAACGGCGTCGGTCGTCAGCTTCCAGCCTTCCGTCATTTCATCGGTGTAGATCCCCGGCGAGTCGAGCCAGCCGATCCCCTGCTCGGAAACCACGGTCGCCTCGGTGATGATCAAGCCGGCCGACGCACGCTGGGCGTAGTATTCGGCCATCAGGGCATTGGCCACACGCTCCTTGCCGGCACGGGCGCGGGTCATCGGCGCCATCGCGATGCGGTTGCTCAAGGAAAGATCGTGCAGGGAATAGGGCTGGAGAAGTTTCGAGGTGCTCATGGTGGATGGGATCGAAGCTGCGACCGATCCGGTGGAGTGCAAGGGGAGATGTGGAGTGCAAACCCCGCTCAGTCCCCGTCCAACGGAGTCAGCTCGACCTTGCGGAACTCGACCTCCGCCCCTTCGGCCTGGAGCGCGATCTTTCCGGAAGTGGCGGTGCTGTGGTGGCCGTGGTTCACGAGCGTGCCGTTCACGTGGACGATGATTTCGTCGCCCTTGCACACGATCTTCATCGTGTTCCATTCGCCCAGCGGCTTTTCGGCGCCGTCGGTGAGCTTGACGATGCGCCGGGCGTCCTTGGCGTCGCCACCGAACTTCTGGTTCTCGTCCTTGCGCGGGCGGCGGCTTTCCATGTCGGGCACCTCGATGTTCTCACCGATGCACCAGAAGTCGCCGGCATTCTTGTGCATCATCTGCACCTCCACCGATTGCGGAAACATGTCGTAGAGGCGGCGCGGCGTCGAGGCGTGGACCAGCACGCCGCAGTTGCCGGGGTCCTTCGAGAAGCGGTATTCGACGACGAGTTCGTAGTTGGAGAACTCCTTCTCGGTGACCAGGTGCCCGCCGGGTTTGCCCAGGCTCACCAGCAGGCCGTCGCGGACGATGAAGCTTGGTGGGTTCGCCTGCCACCACGCGACCTTGCGGGTGTCGAAGGTGATGATGCCGTCCTTGATCTCGACCTCGTCCGCAGCGGCCATCTTGTCGCGGGCGGGCACGTCCAGGGTCCAGCCGTCGAGGTCCTTGCCATTGAAGAGCGGGAGGGTTTCCGCCGCGATGGCCAGCGCGGGAATCAGCGGGAAAAGAAATACGGCTTTCATGTCGCCCCCATTGTCGCCGGGCTGGCGGAATGATCAATGGCGCAGGTTCCACGGACCCCGGGACGCCGCGCATTCCGCCTGCGGCCCGTCTTCAAGCCAAGCCCAGGGTGTCCCTGAAGAAGATCATGAGCGACTGAGAGTGATGCAGGATGTTTCTCGTCGAGATGCACAATCCGCAGAAGACGAGGATGCCGACGAGCGCGGTATTGTACCATCTTGTTCGGATCGAAGGGCGGTTGAACATTTTGAAGGAGTAGCAGAAGAAGTAGTAGATGACCCCGTGGAAGAAGGCGAAGAACCGGGTGCTGAGCTCGATATCCTTGAGCGGCATCACGTAGAACATCAGACCGACGCAGAGATAGATGACGTCCAGTCGGATCCGGGACGTTGATGGATAGCGCAAGCTGAGAGGTGTCGTCTGCGAGCTCAGCTGCCGGAGCCGGATCATGAAGCCGATGGCGCACAGCACGGCAAACACCAGGGTGAAGCGAATGGGGAGAACCAGGAAGACGAAGCCGAACTTCTCCAACAAGCCATTGCCCGCGAGGACCGGTGTGGCCTGGATCAGCGGCAGGACCCTGCCGAGGAACAGGGGAACGAGCAGGGCGAGGCATCCGGCGATCACCATCCATTCGCGGCGCCGGACCTTCCGCCGCTCCCGGTTTGCCAGCTGGCCGACGATCAACACCATCAGGACGGATGCCTGCACCAGCAGGCCGGTCCGGTGGATCGAAGCGGACAGCATCATGCTCGCGATGCACAGCCACAGGAACCGGTTTCCCTCCTCCTCCTGATGCCGGCGGTGGAAGTAGATGGCGAAGGCCGTCAGCCCCGCGCTCAGGGTCATCGAAAAACCACCCCATGGAAGCACCCCTATCGTGTCGATCGGGTTCAGGATCACGATGAAAAGAATGGCGAGCCGCGACAAGTTGTACTGGGACAACTGGAGCAGCAGGCCGAGGGAGGTGAGCCCCATGAGGATCGAGACGGACAGGAATGTTGCGTGGAGTTCCGGGACACCGAAAAAATGGAGGGGAATGGCAATCAAGCCCACGAGAACCGGGAGCACGGGTGAGTACTCGATATCCACTCCATTGACATCGTAGTGGAAGAACTCGCCTTCCAGCATCCCGAATGCGAAGTGACTGTGCAGCACGACATCGAGCCGGGTGCTGGTGTGATAGACCGACGGATCGTGATAGACCGAAAGGAGCAGGTAGGCCCGGAGTATCGCAACACCGAGGAAGGCGAGCAGCAGGTAAAGCCTGGTGTCGAGATGCTCGAGACCTCCGAGGTTCTTGCGGGTGATGGCCATGGTGGGGGGAGTTCGTCCCGGGTGGCCTTCGTTCGCATGCACAGCGGGTGAAGATCCGGCGGTCGGGAGGGGTGACATTGCTTACCCCGAGGGATCGCCGTTGTCCAAGTCAGGATTTGCGGCCGACGGCAGGCACGCCTTTCCGGAATCCGCGGCGGGAGTCCGAAGTCCTTCAGGTAGTCGGCGGTGCTTTGTTCACGCGCCGGCGAGATCAACCACCGCGCTCGTTACCAGGAAGTTGGCCACGGGTCATTGCCTGCGTATTATCGGGGCCTGGCGCATTCTTGATGCCGGACTCACCGACAAGTTGACAGGTCGGCACGGGATGGGCTGTATCGACGCCGTATGAAAATGCTTCTGATTCCGGCAATGGCTCTCGGTCTGGTGGTGCTTGCTCCTGCCCCCGCGCAGGCGGACGACACGCCACTCGCGGAGCAAATGGAGATTCTCAACGATGCCTACAAGGCGATGCGCCGCACGGACGACGCGGCCGAGGGCGCCAAGCTCGCCCGCGAGGCCCAGGCCGCGGTGGCGAAGGCCTTTTCGATGACTCCGGAGTTTGTCGAGAAGGGCGGTCACCCGGCGGGCAAGGAGAAGGCGATGGCCTCCTACCGCATGCAGACCGCCCAGCTGCTGGTGGTGCTTTGCGAAATCGAGACCGCCTTTCTCGCCGAGGACCTGGACAAGGTGAAGGAGCTCATCACCCCGCTCCGCGAATCGAAGAAGAAGGGCCACGACGAGTTCATGGAGGACGAGTGATCTGGAGGCGGTGCGCCCTCGCGCCGCATTCGTTTTTGGAGAGCCCGGGCCGTGTGAGCGGTCCGGGCTTTTTTGGGATTTGGGGCCGGGATTGCCCTTACGGTGGGCGGGTTGGGTTCGTAGTTCCCCCTTCAGGGGGTCCAACGAAGGGTCCGGCGACTCCCGCCTCAAGAACACGACGGAAGACCCCCTGAAGGGGGGACTACGAACTGCAGTGGCGGGCGTTCAGAAGAGGTCCAGCTGCTGCTTTTCCTCGGGGTCGCGGAAGCGGACGCCGACACCGAGCAGGCGGACCGGGCGGTTGCCGCCGCGCTTCCAGGCCTCGGCGAGGAGCTCCTCGTAGATGGATGGCTCGAGTGAGGGATGGGCGCGCTCGGCGGTGGTGCGGGTGAAGTCGGCGAACTTGAGCTTCACCACCAGCGAGCGGATCGCGCGGTCGGCGTGCTTTCTCACCAGATCCTCGCGGATGCCCTCGAGCTGGCCGAGCATCAGCGGCCTGAGGGCGGCGAGGGTTTCGACGTTCTCGGAGAAGGTGTTCTCGCTGGAGAGCGACTTGCGGATGCGTTCGGTGCGAACCTCGCGCCGGTCGATGCCGCGGGAAAGCTCGTAGAGCTCGAGCCCCCACGAGCCGAAGCGGCGGGCGAGCTCGATCTTGTCGAGCCGGCGCAGTTCGCCGCAGGTGTGGATCTGGAGCTGGGCGAGGCGTGCCTTCATTTTCGGACCGATTCCCCACAGCTTGCCCACGGGCAGATCGCGGAGGAAGGCGTCGATCTCGTCGGCCTTCACCTCCTTCTGGCCGTCGGGCTTGTTCCAGTCGCTGGCGATCTTGGCGGCCAGCTTGTTGGGGCCGATGCCGGCCGAGGCGGTGAGGCCGGTCTCCTCGCGGATCTGGGCGCGGATCTCGCGGGCGACGGCGGCGCCGGAGGACTTGAGGTGGGAGACGTCGAGGTAGGCCTCGTCGAGCGAAAGCGGTTCGATGGTTTCGGTGAAGCGCCCGAAGATGGCGCGGATGCGGGCCGACTCGGCGCGATAGACGTCGAAGCGCACCGGGACGATGACGAGGTGCGGGCACTTCTCGAGCGCCTTGAAGACCGGCATGGCACTATGACAGCCGTACTTGCGGGCCTCGTAGTTGGCGGTGGTCAGCACCCCGCGCCGCGAGCGTCCGCCGACCCCGACCGGCTTGCCGCGAAGCTCGGGATGGTCGCGTTCCTCGATGGCTGCATAGAAGCAGTCCATGTCGATGTGGAGGATGGTGCGCATGGGGCCGACGGGAGGCGGAGTCGGAAGGGGTTTTGGCAGGATGGATGGGATGAATCAGGATGGATGGGATCCGGACCGGATCAGGTTTTGGATTGTTGATTCTGAAGATCCATCTCGTTCATCCTGATCGATCACGTTCATCGAGCAACGGAGATCCTGCAGGCCCGCCGCTTCCACCGGCTAGTCGACTTCGGTCGGCAGGGAGGGGTCGGCGTGGTGGCGGAAGGCGAGGTGGACGTAGTCGGGCGAGGCGCGGTCGGGACACATCTCGGGAAGGTCTTCGGGGGTGAACCAGCCGACCTCGAGGATTTCGTGGTCGGGCGCCGGTTCGCCGCCGAGCAGGCGGCACAGGAAGATCATCTTGTAGCTGTATTCGGGCTCGGGCGGGTGGTTGTGGCAGGCCTTGTCCCAGACCCCGGCGAGCTTGACGATTTCGGCGCGGTAGCCGCTTTCCTCCTCGATCTCGCGGAGGACGTTCTGGGTCGGTGTGTGGCCGGCATCCATCCAGCCGCCGGGCAGGGTCCAGAGGCCGTTGCAGGCCTCGCGGACCATCAGGATGCGGCCGTCCTCGATCACCGCCGCGCGGGCATCGAGCTTCGGGGTCGGGTAGCCGAATTCCACCGGCCAGCGGAATCCCGGCAACTCGCTGGCAAGCAGTTCGCTGGCGATTGCGTGGAGGCGCTGGTAGCGCTGGCGGTCGAATTCGTTGTCGCCATAGCGCAGCCCGGTCTCGGCGATGCCCTTGATTTCGCGGCTCAGGGCGAGGAGGTCGTGCGGCATGGGGGGATCTTCACAGGAAGCGGGGTTTTGGGAAAGGGTCGCTTGATGCACTTGATGGAAGAGGATGCACGGGATCTCGAATGGATCAGGATTCGCATGTTTGATTCTGGAACCCATCCCATCCATCCTGCTCCCCGATCCATGGCGGGCCGCGGTTGAGGGAATGCCGGGAATTTCCGGTTTCAATCGGGCGGGGATGACCTAGGAAAGGCCCATGCATCCGTTTCTTGCCGACGATTTCGAGGTCAAGTGGTCGACCCTGACCGCCGAGTCCATCCGCGACGACATCGCCCACGCGCTGGAGGTGGCGAAGGCGGGCATCCAGGCCATCTGCGATCAGGACCCGGCCCGGGCCACCTACGAGTCGACCTTCGCCGCGCTGGAGGAGGCGACGGAGCTGCTCGACCGCGGCTGGGGCCGGCTGCAGCACCTCGACTCGGTGGGCGACTACCCCGAGCAGCGCGAGGCGCTCAACGAGATGCTCCCGGCGGTGTCGGACTTCCATTCCTCGATCCCGCTGAACGATGCGCTATGGTCGGTGCTGCATGCCTTTGGATCGTCGGCGGCCGCCGATGAGTTGGAGCCGGTCGAGAAGCGGTTCGTCGAGGAAACGATGCTCGATTTCATCCAGGCGGGTGCCGAGCTGCCGCCGGCGAAAAAGGAGCGGCTGGCGGAGGTGCAGGCCGAGCTCTCGAAGCTGACCCAGCGCTTCGGTGAGAACGTGCTCGATTCGACCAACGACTGGGAGCTGGTGGTCGAGGACGAGTCCCGGCTGGCCGGCCTGCCGGAGTCGGCCAAGGCGGCGGCGCTCGCCAACGCCAGGGCCAAGGGCGTGGCGACCGACGACAAGCCGGCATGGCGGTTCACGCTGCAGTTTCCGTCGATGTATCCGGTGATGCAGCACGCCGCCGACGACGCCCTGCGGCGCGAGGTGTGGGAGGGGTCGATCGAGGTGGGCGCGAAGGGCGACTGGGACAACACCAAGTTGATCGCGAAGATCCTCGAGCTGCGCCAGGAGAAGGCGGATATCCTCGGGAAGAAGAATTTCGCCGACCTCGCGCTGCAGCGCCGGATGGCGGGCGACGGGGCGAAGGCGCTGGGTTTCGTCGAGGACCTGCACGACCGGATCGAGGCGCAGTTTGAGCAGGACTACCGCGAGTTGCGGGAGTTCAAGGCGTCGAAGACGGGCGGGGATCCGCAGGAGCCGATGGAGCCCTGGGAGACGGCCTACTGGGCGGAGAAGCGGCGCCAGGAGGAGTTCAACCTCGATGACGAGGTGCTGCGCCCGTATTTTCCGGTCGACCGGGTGATGTCCGGCCTCTTCGAGCTGTGCTCCAGGCTTTTCGGGATCCGCATCGAGGAACGCGAATCGGTCTACTATGAACGGGGTGGCCGACCGGACGGCGCCGACGACCGCCCGGAGGTGTGGAGTGAGGACGTGAAGTTCTACGACCTGCGGGATGGGCGGAGCGGGGATCACCTGGGGTCGTTCTACGCCGACTGGCATCCGCGCGAGGAGAAGCGCGGCGGGGCGTGGATGAACTGCCTCGAGACCGGCCTGCCGCCGGTGGCGGGCGGAGAACGCAAGCCGCATCTGGGCCTGATCACCGGCAACATGAGCCCGCCGGTGGACGGCAAGCCGGCGCTGCTGACCCATCGCGAGGTCGAAACCATCTTTCACGAGTTCGGCCACCTGCTGCACGGGCTGTTGAGTGACGTGCCGGTGCGCTCGCTGGCGGGGACCAGCGTGCCGTGGGACTTCGTCGAGCTGCCGTCGCAGATCATGGAGAACTTCTGCTGGGACCGCGAATCGTTGAACCTCTTCGCCCGTCATCACGAGACCGGCGAGCCGATCCCCGACGAGCTTTTCGAGCGCATGCTCGCGGCGCGGAACTACATGAGCGCCACCGTCTTCATGCGACAGCTCGCCCTCGGCAAGCTCGACCTCGAACTGCACGTCCACCACGCGAAATACAAGGGCCGCGACCTCGACGAGGTCGACAAGGAGATCCTGAGGGGCTACCAGGTCGAACTGAAGACCAAGACGCCGAGCATGGCGCGGCGATTCAGCCACCTGTTCAGCTCGCCGACCGGATACGCGGCGGGCTATTATTCCTACAAGTGGGCGGAGGTGCTCGATGCCGACGCCTTCACCAAGTTCCGCGACCACGGCGTGATGTCCGAGCAGGTCGGCCTCGAGTTCCGTGAGCATGTGCTGTCGAAAGGCAACTCACGACCGGTGGACGAGTCGTTCCGCCGGTTCATGGGCCGGGATCCGCAGCTCGAGCCTTTGCTCGAGCGCTCCGGGCTGGCGGGAGCGATGATGGCATGACGGTTCCGGGTGGCGCATAGCCACGGGTGCCAACCCGCGGCGTTTGTGCTCATCACCCGGGCAGGAAGCGCCCGAGGACGACGCCCATTCGCTGAAGAAAGGTCCGGCAAGGTTCCTCGCTGCGCGACCTCGTCGTGCGGTCCTCACGAGCTTTGGCTTGCTCATGGCACGCCGCCTTCCCACCCTTTCCTCATGCGCACCGGGATTCTGTTTCTCGTTTCGGGTCCTTCGGGTTCGGGGAAATCCACACTCTGCCGGCGGCTGGAATCCGAGGGCGAGGCGGAGTTTTCGGTTTCCTGCACCACCCGCGCGCCGCGAGAGGGCGAGCGCGACGGCAGCGAGTATCATTTTCTCAAGCGCGAGGATTTCGAGCGCCGGATCGCCGCGGGCGACTTCATCGAGCACGCCGAGGTGCACGGGAACTTCTATGGCACGCTGCGCAGCGAGGTGGTCGACCGCCTGGCGGAGGGCATCGACGTGGTGATGGACATCGACGTCCAGGGTGCCGCCCAGGTGCGGGCGATCGAGGATCCGGTGATTCGGGGAGCGCTGGTCGACTTGTTCGTGATGCCTCCCGACGAGCGCGAGCTGGAAGCCCGCCTGCGCGGTCGTGCCACCGACAGCGAGGAGGTGATCCAGCTGCGGCTGCGCAATGCGATCGAGGAAATGTCGCACTGGAGCGACTACAGCTACCGCCTCGTCTCGGCCACCCGCGAGGAGGACTACGCCCAGTTCAAGTCGCTCCTGGTGGCGGAGCGGATGAGAATTTCACGCCTGCGGAACCCATGAACATCGTCCTCGGCATCAGCGGCTCGATCGCCGCCTACAAGGCAGCGGAGCTGGCCTCGCAACTGGTCAAGGCCGGCCACGAAGTGAACGTGGTGATGACGGCGGCGGCGACCGAGTTCATCACGCCCCTGACGCTGCAGACGCTGACCCGGCGGCCGGTGCTGCTCGGGCTGGAGGACGAGAAAAGCTCGTGGAAGCCGGGCCACATCGAGCTGGCCGACGAGGCCGACCTGTTTCTGGTCGCCCCGGCGAGCGCCAACACGCTGGCAAACCTGGCCAACGGCATGGCACCGGATTCCCTGGGCTCGGTGTATCTCGCGCTGCCACGTACGACGCCTGTCGTACTGGCACCGGCGATGAACGGCAAGATGTGGGAGCACCCGGCGACGCAGCGCAACGTCGCTCAACTCACGCAGGACGGCTGCCGCTTCGTCGGTCCGGCGGCGGGACAGCTCGCCTGCGGCTACGAAGGCCTCGGCCGGATGGCCGAAGTGGCCGACATCGTGGCGGCGGTTCAGGGTCTGAAGGCCTGAAGCTTGGAATCGCCTGCCTGTGGCGGGCGGCTCTTTGATCGCCTCACTTCGGCAACTCGGTCGCCAGCAGGCAGACGTCGTCATCAAAGTGCTCGCCCTCGGCGAACTCGAGGACGCTCGCGATGATGCCGTCGAGCATCTCCTCGAGGGGTTCCTCGGAGCGCTCGGCGACGACGTCCATCAGTCTCTTCTCGAAGAAGGCCTCGCCGGTGTGGTCCTCCGCTTCGAGAATGCCGTCGGTGAAGAGCAGCAGGCGGTCGACCTCCCGCAGGGGCACCTCGTTCTCCGGAAACTCCGCCTTGGGCATGATGCCGAGACCCGGACCCCGCTGGTCTCGCTCGCAGGAAAGCTGCCGCACGCCCGAGGGGCCGGAAATGATCGCCCCGGGATGCCCGGCGCAGGCGTAGCGGACGACCCCCTTCTCCAGGTCGATCAGGGCATAAAAGGCGGTGGCGAACATCGTGGCATCGGCCCGCTGGAGGATGGCGCTCAGGCCGTCGTTGAGCCCCTTGAGGAAGCGCCCGGGTCGGCCGGCGTCGCGCCGCTGCTTCTCCAGCAAGCCCCGCAGCATGGCGACGACCAGGGCGGCGCGGACACCGTGGCCCATGACGTCGCAGATCAGCAGGCCGACTCCCGTTCTGCCGACCTGGACGACCTCGAAGAAATCGCCGGCCAGGCCGGAAATCGGCAGGTAGCGCGAGCCGAAGTGGAGATTGCCGCGGTGGTGCCTGACCATCGGGAAGGCGGACGACGCCAGGGCCTGCTGGATCTCGCGGGCGAGTTGCACTTCCTCCTCGTAGGTCTGGTTCCGCAGCGCGAGCTCGGCGGCGAGCTCGGCCGCCTGCTTCTGGGCGAGCACCAGGTCGGTGACGTCGCTGGAAACGCCGAAGGTGCCCTTGATCCGGCCCTTGCGGTCGCGCCACGGAAACTTGGAAGTCATCACCCAGGTGTCACCGCGTTCGTCGTCGCGGACCTCGTGCTCGATCTTGCCGGTGATCGCTTCGCCCGACCGGATGATCGCCTGCTCGTCTTCGAAGGCCTCCTTCCAGTGGGCTTCGGCGAAGAGGTCGCGGTCGTGCTTGCCGATGATCTTCTCCGGCCCGGCCATGCCGTTCCACTCGGCCATCTGCTGGTTGACGATCACGAAGCGGGATTCGGTGTCCTTGAAATAGATCTGCAGCGGAACGTGCTCGATGAGCGTGCTGAGGACGTGGCGCTCCTCCTCGATCTGGGCTTCGGCCGCCTTGCGGCGGGAAATGTCGATCATCGACCCGGCGATGCGGGTCGCGTGGCCGGTGCGGTCGCGGACGACGCTGCCGCGGATGCGCAGCCAGATCCATCCATCGCTGCCGGTGTGGACCCGGCTGTCGATGGCCAGATACTCCGGTCCACCCGGGTCGAGCGCGCTGCCGAGGGCGGCGGCGAATTCCTCGCGGTCCTCCTCGTGGATCGACTCGTGGGGAGCGAGGAAGAAGTTCGGGGCGCGGCGATCGCCGCATTCCAGGAACTCGAGGATCCGGCGCGAGTAGTAGATCTCGCGCTTGTCCGTCCACCAGTCCCAGATGCCTTCATTGGAAGCTCGCAGCGCCAGCTCCAGCCGACTCCCGTCGACATCCGCCATGTCACTGCCATCGTTGGACGGCGTCATACCCCTGAATCAAGCAGCCACCGGGCTCCGGGGCAATCCGTTTCCCGCGTCGAAGCAGGATGGGTGAACCGCGCACGTTGGGGCGGCTGGCGAAAATGGCACTTCTCTTGACGAGTGCCCCGGTCTGAAGGTCGAAGGACTGCCCTGAACCACCTCGGCTCGCGAACACACATTTGGGGAAGTGCCATTGCGGCTAGCGACCTTCCTTCTCCAGCCACTCGGTCGTGAGCGGTCCGAAGTAGGCTTCCTCCGAGATGTCGGTCAGCAGCATCCCGCCGGGTCCGAAGAATTTCCACTCGTGGCAACCGTAGCACAACTGGAGCACGCGGCGGGTGCCGCGGTCCGACCAGACGATGGCGTAGTCGGGGTGGAATCCCGGGCACAGTTCCTTCGGTCCCCATGCCTGGTGGGAGCCGGGTTGGGCGTAGAGCGAGAGCACCTGGTCGATCGTCCGGCGCGGGACGTCGACGGGTTCCTTGAAGAACTTGAAGTCCTCGAACTCGACCCAGCCTCCGGCCTTGACCTGTTTTTCGTAGCGGGCCGTGTCGGCCTCGGGGTGGGCCAGCCCGCGATAAACCACCGCCTTCGAGGTGTCGCCGAAATCGCGCACCGCGCCCTGGAGCGCGGCCTCCTCGCTGGGACGCAGCGGGATGCCGCCGGACCAGCAGGTGGCGCAGGATGAGAACAGACCGGCGGCGAGCAGGGCGATGAGCGTGAAGCGGATCATGACCTGAGGCTGAACGCCATGGCGCGAGAGGACAAGCAGTCTCCGGGCTGCGACGACACCGTCACAGCGCGGCGGCGATGATCCGGATCGCCTCCACCGCCCGGGCCGTGGGGAATCGTTCCTCAAGCGGCAGATGGACGAAAATCGCCGGGATTGCGGCCTGGTGGAGGGCGGTGAAGTAGATCTGGTTGCAGAGGTAGCGGCCGGGATCCTTGGAGAGCTCCACCGGATGACCGGCCCGGCTGAGGGTTTGCCGCAGTCGGCGGACATCCACCGGGGTCGAGATCGTCGCCGGGGCCGTGGCATCGATCGGGCGGCCCCGGGGCTGGCGGCCCGCGATGTCGGGGATGGAAAAATCGAGTTTGTTCCACGCCCGCGTCTCCAGCCGGATGCCTCCCGCCCCGGCCGCCTCCCCCAGCAGCAGCAGGGCCCGGGGGGCGAGGCGCCGCACCGCATCGCGCAGCCGCCGCGGCCCCTCGAACTGGTCCACCGGCAGAATGCGGTAATTAAAAGACCGGTCGGTCTGCCGGAGACCGCGGAGTGCCAGTGCGGAGGCGTTGACCGTGCGGCCGCCGAAGGGGCCGAAGGCGGTGATCAGGAGCGGAGCAGGCGAGGGCATGGGTGAGGCATCAGCCGAGGTCGGCGAAGTGCTCGGGTTCTTCGAAGAATGGGCCGGCCGGGGGGACGGGCTCCGGCGGTGCTTCCGGGGCCTTGTCCCAGTCGCGTTGCCAGCGGCGGATGGAGGCCAGGACCGGGCGGAGGGCCGTGCCCTTCTCCGTGAGCCGGTAGGCCTGCCGCCTGGAACCTTCGGCCACCGGAACTTTCTCGGCAATCCCCGTCTCGACGAGGCGATTCAGCCGTTCGGTGAGAATGTTGGTGGGAATTCCGTCCGCACGGGCCACGAAGTCCTTGAAGCGTGAGGGTCCTGACATCAGTTGGTCGGCCAGCACCAGGGTCCAGCGGTCTCCGAAAAGGTCGAGCGCACACGCCAGGGGGCAGGTTCTCCGCCGTTCAACCATGCCCTGAGCATAGCGGTTCACTTGTTAATAGCAAGTAATATTACTTGTTTATTAAAAGTAAATAAGATGCAAATTTCATTGCGGGTTCTTCGTTCGGGGCGAATCGCTGGTTCTCGGGCGTCCGCTGCGATCCTTGTGGCGCGGCATCCGGGTCAGGGCGAGGCGTTCGGTCTCATCTCCCTTGTCGCCTTGGCTTGCCATCCATGCCTCGAGGCGGCGGCGAAGGTCCTTGCGCAGCTCGGCGAGGTCGGGGTTGTCGATCAGATTGCGGGTGCAGTGGGGGTCCTCGACGATGTTGTAGAGTTCCTCGGCGGGTCGGTGCTGGTAGTGGTGGACCAGAGCCCGGGCCTGTTCGTCGCCGGACTCCGCCTTTTCGGTCCAACTCCCCCACCATCCGGCCTGATATTTCCCGGTGACGGCGTTGGTGAAGCTGGTCTCCGGGTGGAGATTCCAGATGTAACGGTGGGTGGCGGTGCCGATCGAGCGGATGCCGAAGGCTTCGGAGCCGTTGATGATGCCGCGGGTGGTGTGGAGGCCGTAGGTGAATTGCTTGTGGGTGTCGGTTTCACCCCTGAGGACGGGCAGGAAGGACCGGCCGTCGAGGTTTCCGGGGGCCTCGACCCCGGCGGCGTCGAGGAAGGTCGGGGTGACATCGACGTACTCGACCATCGCGTCGGTTTTCGAGCCGGCTCCCACCTTGCCCGGCCAGCGGGCGATCAGGCCGGAGGCGAGCCCCATCTCGTAGCAGGTCCACTTGGCGAAGGGAAAGGACGAGCCCTGCTCGGAGAGGACGACAACCAGCGTGTTGTCGCGGAGGCCGAACTCATCGAGCAGGGCGAGAAGCCGCCCGCATTGCCAATCGAAGTAGGTGACCTCGGCGAGATAGTCGGCATAGGCGGCGCGGGTTTCCGGGGTGTCGACCCAGTTCGGCGGGAGCTTCAGTCCGGCTGGCGGGTAGGCCGAGGCATCGCCCTTGTCCCACGGGCTGTGGGGCTCCTTCGAACAGGCGATGAGGCAGAAGGGGGTGCCGGATTGCTTCGACTCCGTGAGGAGGTTCCGGATCTTCGGGTAGAGGGCTCGGGTGTCGGGGCCGTCCTGGGCGAAATCCGACGAGTATTCGAAGGGGAACGAGGCTTTCGGGCCGATGTGGGTCTTCCCGGAAAGTGCGGTGCGGTAGCCGGCGGCCTGCAGGTGATGGGCGATGGATTTCGTCCCCGGATAAACCGCGGTGTGGTTCGGCCAGGCGCCGGATTTCACCGGGTAGATGCCGGTGTAGAGGTTGTGGCGGGTCGGCGAGCACATCGGCGCCGCCTGAAAGCAGCGGCTGAAGGTCATCCCCTCGGAAGCCAGCTTCTTGAGGTGGGGGGTCTTCGCCTGGCCGCCGTAGACCTCCATGTCGAGGTAGGTGCAGTCGTCGGCGACGATGAGCACGAGGTTGGGCCGGGCACCGGATGCCGCCGCGAGGGCAGCGAGCAGGGCGACGAGGAGGAGTCGGGGGATCATGGGCGTGGTGGTAGCCTACGGGGCTGATGGATGCCGGCAAGGCGGCGGAAATTCTTGATCACGAATCATGTGCGCACTACTTTCGTGCTAT
This sequence comes from Verrucomicrobiaceae bacterium E54, assembly GCA_022548915.1. Taxonomy (GTDB): domain Bacteria; phylum Verrucomicrobiota; class Verrucomicrobiia; order Verrucomicrobiales; family Akkermansiaceae; genus Haloferula. The sequence goes on from JAKZES010000042.1 coordinate 28,465, forward strand.
GAAGAACATCACCCTCAGTGCGGACGAGCGCCTGATTGCCGAGGCGCGCGAGGAGGCCCGGCGGCGGCACACCACGCTGAATGCCCTGTTCCGGGAATGGCTGGCGGATCTTGCCCGTCGCGACGAGCGGCGCGAACGGATTTCCCGACTGATGGAGGATGCGGGGAAATACAAGGCAGGAGGGCCCTTCACGCGGGATGAGATGAATGAGCGCTGAGTATTTCCTGGATACCAACGTGTTGGTGTATGCCTTCGACCCGGAGAACCCGGGCAAGCAGGCGCGGGCGCGCGAACTGATGGCGGACGAAGCGCCGTGGGCGATCAGTTGGCAGGTGGTGCAGGAGTTCTGCTCGGTGGCGCTCCACCGTTTTGAGAGGCCCCTGGATCAGCCCTATTTGAGCGATCTTCTCGAGCTGCTGCTGGTGCCTCATTGCGCGGTTTACCCGACTCCGTCGATCTGGGAGGCGGCGCTCAAGATCCGTGAGCTCACCCGGTATCGATTCTACGACTCACTCGTCGTGGCCTCGGCGCTCGAATCCGGGGCACCGGTTCTCTATTCCGAAGACCTCCAGCACGAGCGCGGGATCGGGCCGCTGCGGATTCTGAATCCGTTTCGCTGACGGATCCGGCTGTCTACTTCACCGGCGCCTCGATGATGCCTTCTTCGGTCTCCTGTTTGAGGCGGAGCTGGCCGCAGGCGGCGTCGATGTCGTGGCCCTTTTCAAGGCGCAGGGTGGCGGAGACGCCGGCGTTTTTCAGGATGTCGCGGAAGGCCTTGCAGCGGGTTTCCGACGGGCGGACCCAGTCGAGACCCTCGACGGTGTTGTAGGGGATGAGGTTCACCTTGGCCCGCAGCCGCCGGGCGTGACCGGCGAGGATGCGCGCCTGTTCAAGCTCGTCGTTGACGTCCTTGATGAGAATGTACTCGAGCGTCAGGTGCTGCTTCTTGTGGGCGTTCCAGTAGTCGAGCGCCTCGAAGAGCTTCTCGGTGTTCCACTTCTTGTTCACCGGCATGATCCGCTCGCGGACCTCGTCGGTGGCGCCATGAAGCGAGATCGCCAGCCGGATCTGCTGCGGATGATCGGCGAGCTTGCGGATCTGCGGGACGAGGCCGGAGGTGGAAATCGTCAGGTGCCGGGCCCCGAGGTGAAGGCCCCACTCGGCGGTGATGATCTCGATCGCAGCCATCAGCTTGTCGAAATTGGCGAAGGGCTCGCCCATGCCCATGAAGACGAGGTTGTCGACGCGCTCGCCGGAGAGTTGTTCGGCGGCGAGCACCTGGCCGGCGATTTCGGCGGGGTCGAGGTTGCGGGAAAAGCCGGCCAGGCCGGAGGCGCAGAACTTGCAGCCGTAGGCGCAGCCGACCTGGGACGAGACGCACAGCGTGCGGCGGTCGGAGCGCTCGCCGTAGAGGGCCGGGTTGGCTGGGATGAGGACGCTTTCGACGTAGCGGCCGTCGTGGAGCTTGAAGAGGAACTTGCGGGTGGTGTCGCCGCTGCCCTGGGTCTGGCTGTGCTCGAGGGCGTGAAGCCGGTGGGTTTCGGCAAGTTTTTCCCGCAGCGAGGTGGGCAGGTTGGTCATCTCGTCGATCGAGCCGACCTGCTTTTTCCACACCCAGTCGAGGATCTGCCCGGCCCGGAACGCGGGTTGCCCCCATTCCGCCATCAGGGCGGTGAGGTCGTCCTTGGAAAGTCCGGTGAGGGCGGGAAGCACGTGGGGAGGGTGGAGCATGGGGAAGGAAGCTCCAATCTCGAACTCCGCTGGAACGAGATCAAAGTGCCGTGATGACTTCGGGAAAGGTCGGGAACCAGTCCGCTCCGACTCGAACCCTGTTGTCCAAGCGGAGGGGGCATTTGCGGTGCTGCGGCATGTCGCGGGTCAGTCTGTAGCGAAACTCCCAGTTTTCCGTCGCCGGGTGCAGGCATGCGGCGAGCACGTCGAAATCCGCCGGCCGGTAGTAGCGCGAGCATGGATCTGCTTTGGAAGCCCGGGTTTTCTGAAAATCAACACGGATCGTTCCGTCGGCCATCCGTTTCCTGAGGACATTCTTGCATTCGACGAGAACCCTCGGACCGCGTTCGAGCTTGAGTTCAAAATCGGGTTTGCCGGCCGACTCAAGCCGGATCACCTCACGAATTCCCGGGACACTTCTCAGTTCGGTTTCGAGGTGCGACTCCGCGACCCAACCCCGAACGGCCATTTTGAGCATGGGTGCCGATTCGATGAGCGAGAGGATTTGACCTGCTGTCATTTCGAACTCTTCCGACAACGCGTGTAGATGAGGTCCGGCCGGGGTTGCAGAAAGCGTGGGGATTGTGGAGGGGGTGAGGCGAGAACCTTGCGAGAAGCGTTCAGCGAGGAGATAGCGGTGACCCTGATCAAGGCCGAGTGCCGCTTGTTCGAAACGAACGTAGTCGAGAAAGCGATCGGGAGTCCCGCCCACCATCGTCTCGACAGGGGAGTCGTAGCCTTTGCTCGATTTCTCACGTTCCCAGAAATGCCATCCGTCGCGAAGAACCAAGCGGGCGTGCTCCTCCTTGAACTCGATGGAGATGAACATCCTGGTCGGGCTGTGTAGCACAGGATCGGCCGCAACGAAGAAGCCTGCCTCGGGATTGATTCCGAGAAAAAGGGTCGTGTAGAGACCAAATGGATCTTGCCATAGCTGATGGAGCTGCCCGTCCTTTGCCCCGTATTTCACTTGGAATCGATGTTCGTCCTCCGGCCGGTTGCGGGTGAGCTTCGCATTCGCAAAGAAGGCGTAGGCGATGATCCCGGCTCGCTCTCCTTGTCGTGTTTCGAAGGTGATCTTGAAGGGAGCATGGTCGGCCTCGGAGGCGCGGATGATGCGACATCCACTCGCCTCAAGAGCCTTGGTCATGAAATCAACCAAGGGCTGCTTGGCGGACTTGGACACCGAGTAGCGCCTGAAATCGCTCATGATTTCGGAGGGAGATGCCTCAGGCGGACTTCATTCGCTGCACGGCTCCGTACCCGAGTCCGGTTCCTGGATGCGCTTCGTGATCTCCCTTGAGTTCGTAGTATTTGCGTGGAACGCGTTTTACGGGCTCCGGGTGTGCTCTTTTCGAGGATCTTTTTGGCAGCAAGGTGAGAGCCCCACCGGAACGGAGGGTATCTCCCAGGAAGCGGGACCTCAATTCCTGGCCCAACTTTTCGGCGAGCGCCGAGGGGACCGCATTGCCGACCTGCTTTTGTGCGACGACTCGATTGCCCAGGATTTGGTAGTCCCTTGGGAAGGTCTGGAGTCTGGCAAGTTCCTGCGAGGACAGGTGGCGATTTTTCCAATGGAACGGACCGGTTGCGGGTCCAGGCTGAGCCGTCAGTGTCCAAGATGGCTTGTCCTTGGACAGCTTGAGCAGGAAATTCCAAAAGCGCCGCCGCCAGCCGAAAAGGGGCAGACCTTCGCCTCGATCGGTGTGGTGGAGGTAGTTCATGCCCTCGGGGATCGATGGCAGAAGATCCGCCCACTTGCCCTTTACGGCGAGGTCCGGGGAATCGTCATCTTCCAGATCTCCGATCGCGTCCCAGGCGGTAAAGGCCGAATCCAGCAAAGCATCGCACTGAGAATCGTCCGGGAGCTGGTGCGTGGCGGCCAAGGAGCCAAAGCTTTCTCCTTCGCGTGATCCCACGAGGAACACCCTCTCGCGAATCTGGGGAACTCCGAAATGGGCGGCATTCAGCTGGAGAACCTCGACTCCGTAATTCAGTCCCGTACGGTTGTTGATGGCATCGATGGAACGGAGCAGGTAATCGAGACCTTCCGATTTCCCTCGGTAAGCAAGACCACTCACGTTCTCCAAAAGGAAGGCCTTCGGCTTGGCTGCTTCGAGAATCCGGAGGTAGGCATCCAAGGTCGTGGCTCGCGGATCGCGAAGGCGTTTCGCGTCTCCACTCGCCCAGTAGCCGGACTTTGAGAAAGGCTGGCACGGCGGTCCACCTGCCAGCAGGTCGGCCTCACCTTCCCGCAGTCCAGCCGTTTTCAGAAGGGCTTGATTGGTTACTGCGTGGATGTCGGAGTGGATGACCGGCCAATCGCGGTTCTGACGGAGTGTTTCCACACATGCCGCGTCGAACTCCACGGCCACCTTGGTGTCGAATCCGGCGGCCTCCAGTCCCAAATCGAGACCGCCGGCACCGCTGAAGAGGCTGATCAAGGTTCGGCGGGGCATGAGTTCAAGTGAACAGAATAAAGGAGGCGCATCAACGATTTATTTTCCTGAAGCAGGTGGCAATTCCAGGCACAAACCTGTTCCCGAAGCAGTCGTTTTCCAAACCCAACCCCGCCATGAGGGCGGTGAGGTCGTCGCGGGAAAGTCCGGTGAGGGCGGGGAGCACGGGGCGTATGGGCGGTTAGCGGAAGCGGATGCTTTTGGGATCGAATTTCCCTTCGCGGAGGCGCTGGATTTCCTCGGGCTCCCACCCGATGTCCTCGGCATATCCGGAGTCGGGATTGAGGAGGTCCATGAACCCCCGGATGCCGCCGCAGTCTTCCGGCGGGGCGATGCCGCGGCCGGCGAGGCAGGCGGGACCCGACTCGCCGGGCTGGGATTTCACCTTGTCTTCGAGCTGGATGAGATGGGTCCAGTTGTCACCGAAGTCGTAGATGTAGTGCAGCTTGGTGCCCTTGCGGGTGAAGATGTCCTTGAGCGGCGTGCGGTCTTCGGGAAGCTCGTCGTTTTCGGGGTCGGGGCCGATGCTGTGAATGAGGCGGCGGGCCTGGCGTTTCATGAAGGAGTGAAGGTGGTCGTCGTCCCAGTCGAAGAGGACCTGGATGGCGAAATGCAGGTCTTCGAAGGTGGCGTCGGTGGGGATGCTGAGGCGTCGCCAGATGGGAGGGCGGATGCGTTCGAGGTCGATGCGGAAGATGAAGCGTTCGCCGGTATCTCCCGTGCCGCGTTTCGCCAACTTGGATTTGCCGGGTTTCGGTCCTTGGACGAGCGCGGTGTGTGCGAAGAGGTCGGGATGGTCATCGAGCTTTCCGGCCTTGCCTGGGGTCGAGTCCTGATGGGCTGCGCCGAGGTTGCCGAGCACTCCCTGGAGGAAATCGCCGCCGCCTTCGACTTGGGCAATCCGCTCCATGAGGTCGGTCAATTCTTTCGGGGTGACTTGGTCGGGTGATGGCAGCCCGGCCATGATGGCATCGAATTTCTCGAGAGCCTCTTCGGAGAGCTGGTTGAGGGGATGGTCTTCCGCGAGGAGATCGTGCTGGTGGGTGAGGCCGCCGAGGACTTCGTCGAGTTGTGGCAGGTCATCTTGGAGGGCGGTCTTCAGGCGCGGGATGCCGCTGAAGACCTTGTCGGCGAGGGGCGAGCGGACCTTCAGGGTGGCGGGCAGGTGGCCGGTCTCGGAGGCGGCCTTGAGCAGGCACTTGCGGAGGCCAACTTCGATGGGCTCGGTGCAGGGGAGGAGTTGCGCGCCGAGGGCGAAGCCGGTGGTTTCACTGGCGATGGCGTGGAGCATGAGCCAGGTGGGGCGGCCTCCGATGAAGACGGCCTTGCCGAAGTAGTTGTTGCCGATCTGCCAGGTCTCGTCTTTCTGGATCGGAAAGGCGTCGAGGCGGGCGGGGAAGAGTTCGTCGGTGAGATAGGTGTCGGGTGCATCGACCTCGGGGAAGCGGATGGTGGTGAGCTCCCAGTCGGCGGCGCGGGCGCGGTCCTTGTTTTCCGGAAGCCGGTAGCATGGGATCCACGGCATGAGGTCGCCGGGCTCGTGCTGATAGCATTTGTGGGGCAGCTTTTTCCACTGCTTCAGGAAACGGGGGACCAGGCGGAGGGCGTCGAGGATCCAGCGGGCCTCGCTTTCATCGGGATGCCAGTTGACGCAGCCGGGGTGGGTGGCGCGGAAGAGGAAGGAGTCGAGATGATCGGGCTCGAAATCGGGATCGACGAAGGTGTCGTTGCGGTCCATGTCGGTCTCGTCGAGATCGTCCGTGTTGAAGGCGACGAACTCGCAGGAGACCATGCGCTGGCGGTATTGGCCGAGTTGGGTGTTCGGGGCACCGTTGTGGATGAAGTCGTTCCAGAAGCGGATGCCTTCGTCGGGGAGGTAAACCTGGACGGCGTAGAACTGCCGGGCCGCGCCCATGATGGCGACGATGTGGGTCGCGCCGGTGTCGGGATCGACGATGACGAACCAGTCGGTGTCGTGGAGTTTTTCCCAAGGCCGGGCCTTCAGGGTTTCGGCGGCGGCGGCGAAGAGTTGCTCGAGGAGGGGATCGGGCAGCGCGGCGACGACGGGTTCGCCATCGGAGTCCGGGGCGTGGGGAAGCGGCAGGTCGAAGATCATGCGGGCGGGGAAATCATGCGGCGGAGGCGGGTGATGGGAAGTGTGAATCGAGCTAGCGAATGCCCAGGCCGAGCAGGCGGACCTGTTTGCGGAATCTGGCGAGCTTGTCCTCGCGTATGGCCAGCGTGGTTTCCCCGGCGCGGAGGCAGATGCCTGTGAGCTCCTTGGCACCGGCGATCATCTCGGCGGTGGCAGCATCGCGGCACTCGAAAAGCACCGCGCTGCCGGACTGGCGCACGGCAGCACCGTTGTCGCGGGCCTGCTTGAGGAAGGCGACCACCGTCTCCGGCAGGGGCTGATCGTCGCGCTCTTCGAGGAAACGCGCGAAGTCATCCGGCCCGCGACCCGATTCGACCGCTTCGATCGCGCGACCTTCATCGAGGCGGAAGACGCCCTCGCCCGTCGGCTCGGCCCAGGTTTCGAGCTGCAATCGCTCGCCAGCGGTGAGATTTCCCGAAACCACGCGGATGCTGCGGTTTCCCAGGACCGTGAGGCGTGCTTGGGCGATGGGCTGGGTCGGCTTGAAGGAAGCATGCCCGCCGCCGAGCACATGCTGACCGAGAGGGTTGATGCGAAAGGCCCGCAGTCCGTCGTAGCGGGACAGCCACGCGTAATCGTCCATGCCCCAGTTATCCACCGGGCGGACTCGATCCGGAATGGTGTAGGCGATATCGACGAGGCCGAGGGTGGCGGCGTGCTCCATGAGCACGCACATGAGGTAGCGATCCTGCAACACGGCCCATCCGCCGTATCCATCATACCCGAGCGAGCCGTATTCCCGATCGCAGATGTAGAGTTTCCAAGGATCGGAAGACACCTCGAAGAGGTGGCCGTTCGCGCGCATGAAGCGGGAGAAGTCGTCGAAGGCCATCCACTCTCCTGCCGGGCACTTGCCGAGGGCTTCGAGCAGTGCCGCGCGGCGGGGCGCCCGGGCGGTAAGCGAGCCCTTCACCGATTGGCCCTTGATCACGTCGATCCGGTTGAACTCATCATACGCCTGGTTGGTGATCCACTTCCGCCAGATGTCCACGGCGGCCTCCCAGGCGGGCTTTTCCACGGCGCAGAGGCCCTGCGGAGTGAGCGAGGACTTCGTGCCCTTCATCGCGATGAGTCCGGCAGCGTGGAGCATCCGTGTCCAGCCGACCGGTTTGATCGGACCGATCTCCTGCTGCCACGGTTTGCGGTTCGGGATGCGGCTGAGTTCGGGTGGAAACCAATCGCCGCCCGTCAGCGCGGCCTCGATGCCGGGGAGGGAGCCTTTCGAAGGCATCGCGGTCTTCGCTCCGAACCCCAGTTTGCCCATGGCGGCCAGCCGCAGCAGTGCGCCGAGATCCGCAAGGGCCTCGGCTTCGGTGTGCCGGACCATGAGTCCATCCTTCGCAGCAGGTTCCGGCACGCTGGGCATGGTGAGGGCGGGTGGCGGCGGCACGAAGGCCCGCAGGCGCTCCGCCAGGTCGGATGGGATCACCCGGGCGCGCGGGCGCTTTTCCGGATAGAAGAACACGTTCAGAAAGGTCGAGTTTTGCGGCGTCTGGTAACGATCATGATACCGGGATTGCCCGGAGGTCGTGAAAAAGCTGGCGTCACTTCCATACTTCGCGGCGAAGCGCACGGAATCGTGCCGACCGCTGGAACCATGCGCTGCCTCGCTCACCGCGTGCCGCGCCGTTTCGTCCAGCGTGCCCCACACCGCCGCAAGACCATCCCCGTCGAGCGCGGCTTTGATGCCGTCGATAATCTCGGCCTTGCGCGTCGCCTTCGACCCCGGGACGAGAAACTTGAGGCGGTAGCGGAGTTCATCGACCGTCAGATCCCAAAGGGTGTCGTGCAGTGTCGGCATGCTCTGAGACTTCTGGGACGGCGCGGAGATGGCAAATCGTTTTCCATGCCGCCCGCCAGGGAAACCTCCGCCTTCGTGCTTGCCCGACCCCCGCCGGATTTGAAATCTCCTGTTCCTGCCCGGCTGCACTCTCACTGAGAACCCCATGTCCTCCCTGCCCAAGCTCACCGTCGCGAACTACCGGGAGTTCAAGGATTACCCGAAGATCGTGGCGACCGTGCCGCGCATCCTTGCCCGCAAGCGCTTCGTCGCCCCGGTGGAGCTTTTCGTGGAAATGGGCCTCTTGCGGCCTGCGGATCTCGAAAGCTGGAAACGCGGCCAGGTGCCCTGCCTGGAGCGCGTCATCCGCTGCAACCTCACCCGGGCCGGCCGCATCCTGCGTTTGCTCCGTTTCCACGCCCACGATCTCAAGCTCAAGCCCTCGCACACGGTCTATCACCACCGCAAACACCCGCTGCGATTCTCCCGCAGCGGCGAACCCAAGCTCGAAGAAGCCTATTCCAGGCACTTCGTCGTCTTGGGAAAGCGTGATGACCTGCCTTCTCCGCCGGGCGCCCGATGATCGGTTCATGTTCGGCAGGGCATGCCGGCGTTCCCCGACGAGCACGGAAATCCCGAGAGTTTCGACGGGATCAGGCCACGCGGATGGAAGTCACAGCCGCTGTTAGATCAGGGCCAGTGGCGGGAGAAAATGACGAGCCGGCGGGCGGCGCGGGTGGTGGCCATGTAGAGGAGGCGGGTGTGGGCGGCGGCGCGCTCGGCGCGGGACTCGGGATCGAGACGGGGGTCGCCCTCGGCTTCGAGCAGGGAGTCGATGCCGAGGAGGAAGACCACGGCGGCTTCGAGGCCGGTGGCGGAGTGGAAGCGGGCGATGGAGCAGAAGGGACCGGCGGGCGGGTCGCCGCGGTCGTCGAGGTCGGCGACCTCGCCGGCACCGAGTTTCGCGCGGAGCAGGGCGGTCACGCTGCGGGTGGCGCTGCTCTCGGCGTGGAGGATGAGGATGCTGCCGCGGAGCTGCGGGCTTTCCTCGCGCAGTCGGGAAAGCTCGTCGCCGAGTTGGCGCAGCGCGGCCTGGGGATGAAGGCGGAGGATGGCGGGATCCTCGCCGTCCTCCTCGATGGCATCGAGCTCGTCGTCGGTCGGCGGGTCGAGGTCGTCCGCGGTGTCGGGGTGAAGGGCGCGGCGGCGCTCGACGAGTTCGCGGGCGAACTCGAGGATGCGGCGGGTCGATCGGTAGGGTTTGGCGAGGCGGTTCGAGCGGCCGCGGACATCGATGCCGGCGGCGGCCCAGCTTTCACGGCGCTTGAGGAATCCCTGGGTGGGATCGGCGGCCATGAAGAGCTGACCGCCGGCTGCCAGCGAGGCGAGGACCGGCTCGAACCAGACCTTGGCGAAGAACTGCGCCTCGTCGATGAAGATGAAGTCGTATTTCCGTAGTAGTTCCGGGTGGCACCGGGCGTGGTCGCGGAAGCGCAGGGCCTGCTCGTGCCAGTCGCTTTCGTCCGCTCGCTCCATGCTCTCGCGATGACGACCCAGCAGATTCCAGATCGCGCGGCGCTGCTCGGGGCCGAGGCGCTTCAGCCGGCCGGAGCGATCGAGCGCGAGGTACTCGTCGAGAGTGTCGATGCCGAGGTCGCGGAGGTATCCGATCTCCTCGGCGATGAAGGCGGGGGTGAGCCTGCCGAAGTCGCGGTCCCGCATCAGGGCGCGGACCCGCTCCTCCATCTGGTAATCGTGCACCATGCCTCCGGGCCGGTGGGGCGACTGGCTTCGCGCCCACGAGAAGAAGGTGCGCCATTCGATGCGGGTCGCGCGACCGGCGGCGGTGGTGAGGCGGCGCTTGAGTTCGCCGTTGATGGGTCGGTTGTGGGTCAGGACGAGCAGGCGGGCGCCGCGATTGAGGCGGGCGGCGAGCAGGGCGCGGTGGAGCAGGACGAGCGACTTGCCGCAGCCGGCGGGGCCGGTGATCAGGCGGGTCTCGAAGCGGCGCGCCTCCATTTCGAGCTCGCGCGGCAGCTCGACTTCGAGCTTGGCGAGCGACTCCTGGGCGAGGTCGAGGAACGCGGGCGGCAGGGATTCCCCGGCGCCGCGGCGGGCGAGGGGGACCCGCGCGGCGGGCGTGGCGATCACGGACTCGGGCGTGAAGCGGGCCCGCAGTCGCAGCAGGACCGGTTGGGGCACCGCGGACTCGGCGAGGGACTTGAGGTGTTCGCCGAAGTCGTCGGCGTTGCGTTGCTTGAGCCCGAGGAAGGTGACCCCGGTGTCCGCCGAGCGGAGCTTTTCGATCGCGTCGATCGATCCCTCGTCGACGTTCGGGAACACCAGCAGGCAGCGGACGAGGCCGTGGTCGTCCGGGTCGAGCAGCTCGCGGAATCCCGCCGACTCCTCCAGCGACTCGGCGGTGACCTTTTCCCCGTCGAGAAAGTCCGGCTGGAGGGCTCGATCGGCGAGCTCCTGGCTGGTGTCGGCGACCTTGATGAGGAACGCGTGCCGGCCGCGCCAAAGTACGAGGAATCCCGGAGTTTGCAGCGGGTCCATCCGCAGCCAGATCTGGAACCCGTCATCGAGCTTCCGCAGCAGGCGGAACATCGTCTGCACCGACTTGCGCGCGGAGGCGGGCGGTCTGTCCGGGATCATCACCGCCATCAGCCACCTCCTTCCGTTTCGGATGTGATGCCGGCGGATCGCGCGACCTCGCGATGCCATGAGGAAAAGCACACAGCACCCGGATCGCCGCCGTCGGCGAGGGATTCGGCGGCGTCGAGGAGCCCACGCGAGGCGACGACGATGAGCTTCCGGCGGGCACGTGTGACGGCGACATTCCAGCGCTCCGGCTGAAACAGGAAGCCGGCCAGGTGGCGGACCCATTCCGGCCGGGCGGCGGCGAGGCTGACGAGGATGACCTCGCGTTCCTGCCCCTGGAACCGCTCCACGGTGTCCACCGTGACCAGGCGGTGCAGCGAGGCGGTTTCCGCCGGGATCCGGAGCACCGCCCGGATCGCCGCCGCCTGTGCGCGGAAGGGCGTGATCACGCCGATGTCTCCGGGGCCGACACCGCCGCGGACGAGTTCACGAACGAGATCGACCACGGTCTGCGCCTCCGCCTCGGAGCGGACGGTCGCACGGTCATCGCCGGAGAGGACGAGTCCGACGGCATTTCCGCCGAGAAGCACCGGGTGGCTGGGCGGGGGATCGAGGAGGAGCCGACGGTTGGTGCGGCAGGTCAGGCGTCCGCCGTAGAAGGTGGCGGAAGGCCATGCCGCGAGCTGCTCGTTCAGCCGCCACGTTTCCTCGAGCATCGTTTCGAAACCGCGGTTCTTGAGCAGCCGGAAGATGGAGGACTCCGCCGCTTCCCGTCCGCTGCCGGAGATCATCACCGGCGGCAGCTGGCAGTCGTCGCCGAAGAAAAGCCAGCGCTCGCCGTGGAGCATGGCCATGACCGCGATCATCACGGTGACCTGCGAGGCTTCATCGATCACCACCGTGTCGAACTCCACCTCGCGAAGCCCGGTGAAACTCGACCACAGGGCGAAGGGGGTGGCGCCGACGACACAGGCATCGGCTTCCTCGATGAGCCCACTGTCGGCGAAAGTCTCGAAATGCTCGATGTCGCCACGGGCGAGCATCGCGGGGCCGATCTTCACCACCCTGACCGAGTCGGGCAGCAGCCTGCGGCAGCCTTCGAGCGCGTGCTGGATCGCGCGGTGGGTCGGACCGGTCACAAGGACGCGCTCGCCGTTCCCGACGAGACGCCGCACGACTTCCGCGAGCACGAAGGTCTTGCCGGTGCCGGGGGGACCTTGGACGAGGTAGCCGTCGTGGGTGGCCACGCAGGCGGCGATGGCATCCTGCTGGGAATCATGCCAGAGGACATCACGCGGCGCATCCTCGTCCTCGAACTCGTCCATGGTGGTCGTGAAAAGCCCGCCGTCCATTTCGCCGCCGCTGTCCCCGAGCAGGAAAGGCAGGACCTTCTCGCGACCGCGCACCGTTTCGGCCAGCGCGCGGGTGGCCTGCTCGTAGCGGTCGCTCAGATCGACGAAATCGCGGTCGAGCACCCAGCCCTCCGAGCCGGGGTCGGGCATCTCGCCCCACCAGCGCCACAGATGAAGTCCGTCGTCGTCCTCGCCGAGGTGGATGAACTTCCCCGTCGGCGCGAGTGGGTGGTCCTGGCTGAGGCAAAGGAAGTCGCCTTCGCGAAACCGGCAGGCGTCGGCATCGACCGGTACCACGAGGAGTTGGTGGTTGCCGGTTATCCGGAAGCTGGAGATCCGGAGCGCATTCCCGTCCGAGAGTCGTTCCGCCAGCGGGGTGCGCCAGAGTTCCTCGACCTCCGTACGCTGTGCCCGAAGCTCACGTCGCCAGCCGGACTCAAGGTTTTCCAGCCATGCCGAGCGTTGCGCGTCCCCGTCCATCGTTGACGCAAGCATTCCAAGTCGGACGCTCGCGAGGAAGGCGAAAGCCTCACGCGAAGGCGCGGGGTGCCCGGACCCGCGATCTTCTGTGTCAGCGGACGCTGGAGTGTGATCCGGTCGGCCGGGGGCTGAGGTCCATTCCGGAAAAGGGGCAATTCAAAGGAGTTTTCCGTGCCGCCAAGGCTTCAAAAAGGGGCTGGCAGGCTGGGGGTGATGGGAGCGATTTCGCTATCAGCATTGACCAAAGCTCCCGGATCTTGGTTTAACCCAGCCCCCCTGACTCCCCAAAACCGTTTTTAGTCACCCTGATGAACCCACCTGGTCTCCCCGCTCCCCAAGGTCTCTACGATCCCGCCAACGAACACGATTCCTGCGGGGTTGGCTTCCTGTGCCACCTGAAGGGAAAGCGCTCCCACGACATCGTGGCGGGCGCGCTGGAAATGTGCGTGAACATGGATCACCGGGGCGGGTGTGGCTGCGATCCGGACACCGGCGACGGGGCGGGCCTGTTCTTGCAGCTGCCCGACAAGTTCTTCCGCACCGTGACGCCGGAGCTGGGCATCGAGCTGCCGGCCGAGGGGCGGTATGCGGTGGGCTTCGTGTATTTTTCGCCGGATGCCGCCGAATGCCGCCAGCAGGTCAGGGAATACGAGGAAGTGGTGGCCGAGGCGGGCCTCGAGCTCCTGGGCTGGCGTGACGTGCCGGTGGTCAGCTCCCTGCTGGGCAAGGCCTCGGCGGAATGCGAGCCGCAGATGAAGCAGGTCTTCATCGGGCGTCCGGAGGAGATCACCGACGACCAGGATTTCGAGCGCAAGCTCTACGTGGTGCGGCGGATGACCTCCGACGTGATCCGCTACCGCGGCAAGCCCGGCGGCGAGCACTTCTACCACGCCAGCCTCTCGGCACGGACGATCGTTTACAAGGGGATGCTGACGACGGGCCAGCTCGGGGCGTATTTCCCGGACCTGACCCACCCGGACATGGAGTCGGCGATGGCGCTGGTGCACTCGCGCTTCAGCACCAACACCTTCCCGAGTTGGCCGCGGGCCCAGCCGTTCCGCTACATGTCGCACAACGGCGAGATCAACACGATGCGCGGCAACGTGAACTGGATGCACGCCCGGGAGCAACTGCTCGGGACCGGCGTGCTGGGCGACGACCTCGAGAAGCTCCTGCCGATCATCCGCGACGACGGATCGGATTCGGCGATGTTCGACAACTGCCTCGAGTTCCTCGTGCTCTCGGGCCGCTCGCTGCCGCACGCGGTCATGATGATGATCCCGGAGCCGTGGGAGAAGCACGAGCACATGACCCCGACCAAGAAGGCCTTCTACGAATACCACGCCTGCATGATGGAGCCGTGGGACGGCCCGGCGTCGATCGCGTTCTGCGACGGCATTTCGATCGGCGCGGTGCTCGACCGCAACGGCCTGCGTCCGTCGCGCTACTACGTGACCGAGGACGACCTGGTCATCATGGCCTCGGAAGTCGGCGTGCTGAAGGTCGACCCGGCCACGGTGGTCAAGAAGGGCCGCCTGGAGCCCGGCCGCATGTTCCTGGTGGACACCAGCAAGGGGCGCATCGTGGACGATGCCGAGGTGAAGGAAGAGATCGCGGGCCAGAAGCCCTATGGGGATTGGCTGAAGCAGGAGCGCCTGCTGTTCGAGGACCTTCCCGCCGGGGAGCCGAAGGAGCCGGTGACCGGCGACGAGCTGCTGAAGCAGCAGCGGAGCTTCGGATACACCTTCGAGGACAAGCGTTTCATTCTCGGGCCGAGCGCGGAGACCGCCAACCAACCGCTCGGAGCGATGGGCAACGACGCCCCGCTCGCGGTGCTCTCCGACCGTCCGCAGCTGCTCTACAATTATTTTCGCCAGCTCTTCGCGCAGGTGACCAACCCCGCGATCGACCCGATCCGCGAGGAGCTGATCACGGCCAGCGTGACCTTTGTGGGGTCCGGCAAGGACCTGCTGTCTTCCGGTCCGGAAAACTGCCGGATGGTGCGGCTCGAGAGCCCGATTCTCGGGAATGCGGAATTTGCGAAGCTGCGTGATCTGAACCAGCCCGGATTCAAGGTGGTGACCCTGCCAATCCTCTACACGCCCGAGTTGCAGCAGGAGGGTCTGGCCGAGGGGCAGTTGCCCGGCCAGGCGGCGAATCCGCACCTGTTCCGGCACCACTCGAACCAAGTGAGTGGCGAGGCGCTGCGGGAGGCGATGAACACGCTCTGCGAGCAGGCCGACCTGGCGATCCGTGACGGCGCGAACCTGCTGGTGCTTTCCGACCGGGGTGTCGATGCCGCCAAGGCGCCGATCCCGGCGCTGCTGGCGGTGGCGGGCCTGCACCACCACCTGATCCGCAGGGGAACGCGGACCCGCATCAAGATCCTGCTGGAGTCCGGCGAGCCGCGCGAGGTCCAGCACTTCGCGGTCCTGCTCGGGTACGGCGTGGACGTGATCAACCCGTGGCTGGCGATCGACACGCTGGGCGAGATGGTGGAGTCCGGTGAGCTCGACATGACCCGCGACGAGGCCGAGCAGAAGTTTCTCAAGGCGTCGATCAAGGGCGTCGTGAAGACGATGTCGAAGATGGGCATCTCGACGGTGGCCTCCTACCGCGGGGCCCAGATTTTCGAGGCGGTCGGTTTGAACACCGACGTTATCGAGCGCTACTTCACGCGGACCGCATCGCGGGTCGAGGGCATCGGCCTGCCGGAGATCTCGCGGGAGGTCAAGATGCGCCACGACGACGGCTTCGCGCCGCGCCAGACCGATGACAAGGAGCTCGATCCGGGCGGTCTCTACCAGTGGCGTGCGGGCGGCGAGGGCCACCTCTTCAGCCCGGAGTCGATCCACCTGATGCAGGTGGCGACGCGCAACGGCGACTACGGCGTCTTCCGCCAGTATTCGAAGCTCATCGACGAGCAGTCGAAGCAGTTCTACACGCTGCGCGGCCTGATGGAATTCAAGGTCGACGAGAGCAAGGCGATCCCGCTCGAGGAGGTCGAGCCGGTGGAGGACATCGTGCGGCGCTTCAAGACCGGCGCGATGTCCTACGGGTCGATCTCGAAGGAGGCCCATGAGGCGCTGGCGGTGGCGATGAACCGCCTCGGCGGCCGGAGCAACACCGGCGAGGGCGGCGAGGATCCGGAGCGCTTCACCTGGACCAACGAGCAGGGCGACTCGAAGAAAAGCAAGATCAAGCAGGTGGCGAGCGGGCGCTTCGGCGTGACGAGCCACTACCTCGTGAACTCCGAGGAGATCCAGATCAAGATCGCGCAGGGGGCGAAGCCCGGCGAGGGCGGCGAGCTGCCCGGTCACAAGGTGCTGCCGCAGATCGCGAAGGTGCGCGGGACGACCCCGGGGGTCGGCCTGATCTCACCGCCGCCGCACCACGACATCTACTCGATCGAGGACCTCGCGGAGCTGATCCACGACCTCAAGAACTCGAACGTCCACGCGCGGATCAACGTGAAGCTCGTCTCCGAGGTCGGGGTGGGCACGATCGCCGCCGGGGTGGCGAAGGCGAAGGCGGACGTGATCCTGATTTCCGGCCACGACGGCGGCACCGGGGCCAGCCCGCGGTCGTCGATCCAGCACGCCGGGTGCCCTTGGGAGCTCGGCCTGGCCGAGACGAACCAGACGCTCCTGCTCAACGACCTGCGCAGCCGCGTGGTGCTGGAAACCGACGGCCAGCTCAAGACCGGCCGGGACGTGGTGGTGGCGGCCCTGCTCGGGGCGGAGGAATTCGGTTTCGCGACCGCGCCGCTGGTGGCGCTCGGCTGCCTGATGATGCGGGTGTGCCACAAGAACACCTGTCCGGTGGGCATCGCGACGCAGGACGAGCGGCTCCGCGCCAAGTTCAACGGAGCGGTGGAGAACGTGGTGCACTTCATGCGATTCGTGGCCGAGGAGGTGCGCGAGATCATGGCCAGCCTCGGGTTCCGGACGATCGACGAGATGGTCGGTCGCAGCGACCGGCTCGAGATGCGCCGGGCGGTCGAGCACTGGAAGGCGAAGGGCCTCGACTACTCGAAGACGCTCTACCGTCCGGACATGGGCCCCGAGGTCGGCACCTTCTGCCAGCAGGCGCAGGACCACCTGCTCGACCGGGCACTCGACAACACGACGCTGCTGGAGCTTTGCAAGCCCGCCATCGAGAAGGGCGAGCCGGTCAGGGCCGAGCTGCCGATCATCAACACCAACCGGGTGGTGGGCACCATCACCGGGGCCGAGATTTCGCGCCGCCACGGCGCGGAGGGCCTGCCGGACGGGACGATCCACCTGAAGTTCACCGGCAGTGCCGGCCAGTCGCTGGCGGCGTTCTGCCCGAAGGGCATGACCTTCGAGCTCGAGGGCGACGCCAACGACTACGTCGGCAAGGGGCTCTGCGGGGCGAAGATCGTCGTCTATCCGCCGAGGAACTCGCACGCGTCGTTCGTCGCGGACCGGAACATCATCATCGGCAACGTGGCGTTCTACGGCGCGACCTCCGGCGAGGCGTTCATCGCCGGCGTGGCCGGCGAGCGGTTCTGCGTGCGGAACTCCGGCGTCCACGCCGTGATCGAGGGCATCGGCGACCACGGCGCGGAGTACATGACGGGCGGGTCGATCACCTGCCTCGGCGGCACCGGACGCAACTTCGGCGCCGGCATGAGCGGCGGGGTGGCCTACATCTTCAACGAGAACGGCGACTTCGAGTCGAAGCTCAACCGTGCGATGGTGAACCTCTATCCGATGATCGAGTGCCGCGACGTCGAGATCGCCGAGCTGAAAAACCGAATCGAACGCCACGTCGAGCTGACCGGCAGCGCGAAGGGCCGGGCGATCCTGGACGACTGGGACTCCAGCCTGGAGAAATTCCTGAAGGTGATGCCGGCCGACTACGAGCGCGTGCTCAACGCGCTGGAGCGGGCCCGCGAGAGCGGCCTCGAGGGGGACGACGCAATCCTCGCGGCCTTCGAAGAAAACGCCAAGGTCGGCCACTAACATCCACATCCATCACCGGGCGTCGGCGGCGCCACCACCATTTACAGATCATGGGCAAACCCACCGGATTCCTCGAAGTCGAACGCACGACCATTCCCAACCGTCCCCCGCTGGAGCGGTTGAAGGACTGGCGCGAAATCCACGCCGACCGCGACGACGCGGCGGTCTCGAAGCAGGCCTCGCGCTGCATGGACTGCGGCACGCCGTATTGCCACACGGGCATCACGCTGGCCGGCGCGGCGAGCGGGTGCCCGATCAACAACCTGATCCCGGAATGGAACGACCTCGTTTACCGCGGCCGGTGGAAGGAGGCCCTGATGCGCCTGCGGAAGACAAACAACTTTCCGGAGTTCACCGGCCGGGTCTGTCCGGCACCGTGCGAGGGATCGTGCGTGCTGGGATCGATCGAGCCGCCGGTGACGATCAAGGACATCGAGTGCTCGATCATCGACCGCGGCTGGGAGGAAGGCTGGATGACCCCTCACGCTCCGGCCGAGCGGACCGGCAGGTCGGTGGCGGTCGTCGGATCCGGACCGGCCGGGCTGTCCTGCGCCGACCAGCTCAACCAGGTGGGGCATTCGGTGACGGTCTTCGAGCGCGCCGACCGGCCCGGGGGACTGCTGATGTACGGCATTCCTAACATGAAGCTGGACAAGCGCGAGGTCGTCGAGCGGCGGATCGGGCTGATGGAGCAGGAGGGAGTCGTCTTCAAGTGCGGCGTCGCGATCGGCCGGGACGAGCATTGGACGGTCGAGCGCCTGCGCGAGGAGTTCGATGCGGTCGTGCTCTGCTGCGGAGCGACGCTGCCGCGGGACCTGCCGATCGACGGACGCGACGCCGACGGCGTGCACTTCGCGATGGAATTCCTCACCGGGAACACGCAGCACCTGCTGGACACGAACGACGACGGCACGAAGCCGGAGCTCAATGCGGCCGGCAAGAACGTCGTGGTGATCGGCGGTGGCGACACCGGGACCGACTGCGTCGGCACCTCGCTGCGCCACGGGTGCAAGAACGTGGTGCAGCTCGAGATCCTGCCGCGTCCGGCGGATGAACGTCAGCCGAACAACCCGTGGCCCGAGTGGCCGCGGATTTACAAGATGGACTACGGCCAGGAGGAGGCGGCCGCGGTGCAGGGCACCGATCCGCGCGAGTACCTGGTGATGACCAAGCAGTTTCTCAAGGATGCGGACGGCAAGCTCACCGGTCTGGAGATCGTGAACATCGAATGGTCGAAGGGCGAGGACGGGCGGATGACGCCCGTCGAGCAGGAAGGCACGCTGCGGGTCATCCCCTGCGAGCTGGCGCTGCTGGCGATGGGTTTCCTCGGGCCGGAGCAGGAGATCGTCGAGAAGTTCGCCCTCGAGACCGACGCGCGGAGCAACGTGAAGGCCGAGCACGAGCGCTACACGACGAACGTCGAGGGCGTCTTCGCGGCGGGTGACATGCGGCGCGGGCAGTCGCTCGTGGTGTGGGCGATCAACGAGGGCCGCGGCGCGGCCCGCGAGTGCGACCGCTTCCTGATGGGTGCGACGACCTTGAAGTAGGAGGGAACTCGGGACGGGCGACAGGTGGGCGATGAGTTCGTCCTCGGGCTCGGCGATCACGGGATGTTTCATGTAGCCACCTCCCGGCACTTCACTTCAGGTCCGGACGCTTCCCAACCGCTCGGGGTTCGCCCGTGGGGAACCGGCATGTTTGGATCTCAAGAGTCGGCTCAAGTCCCTGGTGACCAGCAGGTGAGTCGACGGCAGCGTTTTCGGTTGGATTGACACCATCTGCTGCTCCGGTATGCTGTGATGAAACAAAACATCACAATCATGCAAACGCTCACGGTCAGGGATTTGCGCTACGACTTCGCCAAGGTCGAGGCCTGGTTGGCGGACGGCCAGGAGATCGAGATCACCAAGCACGGCAAGCCGGTGGCGTTACTCTCGCCGCCGCGTTCCGGCAGAGGGCCGCAGTTCGATGTTGAGGCGCACAAGCGGTGGATGAAGGAGACCTGGGGTGATCGCGTGTTTTCGGCGGAGGAGGTCCGGGAAATGCGCGAAGCCGAACTCGGAGACTTCAGTTGAAGGCCTACCCCGACACTTCGTTTCTCTGCTCGCTCTACCGGCGGCAGGATCAATCGGAGGAGGCGCTCGCCTACCGAAAGCGGATGACCGAGCCCCTGCACGTCACCCGCCTGTTGCTGTGGGAATTCCGGCAAGGGGCGCGCTTCCAAGCTTTCCGGCACTCCCACAACCGTCAGATGGGCTATCCGCTCACTGAGGCGGAGAAGATGATCGCCAAGATCTCCGAGCATCTTGAAGCCGGGATCATCCGGATGGTGAACTGCGATCTCACCGACATCCTCATCACCGCCGAGCACTTGTCGAAGACTCGCACCCACTCCGGCGGCCACCGCAGTCTTGACATCCTTCACGTCGCCACCGCCTTGGTGCTGGGCGCAGAAGAGTTTCTCAGCTTCGACGCCAACCAGTGCGCCCTGGCCCAGGCCGAGGGACTTGCGACGCCGCTGGCCGCAGCCGGGTGAGGGGAAATGCCATGCAGGGCAGCGCCAATCATGAACCCGCTGCGGCCATCGACCACCGCAGCCCGGCGGAGGAGAAGGTGGCGCTCTTCCGGTCGCTGTTTCGCGGCCGGGAGGATGTTTATCCCGGATTTCTCATACCGAGAATTGAGGGCGGTTGGAGTTTTGGTGTAAGTTGTTGGTGTTCAAATCAATGACTCACACACAAAACCCAACCGCC
>JAKZES010000043.1 GCA_022548915.1 Verrucomicrobiaceae bacterium E54
CGGCGAGGTGTTGTTCCTGAGCGGTCGTGCGGTGTTCGTGCGCTCGCAGGCCGGATTCGACGGCTACACCATGCCCCGGCCTTGGTCGCCGTGAGTCAATCATTCGGCTTGTTTGATCTTCAAGATTATCGTAATAACCCGCTGATCGCCCTACTTTTTCCACCGATGAAACCTCTGGCTCACTCCTGTGCGGCGGCCGTGTTGCTTTGCGTCGGCACGGTTCTCCACGCCCAGCAGATCGACTGGGGGAGTGAAATTTTCAGTGACTTGGTGGACAGCGAAGGCGAGGTGCTCGACAACACTTTCGTCTTCCAGCTCGGGGCTTTCGATGCCGGTTACAACCCTGCGGACTACGAGCCTGGGGACTGGCTGAACCATTGGCAGGTCTTCGACGAGGCGGCCTACAACGGCATCGAGGAGCCCGTGGATGACGGCGTCTGGGGGTACTACACCTCGACGGCGAACATGGAGCCGGACGGCACCAGCGACAGCCCGGAAGAGTCGTCGGGTGCGACGAGTTTCGAGGGACGGCAGGCCTACATCTGGATCCGCAACGGCGACAATCCGGAGCCGGGCACCGAGTGGTTCGTGGTCACCACCTCCTCATGGGTCTATCCGACCGCCGACAGCGGGTGCTGCGGCAGCAGTCTGCCGCTCGAGTGGTCGAGCAGCGACCTCACATCGGGAGACACGCCGCTGTGGGGTTCGCAGGGCGGGATCGAGGGGCCGGGGGTGTATTCGGTGACGGGGATCTACACCCAGCAGACCTTCACCTTCGTGCCCGAGCCGTCGATCGCGATGCTCGTCGGCCTTGGCGGCATGCTGTGGGCGGTCAGGCGCAAACGCGCGGCATGAAAGGCTTTTCCGCGTCGTGGTGCTGCGCCGCGGTGCTGCTGGCCGCGGTGGCGGAAGCGGAGACCATCCAGTGGTCCTGCGATCCATCATCGGTGAACCGGGAAAGCGACGGAGCGCCGATGGGCGCCGGCTTTCAGTTCGAGCTGGGTGTGTTTTCTCCGGGATTCACTCCTACGATGGCGAATCGAAGCCAGTGGCTTGATCATTGGCACGTCGCACAGACGACGAACTATGAGTCGGGCAATGGTCGATTCGGCAGCGAGTTCCGGGTCGAAGGTAATGCTTCGCCGTTCGTGGTCGATGCGGAGGCATGGATTTTGGGTCGTCGGAATGACGCGACCGGGAGCGAGTGGGTGATTTTCCGAGCCGCCTCGTGGGTTTGGCCTCTGGCGGATCCGTTGGCTCCCGAGCCGCTGGAATGGAACACCGCCGATGCCGGCATCGTGCTGGCCGGCGAGGTGAATGGCAGCGGATCGCCGTTTCTGATGAAGTCCGAGCGCATCCGCGATTACGGGCAGTGGCAGGCATCGGAGCTGGCGGGCGAGTCCCTGATCGCCACCGACCAGGATGCGGACTTCGACGGGGTGGCGAATATCGTCGAGTTCTTCTGCGGCACGGATCCGGCCGACGCCGCCTCGCGGCCTGCGGTGGCATGGAGTTTCGCCGGTCCGGGCGGGCCGTTCCTGCGGGTGGAGTATCCGGCCGATCCCGGCAGCCTGGCGGTCGCGAGCGTCGAGGCGAGCGACGACCTGAGCGGGTGGAGCGCCTCGGGCGTCGCGCTCGAATGGTCCGCCGGGATGCTGGTTGCGACCGATTCGGTGGCGGCGGGACCGGGAGTGCGACGCTTCCTGCGGCTGCGGGTGGAGCTGCCGTAGGGGAGTGGCGCTTCCTTAAGGCAACTCTTCGGGAAACATGCCGAAGTGCCACGCAGTCGCCCAACTACCGGAGGCGGGGCGCCCCCGTCCCGCGACCCTTCGCGGTGGCCAAGGCCCGCAGGCCCGCAGGCCGGGGGCGGCCTGCCTCCAATGCTGCCATGCCGGAGCCGACCTCGGAAGGAATCGAAGTGGCTTGAGGCAGCGCCACTCCAATCGCGGGCTTGCCACGGCGCCGGATTCTGTTGGAGGATACGACAACCTCGCAGAAGAGGACATCCACAACCCCAACAATAATTATGAACGAAGTCGCGCCACCCGAAGTTGCCGTCAATCCCGTGCTGGGCATCCTCGTCTTTCTCATCGGCATTGGCATGCTGGTCTGCTGGATCATGGAGATCATCGCTGCCTTCAAGAAGGAGGAGAAGCCCCTGATGGGCATCCTTTCTATTGTCGGCGGGCTCATCTGTACGCCCCTGGTGCCGATCATCATCGGTTGGATTCACGCCAAGAAATGGGGAATCCAGAAGATTATGCTAATCTGGACCATCCTGTTTGTTGTTTTCGCCATCCTCTACGGGACCATGTTTGCGAGCATGTTCTCGACCATGCAGGAAATGCAGATGCAGTAGGTGACTCCCTGACTTGCCGTGAAGCCGGCGGGCGGTAGCCTGCCGGCATGACGACGGTCCGCGAGTTCGCCGAGCGAGTGCTCTTTGCGGACTCGTTGGCTGACAAGCTGGCGCCGCCAGCGCCGGATCTTGAGGACTTGTCCCGGGGTCCGGCTCTGGCGGCGCCTCGCGTGCCGGGGCGACCGGATGGGCTGGCCCTGTCCGATTCCGGCGTGCGGGCCGGATTTCCCTCGCTGGCCCGGGTCGAGGATGACCGCGAGCGGGGGCGCCTGCTGCACTTCTTCGCCAATCACGAGCTGCTGGCGACCGAATTGATGGCGCTGGTGCTGCTCAAGTTCCCCGACGCGCCCGACGAGTTCCGTGCCGGGGTGCTGCGAACCCTCAAGGAGGAGCAGATGCACACCAAGCTCTACCTGCGGCGGATGGAGTCCTGCGGGGTGGAGTTCGGCGAGCTGCCGGTGAACGGATTTTTCTGGAAGCTGGTCGCGCCGATGGCGACGCCGCTCGACTACGTCACCCGGCTGTCGTTGACCTTCGAGCAGGCGAACCTCGACTACTCGCGGGGCTATGCCAGGGTCTTCGACGAGGCGGGGGACCCGGACACGGCGGCGATTCTGGACCGGATTTATCGCGACGAGATCGGGCACGTGCACTACGGGCTCGAGTGGTTCCGCAAATGGCGGCGGGGAAGCTCGGATTGGAAGTCGTTCTGCTCGCTGCTCGGCGCGCCCCTGTCGCCGGCTCGGGCGAAGGGGAGCTTCGAGTTCAACGAGGCCGGGCGGCGCGAGGCCGGGCTCGACGAGGAATTCATCCGCGAGCTCAAGGCCTTCTCGCGCTCGCGGGGACGCACGCCGCGGGTGCACTGGTTCAACCCCGGGGCCGAGGACTCGCTGGCGGGACGTCCGCCGGGGCGGGCGATGAACCGCGTCCGCCGGGATCTCGACCTACTCATGGCCTTTGTCGCGCGCGGGGACGATGTCGCGCTGGTGGATGAGCTGCCCTCGACGGGGCATCTCCTCAGCTTGAAGGAAGCGGGTCTCGAGATGCCGGAGTTGGTGCCGCGGCGGAGTGCCGGGAGCTTGTCGGAGCGCAAGTTGGGCGGTGCCCGGCCGTGGGCGGCGACCGGGCCGGAATCCGGTCTGGCCGCGGAGATGGGGTTTCGGCTCGAGCTGACGCAGCCCCGGCTGTTCTCCAAAGTGGAGCATGCCGGGCTGCTGCGGCGTGTGCTTGCTGAGGGAGGCTGGTCGATGCTCGCGGATCCCTCGGTGGCCGGTCGCCCGGTCGCCACTGCGGCCGAGGCGGCGGCGTGGGCGGATGGAGAAGGGGAGTGGGTGGTGAAGGCCGAATTTGCGACCGCAGGGCGGGAGCGGCTGCGTTTCCGGGCCGGCGACCCGGTCGAGGCGGGTTTTCTCGAGACCGGCGCGGGAGTGCTGGAGCCGTGGCTGGACCGGGTGCTGGACCTTTCGATCCAGTATGACCGGCTCGACGACGGGCGCTTGGTCCGCCGTGGCTTCGTGGTGCTGGAGAACACGAGAGGCGGGCAGTTTCGCCGTGCCCGGGTGACCACCCGAGTGACCGATTTTCTTTCGCCGGGAGACCGCCGGCGGGTCTTCGAGGGAGGAGGAAGCCGGGGCCATCTGGCGGCCTGGCTTGAGGACGTCTTCGAGCCGCTCTTGAACGATTGGCTCGGGGAACACCGCGGCCCGCTGGGAGTGGACGCCATGTTCTTCCGGGATGCGGCGGGAGAACTCCGCTTTCGACCCGTGGTTGAGGTCAATCCCCGCTTCACCATGGGCCGGGTGGCGGTCGAGCTGGATCGTTTCGCCCCACGACCGGGGACCACCGCGCTGACGATCCTGCCGATCTCGGCCCCGGCACCTCAAGGGGCGTTGAAACTGACCGAAACCAGTCCGTCGACAGCCTTCGTGGCGTATCGGACCGAAACGTCGTGACGCTTCCCCGCGCAGGCTCCCACCACCTGCGACGGTTCCAGGTGCCTCGGCCTTCGGACTTGCAGATAGTGGCCGTTGCTCCTACCAGAGGCCCATGTCCAACGCCCGCCACCGCATCGATTTTCCGAGCAATGAACCTGTGAATTCCTATGCGCCCGGCACCCCCGAGCGCGCGCGCCTCAAGCAGGCCCTCGAGGAGTTGGCGGGCACCAAGGCCGAGATCCCGCTGATCATCGACGGCAAGGCGGTCGAAACCGGCAAGACCGTCGACTGCGTGATGCCCCACGATCACGCCCATGTGCTCGGCCGGGCGCAGCTGGCCGGGAGCCAGGAGGTCGAGACCGCCATCGAGGCCGCCCGGCGGGCCGCTCCGGCTTGGGCCGACATGGATTGGGCCGATCGCCTCGCCATCTTCCTCAAGGCCGCCGACCTCTTGTCGGGACCCTGGCGCGACCGCGTGAATGCCGCCACCATGCACGGGGTTTCGAAAAACGCCTACCAGTCCGAGATCGACGCCGCCTGCGAACTGTCGGACTTCCTGCGCTTCAACGCCTACTTCGCCACCGAGATCTACGCCCAGCAGCCCATCAGCAGCCCGCAGATGTGGAACCGCCTGGATTACCGTCCCCTCGAAGGCTTCGTCTTCGCGGTGAGCCCGTTCAACTTCACGGCGATCGGCGGCAACCTTCCCACCGCCCCGGCGATGATGGGCAACGTCGTCCTCTGGAAGCCGGCGTCGTCGGCGATCTACCCCGCGTGGATCGTCATGCAGGTGCTGATGGAAGCCGGGCTGCCTCCGGGCGTGATCAATTTCCTCCCCGGCCGCGGTTCCGACGTCGGCGACCCGGTGATGGCCAGCGAGCATCTGGCCGGCGTCCACTTCACCGGATCCACCGCCATTTTCCAGCGGCTGTGGAAACAGGTGGCCGACAACATTGAGAACTACCGGACCTATCCGCGCATCGTCGGGGAAACCGGCGGCAAGGATTTCATCGTCGCCCACGCGAGCGCCGACCCCAAGGCCCTGCAGACCGGGTTGGTCCGCGGCGCCTTCGAATACCAGGGTCAGAAATGCTCGGCCGCCAGCCGCGCCTACATTCCGGCGTCGATCTGGAAAGACCTGCAGGCTCCGCTCGTCGAGGAGGTTGGCGCGCTGAAAATGGGACCGCCGACCGACTTCCGGAATTTCGTCAATGCCGTCATCGACAAGTCCGCCTTCGACAGCATCAAGGGCTACATCGACGCCGCCGCCGCGGCCGACGACGCCGAGATCCTCGTCGGTGGCAAGTGCGACGACAGCACCGGTTACTTCATCGAGCCGACCATCATCCTCACCAGCAATCCACGGTTCCTGACCATGGAGGAGGAGATCTTCGGCCCGGTGCTCACCATCTACGTCTACGAGGACGCCGACTACTCCGAGGTGCTCGAGCTCTGCGACACCACCAGCCCCTATGCCCTCACCGGCGCGATCTTCGCCCGGGAAAAGGCGGCCGTGCTGGAGGCGATGAACGCCCTGCGGAATGCGGCGGGGAACTTCTACGTCAACGACAAGCCGACCGGCGCGGTCGTCGGCCAGCAGCCCTTCGGCGGCGCCCGGGCCAGCGGCACCAACGACAAGGCCGGCAGTGCCCTGAACATGATCCGCTGGGTCTCTCCCCGCACCCTCAAGGAAACCTTCGTTTCGCCGACCGAGACGAGCTATCCTTTCATGGGCGAAGAATGAGAGCCTGATCTCTCCCACCAACCCCGACCCATCATGCTCGACTACGAACTCGGTGTCATCGGCGCCGGCAACATGGCGACCGCGATCCTGCGGGGTGTCATCGAAACCGAATGCCTGCCGAAGAATGCGATCGTGGCCTACGATCCGGACGCCAAGCGCGAGCAGTTGCTGGCGCTTGAGTTCGGCATTCTCTGCGCCCAGTCGCTCAACACGCCCGGGTCCTGCCCGCGGGTCCTGCTGAGCGTCAAGCCGCAGGTCATGGACGGGGTGCTCGAGGCCATTGCCGACAAGGTCAGCGACGAGACGACGGTCATTTCCATCGCCGCCGGCATCACCACCGAACACATCGACCGCAAGCTCGGCGGAAAGGGCCGCATCGTGCGCGTGATGCCCAACACCCCGATGCTGGTGGGCTCGGGGGTTTCCGCCATTGCCGGCGGGCCCCGGGCGACTCCCGACGATGTCCACTGGGTCCAGCGACTGTTTGCGGCCTCGGGGCTCACCGTCGTGATGGATGAGTCCATGCTCGATGCGGTGACCGGCCTCAGCGGGTCGGGACCGGCCTACCTTTTCTACCTGATCGAGGCCATGACCGAGGCCGGCGTGCGGGAGGGCATCGATCGCGAGATCGCCGGAATGATGGCCACCCAGACCTGCATCGGCGCCTGCAAGCTGATCGGGAAGACCGGCAAAACGCCGGCCGAATTGAGGCGCATGGTGACCACCCCGGGCGGCACCACCGAGGCGGCCGTCAACCACCTCGACGAGCACAAGGTCCGCGACAGCATCGCCGCAGCCATCAGCGCCGCCACCGAGCGCAGCCGCGAACTCGGGAAGTAGGATTACGAGAGAGCGGAGCTCGCGAGCAACTTCACGGGTTTTGACGCCGAGACACGAAAAAGACCACAAGCGCGACCACAAGCACGCATCCGGCAGACCAAAGAGCCCAGTTGTGGCCGGCACCCTCAGCACCATCAGCGGTGGAAGCTGGAACATCCTCGGACGGGGCCTTGCTGCCGGGTTCCGTTTCGTTCGCTTTTCCCTCGGTTGTTCTGCGCTGCCGAAGCGGGTTGTTCGATTGCTCTGCAAGTCTCTCCTCCAGCTTTTCGATGTGCCTCTTGACATTCACTCTCACGCGGACGTCGTCGTCCGCTTGGTATTGCCGGATCAAGTTAAGATCTGACCGGTTCCCGTAGGCGCTGAAGACGGGCAAGGCGGCATTCACCAGCAAATAGTAGTCGTCCGAACGGGGGTCGGGCTGTTCTGCCAGTTCGGAGCGCAAGAAATCGAGAAGTTTCGTCTGATCCCCCGGAGCAGTCTTTAAAGCCATCACCACGTCGGACATCTTTCCGTAGTCTCCCCGATACTCATCGGTCAGCAAATACATCAATGCCGGCCGGACCGCAGCTCCCTGATCCCGATACCACTGAAGCTCCTTCCAGTAGGGATGATCCTTCGGATACCCTGGAGCATCCACGTAGTGCCCGTGCTCTCTGAATGATTCGAGAACCCTAGCGCTTATGGGGTCACTGGGCGGGTCGCCCTCGGCAAAGAGGGCTGGCTGAAAGACCACCAACACTGCAAGGAAAGCCGCCCTCCCTGGAGAAATCGTTCTCCTCGAAGGCAGTGCACCATGGATCTGCATAACATGCTCTGATCAACGGCCCCTCGGCCATAAGTTCGCAAAGTAGGCGATCAGAGCTGCGGCCAAAATGCCGCCTGAAATCCACAGCACCCATTTCGGAAACTGCATCCCGCCCGCATTCTCACTGGTCTCCGCATCAGGCACCGTCGGACGCCCTCTATGGGATTCATTCCGAAGCTGTTGCCTGTCTTGGTGACGCGACGATGAAGCTGCTTCAAGGCCAATTTTCTCGCAACCGGGCCAGTTCTCCCTCAACCAACGGACAAGGTGGTCGATCTTGGCTTCATGGGAAAGGTCCTCCTCTGGCGCTTCATAATCGGCTCCAAGCTGCTCCAGATTGTAGACGATTGAGCCATAGGTAGAGATTGAAACGTCGTGGATATGATCAGGGTTAAGTTCGCCCTCCGGCTTGGCTACCGCACCATCACGAAGGAGCATCCTTGCTCGACATGAGACGAAATCATACCCGAATCTCTGAACTGCCAT
Source organism: Verrucomicrobiaceae bacterium E54 (assembly GCA_022548915.1). Classification (GTDB taxonomy): domain Bacteria; phylum Verrucomicrobiota; class Verrucomicrobiia; order Verrucomicrobiales; family Akkermansiaceae; genus Haloferula. Next base: position 8,169 of record JAKZES010000043.1, read on the forward strand.
GTTCGCTATTGATGAAATCAGGTAAAACCGTCTCGGATCGTCTTCGTGTTGAAGCATTCTTCTAAACCCATCCTCGTTCTCAACCAGCCTCGGGTCGTCGAAGATCGCATAAGACAGCGGTTGGGTCGTTCTCGGGCTGTCGGGCTTGAATTCATCCAAGCTCAGCATCCACAACAGAACGGCTCGCGTCCGCTCGTCGGCGCTCAATTCAGACAGGCTATCCCAAACCGCTGTCTTGAATCTGGGATCGCGATCTTCCCTAAGTCTGTTTCTCTCGGCGAAAGCATTATCCGCTCTCGCGAGCAGTTCTTCATCGCTGACAGCCCATGACGTGCATAAAGCAGCTGCCCAGATCAATGCAACCAGTCTAAAAGTCGTGCTTGGCATATATAACTTTAGCCGGATCATTTGTTCCGACCGGAACTTGGTTCAGCTCGCTCAAAATCTGAGCATCCGTCTTTGACTCCACCTTGCCTTGCACGAAGATCTTCGTGGCAAGACCAATGAAGCAGGTATCCGTCGTGTAGAAGAATTTTCCGTGACTAAAGTTCTCAATGTAGTCCAGGCCGCTATTGCAGACGTTGTAGAAGAATTCGGAGTAATTGAGAAGCGGAAGATCCGACTCAGGAGCATCAATCATTAATCGCTTCGCGGTATCGATCTTGAAATGGAACTCATTGTTGAACCCATTTCCCTGCTTGTTGAAGACCTGTCCATCCGCCGCTACGGGGTCGGTGCTCTTGAAGCGGAGCTCATTCAGCGGTTGCGGCTTGTAGTTTGTCGGTGCCGCCGGGATCTCGCCGGCTTGCGGGACAATGTATGCGAATCCCTCGATCCCCAGTCTATCCAAGGCGGCAGTTGCCTCAGGATCGTTGGCAGGAACACCTTGTCCGCTCTCATTTAACGTGTGAACGTCCAACTCCGTGCCGTCACCACGATAGCTGAGGCCGATGTCTGTGTATCCCACTCCGAAATTCGTGAAGTCCGCGATCTGCTTATGGGTCGACTTCAAAAAGTTCGGCCCCATCCCAAAGTTTGAGTGGCCGTCGTAGACGACAATGCGACCGTCAGCACTCAGAGCTTTCAATGTCCCATCCTCATTCGTCACGACATCGACGACGTAAAGCTTGGGGTTATCCGCATCATCCTTGCCTTTCACGGTCCATGTGTCTCCATTTCTCCTCGCCTTGACTCCATCAAGATACTCTTCAAGGAGGTCACGGCTCGATTGGTCCGCGTTGTCACCAAAGACTGGATCTGGACCAATGCCAAAGGCTGCGGTAATATCAACGGGCAACACTGCGACGATGACCGTGCTGGGAAGCGCGCCGTCTTCAATGTTGGTGGCAGAGAGGTCGATCTGAACGGACAGATCCTGACTCTCGGGTGCCTCGTAGCATTCGGAATCCTCGACGTGTGTGGGGCCCACAGATGCAGGAAAGTAGGAGTCCAGCGTGAAGCTTTCCTGAGCCGCTGCTTCCCACTCGCCGTGCCGTGAGTTGACATTGAGCAATCCAGACAGACCAGAGCCTGACGCCGGGGTGATTGTCCAGCTGAGTTGGTCGTTGAACTCAGACGAATCGCCGGTGTATTGTGGGTATTCTGCGCTCGCGACCGCCACCAGGACGACGCGCTTCTCACCGGCCGGGATGGTAATGGTCCTCGAGCGAGTCAGGGTCTCGCCAGCCGAGAGATTCCCCGAAACGATGAACCACTCGGCGTCGGGCGTTTCGCCCGGGTCATTCGGATCAGTCCCCTGATCATTCTCCCCGCCATCCGTGATTCCGTCGTCGTCGCTGTCTGGGTCGTTGGGGTCGGTTCCGAGGCTGACCTCTTCTCCGTCGGTCAGGCCGTCATCATCGGAGTCCGCGTCCTTCGGGTCGGTTCCACCCGAGACCTCGGCACCGTCGAGCAGCCCGTCATCGTCCGTATCCGGGTCAAGAGGGTTGGTCTGATAGAACTCGATCTCGTCTTCATTCGACAGGCCGTCTCCATCCGCATCCCAATCCTCCAGGGTGGTTCCAACGGGAGGCTGGTTGTCAGTGAACCAGAGCCGGAAGAACGCCTTGTCGGCGGTGGTGAGGATCTCATGGGTGATCTCGACACCGGTGCCCGATTCAATGACCGGCATCCAGAGCCACTCCTTCAGCGGAAAGTTTGGATCCGACGCCTCGACGAAATAGGTCCGGCCCACCTGGCCATCCCAGCGGAGGAACTTGTCGCCCGCCGGGACGATGATGACCTCCGTGTTCTCTGGGTCGGGAGAAGCCTCGACGATTCCGACCGCCGCGAGCAGGGCGGAGGTCGCCGCCATCAGAAAGGCTGCCCGATTCATCGGTCACCTCCTTCCATCGCGGGTTTGAGGTAGCGGCTACCCCGGTGAGGTCGGAGGATGATCGTGTGATCCCGGGGTCGGTCCGGATTCGCAGCTTTCCATGCATCCGCATCCGCCCGGTATTTCTCCCGAGCCGCCTCCATCGCCTCCAGCTCAGACCGATGCTTGGCGCAGTAGTCACGCACCGCTTCGAGGAACGCTCTTCCTGCCATGGCTTCATCCGGGCCACCCGTGAAGACGATTTCACCCGGGGCCACGTTTGGATGGTCGGGCACAAGTCGTTGCTTTGCCAGTGGGTGGAGCCGGGTGGTGTCGATGCGCCAAGGTGAGAAGAAGACGCTGTAGGTGACGTTATCGGACGAAACCTCCTGCATCGGAGCCAGCAAGCCCCAGTCCCAGCCACACCATGCTTCCAAGGACTCCTTGGTCTCCGGGTCCTGCCATTTCAGGTGGCTGAAAGTCCGGTCATAGATCGTGACCGACAGTCCGAGCAGGTAGTGGGGCGGCCCCGGCTCAAGGAATGGTGCGGGTGGCACCTCCCTTGGCTCAGGGACCGGCGGCAGGTCCGGCAGGGTGGAAGGGGTCCCACGGACCACCGTGATCGTGTGCGTGGGCCGGTGAACGGCCGTCGCCTTCTGGACCGGAACCGGCGGCAGGGGCTCCGGCGGGGCCGGGGGCACGAACCGGATCGCCGACGGATCGAGGGTGCCGGAGCGAACTTCGAGTTTGTCTGCCGACTCGGACGCCAACGAGTCCGGCTCGGCCTCCGTCTGCCCCATGATTGACATGCTCAACCCGCAAAGAATCAAGCCGAGGCCAATCGGGGCTTTCATTGCCGCTGATACGATTCAACAGGACACGCCATGTCAAGATTTGCGGAGTTCTGAACCCCGGCCCAGCGGTGCTGAGGAGCCGGCATCAGAGCTTCCCGAGGGCGGTGAGGGTGTCGAGGATCTCGGTGATGGTTCGGATACGGGCGTGGGTGCGCTTGCCGAAACAGGCCGCCAGTTCTGACGGATCCGGGCCGGTGGCGGGGAGGAGTCGTTGGATCGCGGCGACTTGATCGGGCATGGAGGCGGGCCACTTGAGCTTCTCGGACGGCGTGATCGGCTTGCCGCTCGCGGACTCGGCTTCGAGTTCGATCTGCTTTTGTTCGGAGGCGGGAACGCCGGTGTCGTCGGGAGACTGATATTCGGGACGCAGCCAGCGGATCAGGCCGCGCTTCTCTTCTTCGGCGCGTTCGTGGTTGAGGGCGACGAGGCGCTTGAGGAGTTCCTGTCCGAGTTGTTGCGCAGCTTCGTCGCCGGCGGCGAGGCGGTCGGCGAGGGGAGGCACGACACTCCTGTCGTGCGGTTGGACCGGCGCGTGTGCGACAGGAGTGTCGCACCTCCCGAAGTCCTGCCACCCATACGCCTCCAGCACCGCTTCATCGAGTTCGTCATGGATCTGCTTGAGGATGGTGACGAGGCCCTGGTCGTGGATCTTGCGCTCCTTGTCGGTGAGTGAGGTGCCGGTGCGGAGCTTTTCGAGGACGTTGTAGAGGCCGGTGAGCGTCAGTTCCGGATGCGCCGCCTGCCGCGCCTTGCGGTGCGCGTCGAGCTTTTCGCCCAGGTCCCGGATGCGCTGCTTGAGCGGGCCTTCGTCGAGGGCGGGGAATGGGAAGGTTTCGAAGCAGCGGGTCTTCACATAAACAGGATCGTTTCCGACACCGAGGCGACCTCCTGTTTGCAACGCCCAGGCAACGTGGATTAACGACGAGAGCACGCCGAGATTGAAGGGGTCGTCGGATGCGATCGCGATGAGCTTGTTGTCTGGAAGAATCTCCTGATCGAGGAAGACGAAGAACCGGTGTTTGCTTGTCTCGACGGTGGCGATGTAGCGCCGGAGACCGCTTAGTGCCACACGGAGCTCTTGGCGAGGTTTGCCGAACAGCCACCATTTCTCTGCATAGCCTTTCCCGTCTTTCGTGTGAGCCTTCGCGTCACGCTCCGGCTTCACCGTCGTCATGACATGTTGGTAAAGCGTTGGACATTGGTCGCGTGCTTCCTCTTCCGTGAGTCCGTAGAGATCGATGACGCGAACATCGCGTGGATGGCTGGTAAGGTCCCGACCGTTGCGGTATCCACGCAGCCACGTCTCCAAGCCGTCGATGACTGTGTGGCCGAGGTCTATCGCAGTCTGATGATCGACGATGAATCCCGAGCCATGCAATTTGACGCCGGGACAGCTCAATTTCGAGTTGGCAGTCAGTGGAATGGCTGATGAAACGTTGGCTCCGAGCTTGAGATTTTCAGCAATAATACCCTCGATGCGCTCAAGAATGACATCAATCTCGCCGTCTTCCATCTTGGCTTCGCGAACAACCTGTTCCAGCCATCCGGATCCTGCCCCAAGTCCTGCGACAGTCATTGCAATTCTAACATCGGCACCATCCGCGGAATCAACCCACGGGTGATCCGGAATGGCGAATGAGAGATGCAGGGGCTTCTTCTTGTGGGTGAGGAACGGTTCGGTCACCCGGCGGTTGAAGGTCTGACTGATCGAGTTCGTGGTGATGAATCCAAAGCGTTCGATTTCCTCGTCCTGAAGGCATTCGGCGGCATGCTGCCACCAGAACATGACGAAGTCCCAAGCGGCGGGCTTGTGCTTTTGCCAAGCGGCGCGCAAGGCCTCGACGTAGCCGTCCCCAAGCGCTTCCCGCATACGATGTTTCCCGATAAACGGCGGATTCCCCACGATGTAATCCGCCTCGGGCCACTCCGCCCTTCGTGGATTCGTGTAATCGAACAACGGAATCCTCGCGCTTTCATCCGGCACCTCTTTTCCGGTCACGGGATGCGGCTTGGTGGTGCGGCCGTCCCAGATCGTGACGACTTCGCCGGTCTCCGGGTCGCGGCGCGGGATCTTTTCGTCGTAGGCGAGCACGGCGTCGCGGCATTCGATGGAGTTGTGCTTCGGCAGCAGCGGGCGGTCGTTGGTATCGGCCTTGCCGGTGGTGCGCTTGTGCCACTGGAAGTAGCCGATCCAGAGGACGAGCTGGGCGATGGCGGCGGCCCGCGGGTTGATCTCGATGCCGAGGAAGTTCGACGGGCGGATGAGGACGGTGTCCATTTCGAGCGCCCGGTTGCCGCCGAGCTTCTCGAACAGGTCGAGGACCTCGGCCTCGAGGCGCTTGAGGAGTTCGAGCGAGACGTAGAGGAAGTTGCCGGAGCCGCAGGCGGGGTCGAGCACGCGGGTGCGGGCGAGCTTGTGGTGGAAGGTCTCGACCGCCTCGCGGGCCTTGGGCGTCTTGCCCTGTTCGTCGAGTTGGGCGGCGGTGACCTTCACCGTTTCCCACTCGGCGCGGAGCGGTTCAATGAGGGTCGGGCGGACGAGGCGTTCGACATAGCTGCGAGGAGTGTAATGGGCGCCGAGCTTGTGGCGCTCGCGGGGGTCGAGGGCGCGTTCCAGCAGGGTGCCGAAGATGGCAGGCTCGACCGCCGACCAGTCCTGCCGGGCGGCGTGGATGAGGTAGGCGATCTGGTCGGGCCGCAGCGGCAGGGCGCTGGTTTCCTTGAACAGGCCGCCATTGAAGTGCGGGATCTTGTGCTGGATGGCGACCGAGAACTCGCTGCCGGTGGCCATGTCCGTCCACAGCGCCTGGAGCATGGTGACGAGGCCGGCGGGTTGCTCGCGGACGCGTTCGAGCATGCCGAGGAAGGCGTCTTCGGGCAGCAGGCCGACGTCCTCGGCGAACATCGTGAAGAGGCAGCGCTGGAGGAAACCGGCGGTGTGCTGCGGGTCGTGGCCGTCCTTTTCCAGCGAGCGGGCGAGGTCGGCGAGGGCGCGGGCGACTTCGCGGGTGACCTTGGCGGCGTGCTTCGAGGGGTCGAGCGAATGGGGATCGGTCCAGATCGCCTGGAACAGGTCGCGGATTTCCGGGCGATGCAGGTCTTTCAGCTCGATGCGCCGTGAGCGTGGATCGGGGAAGGCCTCGTACTGGCCGCCGGTGCCGGAGAATTCGGCGTAGAGGTCGAAGCAGTGGCCGACGTCGCAGACGATCAGGAACGGTGGGCGGGGTTCGCCGGGTGGGAGCAGGTGGATGTAGCGCTCGCCCTGGGCGTGGGCGCGGTCGAGCGCCTTGTCCCAGGTGGTCGATCCGCGCTGGCCGTGGCCGGCGGAGGGAGCGGCCGGGGCGGCATCGAGGGCGGGGAGCAGCGGCTGGTCGGGGTCGGACTTGTCGCGGCGCGGGTTTACGCCCTGCTTGGTTTCGAGGACGAAGTGGAGGGAGCGGAACAGGTCGATCCAGTTCGGGGTGGTGGTGCCGTCCGGCTTGCGGCGGTCCACGCGACGCTCGAAGGTGTAGGTGTTGAGCTCGTTTTCCGGCCCGGGCGGGTCGGGCTTGTCGAGGCCGAGGAGGTCGCAGAATTCGAGAAGGAACTGCTGGCCGGCTCCCCGCTCGTGCCCACCCGACCTTTCCCAGCGTTGGATGAAGGCGTCGATGGCGGCGGGCGTGAGGTCGTCGGGCATGGATGGCGGCGAGATGCTGATGCTTCATCTATCCGAAGCTCCCACCTCCGACCAGCCGGAAGCGCCGACCGGTCTCCGCTACAGTCGATCTGTCGAGAGAGTCCTGAATCCGCGGTTCAATCTGTTGAACAGTCCCTATCGCCCCGGAAAGAGGTGCTTCCAGACGGTGAAGGCCTCGCGGATTTCCTCCGCCTTGCGGGTGGGGGAGAGTTCCCAGGTGAGGGAACAGTCGTCGGGGAAAAGCGGAATCAGGCTCTTGAAATCGAGCTCGCCGGTGAACGGGACGCGATGATCGCGGGCCGGCCATTGGACGTCGTGAACGTGGGCGCCGAAGAGGTAGGGTGAGACCTCCCCGAGCCATTCGGCGTGATCCAGCAGTCCGAGGTTGTGCTTGAGCTGGACGTGGCCGAAGTCATGCCAGTAGCGCACCTGTGGTCGATCCTTGAAGTGCTCCTGAAGCCGCAGCATTTCGCGCTCGGTCGGCATGTCCTCGAACCGCGACCGCGACTCGACCGCCAGCACCAGGTCGAGTTCCGACGCTTTTTCCGCGAGGGCTTCCAGCGCGTCGATCGCCCGCTGGTAGTAGAGGGGGGCGACCTTCTCGCGCTTCTTGATGAAGGCGATTCGTCGCTTGGCGAAGGCCGGGGAGGTGCCCTCGCCGTCGGCGAGCATGGCGGTCAGGGCCTTGGTCCACTTCTTCGGCTTCATCGGCACCGATCCCATGTGCAGGACCACGTAGCGAGCCTTGAACTCGGCGGCGATCTCGAGCGTCTTGAAAGTCATGTCCATCGCCCGTTCGCGATCCGACGAACGGTGCGAGGTGAACTCGTAGGCGTCGGGCGCGTCGATCATGACCTCGACGGGCGAGGGGAAGTAGTTGTGCACCCCGACGCAGGTGAAGCGCCCGTCGGCGAAGGCCTTCCGCAGCCCGGGCAGCTTGGCGATGGTCATGCCATGGGAGAGTTCCAGCTCGGAAAATCCAAGCTCGAGAATTTCGTCCACCATCGCCTCGCCATCGTGATGGCGCGAGTTGTTCCAACAGGTGGAAAAGGCGGGCATGGCGCGAGGCTGCGCCTCAAATGACGAATGTTAAATGCCAAATGTCGAATGGCCGGGGTTCCATGATCGCGGCGGCTGGGTTTCAGCCCTTGGCATCGCCGCTGAGCAGGAAGACGATTTCGCCTTTGGGCGGGTGGGCCTGGAAATGGGCGAGCAACTCGGCGGCGGTCCCGCGGTGGTAGGTCTCGAACTTCTTGGTCAGTTCCCGGGCGACGCAGCAGCGGGCGTCGGGACGGGCACCGGCAAGGACTTCGAGGGTGGAGACAATGCGGTGCGGGGACTCGAAGAAGAGCGTGGTTCCCTCCGCATCGAGGGCACTCTCAAGCGCCTTGAGGCGTTTGCCCTTTTTCACCGGAAGAAAACCGTGGAAGTGAAAGGCGTGGACCGGCAGGCCTGAGCCAACGAGCGCGGTGAGCACGGCGGAGGGTCCGGGAAGCACCTCGAGTTCGACGTCGGCTTCAAGGCAGGCCTGGACGATCCGGTATCCGGGATCGGACACGCCCGGCATGCCGGCGTCGCTGACGACCGCGATCGCTTCACCCGATTGCGCGGCGGCGATGAGCTCGGGGATGCGCCGGACCTCGTTGTGTTCGTGGAGCGAGACGAGCGGCTTTCCCCGGATGCCGAGGTGGGCCAGCAGCTTGCCGGTCTGGCGGGTGTCCTCGCAGGCGATGCGGTCGGCGTTTTCGAGGATCTCGACCGAGCGGCGGGTGATGTCGCCGAGGTTGCCGATCGGTGTGGGAACGAGGGAGATCATCGCGGGGATTCTCCCGAAGCGGTGGGGTTGGGGTGGAGAGGCGAAGCCGGTTTCATGACCGGCGCTCCTTAGAAACCGTCCGCCAGCCGGGAAACGAGGGCTTCGCCGGCCCGGCGCAGGGCATCGGGCAGCGCGTTGTTGCGCGCGGTCTGCAGGTTCGAGTCGACGAAGAAGCGCGACACCCCCACCGAGCGGCCGGTCGCGAGGACCCGGCTGGGGTCGCTGGAATCCCGCAGGGTCCACTGCAGCGTCACCGTGTTCTGCAATTCCTCCGGGCGCAGGGTGTCGAGGCGGGTCGCGCGGTTCTGCGCGTACTTGATCTCCTCGATCCTGCCCTCGAGCACGGCGTCGGCATCGTCGATCGAGGCGATGCGGTAGGTGCCGTCCTGAACGAAGGCGGCGTTGACCGCGGAGGTGGCGATCACTTCGGCGCGCGGATGAAGGGTGTCGTTGGCGAACATCTTCACCGAGATCGATTCGACCCCGCTCATCGCGGCGGGCTTGGCGCCATCCAGCGTGTAGCCGGCGCAGCCGACGAGGGCGAGGGCGAGGAGGGAGGCGAGAAGGCGCATGGGTGAACCGGGGATCAATTGGAGTTGAGGGCATTCAGGCGCGCCTGCGCCTTGTCGTGAAGCTCGCCCGACTTGGTTCTGCGGATCACTTCCTCGTAGTAGTAGCGGGCCGAGCTGTATTCGCCCTTCTTCTCGTAAAAGACGCCGATGTCGTAGGAGTTCTGCAAGTCGCGTCCCCCGATGTTCGAGATCATCCGGCGCGCTTCCGCATTGCGCTTGTGGCCCGGGAACTGGCTCAGGTAATCCTGCAGCGCCTCCTTGGCGCGGTTGAGGTTGGCCTGGTCCTGGTTTCCTTCATTCGCTTCTTCCAGCAGGATCTCACCGATGCGGAACTGGGCCTCGGGCGCCTGGGGTGAGGTCGGGTAGTTCTCGACGACTTCGCGGAAGGCGACCACCGCCTCGTTGACCTTTCCGTCGCGCACGTGGATTTCACCAATCCGGTAGTCGGCTTCGGCGGCAACCGGTGACCGGGGCGCATTGTCGGCGACCTTCTGGAGCATGCCGATGACCTTGTTGGCCGCGAGCCCGGACTTGATGCCGAAGAAACTGTCGGAGATGTCGCCGTCGGCGGCGGAGAAGGCCAGGGCACTCTGGCGATCAAAGGCCTGCTTGTAATAGCCGCTGCCGGTGCGCTGGGCGATCAGCTTCTGATAGGCGTCGAAGGCATCGAGGGTCTCGCCTTGCTGCTCGAGCAGCTGGGCCTGCCGGAAACGGGCCTCGGCGGCCCGGTCGGAGTAGGCGATCTCGTCGGCCAACTCCTCGTAGAGCTTGATCGCCTTCTTGGTTTTGCCGGCATCTTCCGCGGTTTTCGCCTGCTGGTAGAGGGCCTCGGCCCGGGTGTTGTCGGTCGCTCCGGAGCCGACCATCGGCGGCAGGTCGTCGTTGCCGCCACACGCGGCGAGCAATGCCGCCAGCGGGAGCAGGAAAAGGATTTGGCGCATGGACGGAACGCTAAGGGGGTCGGGCGGGTGCGGGAAGCGAAAATCGGGGCCCGGTCGAATCCCGCGTTTCAGGCACCGCCCGGCACCGGGCGGTCCTGGCCGGCCCGCCCCGGTCCCGGCCATGCGACGGCTCGGGCGGCGGCGGGGGAGCGTTCATTTTGCTTGGTCCGGAAGACGGGTGCTCGCATCGTCTGGCCATGCGCCCCGTGCTGATTGCGTCCATCCTCGCCACCGCCTGCCTTGCGCAGGAGGCGAAGCAGGAACCGGTGGAGTTGCCCACGGCCGAGGACCTGATTTCCGAGCGCGCGCTGCTGCCGCCGCCGACGCCACCGGCGGTGCCCAAGGGAGTGGTGATGGCGATCAGTTCGACCGACCAACGGGCGCAGGAGTCGGTGCGCCACGGGATGGTCTGCCTGCACACCGGCTGGGACTTCGAGGCCTACCGGCACTTTTGCATGGCCCTCCGGGCGGACCCGGACTGCCTGATGGCGCACTGGGGCATCGCCCTCTCCCTGGTGCACGGCAATCTGGACATGGACGAGCAGCGCCGCGCGGCGCTGGACCGGATGCTCGCGCTGGTCGACCAGGGCGTCGGCACCGACCTGGAGAAACGCTACGTCTTCGCCCTGACCAAGTTGCTCACCGAGGGCGCGGTCGCGGCCGGGGATGCCTTTGCCAAGGCGTCCCGCGAATTTCCCGGCGACCCGCAACTCACGCTCCTGAAAAGTCTGCTCAACCGTGGCGGTTACGACCTGACCGGTGAGCCGACTCCGGATCAGCAACGCTCCGAGGCCGAGGTGGCGGAGGCTATCGAGAAGAACCCGGAGCTGACCTGGCTGCGGTACGCCTATCTTGCGATGCGGGCCGAGGCGGCTTCGCTTGAAAAGGACCTCGAGATGGCGCGTCAGCTGGCTGCCGACGCGCCGGAGTATCCGCCCTATTTTCATTTGCTGGGCCACTACGAGTGGCGCTGCGGGAATCACACCCGCGCGGCCAATGCCTTCGGCCACGCGGCGGACTTGTACTCGACCTGGATGCGCGACAATGGCCAGAAGGCGGTGCATTGCCCGTCGTGGACGAAATCGGAGGCCTACCGCGCCGTGGCCCTGGCATCGAAGGGCGAGTACGAGACGGCGCTGGCGATTGCCGATGGAATCTCCGCGATCGAGGTGCCGCTCGATCTGGCCACTTCCAACGGGGCCCGGATGCTCATGTGGGAGGGCAAGAGCCTGCCGATCCGAATTCTGATGCGGCGGGGCGATCCCGGGGACATGCGTCGCGCGACCAAGGTCCTGCCTCCCCTCGACGAGGTCGCGGAGCATGGCAGGAAGTCGCTCGCGCTGTGGTCCTACCAGGTTCATTCGTCGCTCGCAGCCGGGCGGTTCGCCCTGGAGAAGGGTGAACTCGATGCGGCACGCGAGGTCTCCCGCGATCTGACCCGCATCGGCGAGAACTTCGTCAAGACCCGCGGTGTGGCCCAGGCGGCCGGCGAGGTTTCCCACTGGCTGCGTGCCTTCAAGGCCTTCGAGGTGATGGTCAGCGAGTTCCGCGGCCTGCTGACGATGACCCTGCCGGCGGGCGAGCGCGGTGGGGCCTACAACTGGTATCGTTCCGCCGCGGACCGCCAGGTCCGGGCGACCTTGATGATGCCGCCATCGGTGCTGCTGCCGATGGAATGCCGGCTTTCCGAGTACTACGTCGACGCCGGGAATGACGAGCGAGCCGTCGAGGTGCTGCTCGAGGGCCTCGATGAGTATCCCAACGACTTCGAGTTGCTGGGCCGGTTGCTGGCCATCTTCGAGCGCAAGGGCATGGAGGAGGATGCCGAAACGGTGCGCGGGCAAATCGAGCGGCTTGCCGACGAGTAGACTGGACCGGCGGAGCCGTCAGGCACTCCGCACCCGTTCGGCCGCGATGCCGCGCATCTCGAAGACGCGCAGGATGGTGTCCTCGATGAGGTTGCTCGGGCACGAGGCGCCGGCCGTGACCCCGATCCTGGCCGGGCCGTCGCCCAGCAGCGCGGAGGGATAGTCGCTCTGGATCTCGGTCTTCCGGTGAAGATCGAAGTGAACCAGTTGCTGGAGGTCGTCGAGGCACTTGGCGTTGCGGATGAAGAAGGTCGGCAGTTCCTGCTCGCCGATCTCGACCAGGTGGGTGGTGTTGGAGCTGTTGTAGCCGCCGACCACCAGCAGCAGGTCCATCGGCTTGCGCAGCATTTCGAAGAGCGCGTCCTGGCGCTCCTGGGTGGCCCCGCAGATGGTGTCGAAGAACTTGAAGTTCGTCTCCTCGGTGTCGCGGTCGATCACCGCCTGTTTCACCCGGCGCTGGATCTCCTCGGTTTCGCTCTTGAGCATGGTCGTCTGGTTCGCCACGCCCACGCGCTTGAGGTGCAGGTCCGGATCGAAGCCGGGCGAAAGCGCGTTCTCGAAGCGCTTGTAGAAGGCCTCCCGGTCGCCGCCCTCGCGGATGTAGCCGCACAGGAAATCGGTGTCGTCGAGCGTGAGCACCACGACGTAGTGGCCGCTGCCGTCGTCGCCCAGCGCGCGCGAGGCGGTGGCCGCCGTTTCCTCATGGCCGGCCTTGCCGTGGATGATCGAGGTCATGCCCTCCTTCACGTAGGTCTTCACCCGCCGCCACACCTTCATCACGTCGCCGCAGGTGGTGTCGACCACGTAGCATCCCTGGTCGGCGATCTTCTCCATGAAGTGGGTCGGGGCGCCGAAGGCGGGCACGATGACGACGTCCTCGGCATCGAGCTTGTCGTAGTCGTCGGACAGCTCCTGCCAGGGCAGCGAGACGATGCCCATGTCGCTGAGCTGCTTGTTGACCTCCGGGTTGTGGATGATTTCCCCGATCAGGTAGATGTTCTGTTCGGGGAAGACCCGGCGGGCGGCGTAGGCGAGGTCGATCGCGCGCTCGACGCCGTAGCAAAAACCGAACTGCTGGGCGAGGCGCACGGTGGTGTTGTCGATCGTCAGCTCGCCCCCGTGGTTGCGGATCTTCTCGACGATTGACGAGCGGTAGTGCTTCTCGACCTCGGCGGTGACTTTTTCCATCACATCGGGTCGGCGCACGTTCACGCGCTTTCGTTTCTCCTTTCCGGCGGGTTGCGGCATGCCGGCAATGTAGGGCGCAAGGTCCCGCTGCCAAGGGGAGAAAGCCCGGTCCGGCGCGGGCTTTTCAGCCGGAAGCTTCCGGGGTGGTGCCGGAAGTCCGCAGCGAATGGACGGCCACGGGTCGGGCGAAGCCCTTGAGCGTCACCGGCTCGTGCCCGACGACCCCGAATTCCGATCCCGCCGCCCCGGCGACGGCTGAATCAACCAGCACCTCGCCGTCGCCCGCCGCGCTGCAGAGGCGGGCGGCGAGGTTCACGCGGTCGCCGAGCACGGTGTAGTTGAGTCGGTCGCTGGAACCCATGCAGCCGGCGACCAGGGGGCCGTGGGCCACCCCGATCCCGATCCCGACGTGGCGCCCGGTCCGCTCATCCAGCGCCCGCCGCTCTTCGAGCATCGCGATGGCGCAGCGGGCCGCCCGCAGCGCATCGTCACCGCCGGACCGCGGAACTCCAAAGAGGGCCATCACCATGTCACCGACGAACTTGTCGACCACCCCGCCATGCTCGTAGACCGTCCGGGTCAGGGCGGTCATGTGCTCGTTGAGGAAATCGATCACCTCGCCCGGAGGCATGCCGTCGGTGAGGGCGGTGAATCCCCGGATGTCGCAGAACAGGACCGAGGCCTCGACCACTTCGCCCCCGAGTTCGAGTTTGCCCTCCATCAATCGCCGGGCGACGGCGGGGTCGCTGACCTTTCCGAGCACCTCGTGATAGCGTTCCTTCAGCTCGAGGTCGCGGGTCATGAGGTTGAAGGCCTCGGCGAGGTGGCCGAGTTCGTCCTTCGAGCGCACCTCGACCGCTTGGTCGAACTCGCCGCGCCGAAGCCGCTCCGTGCCGTCGACCAGTGCCGCGATCGGACGATTGAAGCGGGCCGAGAGCCACAGCGCGGCCAGTGAGGCGGCAAGCGTCGCCAGCAGTCCGAGCCCGGCGATTTTCCAGCGCAGTTCATGCACGGCGTCGAGCAGTGAACCGATCGGAAACAGCGTGACCTGATAGCCGCGGCCGAGAGGTGAGTCGGGATTCAGGCTCGCGGTGGCGAGAAGGAAGGGCTCGCCATTCAGCTCCACGAGATCCGGCTGGTCGTCGGTCCAGGTCTCCTCGCTGCGAAGGGCGGCGAGGGTGTTCCTGTCCGATTCGGAGAGCCTCGGAACGAACCACTCGTCCTCGACGACCAGCCCGGCCCGGGCCTCGCGGCCCGAGAGGGACTCGGCACGCTCGAAGATCTGCTCGTCGCGGGTCTGGGCGTCGACGCCCATGAAGAACCAGCCGAGGGCGGTGCCGCTCCCGTCGGTGACCGGGGTGACGACCACCTCCTGCACATGCCGGGACGATGGGCCGCCCCGATCCTTCTCAACCACCACGTAGGCGACCTCCTGGGATGGCTGGCGGGCGAGCCGGCGGAGTTGTTCGGGGGATCGGCGGCGCCGGTTGGCGCGATCGGGAAGGGCGCGCCCCAGGGCGAGCGTTTCGCCATCGAGATTCACCACGCCCATCAGCGGCACGTCGCGGCTCGGGTTCCGGCTTCGGCCGGGTGGGTTCTGGCGACCGGCGGGCAAGCGGTCGAAATCTCCCTTGCCCCGGAGTTCCTCGAAGGATCTCAGGAATTCGCCATCCCGGGGTGGACTCCCCTTGTTCTTGAGCCGTTGTCGGACCGACTCGTGCGCCGCCAGCTCCGAGCAGACATCCCGCACCTTGTCGAGACGCTCACGGCGCGCATCGAGCAAGCCCTTGACCTGCGCCTCGAAGCGTTCGTTGACCCGCTCCCGTATCAGGTTGCGGAATTCCTGCTCGGCCAGCCACAAGGCCAGCACGCTCGACCCGACCGTGAGGGTGACGAGTGAGAGAAACAGCTTCCAGCGGATGCTCAAGGTGCCTCATCCAACATGCTCGCGGGAGATCTGTCCCGCCCATTTCGGGAGAAGAAACATCCCGGGCCGGCTCTCCTCAGCCTACGCCAGCAACAGCACCCCGGCGATGATCCCCAGCACGCACAGCCCCTTCGAGTAGCGGTGCCTTTCGCGGAACAGAAAGATGCCCAGCAGGAATGAGACGATCACCGAACTGCGCCGCACCGGGGAGATCAGCGAGATCAGGGCGTCGGGCTGGCTGATGGCGGCGAAGTAGAGAATGTCCGCCGCCAGCAGGGTGAAACCGATCACCGGAATCGCCCAGTGCCAGCGGAAGGGTTGGGGATCGGGTCCGCGGCGGGAAAGGATGACCGCCGGGACGAGCAGCAGCGCGAGGTCGATGGTGAACCAGGCCTGCACCGCCGAGGGCGCGATGCCGATGGTCTGGAGCAGATACTTGTCATAGAGCGCCGACACGGCCCCGGTCACCGTCGCCCCGATCATCAGGAACACGCCCTTGTCGCGATGGAAGTGGATGCCCTCCCGCCGCCCGACCAGCGAGAAGACGAAGAAGGCGACGAGGATCAGGGAGACACCGGCCCACTGGCGCGGCGTCGGTGCCTCGCCGAAAAACAGCACCGCCAGGGCGATGGTCCACATCGGCCCGGTGGCCCGGATCGGGGTGGCGATCGAGAGCGGCAGCGACTTCAGCCCGTGGTAGCCGAGCCACCAGGAGGTGCCGACCAGTGCGGCCTTGAGAAACAACAGGAAATGCTCCCGCCCACCGATCGAAGCGACATCGAAGAAGGCGTGGGGCAGGGAGCCGGGCGAAACCGCCGACCAGGCGGCGAAGGGGATCCACACCAGCGCCGAGGCCGCCACGCCGCCGAAAAGGACCGGCATTACCGCGTTGTCACGCAGCGCGGTTTTCTTGAGCGAATCGTAGAACCCGAGCAGCAGCGCGGATCCGACGGACAACAAGAGCCAGGACACCCGGCGGAGTTAGCGGGAATCGCGCCGATGGGAAGCGGGATTTCGGATCGAACTCCGAGAGTCAGACTACTGCTGCGTGTGGAGCACCGAGGCACGACTTTACGGAGCCAGCGTAACGGTGCCTTGTTGCTGCTTGGTTCAAGAAATGGTTGATTGGTCGGCATGAAGCAGAGGGGGTGGTGCAAGCGGTTGCTGATGAGCCCTCCATTCTGGTTTTTCGCGACCTGCCTGGCCATTGCGACGATGAACGTCGTTGCCTCTTCGGATGGGAAGTTTCATGGCCAGTCGGCGGTGCAATCCCAACGACTGCTGATCGGCTACATTATGGCGTGGTGGATCAGTTGGGATTCGAGGAAGAGTCTCCCCGGGTTCCCTTCGGACTGGGGGTTCCTTGCGGCAGGTGTGATTTTCCCTGTCTACTGGTTGACAACCCGTGGATGGCGCGGGTTTGGGTGGCTGCTGCTGATTGGGCTGGGGATCGCAGCGATCTTCCTTGCAGGGGAGATGGTCAGTCCGGCGATCAATTTCGATACCGGCAGGTGAATTGGTTGAAGGGCCAAAGGCCTGCGACATACCAGCCCGGGGCAGCGGCCCGGGTATGGATTGGGGAGGATACCGAGGGCTGAAGGACTGACACATTTTTGGTGGCGGCAGGGTCTCCCAAGGGCGGGATTCGAACAGGCTGTAGCAGGGACTCAGCGCTTTTCTACTAGGCTCAAAAGGGACTAGGGTGCGGGCGTGAAGGTGGATTGGATGCTC
This sequence comes from Verrucomicrobiaceae bacterium E54, assembly GCA_022548915.1. Classification (GTDB taxonomy): domain Bacteria; phylum Verrucomicrobiota; class Verrucomicrobiia; order Verrucomicrobiales; family Akkermansiaceae; genus Haloferula. Next base: position 25,056 of record JAKZES010000043.1, read on the forward strand.
CCTTGTGCAGTGGCTGTTTTCTTAGACGGGTGTGTCGCCTTGCCAATCGAATCCGACTTGAGGTCACCTCGTGAAGTCTCGAGGGACTTCATGCGGATCCTGTTCAAGAGTGAGCGCGATATTCTCACGGATGAAGCCGTCAAGAAGCGCTATTTCTCGAAGGAACTGCGTCAGGCGATCGATGACAGTCTCGCGGATGCGGCTGAGTGGACTCCGCCTCCGAACCACCCATGGCCACATCCGGCGAATCAGGATCGGTTCAATCGGACGATCTTCAATTCATGGGATCTCCCCACGACGTTCTCGCTGGGAGAGGTTGCGGAGGATGGCGATTCTGCCACGGTCGCTGTTTACTACGATTGGGGCGAGGGGACTCAGTACGAAGGAAATCGCAGAGCTACATCAGTTCGGCTTGTCTACGAATCTGAGGGCTGGCGGATCGATGATTTGATCACCCATGAGGGTGCCTTTATTTCGGCGGGATCGCTTCGTGCTCAGCTGAAAGGTGGGGACTGAAGAAGCATGGATCAGGCTTTCAGCTCTCGGAAATCTGGTGATGCCCCACCCAGGCCGTTGGCCTGGGCTGGTATCTGTCGGGCCCTTGGCCCTTGGGATTCCATGGATGGATTGCGAGGCTGTCTGTGGTGAAGGTGCCAGGACTCCGCGCCCACGCCAGCGGCGCGGGCAGCAGCTCGCAAGGTGAAACCTTGCGCCACATTTGGGAGGATGTGGGCAGCACTGGGATGATGGCTGCGAATGATCATTTTTCGTGAACGCTGCCGCCGATGAAAGCAAGGACGCCGCCCTGTTGGGGGCCCTGCAGGAGTCGATTCCCTTCGTCCGCCGGCCCTTCGCGGCGATCGGGGAACGCTGCGGGCTGAGCGAATCGGAGACGCTCAACCGGATCGCGGCGCTGAAGGAGGAGCGGGTGATCCGGCAGATCAGCGCGATCTTCGACACCCGCAGCCTCGGCTACGCGTCGAGCCTGGTCGCCGCCCGGATCGCGCCGGAAAAGATCGAGTCCGCGGTGCAGGTGATCAACGCCCATCCCGGAGTCAGCCACAACTACCTGCGCAACCACGACTTCAACCTGTGGTACACGATCGCCGTTCCGCCGGACAGCCGGCTGGGGCTGGAGGGCACGGTGGATCGTCTCCACGAGCTTTCCGGGGCGGAGTCGACCCGCTTGCTGCCGACCCTCAAGCTCTTCAAGATCGGGGTCCGCTTCGATGTCGGGAACGAATCGAAGCCGGATGACCGCGCGGCACCCGCCTACACCGAGGCCAGCCGGCGGGAGAGCGATCCCTTGACCGGAGCGGAGATCGAGTTCGTGCGACTGATGCAGCGGGATCTGGAGCTGGTCCCCGAACCCTTCGTTGCGGTGGCCGGGACCCTCGGGATGGGGTTTGACGAGGCGGCGGCGATGCACGCCCGTTTTCTCGGAAACGGCCGGATGCGGCGGTTTGCGGCGGTGCTTCACCACCGCAAGGCCGGTTTCCGGGCGAATGCGATGGGCGTCTGGGCCGGACCGCCGGACGATGCCGAGGCCCTGCAGCGCCTCGGCGAGCGGATGGCGGAGTTCCAGGCGGTGAGCCACTGCTACCAGCGACCGAGCTACCCGGACTGGCCCTACAACCTCTTCACCATGGTCCACGGCAAGAGCGCCGGGGAGTGCGAGGCCACGCTCGATGCCATCGCGGCGGAAACCGGAATCCGTGAGCGCATGGCACTCTACTCGACCGAGGAATTCAAGAAGGTGCGGGTCCGCTACTTCACCGGGGAGGAACGGGCGTGGGAGGAGGATTTCAGGTAGCCCGGGGCGGATTTTTCGCACAACCTTTGGTGTTGAGCGGTGTTCTATCTCTCATTGTGCTCCCCTTATGAAACCGATCCGCTGCCTTCTTCTCGCTGTTTTCGCCCTGATGACGCCCGGTTTCGGAGCGGATCTCGGGAAACTCCAGACCTCCTTCATGGCCCGCTACGACGAGGCCAATTCAACCCGCGACGAGCAACTCAAGCAGCTTGAGGCCAGCTACCTCGGTGCGCTGGAACGGCATCTGGAGAAGGTCAAGGCGAGCGGCGACCTCAAGGTCGTGGTGCCGGTGCGGGACGAGATCGAGGCGATGAAGGCAGCGCCGGATTCATTGCCATCGCTCAAGGACGGGGCGGATGATGATTTGAAGGCCATGCGTGCGAAGTACGCGACCGCCCGCGACGGGGTGCTGCGCCAGCACGCCGGGACCTTGATCGAGCTTTCCGACAAGATGGAGGTGGCACTGCGGGCCGAGGAAAAGGAGCTGACCCGGGCGGGGAAGATCGATGATGCGCTCGCGGTCGAGCGGATGAGGGAGACCCTGGCGAAGGATGCCGGCATCCTCGCCGCCCGGGAACGGGCCGTCGCCGAGCCCAGTGCGGCGCTGGCGGGCAAGCCTGCGGAGTGGGAGTTGCTGCTCAAGCAGGGAATGAAGGTCGAGAAACAGGGCATGCATCCGGTGGGAACCCTGAGTGAGGTGGCCAAGGGCGGACGCGGTTTCTGGAGCCGCCTGCTGACGGGCGGGGATGAAGAGGATGCGGATGATGTCCTGGTCACCCCGTCACCAGCGCGCGTCTCGTTCAAGCCCGACCGGCCGGCGCGTGAGATCCGCGGCAAGGTCCGGCGGGCTTTTCCCGAAGTGACCGTGACCCTGCGGATCAAGGCGGATGGCAAGGAGGTGTTCGAGAAAACCCTCGATTGGGAGAACGACGAGGCCCGGATCGACGTCGAATTTGCCCCGGCAGGTGAGATCGAGATCGAGGCCGACGGGGATGGCCGGCGGGCGGCGTGGATTTACTGGACCGATTTCGAAAGCCGCTGAGCACGGCGTCCTGTCGGTGCGCGGGTGTCACTGCAGCTTTTGGTCAGACGGGTCGGGGCAATGCCGAATGCCGAATGCCGAATGTCGTGTCAAAGGGAGAGGGGAAGGCCCTTGTTGAACCTTGAGGGCTGCTGGTGCGCTGTGAGCCGCAGGCACGCTCGACGATGGCGCCGGGATTCGTCGGTCGGTCGTCTTCTCCAAGCACTCCATTCGGCATTCGGGAATTAGGCATTCGAAATTCCTTCCGAGTGCCCTTGTTTTCCCGGGGAAACTTGCCACTCGTTCGGAATGCGGCCTCAGCGCTCTCCCGACTTCACGTCGACGAAGCGACGCCGCGACTCGAGCAGGTGCCGGTGCATCGCCGCGGCGGCCGGATCGGCCTGGCCGGCTTCGACGGCCTCGAGGATGCGGCGGTGCTGGTCGATGACGCCGTCGAACCAGTCGTCGTCGCCGCGGGTCGCCTGGGCATACTCGATGCAGCGCTTCTCGAGGGCCCCGAGGAGGGTGGAGTAGATCCGGTTGCCCGAGCCTTCGGCAATGGAGCGGTGGAAGGCGATGTCGGCCTTGGCGAAGGCGGCGCGGTCACCGACGGCCCGTTCCATCTCGGCGAAGGCGGCACGGACCTTCTCCAAGGCCCGTTCACCCGCCCGGACGGCACTGAGTCGGGCGCATTCGCTCTCGATGACGATGCGGAAATCGATGAGTTCGTGGAAGTCGGCGTCTTCGGCCAGGGCGGAGTAGGTGCCAATCGCGCTGCCGAGGGCCTTCAGCGATGGAATCTCGATGAACGTGCCGGAGCCCTTGAGCGTGCGCAGCAGGCCCCGGCCCCGGAGTTGCTGGATCGCCTCGCGGATGACCGTGCGGCTGGCATCGAAGCGCTGGCACAGTTTTTCTTCCGAGGGCAAGCGCTCGCCCGGCGGGAGCCTGCCGGCGAGGATCTCGCGCTCGAGCTTGGTCGCGATGCTGGCGCTGAGGCGTTCCATCCGGGCAAAGTGTCGGGCGAGAATCGGGAAGCGGGAAGCGGAAAGGCAGGGAAGCGCCGGCGTCCCGCCGGCATTGGTGGGCGTGGCGGTGGTCGTATCCCGTTCGCTGCGCCGAAGCCGGAGCTTCTGCGATCACTCGCAAAGCAGAGCTTTGCGCCACGCTTGCCAAGTGGTCCATCGCGGCAAGGATGGGGGCGTGAGAAGCATTCTGGTCACCGGCGGCAACGGCGGGCTCGGTCTGGGGATCGGGCGGTATTTTCTGGAAAAGGATCCCGAGGCCCGCGTGTGGCTGGGGGTGCGGTCGCGCCGGGAGGCCGCCGAGGCATTGGCGGCGGAGTTCGACGGACGCTGCCGCCTGGTCGATCTCGAGGTGACCTCGCGCGAGGCCTGGGAGGCGGCCGTCGCGACCATCGTCGATGCCGATGGCCGCATCGATGTGCTGGTGAACAACGCCGGCATGCACCGCGACGCCCTGCTGGCGACCATGGAGGACGACGCCTGGGATTCGGTGCTCTCAAGCAACCTCGACTCGGTCTTCCTCGGCTGCCGGGCGGTCATCCGGCCAATGATGGGCAACCGCTTCGGGCGCATCATCAACATCGCCTCCCTGAGCGCCGTGCTGCCGCCGGCCGGGCAGACCAACTACGCCGCCGCAAAGGCCGGGGTCTTGGCCTTGTCGCAGACGCTGGCGAAGGAGGTCGGCCGGGCCGGGATCACGGTCAACTCGGTGCTCCCGGGCTACATCGAGACCGAGGCGCTGGGCCACATGGATGCCGAAGCCGCCAAGCGGGCCCGGGCAGGCATCCCGATGCGGCGCTTCGGCAAGCCGGAGGAGGTGGCCGCGGCGGTCTTCTTTCTCGCTTGTCAGGATGCAGGCTACGTCACAGGTTGCGCCATCAAGATCGACGGCGGAATTTTCTGAGGATCACGGAATTACGACCATGTCAGACGGAGCGGAACTGCGGCAGAAAATCAAGGAAGTGATGGTCGAGGAGTTGATGCTCGACTTCGAACCCGAGGAGATCGGCGACGACACGCCGATCTTCGGGGCGGAGGGCCTGGGCCTTGATTCGGTGGACGCGCTGCAACTGGTGGTGGCGATCGAGAAGCATTTCGGCCTCAAGGTCGGCGACGCGGAGAAGGCGAAGGAGGTCCTCCGGAGTGTCGAAACCATCGCCAAGGCCATCGAAGGCTGAGCGCCGCGGCGATGGATCGAGGGCGATGAAGAAGTGGCTGCTGTTCGCCCTCAAGCTGGTGTTGACCGCCGCCTGCCTCTGGTGGGCGTTGAGGGGGGAGAATTTCAGGGACTCGATCCTCGCCCGTCCGTCGGAACTCGGATGGCAATGGCTGGTGCCGGGGATCGCGCTGGCCGGAGTGACCGTGTTTCTCACCGCCCTGCGCCTGTGGCTGCTGCTGGCCGCGGCCGGCGTCCGCGTGTCCTTGTGGCGGGCGACCGAGCTGACCCTCATCGGCAATCTCTTCAACCTCGCGGCCGTCGGCGGTCTCGGCGGTGATGCGGCCCGGATCATTCTACTGATCCGCGATCACCCGGAACGGAAGATGGCGGTCACCATGACGGTGATGTTCGACCACCTGGTCGGCTTCGTGGCGATGGCGCTGGTCTTCTTCATGCTGACGGCCGGGCGTTTCGACGCGCTGGCGAGCCAGAGCGTGGAAACGAAGGCGATCATGAGGTTTGCGTGGGTCTTCTTCATCGGCGGCATGCTCTTCGTCACCACGCTGTTCGTCCTTTCCTATCCGTCGGTGCACGCCCGGATCCACGGCCGGGCGAAGGAGGGGCGCTTTGCGTTTCTCCGGCGGTTCCCGGAGATCTACGACATGTATCGGAAGGACTGGCCGCGCGCGCTGACCTCGCTGCTGGTGGCCATCGTGATGTTGCCGATCTTCTACGCCACCACCTGGTGCGGTGCGCGGGCGGCGGGTTCGGAAGTCGGACTGGAGCCGGTGCTGGTGGCGATGCCGGTGAGCGACATGCTCGGTGCCCTGCCGCTCTCGATCGCCGGTCTCGGGGTGCGGGAGGCGTCGCTGAAGGTGCTGATGGAAGACCTGACCGGCATGGCGCCCGACATCGCGGTGGCGGCCGGGTTGATCGGATTCTTCTGCTCGCTGGTCTGGGCCTTGGTCGGCGGGTTGCTGTTCCTCAACCCGCGGGATCGGGTCAAGGTCTCGGAGATCAAGGAACTCAATGCCGGGAGTCATGTCTGAAGCGCGCACCGCGATCTGCCTGGCCTCGTCGATGCTCGGCCACTACGCCCACTGCGGATTTCTCAATGAACTCGGGAGGCACGGCATCCGCCCGTGCCGCATCGCCGGGGCCTCGGCCGGCGCGCTGGCGGGGGCGCTGTGGGCGGGGGGGCTGCGCGGCGAGGATCTGGAGAGGGAGATCAACAGCCTGTCGTTTCGCCGGGCGTTCTTCGATCTGGGCGTGTTGCTGCGGCTGCCGGGAGTCCTGACCTGGAGCTATGCCAACGGTATCTTCGGCGGCACCCGGATGCGCAAGCGCCTCGGCCGGCTGATCGGCGACCGGCGTCTGGAGGCGATCACGGATCCCTCCCTTGAGGTGGCGGTGGCCAACCTTTCGCGCCGGAGCGGGGAGGTTCGACGCGAGGGGCCTCTCGTCGAGTTGGTGTTGGCGAGCATGTCGATGCCGGTCCTTTACCGTCCCCGGCTCGTCGACGGCGAATGGCTGGCGGATGGCGGGGTTTCCGATGCCATTCCGTTCAGTCACTGGCTCGACGACCCCGGGGTGGACCGGATCCTGGTGCACGAGATCGATTATCCGCTGGAGCGGTCGCAGCGGATGTCGCTGGCGGAAGTGGTCGGCTGTTGCCACACGATTCCGAACTCCGAACTGAAGCGCAGGCGGCGGCAGGACGCCGAGGCTTCGGGGAAGGAAATCGTCTTTCTCACCACCCGCTTGCCGCAGCCGAAGGCACTCCACGGTTCCAAATCGGCGAGGAGGATGATTGAGTCGGGGAAGGAAACGGCGCGGCAGTGGGCGAAGTCCACCGATTGAGGCCGGACGTTTCGCCACGAGAATTCCAGTGATGTCCCGTCCGCTCCAAGCCCTGCTCCTGCTCCTGCCCGTGCCGTCGCTCGGGGTGCTGGCGGGGATGTTCTGGTGGCCGGAGTCGGGGGTCGGGCAGGTGCTTTTCGGGCTCTCGAAACTGTGGATCGTGGCCCTGCCGGCGATCTGGTACCGCTTCGTCGAAAGGAAGCCGTGGAGCCGGTCGCCGGCGGAGCACGGGGGCTTCGGTCCGGCGGTGGCCAGCGGTGTCGCAGTTTCCCTGCTGATCTTCGGCGCTTATTTCCTGGTCCGCCCGTTTGGCTGGATCGACTCCGGAATGATCCGGGAGCGCGCCGAACTCACGGGCCTGGCGAACCCGGTCGTGTTCATCGGCGCCGCGATCTACTGGATCACGGTGAATTCGTTGGTGGAGGAATACGTGTGGCGCTGGTTCGTGTTCCGCCAGTTCGAGAAGCTGATCGGCGGCAAGGCGGCGGTGGTGGCATCGGCCTTCGGCTTCACCCTGCATCACATCTTCGCGCTGTGGGCGCAGTTCGACTGGAGGGTCACGGCGCTGGCCTCGCTCGGTGTTTTCGTCGGGGGCCTGCTGTGGAGCTGGCTCTACCTGCGTTACCGTTCGGTATGGCCCTGCTGGGTCAGCCACGCGATCGTCGACGTCCCGATCTTTGTGATCGGCTGGTGGCTGATTTTCTGAGGATTTGGACCGCGGAGGCGTGCCTCCGCTTTTCGAGTTGTCGGTATCCATGGTGTCGCCATCGGAATCTGCGAGGTGAGACCTGTTCCACCGGCTTTCCCGGATTCGTGATGATGATGGGAGCTCTCCATGCCGGTCGGTGGTTCCCCAAGCGGCGGCAAGCCACCGCACTCCAACGTTGAAGTTCGTGCCGTCCCTGTTTTGCTCGGCCGATGGGTCTTCCGAAGGTGCTGATGCTGGGATGGGAGTATCCGCCGAAAATCACCGGCGGCCTCGGGGTGGCCTGTGCGGCGCTGGCCGGGGCGCTCCGCGACAAGGTCGACCTGACCGTCCGCCTTCCCGACGGCGACACGGGCGATGCCTACGGCGGGGGACGGGACTACGAGGGCGATCTGCTGCGCCAGGTGCAGGCCTTCGCCGGCACCGGACACGACGGCGATTTCGACCTCATCCACGCCCACGACTGGCTGACGGTGCCGGCGGCGATGGAACTCGCCCGGAAGCGGGGGCTTCCGATCGTGCTGCACCTCCACTCGCTGGAACTCGATCGATCGGAGCAGCGCAACCGCATCTTCCTGATCGAGCGCGCCGGCATGCGGGCGGCCGAACGGGTGATCGCCGTTAGCCGCTACACCGCCGCACGCTGCGAGCGGTACTACCGGATCCCCGCCCACAAGATCGCGGTGGTGCCCAACGGGGTGGGCACCCCGCCGCGGCCCGGGACGGCCGGGCGGCGCTGCAAGGTCCTGTTCGTCGGTCGGATGACACCGCAGAAGGCACCGCAGGACTTCGTGCGGATGGCCGCGCTCGTGGCCGGCGGATTGCCGCAGGCGGAGTTTGCCATGGTGGGCAGCGGGGAGCTGCTGGAGGAGGTCAAGCGGCTCGCCGCCGATGAGGGAATCGCAGACCGAATCCGTTTTCCCGGCTTCCTGAGTCGGAGCGCGGTGATGGCGGAACTGGCGGACGCTTCCGTCCTGTGTCTGCCGTCGAAGTCCGAGCCCTTCGGGCTGGTGGCCCTCGAGGCGGCGGCGCACGGCGTGCCGGCGGTGGTGACCGACCACTGCGGCGTTGCCGAGGTCCTTTCGTCGGCCCGGGTCGTCCCCGTCGGCGATGTCGCCGCCATGGCCGGGGCGGTGTCGGCACTGCTGCGTGCTCCCGGGTTGCGTGATTCCCTCGGAAACCAGGCGCGCGACGAGACCGGGCGGGCAAGCTGGCAACGCGCCGCCGAGCGCGTGCTGGCGGTCTACCACGAGGTGCTCGCCACCCGCTGACCGGATCGCCTTGCCCGAGGATCTCCGTGGCGAAACCGGCCTCTTCCCAAGGACCGCCGATGATGAAACCGGCATCTTCTCTTCTCTCAAAAGGACCGCCATCCCCTCGGGCGGCTCATCGCGTCGGGCGCAGCCCTTCAGGCAACCCACAAAATCCAAAATCTGAAATCCACCTTCTGAAATCCCCAGCCCGGCCCGTCGGAGCAGCAGTTGAGCCGTTGATATCACCCGACCTTGGCGGCTGACCGCCACTCTCGTCCGGTGGCCTTGATATCAACACCCTGTCCGGAACAATTCCCTTAAAAATCAGGCTTTCACGGACTATCCTCCCCACAAGATCACTCGGGATATCAAACAAAACTGTTGTGCAAGAAATCAGATTGCCGGGCCCCGAGTGATACTTTAGTATCACTTCGTGCGAACAGAACTCGTTACGACCCTAAAGCGGAGGGCGACGGATCTCATCACCGAGATTGCGACCGACCACGAGCCCGTGTTGATCACCCAGCACGGACTTCCGGCAGCCTACCTTGTGGACGTGGAGAGCTACGAAGCAATGCAGGCGAGGATTGGGCTTCTTGAAGGAATCGCTAAGGGTGAGAAGGCGATTGAGGAGGGCCGGGTGCTCACCCACGCCGAGGCGAAGAAGCGGATGTCCCGATGGCTCGATTGATTTGGACCGAGCCGGCGCTTCAAGATCTCGAACAGATCGCTGACTACGTCGCACTCGATGATCACCATGCGGCCTGCCGCCTCGTTCAAACCGTCTTTGAGAAGGCTGCTTTGCTGGAGACTTTTCCCGAGATGTGCCCAGTCCCCCACGATCTTCCCGATTCGCGATACCGGCATCTCGTTGTCGGCCCGTTACGGATCTTCCATCGAGTCGAGAACGAGAAGGTATTCATCGTGTATGTCATGAGGTCCGAACGTCGTCTTGACATTTCGGACCTCAAAGAGCGAGACAAGGAATAGTGTATAAGCCGGATGAGGACGACCCCTTACAGCGCCCTTGTCGCAGACCGCTTTTGACGATTCAATCCAAGCAACGGGACAGCGCCAGCGCCTCGTGGGGTCGGGGTCGCCTGTCCTCTGACGTTGATATGGCTCCTTGGGATAGGGTGAAGGCCTCTCGTGCATCGGGGGACGGAAGTGTCGATCCCGAACCCTACCTCACAAAGTTTGGAGGAGAGGCGTGGAAGAAGTGGATGGCTTCAACGAGCGGTTGGGCAGCCAGCGCGAACCTTCCGGATGGAGAGTTTTCCCGCATCTACGTTGCCGAGGATGCGGATGCTGGCATGCTTCGCGTCTTCATCTTCTGGCACGAAACATGAACAAGCCCAACCAAGGAGAAGCCGATGAAAAAGACAGCAATGATCGGGGCGCTGCTACTTGCATGCGCCGTCAGCCTGTTCCCGGGGAACGCAAGAGCTGACGAGAGGACGGATGCCGCAGTTTCCGCCGCAAAGGAGTGGCTGGCACTGGTGGATGGCAAGGAATACAAGAAGAGCTGGCAGCAGGCGGCGCCGTTTTTCAAGGACCAGGTGAAGGAGGATCAATGGGTCGGGATGATCGCTGCGGTTCGGAAGCCCTTTGGCAAGGTGGAGTCGCGCGAGCTGGTCACTGCGGAGCACAAGACTTCGCTTCCGGGCGCGCCCGATGGCGAGTATGTCGTCGTCCAGTTCAAGACGTCATTCTCAGGAAAGCGTGATTCCGTCGAGACGATCACACCGATGAAGGCGGATGGCGTCTGGCGCGTCTCGGGCTACTTCATCAAGTAGCGCAAGCCCGGCCTCCCTTCGGGGAAGGTTTTCTGTCGACGCGCGGTCCGGTCCAACCGCTCGAAGCGGGGCTCCTTTTCCGGGGCCGCCACCGTCAGATCGACTCGAGGACGCCGGTGGAGTCGCCGACGCGCTCGGCTTCGACGCCCATCTTGTCGAGCAGCGAGAGGTAGAGGTTGGTCATCGGCGTGCCCTCCTCGGCCTCGATCAAGCGGCCGGGATCGAGTTGGCCGCTGCCTCCGCCGGCGAGCAGTACGGGCAGGTCGTCGTGGTTGTGCCGGTTGCCGTCGGCGATGCCGCCGCCATAGACGATCATCGAGTGGTCGAGCAGGTTGCCCTCGCCCTCGCGGGTGTTCCTCAGCCTCTCGAGGAAGACGGCCAGTTGTTCGACGTAGAAGGCGTCGATCCGGGCGATTTTCTCGAGGTGGTCCTGGTTGCCCCGGTGGTGGGAAAGCTCGTGGTGGCCGCTGTGGACGTCGAGTTCGGGGAAGGGGCGGTTCGAGCCGTCGTGGGCGAGCATGAAGGTGGAGATCCGCGTCGAGTCGGTCTGGAAGGCCAGGGCCATCAACTCGAACTGGATGCGGATGTGCTCCTTGTAGGATTCGGGGACGCCGGTCGGGCGGTTCTCCTCCGGGACCTCGAAGCGGAACTTCTCGGCGCGCTCGATGCGCGACTCGATGTCGCGGACGGCCGTCAGGTACTCGTCCATCTTTCCGCGGTCGGTCGATCCGAGCCGCTGCTGCATGCGCTTGGCGTCCTCGTGCACGAAGTCGAGGATGCTCTTCCGATAGGAGCGGCGACGGGCGTCCTGCTTCGGATCGCCCGAGCCGAAGAGCTTTTCGAACACGAGCCGGGGGTCGCGTTCGGCGGGGGCGGGGGTGTTTTCGTCGAGCCAGGAAAGGTTGAACTGGTAGGCGCAGGAGTAGCCGGAATCGCAGTGGCCGGAGCGGCGGGGCGGATCGGTGGAAAGCTCGAGCGAGGACAGGCGGGTCCGGTGGCCGATCTGGCGGGCCGCGATCTGGTCGACCGAGATGCCGATCTCGATGTCCGCCCCGGCGGTTTTGCGGGCCTGGCAGCCGGTGAGGAAGGTGGCATTGGCGCGGGCGTGGTCGCCGGCCCCGTCGCCATTGGCGAAGGCCTTTTCGTGGTCGAGGTGGCGCAGCACCGAGAACTGGTCGCGCAGGCCGGCGAGTGGCTGCATCGACTCGGAAAGCTCAAAATCCCGGCCACTTCCCGTCGGCAGCCACTTTTCGAGGTTCACTCCATTGGGGATGTAAACGAAGCCCAGCCGGGTCGGGTGGGCGGCCGCAACCCGGGTCGAGGCGGCGAAGGAGTCGAGCGAAGGCAGCGCCAGAGTGGCGGCCACACCTTTGAGAAATCGGCGGCGGGAATGAATCATCGGCTAAGTGTAAACGTCGTTCCTTTTCGAAATCCTTCAACCTTCTCCCCGGCGAAACTGGAATGGCGCGGAATGGATGACCGCCCGGATCATGGCGCGGGTGCGGCCACCCGCCTCTTCGGTTTTCCGGATGATGCCGTCGATGGCCGGCCGGTCATACCAGTCGGTGCCGCGTCCGAGGGCGTAGGTGAGCAGCTTCGATGCCACCGAACGGTGGAAGTCGTCGCGGTGGTCGCGCAGCAGGATTTCCCGGAGTTCATCCGGTCCGTGGAAGCGCTGGCCTTCGGCCAACCGGCCGGAGGCGTCGATCGGCCGACCGTTTTCCTCCGTGCGGAAGGTCCCGTCGGCATCGAAGTTCTGGAGTCCGAAGCCGATCGGATCCATCAGGGCGTGGCAGGACGAGCAGGCGGGATCGTCGCGGTGTTTTTCCATTTGTTCGCGCAGGCTCAGGCCTTTGCCGTGCTTCGCGGGCGGCGTGAGCTGCGGCACGTTCGGCGGCGGCGGCGGGGGTGCGGTGTCGAGCAGGTTCTCCAGCACGTACTTGCCGCGCAGGACCGGCGAGGTGCGGAGCGGATGGGAGGTGACCAGCAGGAACGAGCCGTGGCCGAGCAGTCCGCGACGCGGGTTGTCCTGCAGCGAGACCCGGCGGAACTCCGGCCCCTTGACGCCCTCGATGCCGTAGTGCCGGGCCAGTTCTTCGTTGAGAAAGGTGTAGTCGGCATCGAGCAACTCGGTGAGCGGCCGGTCGTCGCGGATGAGGTGCTCGACGAGCATCCGGGTCTCGGTCCTCATGTGGGAGCGAAGCCGGTGCCGGAATTTCGGGAAGGCCTTCGACGAGGGATTGGCGCTCTCGAGGTCCCGCAGCTGGAGCCATTGACCGACGAAGTTCTCGATCAGCGCCCGCGAGCGGTCCGAGTCGAGCATGCGGTCGATCTCGGCGTCGAGTTCCTTGCGGAGCCGGCCCTCGTCGGCCAGCCGCATCAGTCGCTCGTCGGGCATGGTCGACCACAGGAAATACGACAGGCGCGAGGCCAGCGCGTGTTCGTTGATCGGGTGGATGCGCTCGGCGTTGTCCGGTTCGGGTTGCGGCTCCTCGCGGAACAGGAAGGCGGGCGAAACCAGCATCGCTTCCAGGCCGTGACTCACGCCTTCCTCGAAGCTTCGTCCCTCCTCTTTCGCCAGCCGCACGAAATGCAGGTAGCGCTCGGCTTCGCCGTCGTGGGGAGGGCGCCGGAAGGCCCGGCGCGCCATGCGCCGGAAAATGTCGGCCGCCCAGGCTTCGTCATCCGCGCCATCCGGGCGCTCGCCGAAGATGCGGCGATGGCTTTCCGGCTTCGGCAGGCGGGGTCCGTCGAGCGGGCCTTCGAGGCGGATCTCGCTGACGATCACGTTGCGGTCGCGGAGGGCGGGATCGGCCGCTTCGGGGTCGTAGAAGTCGTTGATGAACGAAAGCGTGATCGGCACCTCCCGCGGCTCCCCGAGCTTGAACTCGAAATGATGGCGGCCCGGTTGTTCCATCGTCTGACGGATCTCCCACAGCGCCGCCTTGCGGTCGTTGATCGCCAACTCCAGCCGCGCCGCCTCGTCGCCCGCGCGACTGGCTCCGGCCCCGACCACGATCCGGTAGCGGCCCGGCTTGTGGGCGCGGGGCTGGACGCGGATCGAGCCGTTGGTGGTCAGCAGGTGGCCCTGATCGCTGCGATGGCCCGGCCCCTCGAGTTGCCTGCCCGCGAATCGTTTCGACGGAAACGGCATCGGCGTGGTCCGGACCGCCTGGTCGAGCCCGAGGCGGGCCGCGTCGAGAAAGCGGTCGAGGTGCGCCGGGGAAAGCGTGAGGACGTCGCCGATGTTGTCGAAACCGTAGCCGGAGTCGTCGGGCGGCAGCAGTTCCCCGGCATCCACGGTCACCCCGAGCAGGTCGCGCAGGGTGTTCTGGTACTCGATGCGGTTCAGACGGCGCAGGGTCACGCGGCCGGGGTCCGGGTTGTCCGGGTCGGTGGGGAAGATCGTGGAATCGATCCAGCGGATGATCTTTTCCCGGTCCCCGACCGGCGGCTGAAACTCGTCCGGAGGAGGCATCAGGTGGTGCTCGATGTGGCCGCGGATGCGTTTCCAGCGTTCACGGTCGGCAATCATCGACTCGATGCTGTCGTAGTCGTCGAAGCTCAGCTCCCCCTTGTCTACCCCGTCGCCGTGGCAGTCATAGCAGTAGTTTTCCAGCCACGGCAGCACTTCGGCCTCCCAGCCCGCGCCCGGGGACGCCGCGAGCGCGGGGCCGGCGGTGAAGGCGAGAAGGGTGGAGCGGAGACAAGACACGATGCGTGGATACGTCGGGCGGGCCGGTTGCTTTCGCAAGGGGCGGCTTGTTTCGAGGTTGCACCGATGCGGGAAACGGGCAGGGTTCGCCGCTCATCATGCGCTCTTTTCTCTCCGCCGTCGCCTTGGCCCTCGTCCTGACTTCCTGCGGTTCCGGCCCGAAGCCCCAATGGTTGATGCCCACTCCGGTGATGTATCTCGACGGGAAGGTGGATCCTTTCGGGCATCTCCCGGCGGCGGAAAAGCGCACCGATGTCGAGGTGTTCTACTCCACCAATCGCCGGCCCTCGGGGGACCATTACGGAAACGGGGTGGATGCCACACTCCGGTTTGGAAAGGCCTCCGTGGAGATCGGTGAGGAGACCGACACTTGGGAGGTCCTCGCCGAAGTCTCCACCATCCATCCGCGGCCTCGGCCGATGCCCTTGCGCCTGGCGGGGTTCGACGAGTTCGGCACGGACGAGGATCCGGCGGTCATGAAGCGATGGGCGGCGGCGGTGGATCGGGCCGTCCGCCGCACGAGCACGCGCGACGTCGTCATCTACGTCCACGGGGCCAAGGTCGACTTCCTGCATTCCTGCGCCTTTGCCGCGGAACTGGGACACTTCGCCGGCCGCGACTTCACTCCGGTGGCCTTCGACTGGCCGACGCACCAGGAGATCCTCTCCTACCTCGACGGCGTGGATGTCGATCACGCGCGCCGGTCCGCGGACCGCCTGGCAGAGACGATCCGCCTGCTGGCGGACGGCACCTGCGCGCAGCGGATCCACATCATCTCCTGGAGCGCCGGAGCGCGGGTGCATTCGCGTGCACTCGCGGCACTCGGGCAGGGGGACCTCGGTGCCGCACGCAAGCGCTACCGGCTGGGGGTGATGGCTTTTGCCGCGGGGGACGTGCCGGTGAAGGATTTCCTCGACCGGCTGCCCGCGATCCACGGCCTCAGCGATGACGTGCTGGTCTACATGTCGGATGCCGACGGGGCCCTGAAGTGGTCGGCGCGATTGATGGGGGATGGCCGGCGTCTCGGATTTGCCCCGAGGCATCTGAACGACGAGGAACGGGCGGTGCTCCGGTCCATGCCACGCTTGGAGGCGATCGATACCTCACTCGGCCAGCAACAGCGCGGGTTTGACATCACCGGGCATCGCTATTGGTTCAAGCATCCGTGGGTCAACAGCGACCTGATTCTCGCGCTGCGAACCGGGGCGCCCGCGGCGAAGCGGGGACTCAGTGAATCGCCGATCCACGGCGTATGGGAATTTTCCGGGGACTACCCCGGGCGGGTCGGATCCGCGGCGCGGCGTCTCACCGGCGGAAGTTGGTGATGGCGGGTGGACAGCCGGGAGGACCGGCCTCATGGTCGGGGCATGGCTCACAAGATTGGTTTGGTCGGACTCGGCCGGATGGGCGCCAACATGGCCCGCCGGATGAAGGATTGCGGTCACGAGGTCGTCGTCGTGCATGACCTCCGGAAGGAGGTGGCGGACGAACTCGCCGCGGAACTCGCATGCGAGGCCGCGCCGGACCTCGCGGCGGTGACGGCGGCGGCCGACGTGGTCTTCACGGTGGTCACCGACGACGAGGCGATGCGCTCGATCTTCGCGGACGACGCCCTGCTCAAGGACGCGGCCGGCACGGTGTTCGTCAACTGCGCGACGATCAGCCCGGCGATGCACGAGGAGGTGGCGGCAAGCTGCGAGGCGGTCGGTGCCAAGGCGCTGGAGGCCTGCATGGCGTCGAGCATTCCCCAGGCCCGCGATGGCACGCTGTATCTGATGGTCGGCGGAGACGAGGCGGTGTTCCGGGACCTGGAATCGTTGTTGAAGGATCTGTCGAAGTCGCTGCGCTACATCGGTGAAACGGGTCGCGCCGCCCAGGTGAAGGCATTGGTCAACATGGTGATGAACATCAACACCGCCGCGCTCGCCGAGGGCCTAGGGCTCGGCAAGGCGCTCGGTCTCGACCTGGAAGTCCTGTGCGAGGTCTTTTCCCAGACCGGCGCGAACTCGCGGGTACTGGAGACCGATGCCGGGGACATGCTGGTAAGGGACCACGACTGCTATTTCTCTGCCGCCCATGCCGCCAAGGACAGCGGCATCGCCAACGCCCTGGCGGTGGCGGCGAAGGTGGACGTGCCGCTTTCCAAGGCGACCGAAGCTCAGTATCGGCGCCTGATGGATCTCGGCCGTGGTGAACTCGACAAGTCGGCGGTGGCGGAACTGACCTTTCCCGGGAGGCTGGACGATGCTTGAGAACATCGAATTCCGGAACCGCCGCGGAGAGCGGCTGGACGTGGCGTTTCATCCGGGGACCCGGCCGGACCGGCTGGTGCTGCTCGGTCACGGAGTGACCGGCAACAAGGACCGGCCACTGCTGGTGGCGGTGGCCGAGGGGCTGGCGGCGAAGGGCTGGCCGTGCCTGCGGATTTCCTTCTCCGGCAACGGGGACTCGGAAGGCGACTTCCGCGAGGCGACCGTGACCAAGGAAAGCGAGGACCTGCGCGACCTGCTCGACCAGCTTCCCGAGGGGGTCCGCCTTGCCTACTGCGGTCATAGTATGGGGGCGGCCGTCGGGCTGATGACCGCGGAGACCGATCCGCGCCTCGAGGTGCTCGTGCACCTCGCCGGCATGATCCGCACCGAGGAATTCTGCGAGGCGGAGTTCGGCGAGGTCACGCCGGACGAGGGCAACATGTGGGACGAGCCGGACTGCCCGCTGTCGCGGAGCTACGTCGACGACATGGAGTCGATCGGCGACCTCTTCGACGAGGTGTCGGGACTCGACCGGCCCCTGCTCCTGATTCATGGCACCGCCGACGACGTGGTGCTGCCGGTGGACAGCGACGACGCCTTCGAGGCGGCGCGGGAGCCGAAGCGGCTCCTGCGGATCGAAGGGGAGGGACACTCCTTCAGCGATGGCAGCTACCAGCAGATCGTCGATGAAATCGCGCTCTGGCTCGACGAGCACCTCGATGGATGATCTGGAAGCTCCCGCAGCGTGAAGTCCGCTTTCCCCGCCGCCCGCTGGTGATGGGGATCATCAACGTCAACGACGATTCCTTTTCCGGCGACGGCACGCTCGATCTCGCTGAGGCGCTGGCCATCGCCAGGGCCCAGGCCGAGGCCGGAGCGGACGTCATCGACGTGGGGGCGGAAAGCGCCCGCACCAACCGCCAGGCGGTTGCCGTCGACGAGGAGGTCCGGCGCTTTGCGGGCTTCCTCGAGGCCTGGCCGGAGGTGGTGGCCAAGACGAAGCGGCGCGACGCGGATCAGCTCTGGCCGCCGGTCGTTTCGGCCAACACCTGGCGACCGGAGGTGGTCGCGGCGGTGCTGCCTCTCGGCGTCGAGCTGGTCAACGACATGGGCGGCCTGCCGGACGACCGCAACGCGCGCTTGTGCGCCGCAGCCGGCGCGTCGCTGCTGATCATGCACACCATCGGCCCGCCGAAGGTGGCGCAGCTCGAGCAGCGCTGGCCGGATGTGATGGCGGCGCTTGAGGAGTTTTTCGACGAAAAGATCCGCATGGCGGAAGAGGCGGGCTTGCCCAGGGAGGCGATCGTGCTCGATCCGGGGATCGATTTCGCCAAGCAGCGTGACGACAACCTGACGATTTATCGCGAACTCGAGCGGCTGAACCGTTTCGGACGTCCGCTGATGGTTCCGGTGAGCCGCAAGACCATGATTGGCGAGGTGCTCGACCTCCCCGAGCCCGCGGACCGCGACGCCGGAACCATGGCCTGCATCGCCGCCGCCGTCCGCCGCGGGGCGGCGATGGTCCGCGTCCACGAGGTCGCCGGGGCGTGGCAGGCGGTGAGGATGCTGCAGGCGACGGGGAGTGGCGCTTTCCACCCGTCCCCCGAAGCCCTGGCGAAGGGGGAAGCGCCATGACGGGGCGGGGCGGCTTTCATCCGCGTGATGCGGCCGACCTCGTGAAAGGACGTCGTGAATGTCCTGGCCCGAACGGCACTACTTCAGGCGTGCTTTCACGATTCGAGGTGGCTCAGACCTTCGACCTTCAGACCGGGTTGCCCGCTTGAAGAAGTGTCGTTCGTCCCGAACCAAGACCGGGATTTCGCCGCTCCGCCCTACTCCACCTTCACCTGCACCCCTTTCGGTGGGACGACGAAGTGACCGAGGAGTTTCCCTTCGGCACTCTCCACCAACCAGGTCGCGCCGACATGGGTTCGGAGCAGGCGTTGCGAGGCCTTCGCCATTTCGCCGCGGGGCTCGCGGCTCCCGTCGGGATCGAGCCACAGCAGGCGGACCGGCTCGGATTTCATGTTGCGGACGATGACCGGAACGGCTGCTCCTTCGGCCACGGACGGGGGCGCCTCGACGTCGCGGGTCAGGCGGATGCGCGGGGCCTTGGCCAGTTCCGGGGCAAGGGCCTCGGGAGTATTGAGCGGCTCCGGGTCCTGCGGCCCGAGTTGGCGCATCCGGTCCAGCGTGGCGGCGTGAGCGGCATCCCCGGCCAGGTTCACGTGCTCGTAGGGATCGTTGCGGATGTCGTAGAGTTCCTCGCCGCCGTTCCGATAGTGGATGTAGCGAAAGTCTTTTCCCGAAACGGCGAAGTCGCCGGGGTGGTCGAGTTGGGTGATCGCGACGTGCGGCCAGTCGGTGTCGGGATCGGCCAGCAGCGGGGTGAGGTCGCGGCCGCCGACCGGCAGGTCTTCGCGGTCGGGGACCCCGGTCAGGGTCAGCAGGGTGCGGAAGGTGTCGAAGGTCGAGACCGGCTGGTCGCGACGTCCCGGCCTGGTGCCCTCGGGCAGGCCCGGGCAACCCGGTGGCACCGCGATGAGGAAGGGGACGCGGGTGCAGGCCCTCCAGCCGGTGAATTTCTGCCAGTGTTCCTTCTCGCCGAGGTGCCAGCCGTGGTCGCCCCAGAGGACCACGATCGTGCTGTCGCGGCGCGGGGATTTCTCCAAGGCGTCGAGCACGCGGCCCAGCATGGCATCGGCGAAGTGGATCGACGCGAGGTAGCCCTGGACGCCGGCTCGCCATTCGCCGTGCCAGAGGATGTGCGGGAAATAGCGGTTTCGAGCCAGCTTGCGGCCGGCCGGTGGAACGTCGTCGAGGTCGTCGGCGCGGTAGCCCGGAGGCAGTTGGATCTCGTCGATCGGAAACGGCTCGAAGTACTTGCGCGGGACGAACCACGGCTCGTGCGGACGGTAGATGCCGCAGGCCAGGAAGAAGGGTTTTTCGGGTGGCTGCGCGAGTTGTTCGGCCACCCATCCGCTCACCGCGTGGTCGCCGCCGAATTCCTCGTCGCTGCAATCGAGTGGTCCCCAGTCGGTTTCGATGTACTGCCACGGCCCCCCTCGGGGAAGCGAGACCGGGCGCTTTTCCGGATAGAGGGTGAAGGGGAATGGATCGTCGTCCTTCTTGTCCGGGAAGTAGGCGTCCCAGCTCGGCGGATCGATCACGTAGTGGAGGATCTTTCCGGACCCCGACGAGTGGTAGCCGTGGTTGGAGAAGTGGCGCGGCATCAGGGTCACGTCGGGCATCACCTGACGCAGCGGCTGGGTGTTCTGATAGAGGCCCGACCTCCACGGGGCGACGCCGCTCATGATCGCGGCGCGGACCGGGCCGCAGGCGGGTGCGATGCAGTGGGCATTGGTGAAGAGCACGCTCTGTCCGGCGAGGCGGTCGAAGTGGGGCGTGATCGTCTGCGGGTGACCCCCGAGCGGCGAAATCCAGTCGTTGAGATCGTCGACCGCGATAAACAGGATGTCCGGGCGACGGGCGGCGGACGCCTCGGTGCCAGGCAGCAAGGCGCCAAGCATTGCGAGCTGGATGATGAGGTGGATCGAGCGGTGCATGGCGCCGAAACATGCCGGACGCCTTCGGAGGTGGCGAGCAATCTCTCGGCTACGCCCCGCCCGTTTCAAGGCATCCCTTGGGCCATTGCTTCGCTTGCGGGGCGTCCGCCGCGTCACCGTCGAACACGATCCGGCCGTTGCGGAAGATCAGGGTGCGGGAAGCAAGTTCGAAGGTCGATTCCCTGCATGGAATCATCATGACGGTCCGCCCGGTGAACAGGCGACGCAGGGCGGTGTGAAATGCCCATGCATCTTCTCCACCGAGCCTGCCGCCGGCTTCCTCGAAGAAGATCAACCTGGGCTTCCGGAGCATTGCGGATGCAATCGCGAGATGCTGGCACTGGCTCGCGCTGAGCGCCGGGCCTTTCTCGCCGACCCGGGTATCGAGTCCGGCCGGAAGCTGCCGGATGAATGCATCCAAGGCCGCATCGTGAAGCGCTTGGTCAAGGCCGTCGGGGTCATCGATGCCGTAGAGCAGGTTCTGGTGCAGCGTTCCTGGAAGCATCACCGGATGCCTGGGAATGAAGGCAACGCCGGTTCGCCAGCTCCGGAGGTCGCGTAGTGTCCGGAAATTGGATTACAACCGAATCGGCTGATACCCAGTAGGGTTGGGCCGCCAGTATTGGGGCCGATTTCTGGTCGTGTCCGGTGTCTTCGGGCGGTCAGACTGCGCCAATGAATGTGATGACCCTGATCGCGGCGGCGTTGACCGGCTGGATGAACCGTCCGCAGCAGGACGTGATCGAGTATCTTCGTGAAGAGGTCAGGGTGTTGAAGGAACTTCAGGGAAAGAAACGCCTGCGGTTTACTGACGACCAGAGGAGGCGCCTGGCGCGCAAGGCAAAGCGGATCCGCTTCGGGCGATTGAAGGAGATCGTGGGGCTGGCGACTCCGCAAACCCTGCTGGCGTGGCACCGGAAACTGATCGCGAAGAAGTACGATTCGAGCGGGAAACGCCGCCGGTCCGGTCGCCCGCCCACCCAAGAGGAGTTGAGGGATCTGGTGATCAGGATGGCGGAGGAGAACCGGGGTTGGGGCTACACTCGGATTCGGGGAGCGATGGCGAACCTGGAGTGATTCTGTATGAACCACCAACCTGTATGTTCGCGATCCCGACAACCCCGTCTCGATGGGGGCGACCGGGGGAATCGCCGATTCTGTCGGGAGGAGCAGATCCCGTGTCCAGGCCTTCAGGGCTTGGTGAGGAACTCCACGCGGTTGCGCCAATCCTCATCGCCGGCCCGCTCAGCGCGTTCCGCGATGGCCCGGGCGAGGGACTTGAAGTCGTTGGAGGCAAACGACTTTGCAGAGATGAAGATGACACCGGCATGATTCTCGCCGCAGACAGCGAAGTCAGACAGGATGGCCGGGATCGTGCGCACGTCGAAGGTGACCAGCACTCGACCCTCCGCCGCGGCGGACCGCAGGATGCGCTCGTCCGGCTGGTTGGTGAATTGGCCGTCCTGCCACTGGTGGATGCTCACGATATCGAGCAAAGGTGCCAGTGAGCGGACGACTTCGACCAACTTCGGGGAGAGGTGTTCATCAAGAAGCAGTTTCATCACTCTCTGGCGACCGCCTTTTCGAGAGTTGGCAGGATCGCCTTGAGGGCTGCGAAGTCGTCGCGGGCGTCGAAGGTGCGGTCATCCTCGGCGACTTCCTCATGGTAGGCTCCGGTATAGGCCCAGGCCGACTCCACCTTCCAGAGCGGCCAGCCGTAGTGGGTCGCCACCTCCCGCAGGTTGCCCTCATAATCGCGCACCGTGCGGGCGAAAAGATGCACCGGCACCCGGGTTTCCGATACAAAGGCCAGCCGGCCGTCGGGCGTGTCCCGAAAGTCGACGCCCCGGTAGGTTTCCATTCGGCGCGATTCCTCAAGGATGCGGGCTGCCGCCGAGCCCGCGGTTCCCATCTTGTGAGTACGTCGCTCAAGCCAAGCGCGGGTGTCCGGCGGGACCCGGACGCTGATGGTGGTGGTCTTGCTCATGAACTGGTCCTATTGGAGGGAGTGTAATAAATTCATTCAATTATTGCAAGCGTTTCCCGTCCCGTGGTTTCTCGCATCAGAGAGACACCTGTGCAAACGGATTCGGAATCCCGTAAGCCACGCATCGTCAACGGATTCTGCTTCCTGAAGAACAGAGAGTGCTAATGATTACCGGAGTCCTTGGGGACCCTTGCAGAGCTCCAACTTATGCTGCCTTCGTGAAGGGCAGATTTCCTCGTAATAGAACGATGGGCTTCGGTTGAGTCGCTGCGGCACCTACACTCAGGAGCCATAGGGTAGGCCGAATCTGCCCCGTAATGTTCCCATTCCTGTTCCCACTTTGGGTGGTCTGACGCGGCGGATTCCGCCGAAAGATTAAAAGATGGGGGAAGTACGCGGACTGGGATTGACTCCTCCGACGTCCGCGGGATCCGTCCATGCCAGTTTGGCTCTCTGCGTTCGCAGAAGAATGCCGCCGTTACGGACGGCTTCCTGCATTCGAACCCGCTGGGTTCGAGTCTCCCCGGACCCCGTGGGAGAAAAGCTGTTTCACGAGGGAAAACGGCTTAGAAAGGAGAAAAAGTACGCGGACTGGGACTCGAACCCAGGACCAATCGGTTAAAAGCCGAGTGCTCTACCAACTGAGCTATCCGCGCTTGTTGGGCCAGAGGGCGGGGAGGGGGTAGGGAGGCTCCGGAGCCTTGGCAAGACGAATTTCTTGGGAATCCCGGCTCGCGCAGGGCGTTTGTGTCGCAGGAGTTGCGGGGCCTCTGTTGCAAGGGATGTTTCCTTTTTGCTAGACATTGCCCTCAAAACCGGCAGGTTATCCG